>CAXXGA010000002.1:3090000-3310000 GCA_963678585.2 Breoghania sp.
TCAACGCGACCCTGGAAACGCAGCGTTCCAACGAGCTTTCCGCCTCGATCCCGCCGTTCAATCCGCTGAAGCTGATCTCCGGCAATGACGTTCTGCCCGACCGCAGTGCCAGCGATTCCATTTACGCAGCCCATGTTGAAGGTGAAGTGACGATCTCGGTGCACGACTTCCCCGTGAACACCGTCGAGATCAACACCGCCGACGCGCCCAGCGAGGCCGACGTCGAACGCATGGTACGCGATTCAGGGCGCTTCCTTGCCGACGACAAGATCGAGGTCGCCTCGCTCCCCGTCGTCGATCCGGGACGCTTCGATTTCGGTCTCGCCCAGAACCCCGGACTTTCCAATTTGTCCGTGCGCATCGCCGCGGAAAACGTCTCCTTCGTTTCCAAGACCGACGACAACCCGGCCTATTCCGACATGGACGAGCGAATCGTCCCGATTCGTGAAGAAACGTCGCTCCATGACGTACTGGTGAAAAACGACGCCACCGAAGACGAGGCGGCCACGATCGCCCACAGGTTCATCGAGCGCTTCAACATCAGCGATCTGAAGCCGGGCCAGCGGGTGCGGATCGGCAAGCGCCCGGATTACGCGTCCGGCGACCTCCGCGTGGAGCGCGTGTCGCTCTATGTCGATCAGGTCCATCAGGGCACCGTCGCGCTTTCCGACGAAGGCACTTACGTGGCTGCCGCTGCGCCGACGACGTTGATGCCCGACGCCTTCGCCGCCGCCGACCGCATGATGATCTCCGGCCCGACGCCGTCGCTCTACAATTCGCTCTATCAAACGGGCCTGAACAACGACCTGCCCGAACCGCTGATCGAGGATCTGGTCCACATCTTCTCCTACGACGTGGACTACAATGCCCGCGTCAAGGCGGGCGACCAGCTTGAGGTCTTCTACTCGCTCGACAAGCCCCAGAACGGTCAGCCGCCGGAAGTTCTCTACACCGCGCTGACAACCGGCACCGAGCGACACCGTTTCTATCGCTTCCGCACCCCCGACGACGGTGCGGTCGATTTCTATGACGAGAATGGCCGCAGTGCGAAGAAGTTCCTGATGCGCAAGCCGGTGGTCGGCGGGCGTCTCAGCTCGCCCTATGGCAGGCGCAAGCATCCGATTCTCGGCTACGTCCGCTTCCACACCGGCGTCGATTGGGCCCTGCCCTACGGCACGCCGATCTACGCCACCGGCGACGGCATCGTGGAAAAGGCAGGATGGGCTTCCGGCTATGGCCGCTTCACCCTGATCCGCCACGCCAACGGCTACGAGACCGGCTATGGCCACCAGCAGGCTATCGCCAAGGGCATTGCCCCCGGCGTTCGCGTCAAGCAGGGACAGATCATCGGCTATGTGGGCTCCACCGGGCGCTCCACCGGCCCGCACGTGCACTACGAAGTTCGCATCAACGACAAATTCGTGGATCCGAACCGCGTCCGTCTCCCGCGCGGTCGTGTGCTCGACGGCGAGATGCTCGCCAACTTCGAGCGCGAACGCGAACGCATCGACGCCCTGCTGGAACGCGGCGGCGGCGGACAAAGCAACCGGATCGCTTCGCGCTGACCTGCCAGACCCGAAGCGCAAAGACACCCGGCACAACAGATCAGGCAACAAAAAAGGCGGCCCCGAGGGCCGCCTTTTTCCGTTTCATCGCCTGATCATGGCAACACGAGCAAGATGCGGATCGGCTGTTACGCCACCGCTTCGGAGTGATCATCGGCCCGCGAGAAGAGCAACCGGTCGGCTCCCGCCGTCACATCCACCCGATCGCCGTCGCGGATATCTCCGGCAAGGATGCGTTCCGCAAGCGGATCCTGCACCTGCTTCTGGATCACCCGCTTCAACGGCCTTGCGCCATAGACCGGGTCATACCCCTTCTCCGCCAGCCATGTGCGGGCGGATGCATCCAGTTCGAGAACGATCTTGCGGTCTTCCAGCAGCCTTTCCAGATAGACGAGCTGGATATCCACGATGGCCGCCATCTGGGCCCGCTGCAGCCGGTGGAAGAGAATGATCTCGTCCAGACGGTTGAGGAATTCGGGCCGGAAATGACCGCGCACGACCGTCATGACCTGCTCGCGCACCGCCGAGGAATCCTGCCCTTCGGGCTGGTTCGCCAGGAATTCCGAACCGAGGTTCGAAGTCATGATGATCAGCGTGTTGCGGAAGTCCACGGTGCGGCCCTGACCGTCGGTCAGGCGACCGTCGTCGAGCACCTGGAGCAACACGTTGAAGACATCCGGGTGCGCCTTCTCGATTTCGTCGAACAGGACGACCTGATAGGGCCGACGCCTGACCGCCTCGGTGAGCGAGCCGCCTTCCTCGTAACCGACATACCCCGGAGGCGCACCGATCAGCCGGGCCACGGAGTGTTTCTCCATGAACTCCGACATGTCGATGCGCACCATCGCTGCCTCGTCGTCGAAGAGGAAGTCCGCCAGCGCCTTGGTCAGTTCCGTCTTGCCCACGCCGGTGGGGCCGAGGAACATGAAGGAACCCATGGGCCGGTTCGGATCCTGCAGGCCTGCACGTGCGCGGCGCACGGCCGTGGAAACGGCATGGACCGCCTCCTGCTGACCGACCACGCGGCGGGCAAGCTCGTCTTCCATACGAAGCAGCTTGTCCTTCTCGCCCTCAAGCATCTTGTCGACCGGAATGCCTGTCCAGCGCGAGACGACCTGCGCGATGTTGTCGGCAGTGACCGCTTCCTGAACCATAGGTTCATCCGGCGTTTCAGCACCCTCTGAGGCTTCCGCGTCCTCAATCTGCTTTTCCAGCCGCGGAATGATGCCGTAGGCAAGTTCACCCGCCTTCGCCAGATCGCCCGCACGCTGCGCCTTTTCCAGATCGCTGCGCGCCTGGTCGAGCTGCTCCTTGACCTTCTGCGCGGAGGTGATCTTCTCCTTCTCACCCTGCCAGCGGGCGGTGAAGGCCGCAGATTCCTCTTCCAGATCGGCGAGTTCGGCTTCCAGCTTCGTCAGGCGGTCCTGCGAGCCCTGATCCGTTTCCTTCTTCAGGGCTTCCCGCTCGATCTTGAGCTGGATGATCCGCCGATCCAGTTCGTCCAGTTCTTCCGGCTTGCTGTCCACCTGCATCCTGACGCGCGAACCCGCCTCGTCGACCAGATCGATCGCCTTGTCCGGCAGGAACCGGTCGGTGATGTAGCGGTTGGAAAGCGTGGCGGCAGCGACCAGCGCCGAATCCGCGATCCGGACGCCGTGATGCAGCTCGTACTTTTCCTTCAGCCCGCGCAGGATGGAAATCGTGTCGGCGACCGTCGGCTCGCTGACGAAGACCGGCTGGAACCGGCGCGCCAGAGCGGCGTCCTTTTCCACGTGCTTGCGATATTCATCGAGCGTGGTCGCGCCCACGCAGTGCAACTCGCCGCGCGCCAGCGCAGGCTTCAGGAGGTTGGAGGCGTCCATCGCCCCGTCCGCCTTGCCCGCCCCCACAAGCGTGTGCATCTCGTCGATGAACAGGATCACCTGCCCCTCGTCCGCCTGCACTTCCTGCAAGATCCCCTTCAGACGCTCCTCGAACTCGCCGCGATATTTCGCGCCCGCAATCAGCGCGCCCATGTCCAGCGCCAGCAGCTTCTTGTCGGCAAGCGATTCCGGCACGTCGCCATTGACGATGCGCAGCGCCAGCCCTTCCGCAATCGCGGTCTTGCCGACGCCCGGCTCGCCGATGAGCACAGGGTTGTTCTTGGTACGCCGCGCCAGCACCTGCATGGTGCGGCGGATCTCGTCGTCACGGCCGATGACCGGGTCGAGCTTGCCGTCGCGCGCATCCTGGGTCAGGTCGCGGGTGTATTTCTTCAACGCGTCATAGCGGTTTTCTGCCGACTCCGTGTCGGCGGTGCGGCCCTTGCGCAATTCGTTGATCGCCTGATTGAGGCCGGCGGCCGTGACACCGGCATTGGCCAGAATTCGGGACGTCTCCGCGCTTTTCTCCATGGCCAGCGCCATCAGCAGACGTTCCACGGTAACAAAGCTGTCGCCGGCCTTTTCGGCCAGTTTCTCAGCCTGCTCGAAGACTTTCGCCAGCGGCTGCGCCATGTAGAGCTGGCTGTTGCCGCCGCTCACCTTCGGCATCTTGTCGAGCGCCAGCTCAACGGCGGTCAGAGCGTCCTTCGCCCGCCCCCCGGCGCGCGTGATCAGCCCCGACGCCATGCCTTCGCGGTCATCGAGCAGAACCTTCAGAATGTGTTCGGGGGTGAATTGCTGATGACCCTGACCGAGAGCAGAGGTCTGCGCGCTCTGAAGGAAGCCGCGCACGCGCTCGGTGTAGCGTTCCATATTCATGTTCATACCTCCTCACCGCAGCATCACCCGAAGCATGACCTGCGAATTGGGACAAGGCGAGGCCAAATGGCCCTCGCGCGGCGCTCCGAGACTATGGCAGGTCAAGCTTGCGCGAACATGCGCGGACCCTCGTGTCGTGCCGCAGGCTGGATATAGTGTTGCAAATTGACAACAAAAAGGGTTTCGGAAAAAAGATATTGCCGAAAACAAAAAAGCCCGCGAACCAGTCGCGGGCTTTCCCGATTTTGCAGTGAACGCAATGCTGTCGGGCGCCTCGCAACAAAAACTGCAAGGCCGACAGATCCGTCCGGAAATCAGGCTTCGCTGGCTTCGGTGGCCGGAGCGGCTTCGCCCGATCCGCCATCCTGCTCGGCGGCATTGGCAGCGGCCCGGCGTACATTGCGGCCACGTGCCCCACGCGCCCGACGGCGCGGGCGGGGCGCTTCTTCGCCCCCATCGGCATCGCCGTCTTCCGTGGAAGCGCTTTCCGCGGTCTCTTCCGCGCTTTCAGCATCCGCCTTCTTGGCAGCGGCGCGGGTCGGCCTGCGACGCGGCTTGGGCTGAGGCTTTTCAGCCTCCTTGCCATCCGCCTTGCCTTCACCTTCCGCAGCCGCCTCGCCCGCACTCACGTCACCGCCGTTCTTGGCGTCGATCCCGGGCATGCGATCCACAAAGGGTTGCGGTGCGTCCTGCGGCATCACCCGCGTCTTGGCGGCAACCGGCGTCTCCGTCGTCTGTTCGTCGCCATCCTCGTCGTCATCGACGTCCTGGTTGGCGCGCGACTGGGTCGCAGGAGCATTGGCCGGGGTCTGCGCTGCCGCGACGATGCGCGAATAGTGCTCGGCATGCTGGAGATAGTTCTCCGCCATGATCCGGTCGCCTGAGACCATCGCATCGCGAGCCAGCTGCTGATACTTCTCCGCGATATGCATAGCGGTTCCGCGGATCTTTACATCCGGACCGTTCGACTCAAACGACCGGGTCAGCGGATTGGGACCCTTGCGGCCCCGCCCGCGCAAACGCTTATTCTGATTGTTTTGTCTCATACTGCCGTTATCTCTTCAGAGCGGCTTGCCGGGCAAATGCCACGGCTTTTCGACCGAACCCAATGGGGTGAATCCGGACAGCGGAGCATTAACTCCGTTGCCGCTAACCAGCGCGCGCGACGGCCCGATCAAACCCGGTCCATCCCGTTTCGTTGGTCGTTGACATTCCGCTGTCTCGGACAAGCGATCTTCTCATCGCCACGTACCGATCCGGAACAGGACCTATTGTCCGGTTTCCAGTGCGCCCCGGTCTTCTGCTACTTCCCAGCCCGGCTAGCAATGCTGCCACGCGGATAGACCGGCGTCTTGGCGCTTCGGCGTGCCGCACCGTAGCCCCTTCGCCCGATAAATCCAAGCGCAATTTTCAAAGCATGCAAATGCAACGTTTACCGCCCCTGACGGCGCGCCACGACGACGCGATCACACCCGGCAAGATCGCGCCGAATCATGACATTGCCGAAACCTGCAAGGCGGCAAAGATCGCTCACCTCCCGTCCTTGATCGAAGCCGATCTCAAGGACCAGCGCCCCGCCTTCGCCGCCAAGCGCCTCAAACGCCTGACGTACCAAAATGCGATAGGGCGCGAGTCCGTCCTCGCCGCCGTCCAATGCCAGCATCGGATCATGGGCGCGCACGTCCTCCTCGAGGTCGTCGATCACCGCGCTGCGGATATAGGGCGGGTTGGAAACGATAAGATCCCATGGACCGGACACCGCATCCATCCACGACATGCAGACGAAAGCGGCGCGGTCCCCGACCCCGTTCGCAACCGCATTGCGCCGGGCGGTTTCAAGCGCTCCGGGCTGGATATCGCTCGCCAGTCCCCAGGCATCGGGAAGTTCGTGAAGCAGCGAAATCAGGATAGCCCCGGTGCCGGTGCCCAGATCGACGATGCGAAGAGGCTGCTGCGCGCGTCCGCTTTCCGCCACTACATCGAGCGCTGCCTCTACCAGAGTCTCGGTATCGGGGCGTGGCTCAAGTGTTTCAGGCGAAAGGGAGAATTCAAGTCCCCAGAACTCGCGCCGTCCCAATATGCGCCCCACGGGGCGGTGGGAGAGACGGGCTTCCAGATGCGCGTTGAGCCGGGAAATTTCCTCGTCGCTCAGACTGCGGCTTTCTTCCAGAACGATCCGGTTCGGATCGAGGCCGACGACATCTGCGGCCAGCAGCCGGGCATCCAGTTCCGACGTCGCGAACCCGGCGTCGCGCAAGGCATTGCGCATGCGCCTGCAGGCGGCACCGAGGGTCTCGCTCACCGGGGCTCGCCACTGTCGGCGGCAAGAAGGGCCGCCTGATGCTCGGTGATCAACGGATCGATCACATCGTCCAGCGCCTCGCCGGAAATCACCTGATCGAGCTTGTAAAGCGTCAGCCCGATGCGATGATCGGTGACGCGACCTTGCGGGAAATTATAGGTGCGGATGCGCTCGGAGCGATCTCCGGATCCCACCTGCCCGCGCCGCGCCTCGGAACGCTCGCTGTCGACCTTCTCGCGCTCCATGTCGAGCAGCCGCGAACGCAGAACCGTCATGGCCTTGGCCCGGTTCTGATGCTGGGACTTCTCCGCCGAGGTGACGACAATACCGGTGGGCAGATGGGTGATGCGCACGGCCGAATCGGTCGTGTTCACATGCTGGCCGCCCGCTCCCGATGCCCGCATCGTATCGATGCGGATATCCTCGGGCCTGATCTCGATATCAACCTCCTGCGCTTCCGGCAGAACGGCGACGGTCGCCGCAGAGGTATGAATGCGTCCGCCCGATTCGGTCACCGGCACACGCTGTACCCGATGGACGCCCGATTCGAACTTCAGCCGGGCGAAGACGCCGTTGCCGTCGACCGAGGCGATGATTTCCTTGTATCCGCCAACCTCGCCCTCGCTGACCGACAGGATATCGACCTTCCAGCCGCGGGATTCGGCGTAGCGCTGATACATGCGGAAAAGATCGCCGGCGAAAAGCGCGGCCTCGTCGCCGCCGGTGCCTGCGCGAACTTCCAGAACGGCGCTGCCCGCATCGGCCGCGTCCTTGGGCAAAAGCGCAAGCCGCACCTCGTGGGAAAGGCTCTCCACCTTTTCCTGAAGCTCCTCGCGCTCCATTTCCGCCAGCTCGCGCATTTCCTTGTCCGAGGACGGATCGGCCAGAAGCTCCTCCGCTCCTTCCAGATCGCCCTGCGCCTGACGCAACTGGCGCACCATCTTCACCACCGGCTCAAGATCGGCATAGTCGCGCGACAGACGCACATAGGTCGCCGGGTCCGGGTTGGAGGACATCCGGGCTTCCAGTTCCGCGAAGCGGTCGATGAGACCGTCCAGTCTTTCCTGCGCCAGCATTGCGCATCAACTCCAAGGATTTTCAAAAGCAGCGGCGACAACTGCGCCAGCGCGAGCGGTTTCGAAACGGAAAAGCGGTCAGGCCGGCTACAACGGCACACCGTTATCGCGGGCGAAGTCGCGCAACAGCGAGCGCACCGAGCTGGTCGTCTTGCCCGATTCCAGCAGCGGCAACAGCATGTCTCCAAGCGCGCCGACGTCCAGATCGATCAGCATCGACTTTACCGGACCGACCGCCGAGGGCGACATGGATATGGAGTTGAACCCCAGCGCCAGCAAGGCCATGGCCTCAAGCGGACGCCCGGCAAGCTCACCGCACAGCCCCACCGGGATATTGGCTGCCTTCGCGCGATCCGCAATCAGCTTGAGCGCCCGCAGGAAGGCAACATTCAGCGTGTCGAACCTGTCCGCCACCCGCGTGTTGCCGCGATCCACGGCGGTGAAGAACTGGAACAGGTCGTTGGAGCCGACGGAGGCGAAATCGATCACCGAGAACAGCTCGTCGAGCTGGAACAGCAGCGACGGCACCTCGATCATGACACCCAGCTTGATGGAGGCGGGCACGCGGCGTTCATGGCGACGCAGATGCGTGATCTCGCGCTCCACCATGTCCTTGGCCTCGTGGAATTCCGAAACATCGGAAACCATCGGGAACATCAGCCGAAGCTCGCGTCCTCCGGCAGCGCTCAGAAGCGCGCGGATCTGGGTGCGTAACAGGCCCGGCCTGTCGAGCCCGAGACGGATCGCGCGCCAGCCCATGGCCGGGTTTTCTTCCTGGATGGAGCGCAGATAGGGAAGAACCTTGTCGCCGCCGATATCCAGCGAGCGGAAGATGACGGGCCGTTCGCCCGCCGCATCCAGCACCGTGGAATAGAAGCGCATCTGCTCCTTCATCCGCGGGAAGGTCGAGGCGATCATGAATTGCAGTTCAGTGCGGAAAAGCCCGATGCCGACCGCACCGGATTCGTCCAGATGCGGCAAGTCCACCAGAAGGCCCGCATTGAGCTGCAGCGTGATATCTCGTCCGTCCCGCGTGGTCGCAGGCTTGTTGCGCAGGCGGCGGAACTGGGCCTGACGGCGGGCGCGGAAGCGCACCTTCTCCGCATAGGCCTTTTCAACGTCCGACGGCGGGCGCAGGTGAACATGGCCCGTCTCGCCATCGACGATGAGCGAGTCGCCCGCTTCCACCAGCGAAACGATGTCGGAGACGAGCCCCACGGTCGCAATGCCGAGCGCGCGGGCGACGATGGAGACGTGGCTCGTCGGCCCACCCTCTTCCAGCACCAGCCCGCGAATGCTGTCGCGGTCGTAATCAAGAAGCTCTGCAGCCCCCATGTTGCGGGCGACGATGATCGCGTCCTCGGGAAGCTCCTGCTCGGTCGGACCGTGCGGACGCCCCATCAGCTCGCGCATCAGCCGGTTGGCCAGATCATCGAAATCGTGCAGCCGCTCGCGCAGGTAGGGATCGGTCTGGCGCAGCATCCGGGCGCGATTGTCGCTCTGGACCTTTTCGACGGACGCCTCCGCCGTCAGGCCGTTGCGGATCGCCTCTTCGATCTTGCGGATCCAGCCGCGGTCATAGGCGAACATCCGGTAGGCTTCGAGAACCTCGCGGTATTCGCCTGTCTGCGCCGAGCCCTCGCCATGCGCCAGCATGTGATCGAGCGACAGGCGCATGTCCTCGACCGCCTTGGTCAGGCGTTCAAGCTCATCGTTGGTGTTCTCCGCGATGAGGTTCGTCACCACGACGCGCGGTTCGTGCAGGATCACATGGCCGAGCCCGACCCCGTCGCACAGCGCCACGCCTTCCAGATGAAGCGGTCGCGTCAGGTCCAGCCGCGCTCCCACGTTGGAAATCGCCTCAAGCTCGCCGGCAGCCAGCATCTCCGCGATCACCATCGCGGTCGTCTGAAGCGCCTCGACCTCGTCTTCGGAATAGGTGCGGTGCGCCTTGTTCTGGACGACGAGAACGCCAAGCGTGCGGCCCGCGCGCAGGATCGGAACACCGAGAAAGGAATGAAAGACCTCTTCCCCCGTCTCCGGCCGATAGGCGAAGGAGGGGTGGGCCTGGGCATTGGGAAGATTGAGCGGACGCGCCTCGGCGGCGATCAGACCGACAAGGCCCTCGTTGACCGCAAGGCTCGTCTGGTGAACGGCGTCCGGATTCAGGCCTTCGGTCGCATACAACTCCAGCAGGCCGTCGGCCCGCAGGATATAGACCGAACACACCTCGGCAACGACGTTGGAGGCGATGTGCCTGACAATCTGGTCAAGCCGCTCCTGAGCGCCGCTGGGGACCGCCATCACCTCGCGGAGACGGCGCAGCAAGACGCGCGGACCGGCCGAACTGTCCCTCATCCTCCGCCATCTCCCCCTGTTTCGGTTCGGCAACCCGAAGCCTGCCGGATCACGAGTATACCGACAGGATTCGATTCGGCATCAAGCCTGCTGGCTCGTGCGATGCCCGACTAGCCGTCGAGCCCGTATAGCGAATGCAAAGTCCGAACCGCAAGTTCGGTATAGGCGGAATCGATCAGCACGGAAATCTTGATCTCCGAGGTCGTGATGGCCCGGATGTTGATTCCCTTCTCCGCAAGGCTGCGGAAGCACTGCGAGGCAACACCGGCATGAGAACGCATGCCCATGCCGATGACCGACACTTTCACCACGTCGGTCGCCCCTTCGAGCAGACCGAACTGCAGTTCCGAGCGCTGATCTTCCAGCACCTTCATGGCGCGGTCGTAATCGGTCTGGGGAACCGTGAAAGTGATATCCGTCGTGGAGCCGTCCGGCGAAATATTCTGGACGATCATATCGACATTGATGTTGTTGTCGGAAAGCGGGCCGAAGACAGACGCTGCGACGCCCGGCTTGTCCGGCACGTTGCGAATGGAAATCTGCGCTTCGTCCTTGGAAAAGGCGATGCCTGTGACGACTTGCTGTTCCACGATCTCGTCCTCGTCGCAAATAAGAGTTCCCGGGGGCAGATTGTCGACGCCGATCTGCGGCGCGTCCGGGTCATCGAAAGAAGAGCGCACGAACGTGCGCACGCCATGCACCATGGCCATTTCAACCGAGCGTACCTGCAGCACCTTCGCGCCCAGCGACGCCATCTCCAGCATTTCCTCAAACGAAATGCGGTCGAGGCGACGGGCGCGCGGCACGATGCGCGGGTCGGTCGTGTAGACGCCGTCCACGTCGGTATAGATATCGCAGCGATCCGCCTTGATCGCGGCCGCCACCGCCACCGCACTGGTGTCGGAACCGCCGCGGCCCAGCGTGGCGATCCGGTTGTCCGGCGAAAGCCCCTGGAAACCGGCCACCACCGCGACCTGCCCCATCTCCAGCCGTTCGATCAGCTTGTCGCCGTCGATATCGGTGATGCGGGCGGCGCCGTGCGCGGAATCGGTGTGCATGGCAATCTGCCAGCCGAGCCAGGAGCGGGCGTCCACGCCCATCGCCTGAAGCACGATTGCCAAAAGCCCCGCCGTTACCTGCTCGCCGGAGGAGACGATGGCGTCGTATTCGCGCGCATCGTGCAAGGTGGAGGCTTCGCGGCACAAGGCGACCAGTTCGTTCGTCTTACCCGCCATTGCGGAGACCACGACGGCCACCTGATTGCCCGCTTCGACTTCACGTTTGACGTGGCGCGCCACGTTGCGGATACGTTCGAGATTGGCGACAGACGTGCCGCCGAATTTCATAACCAGTCGGGCCATCGGGATCGAATTCTGGAACAATGGGTCATGCCGCCAGCTTGCGCGAAAGTTCCGATCAAGATGACGGCGTTGGTCGGCGCGTATCCATACATAGAAGCCGCCGGACCTGCAACCGGACAAACGGGAGCCGCATTCTTTCCGGCACAAGCGCCCCGCGCAAAGAGCGCACAAGACCGCCGCCCCGCTTGACAAGAGAACGCCGAAAGCCGACGAACATGGACCCAAAGCCGCAGGCTGGACGAGGAGAGGTTCGCCAATGACGACGAAGACCACCGTGGACGATGCAGAAGTCGCCCGCTTTTCGGCCATGGCCGACGACTGGTGGGATCCGACGGGTGATTTTCGCCCGCTCCACAAGTTCAGCCCCGTACGTCTT
Source organism: Breoghania sp. (assembly GCA_963678585.2). Lineage (GTDB taxonomy): Bacteria > Pseudomonadota > Alphaproteobacteria > Rhizobiales > Stappiaceae > Breoghania. Next base: position 3,101,780 of record CAXXGA010000002.1, read on the forward strand.
GGCTACATCAAGGAGCACGTGAGCGCGCATTTCGGCCGCAAGGCCACGGACCCGCATGCTTTCAAGGGGCTGAGATGCCTCGACATCGGCTGCGGCGGCGGCTTGCTCTCCGAACCAATGACCCGGCTCGGCGCGACCATGGTCGGCGTCGACCCCTCGCCCGTGAACATCGAGGTCGCGCGCCTGCATGCGGAACGTTCCGGCCTCGACATCGACTACCGCGCCGCAACCGCGGAAGACCTGGCGGCGGACGGGGAGATGTTCGACGTCGTCTTCAACATGGAAGTCGTTGAGCACGTCGCCGATGTTCCGGCCTATCTTGAGGCTTGCGCACAGATGGTGAAGCCCGGCGGGCTGATGTTCCTCGCGACCATCAACCGCACCCTGAAGGCTTATGCGCTGGCGATTGTGACGGCCGAACGCGTGCTGCGCTGGCTCCCGCCGGGAACCCACAATTACGAAAAGCTGGTCCGTCCGCCGGAGATCGAAGGTCCGCTGACGCAAGCAGGCATGAACCTCATCGACCAGTGCGGCGTCACTTACAATCCGCTGCTCGACCGCTGGGGCCGTTCGCGGGACATGGACGTCAATTACATGATGCTGTTCACCCGCCCCTTATAGGCAGGCCCTGGCAGATCAATGCCGTGCTCGGGAGGAGCCCATGGAGCCGATCGTTTTCATCCCGGGCCTCTTGTGCACGGAAGTTCTTTTCGCGCCGCAGCTCGGCGCCTTTTCCGATCACCCGGTGATGGTCGCCGATCACCGCAGCCATGATTCCATGGCCGCAATCGCGAACACCATCCTTGCGGCCACGCCCGAACGCTTTTCCGTCGTCGGCCTGTCGATGGGCGGCTACATCGCGCTGGAACTGATGCGGCAGGTGCCGGAACGCGTCTCCCGCCTCGCCCTCCTGAACACGCTCGCCCGGCCCGATACGCCCGAACAGACCGCGCATCGCGAGCGGCTTATCGCGCTTGCCGAGGACGGAAAGTTCGACCGCGTCGCCCCTGCGCTGTTTCCCAAGTTCGTCGCCCCCGACCGGGTCGAGGACGAAACCCTGCGCGAGACGGTTGAGGAAATGGCGCGCGACACCGGGCCTGAGACCTTCGTGCGTCAGCAGCGCGCCATCATCGCGCGCATCGACCAGCGCCCGAACCTCGCCGCGATCACCTGCCCGACGCTGGTGCTGGCAGGCGAACTGGACCAGCTCATGCCGGTGGAGGTGGTGCGCGAGATCCATGAGGGCATCCCGGCAAGCCGGTTCGAGTGCCTGCCCGGTTGCGGTCACCTCTCCACGCTGGAACAGCCCGAAGAGACGATCCGCATCCTCAAGGACTGGATCGGGCGCTGAAGCAGCAGCCCGGATCGCGCCTCACTTCATCAGGACGTATTCGCCCGGGGCATCCATGATCGGCGCATAACCCGCCTCCGGCGCGCCCATGGCGGGCGGCGTCGTCGTGCCCGCGGAATGCGACTTCAGCCAGTCCGACCAGGCAATCCACCACGATCCCTCGTGTTCCACGGCACGTTCCAGCCATCCGTCCGGATCGTGGAAGCCGTTATGCCCTTCCTGCGCGAGCATGCGGTAATGGCGGTGCTTGTGGCCGGGCTCGGAGACGATGCCCGCATTGTGCCCGCCATTGGCGAGAACGAAGGTGACGGGCGTATCCGCCAGATAGGTGATCTTGTGCACCGAACGCCAGGGCGCGACATGGTCGCTCTCCGTGCCCACGGCAAAGATCGGCACCTGAATTTCTTCCGGCGCAACCGGTTCGCCGTTCACCTTGTAGCTTGCCTTGGCAAAGGCGTTGTCGAGGAAAAGCTCGCGCAGATATTGCGAATGCATGAGATAGGGCATGCGCGTGGCATCCGCGTTCCAGGCCAGCAGATCGAAGACCGGCGCACGCTCTCCCAGCATGTAATTGTGCACGTTGCGCGACCAGATCAGGTCGTGCGAGCGCAGCAACTGGAAGGCCCCCGCCATCTGTTTGGAATCCAGATATCCCTGCTCCCACATCATGTCTTCCAGATAGGCGACCTGGCTTTCGTCGATGAAGAGCGTGAGTTCGCCCGCTTCCGTGAAATCGGTCTGCGCGGCGAACAGGCTGACGGAGGCGAGCCGGTCATCGCCGAAGCGCCCCATCGCGGCGGCTGCGATGGACAGAAGCGTACCGCCCAGACAGTAACCCGCCGTGTGGATCTTCTCTCCCGGCACGATGGTGCCGACCGCATCGAGTGCCGCCATGACACCGAGACGGCGATAGTCGTCCAGCGAGACGTCGCGGTCTTCCTCGCCCGGGTTCTTCCACGAGATCATGAAGACCGTGTGCCCTTGCGAAACGAGGTAGCTCACCAGCGAGTTCGTCTGCGACAGATCGAGAATGTAATATTTCATGATCCATGCGGGCACGATCAGTACCGGCTCGCGCTGCACGGTCTTCGTCGTGGGCGTGTACTGGATCAGTTCGATCAACGAATTGCGATAGACGACCTTGCCGGGCGTTGCGGCCAGATTTTCGCCGACCTTGAACGCCTCAACCCCGACGGGCGGCTTCTCGTTGGCGATCCGCTCCATGTCCTCCATGAAGTTCTGGAAGCCGCGTAGGAGGTTCATGCCCCCCTCTTTCCGGGTCTGCGCCAGCACTTCCGGATTGGTGAAAGCATTGTTGGACGGCGAGAACAGGTCGAGCACCTGCCGGGTCATGAAATCGATCAGGCGCTCATGGTGGGGCGAAACCCCGCGCACGCCCGTCACCGCCTCGTGCCAGAGACGCTGATTGAGCAGAAATCCCTGATGCAGGATGTTGAAGGGATAGGTCTGCCAGGCAGGATCGGAAAACCGGTGATCCTGCGGCAGGGGCTCGATGCAGGGCTCCGGCTGCCCCCCGGCGAGACAGGCAGCCACGTATTTCGAATAATCCACGCCCCTGTGCCAGGCCTTGTTGCCCATGCGCATCTGGTGACCGGGCGTGGAGCCGAGATGGGTCAGCCAGTCGGTATAGGCCTGCGCAAGCGCGCCCGGCGAAAGGCCGCCCGTCATCTGGGCAAGCGTCGAGCGGGCCGCCCGATCCAGGAATTCCGACAAGGCGTGGGCCGCATGCGCCGGATCGGCCGCATGCGCCGCTTCATTGGCAAGCTCCTGCGGCCCTTCCGGGATCGGGGCATTGGCATCGCTGCCGTTCGCAAGTTCGGCCTCTGTCTTGGCCGGGGTGGGTTTTGTTGGAGTCTTCCGCCTGGAACCGCTCGCGCGCTTGGGACTGGCTGTCTTTGTCGCTTTCGGAGATTGCATAAGCGGCTCGCTCTGTTGCCGGCCCGCATAACGGGCGGTGGATGAGGAACTGAACTCGGGGCGAAAACCCCGCGCGCAGGAAAAATCGCTCCCCGCCAACCGGCTTTCACCGCCAGCTTGAAGCATGCCTTTACTCGCGCCAACCGTGCATTCCGCTAGGTAAGTTCTCAAGCAGAAAATGCTCAGACCCGGCGCGCCTGCGACATTGCATCACATACCTTAAAACGCAGTTGCACAAAATTCATTATCGCATTGCACCATACCCTAACGTAAGATGCTCGGGGCTGGGACAACCGGAGGGCCGACAGAAAGCTGGACCTCGCGGTTTTGAATCAAGGGAGAAGTGTCATGCCGCGTCAGACAAAAGCGCCTGCCAAAGACCCCTCCGTCATTGCCTTTCCGTGGCTCGATCCCGAATGGATGGAGAAGGCGGACTTTTTCGGCAGCCGGATTTTCGATCAGATCAGCAAGGCTCAGGTCGAGGTTCTCGACAAGAGCGAAACCCTTTTTGAAGACCATTTGAGCTTCGTGCGCGGACGCGTGCACGCCGATTTCGAATGCGCCAAGGCCCTGTCCGAGGCTCGCGATCCGGTCGAGGTCTTTCACGTGATGAGCGCGTTCTGGGAAAAGGCCTACGCAGACTACAACGCCTGCGCGGAAACCAACGGCGACAAGCTGCGCGAGATCGTGGCGCGGTGCTGTGAGAACGGAATGCAGATTGCGGAGACATCCGGCGAGGCCGCCAGCAGCGCGGAGGTCGCGCTGGACAAGATCATGAAACCCGTGGCCGACGCGGACTGAGCGATCCGTAACCGGCCGCGTGAGCGGGCCGAAAGCCAAAAGCGCGCAAGCTTGTTCAGTTCTTGTCTTCGGGCAGAACCGGCAGGGGAAGGATTTCGATGCCTTCCTCAACCAGTTCGCGTGTGTCTTCCGGCGTTGCTTCGCCGTAGATGGAGCGCTGCTCCGTCTCGCCGTGATGCATCGCGCGGGCTTCGCTTGCGAACCGGCTGCCGACATTGTCGGCACTTTCGGTAATGAGCTTGCGCAGCTTGCGCATCATATCGACGATCTGGGCCTGCTGCGGATTGGGCATGGCCATGACCGGCACGGCAGGCTCCGGCGTCTGCACGGCGGGAGCCTCGTCGACCGCAGGCTCGACCGCCGGTCCCGGCGCACGGGCATCGTCGCGGGTGCCGGAAACGGCGGGCGCCATCAGCGCTTTAGAGACCTCGGCCCCGCCACATATCGGGCAGGTCAGGTGGCCGGAGTGCGCCTGAGCGTCGAAATCCCCGGCATTGCGGAACCAGCCTTCGAATTCATGCCCCTCGGCACACTGAAGAGAATAGTGGATCATGATGCGGGTTCCGTCTGTGCTGATGCGACTGTCTCGATTGTGAAGGAGCGCTCGTTGGCGATTGCCGGAACGCGTGCGCGCGCCTTGGCGACCTCTGCCGGGTCTATCTCGGCCATGATAAAGCCCGGCTCATCATGTTCGGCCTCCGCAATCACCTCGCCCCACGGGGCGACGATCAGCGAATGGCCATAAGTCTCGCGCCCGTCCTCATGCCGCCCGCCCTGCGCCGCGGCGATGACATAGGCGCCGTTTTCGATGGCGCGGGAGCGCAGCAGCACATGCCAGTGGGCCTGACCCGTCTGCCGGGTGAAGGCGGCCGGCACCGTCAGCACCTGAGCACCTGCCTTCGCCTGACCGCGGAAGATCTGCGGGAAGCGGACGTCGTAGCAGATCGCCATGCCGAGCTTCGCCTGAGGAAGATCGATAACCGGGCTGATTTCGCCGGGCTGATAGGTGCGCGATTCCCGCCAGCTCTCGCCATTGTCCAGATCCACGTCGAACATGTGGATCTTGTCGTAGCGCGCCGCGATCTCGCCTTCCGGCGTGATCAGGTGACCGCGATTGGCCACCGTTTCCTCACCGAGGCGGATCGCCAGCGACCCGATATGCAGCCAGATGCCCAGCTCGCGCGCCAGCGCCCGCAGACGCTTGAGCGTGGGATCGTCGGCCTCATAGGCGATCTTGGTGAAAAGGGTCGCCCGGTCGCGTTCAAGAAGATTGGTCATTTCCGGCGTCAGCGCGTAGGACGCGCCCGCTTCGGCGGCTGCGCGCACGAGCTTTTCCGCCGCGGCGATATTTGCCTCGACATCGCGACCGGATCGCATCTGGATGCAAGCCGCCTTGAACGCAGTCATCGAAATCCCTCCAGGCTATCCTTCGCAGGCTGCCGGACCTGGCCGCCAGCCCCCAACCGCCAGCCTTCTGGCCATAAGCCCCCACCCGTCAGACCGCGCAAGACAGCCTAGCGACGAAGTCTTAAGCCTTCCAAACCCGCACCGGCTGCAGGACCGCCCCCGCCCTTCGCAACCGTCTTACGGATCGGGGGTTTATCAGGCTGCGAGCAGCGCGTCGAGCTTGCCGGCCCGCTCCAGCGCATGCAGCTCGTCGCAACCGCCCACATGGGTGTCGCCGATAAAGATCTGCGGGTAGGTGAAGCGACCGCTGCGATTTATCATTTCCGCGCGACGCTCGGGTTCCACCGTGGCGTCGAATTCCTGGTAGGCCACGCCCTTGGCGTCGAGCAGACGCTTTGCGGCCGTGCAGTAGCCGCACATCTGGCGGGTGTAGATGACGATGCTGTGCATTCGAGGTCCATCCGAAACAAAAATATCCGATCTGCGCGAGCGGATCGGGAGAGGGGGGGGCCTGATCGCGCAACCGGGGCGCCCTGCTCTAGCATGCACTGTGCCAACGGCACGCATTTCGCCGGGCAAGCGCCGGTTGCCGACCGGATCCGGGCCGCGGCCCGGGTGTCAGGCGACTTATATTGTTAGGGAAGCGGGAGAAACAACCCGGGCGAAGGTGAGAACGTCGACATGACCGGCTCCACCGCGCAGCAGCGCGCGCGTGCAGGCCTTCACCGTCGCCCCCGTCGTGTAGACGTCGTCGACGAGCAGGATCCGGCGGTTCGAGATGACGTCCCGCGCCTGTCGCTCCACTGCGAAAGCCCCACGCACGTTGGTCTGGCGGTTCTTGCGTTCAAGTCCGACCTGTCTCTGTGTCGCTCGGATGCGCGAAAGAGCGTGAAGTTCCGCCGGTTTGCCGCTTGAAGAGGCAATTGCGCGCGCAAGAACGGCAGCCTGATTGAAGCGGCGCTGCCACAGCCGCCTGCGATGCAACGGTACAGGCACGATCAAATCCGCCTCGTGGACCAGTTCCGCGCCCGCCCGCGCCATCCACCGCGCCATTGCCGCCCCCAGTTCGAGACGGTCGCGATACTTGAAGCCGTGAACGAGTTCTCGTGAAATCTCGTCGTGGAGACAGGCGGCGCGCGCGCGTTCGAAAGGCGGCGGATCGGCGATTGCCTCCGCGCTCAGCGCATCTTCGCCGAGATCATAGGCCATCGGCGTGCCGAGCCGTGCGCAATAGGGCCGCTCGATCCAGGAAAGCCGCGCCCAGCATGTCATGCAAAGCCCCGGCGAAGCGTGCAGCGGGCTCTCGCACACGAAACAGACCGGCGGCAGCACGAAATCGATGAGCCCGCGCGCAAGCGCGCCCACAGCCTTTCCGCCGTGAAAGCCCCCTCTCCGTCTCTCGCCGTTTTCCCTTGCGCTCTCGCTCAATGCCCCCCGCGCAGCTCCCTGTCGTCAGGATCCCGAAGTCGTCAGGATCACCAATCCGGTTTTGACGCACCGTCCTTTCCGCGCGATAAGCAGCCTACCATGATCCGCGAGCCCTGCCGATGTATGCGCCTTTCAACCGCCATCTCCTGACCCTCCACCGAACCCGCGCGCTTGCACGGCCCACGGAAGGCGCGGATTTCCTCCTGCGCCTTGTCGCCGAAGACATCGCAGAACGCCTTGCGGTGACCACGCACAATTTCGCGCTGGGCGTCGATCTCGGCGGTCACACCGGCCTCATCCACGCCGCGATGAAGCAATCGGGGCGGGTGGAGCGCGCCTTACGCGCAGATCTTTTCGTGCCCGATCCGAACATCGTAGCCCCGGATCTCGTGATCGACGACGCGATCCTGCCCTTCGCCAATGAATCGCTCGACCTCGTGGTCAGCGCCCTCAGCCTGCATTGGGTGAACGATCTGCCCGGCACATTGATCCAGATCCGCCGCGCCCTGAAGCCGGACGGACTGTTTCTGGGGGCCCTTGCCGGCGGCGATACGCTTTGGGAACTGCGCGACGCGCTGTTGTCGGCGGAAGCGGAACTGACCGGCGGGGCGAGCCCCCGCGTCTCCCCCTTTGCTGACACCCGCGAGATGGGCGGGCTCCTTCAGCGCGCAGGCTTCGCCCTGCCGGTCGCCGATCAGGACCGCCTGACGGTCCGCTACGACACGATGTTCGATCTGATGCGCGATCTGAGGGCCATGGGCGCAACCGGTGTTCTCGCCGAACGCGGGGCTTGTGCGACCCGGGGTCTGTTCATGCGGGCGGCGGAAATCTATGCCGAACGCCACAGCGATCCCGACGGACGCATCCGCGCCACGTTCCAGATCCTTTCGGTCTCCGGCTGGGCCCCGCATGAAAGCCAGCAGAAACCCCTTCGCCCCGGATCAGCCAAACAGCGCCTTGCCGACGCGCTCGGCACGACGGAGCTTCCCGCCGGCGAGAAACCGTCGCAGGGCTAAGCCGCAAGATCCGGCCACGAAAAAACCGGCCACCTCGAAAAGGTGAGCCGGTTTTTTCGAAAAATCCGTGTCGTCGATTTGAAGCCCCGATCTATCCGCCCAGAGCGTTCGCGACCGGCTGGTAGAAATCATCCCGCAGAGCTGTGCCGATTGCGGTGACCGATCCGATGATCGCGAGAACGATGATGCTGGCGATCAGGCTGTACTCGATCGCTGTCGATCCACTCTCATCTGAAAGAAAGGCGCCGAACACGCGGAGAACGCGGTGCATGCCGTTCTTGGCAGGGCTGAGGCTCATGATCTGCACTTTCTTGCGGGCCTTCCCGCACCGCCCCTACAAGAGGTCGATCAAGTGCGGAATAAGCGGTTCGTCTGCTGGCGGCATGGGATAATCTCGCAAGGCCTTCGGACGCACCCACTTGAGTGCCTGCCCTTCCCGACCATGGACGAAACCCTGCCAACGTCTGCAGACGTAAAGTGGCATGAGGAGGTGAAAATCGTCGTAAGCGTGGCTCGCGAAGGTGAGCGGCGCGAGGCACTCTTTCTTAACCGTGATCGCCAGCTCCTCGCCCAGTTCCCGGATCAGGGAATCCTCCGGACGCTCGCCCGCTTCGACCTTTCCGCCGGGAAATTCCCACATTCCTGCGAGCGCCTTTCCCTCCGGACGCTGGGCGATGAGGATACGTCCGTCCTCATCGATCAGGGCACAGGCGACAACGAGAAGAAGATTGGACATTGTGGGCATGTTCCATGGTGAGACGGAGCCGGAAGAGGCGATTAACGATAAACGACTGAATTGCCACGACCGCCGAAGAGTTTTCTTAACCCGCTCCAGGCGGCCGGCAGTAGTGATATTGATAGGCGGGCGTGAAACCGAACCCCGCATAAAGGGCACGAGCAGGCTTGTTGTCGGCGACGACCTGAAGCCATGCCTTTTTTGCCCCTGCCCGCGCGCCATAGGCCAGCGCCGCGCGCACCAGCCGACCCGCAAGCCCCTTGCGCCGATGCCTGGGCGCCGTCGCGACGTCGAAGATCCCGATCAGATCCCCGTCGCAGACACCAAGAAGCACCGCCATGGCCTCGCCTGTCGCATCCCGGATCGAAAGCGCCAGAAGTTCCACGGGCACGCGCTCCAATGAGACGCGCAACGCCGCAAGAGCCGTTTCGCTCACCTTGTCGGCACCCGTTCCGCCCACGGCGGCGAAATCGGCAAGCCACGCAACCAGTGGCAGCCGCACGATCTCTCCCGCCCCATCGCCGGAAGTCTCTGCATCTGCGTCGCCTTCCTGGCCACCTTCCAGGATCGGGGCGGACCAGACCTCCGTCTGCGCATAACGCTGCCAGCCCTCGGCATCGACGAGATCGTCGACGGCTTTCGGGACGAGCGGCGTCCAGCGCAGATGCATGGCGATACCCACATCGGCGAACCGGTCCACCGCACGCGCCAGACGGCTTTCCGCATCATGGTCGTCGCAAGGATCGTAGATATTGAGCGAATTGACCCGGCGCGCGGGATTGCCCGGCGAGAGCCGGGTCAGCCACGCGCCGTCGAAATGCAGCATCGCGCTGGGAAAGGCCGTGAGATTGGCCTGCTCCAGCGCAAACACCTCGTCCAGGTTTTCGGGCCGGGAGAGATACGCCGTCTCAGCTTCTGTAGTCGCCATTGATCTCGACATAGGCCTTGGTCAGATCGCAGGTCCAGACGGTCGCCGTGCCATTGGCGAGACCGATGTCGGCGCGGATGACGATCTTGTCCTTCTTCATGACGGCGGAGGCCGCCTCCTCGCTGTAATCCGCATCGCGTTCGCCTTCGACCGCAACGCGCACATCCCCGAACCAGATCGCCAGACGGTCGCGATCCACCGGTTCCCCGGCCTTGCCGACGGCCATCACCACGCGCCCCCAGTTGGCGTCCTCGCCCGCCACGGCCGTCTTCACCAGCGGCGAATTGGCGATCGCAAGCGCGATTTTCTTGGCCGACGCATCGCTTTCTGCGCCCGTCACGGTCACTTCCACGAATTTGCGCGCCCCCTCGCCGTCGCGCACCACCTGATGCGCCAGATCGAGCAGGATATCGTTGAAAGCCGCACGGAATTCGTCGAGCCGCGCATCTTCCGCCGTGAGGATCTTCGGCGCGCGGCCGCCGCCCGCCTTGCCGGTGGAGAAGACCAGAACCGTATCGGAGGTGGAGGTGTCGCTGTCCACCGTGACAGCGTTGAACGATCCACCGACCCCCTCGCGCAGCAGCGCCTGAAGCACGGGCGCGGCGATGGGCGCATCGGTCACGATGAAGGAAAGCATCGTCGCCATGTCCGGTGCGATCATGCCCGCGCCCTTGGCGATGCCGTTGATGGTGACCGGCGTGCCGCCGAGATCCACCGTGCGGGTGGCCACCTTGGGATAGGTGTCGGTGGTCATGATCGCCTTGGCCGGTTCGATCCACGGCCCGCTCGCAGCGCGCGCGATCAGATCGTCGATCACCGGGGCAAAGCGTTCGGCGGGAAGCGGTTCGCCGATCACGCCGGTGGAGGCGAGGAAAATCTCGCTCGCCGAACAGCCCGCGGCCTTGGCGACGATCTCGGCGGAAAGCTCCACCGCGGACCGGCCCTTCTTGCCGGTAAACGCATTGGCATTGCCGGAATTCACCATCAGCGCGCGCGCCACGCCGCCGGGAAGGTTCGCCCGGCACCAGTCGACCGGGGCCGAGGGGCAACGCGAGCGTGTGAAGACACCGGCCACCTGCGCCCCCTCGTCAAACAGCATCAGGAGCACATCCGTGCGCCCCTTGTACTTGATCCCGGCTTCGGCGGTCGCAAATCGCACCCCTTCGATTTCCGGCATTTCCGGATAGGACGCAGGCGCAAGCGGAGAAATGGCGGTCGACATGAAAACCTCGTTCGCGGCGGGCAATGGCCCCGGCCGCGCATTATTGACCCTGCCTGATGTTTTAGCGGGGGCCTGATGGGGCGCAAGGGCTTTCACGCGCCAACAGAGATGAAAAGGGCGAAACGAAAAGGGCGCAATGTGGTCCGATCCGCCACATCGCGCCCCTCATTTCGATTCGGATGCGCAACGCTTCGCGTTACGCGCATCAGATCTCTTTATTCAGCCGGCTTTGATTCTCCCTCGCCGGCCGCAGCGGGCGCCTCTTCGGGCGTGTCTTCCACGATGGTGATGTCGGCCTTGGCCTTCAGGTCTTCCATCACCTTGTTGTACTGGTTGCGGATCACCTGAACGCGCAGCTGCTCCTCGATGGTCTCAAGGTTCGGCGCGGGCTGGTTGCGGGCTTCCTCGACCTTGATCACATGCCAGCCGAACTGCGTCTTGACCGGCTCCTTGGAATAGGTGCCCGGCTCCATCGCGAAAGCGGCTTCTGCGAAGGGCTCGACCATCCGCTCCTTGGTGAAAAAGCCCAGATCGCCGCCCTGCGGACCGGACGGACCGGTCGACTTTTCCTTTGCCAGCTCGACGAAATCCTTGCCCGCATCCAGTTCCTTGATGATTTCCTTGGCCTCTTCCTCGGTTTTCATGAGGATATGGCGGGCATGGACTTCCTTGGGGCCTTTGTAATCGGCGTATTTCTCGTCGTAGAGCGCCTTGATGGCCGCCTCGTCGGGCTTCAGCGACTTCTCGTCGTTGAAATAGGAGTCGCGCAGCGTGCGCAGACGGACATATTCGAGCTGCTTCTGGACGTCCGGGTCCTTGTCGCGGCCTTCGGCAAGCGAGGCTTCGGCCAGAACGTGCATGTCGACCAGCACGCCGACGAGCAGGTTGCGGCGAAGCTGCTCCGGCACCTGCGCCAGATCCTGCGCATAATCCTGCGCCGCGATTGCCACATCCGTCTCGGTGATCTCGGTGCCGTTGACCGTTGCCACGACCTTGTCGCCGTCTTCGGCTGCGCGAAGCGGCGATGCGGCGAAAAGCGCGACCAGACAACCGGCGATAAGCGGACGCATGGCGACGGCCTTGGTGGAATGAAACATGTAAGCTTCCTGTCTGTAGGTGTGCGTTACGGACCCGTCATGATGTGGCCCATCGGCGCTGAAGGGAGTTATGCCGACTGAGGCGGCGTTGACAAGCATTGAGGCCCCTCTTATCTGTCGGTCGGCTTGGCTTTGTCCGGGCCCGTTAACCGTTTGGACCGCTCCGGCGCTGGCCTCCCTGCCGCCTGCGGCCCTGTCGAAACTGCATTGACGTCACGCCTCAGCCGCTAAAATTGCGACGTGGCACGGCTTTGCCAAAGGAAGGACCATCATGGTCGGCCTCGGTGCTATCGCGCGCAAGATCTTCGGTTCCGCGAACGATCGGAAGATAAAAACGTATCGCGGCAAGGTTGAGGCGATCAACGCGCTCGAGCCGGAAGTCGCAGCCCTTTCCGACGAGGAATTGCAGGCGCGCACCGCCGAGTTCCGCCAGCAACTGGCCGACGGCGCAAAAGTCGACGACCTGCTGGTTCCGGCCTTCGCGACGGTACGCGAAGCGGCGAAGCGCGTGCTGGGACAGCGCCATTTCGACGTGCAGCTGGTCGGCGGCATGGTTCTTCACGACAGCGGCATCGCCGAAATGAAGACCGGCGAAGGCAAGACGCTGGTGGCGACGCTCGCCACCTACCTCAACGCGCTTGAGGGCAAGGGCGTCCACGTCGTCACCGTCAACGACTACCTCGCCAGCCGCGACGCCAACTGGATGGGCCGTATCTACCGGTTCCTCGGCATGACCGTCGGCGTGATCGTTCACGGTCTCGACGACCGGCAGCGCCACGCAGCCTATGCCTGCGACATCACTTACGGCACCAACAACGAATTCGGCTTCGACTATCTGCGCGACAACATGAAGTACGAGCGTGAATCGATGACCCAGCGCGGTCACCATTTCGCGATCGTCGACGAAGTGGACTCCATTCTCATCGACGAGGCGCGCACGCCGCTCATCATCTCCGGCCCGCTGGAAGACCGCTCCGAGTTCTACAACACCGTCGACACCTTCATTCCCCAGCTCATCGAGGAAGACTACGAGATCGACGAAAAGCAGCGCTCCGCCTCCTTCACCGAAGAAGGCAACGAAAAGCTGGAGCAGCTTCTTTCCGCCGCCGGTCTCCTGAAAGGCGACAGCCTCTACGACGTGGAGAACGTCTCCGTCGTCCACCACCTGCAGCAGGCGCTCAAGGCGCACAAGCTCTTCCAGCGCGACAAGGACTACATCGTGCGCAACGGCGAGGTCGTCATCATCGACGAGTTCACCGGCCGCATGATGCCGGGCCGCCGTTATTCGGAAGGCCTGCATCAGGCGCTGGAGGCGAAGGAACACGTCGCCATCCAGCCGGAAAACCAGACGCTCGCCTCCGTCACGTTCCAGAACTATTTCCGCATGTACGACAAGCTTGCCGGCATGACGGGTACGGCTGCGACGGAAGCCGACGAATTCCTCGACATCTACAAGTTGGAAGTGGTCGAGATCCCGACCAACCTTCCCGTCCGCCGCGTAGATGACGACGACGAGGTCTACCGTACCGCACGCGAGAAATACGAAGCCATCGTGGAACTGATCGGCGAGTGCAAGGACCGCGGCCAGCCGGTTCTGGTGGGCACGACCTCCATCGAGAAGTCCGAACTCATCGCCGACATTCTCAAGAAGAACGGCTACCGTCAGGCGGATGTGAGCGATCCTCACGCCTTCGCCGCTCTCTATGACGGCGATCAGGGCACCAGGAAAGAGCGCGTCTTCGCCGTTCTGAACGCCCGCTACCACGAGCAGGAAGCCGCGATCATCACCCAGGCCGGTGTGCCGGGCGCGATCACCATCGCCACCAACATGGCCGGTCGCGGCACCGACATCCAGCTCGGCGGCAACCCCGATATCCGCGTCGAGCAGGAACTGGGCGACATGGAAGCGGGCCCCGAGCGCGAGGCGCGCGAGGAAAAGATCCGCGCCGAGGTGGAAGCCCTCAAGCAGAAGGCGCTGGAGGCGGGCGGTCTTTACGTCGTCGCGACCGAGCGCCACGAAAGCCGCCGCATCGACAACCAGCTTCGCGGCCGTTCCGGCCGTCAGGGCGATCCGGGACACACCCGTTTCTTCCTGTCGCTGGAAGACGACCTTATGCGCATCTTCGGCTCCGACCGCATGGATTCCATGTTGCAGCGCCTCGGTCTGAAGGAAGGCGAGGCCATCGTCCATCCGTGGATCAACAAGGCGCTTGAGAAAGCGCAGCAGAAGGTCGAGGCGCGCAACTTCGACATCCGCAAGAACATCCTGAAATACGATGACGTGATGAACGACCAGCGCAAGGTCGTCTTCGAACAGCGCGTGGAACTGATGGACGGCTCCGATCTGGCCGCCACCATCGCCGACATGCGCGAAGAGGTCATCGAGGACATCGTCTCCCGCCATATCCCCGAAAGGGCCTATGCCGAACAGTGGGATATGGACGGCCTGCTCAACGAGGTGCGCGGCGTCCTGAACATGGACCTGCCGGTGCATGACTGGGCGCGCGAAGAAGGCATCGCCAACGAGGAAGTGTCGGAACGCCTGAAACGCGCGGCGGCCGAGGTCATGGCGCGCAAGGTCGCGCAATACGGCCCCGACATCATGCGCCAGATCGAAAAGGCCATCCTCCTGCAGACGCTCGACCAGCTGTGGCGCGAGCATCTGGCGACGCTGGATCACCTGCGTTCCGTCATCGGGTTCCGCGGCTATGCCCAGCGCGATCCGCTTCAGGAATACAAGACCGAAGCCTTCACCCTGTTCGAGACGATGCTCGGTCAGCTCCGCCAGGTCGTGACCGCCCAGCTTCTGCGCGTCGAACTGGTGCAGGAACAGCCGCCCGCCATGCCGTCCGACGAGGATCTGCCGGAGATGCATGCCTCCCACGGCGACGAGCAGCTGGGCGACGATGCGCCTGCCGCCGTCTCCATCGGAGCGCGCGCCGCGGCGGAAGATCGCGATCCCAACGATCCGGCGACATGGGGCAAGGTGGGCCGCAACGAGTTGTGCCCCTGCGGATCGGGCAAGAAATACAAGCACTGCCACGGCGCGCTTTGAACGAGCGCCGTTTCGCAGAAAACGCCTGATCACAGGTCTTTCATGCCGCCGCAGCAGCAACGCTTCGGCGGCATGTTCTTTTTCAGGCCTTCGCGCCCGCGCCCCGTAACGCCCTGCACATGCGGCAACACAAGCCATGTGACAAGCAGGGCAATACGGTCTAAGCAACGCGGATTGTTCAACCGATGACCGGACCTTGCGACCCAACCATGTCGGACACCTCTTCGATCCCGCAGGATGATCAGCCCTATGTCGCCCGCCGCAAGGCGGAGCGGATCGATGCGCCCCTCGTCAGCCTGATCGTTCCGGTCTTCAACGAGGAAGAGGTGATCGACCAGTTCATCGGCGTTGTCGGCGACATTCTGGCGCGCGAAGGGCTTGCGTATGAGTTCGTCTTCATCGACGACGGCAGCCGCGACCGTACGGCCGCAATTCTGAACGAAAGGCTCGCCGCCGGGCTTCCCGGTTGCCTGATCGGCCTTTCGCGCAATTTCGGCAAGGAAGCGGCACTGACCGCCGGTCTCGACCACGCCAATGGCGACGTCGCCATCGTGCTCGACGCCGATCTTCAGGATCCGCCGGAACTGATCCCGCAGATGATCGAAGGCTGGCGCGCCGGGTATGACGTCGTCTACGGCCTGCGTGTGGACCGCACCAGCGACAGCGCCGTCAAGCGCGGGTCGGCGTCCGCCTTCTATCGCCTGTTCAACCGGCTCTCCAATATCGACCTGCCGGCCAATGCGGGCGACTTCCGCCTCATCGACCGCCGTGTCATCGAGGCGCTGCGCGACCTGCCGGAGCGCAACCGCTTCATGAAAGGCCTGTTCGCCTGGGTCGGTTTTTCCTCCATGGCGTTGCCCTATGAGCGCCCGGCGCGCGCGGCGGGCACGACCAAATGGAACTACTGGAAGCTCTGGAACTTCGCGCTCGACGGGCTGACCGGCTTTTCGACCGTCCCCTTGCGCGTCTGGTTCTATTGTGGCGCCGGCATTGCCACCCTCGCCTTCGCCTATGCGCTTTATCTGGTTCTGCGCACGCTTCTTTTCGGCGTGGACATGCCGGGCTACGCCTCCACCATGACGGCGATCCTGTTCTTTTCCGGCATCCAGCTTCTTTCCATCGGGATCGTCGGCGAATATGTCGCCCGCCTCTTCAACGAGACCAAGCAGCGCCCGATCTATGTGGTGCGCGACGTGATCGCGGGCGCAAGTGCGCGCAAGCAGGCCGAAAAGAGCGATGGAGACGCCGATGCCTGATCCGGCTTGGCGCGGGCGGGCCGTGGGGGAAATCCTGGCAGCCTCCCGCTTCGGTATTGTCGGACTGGCGGCGACAGGCGTTCATGCCGGTGTTGCGCTGGCCCTCGCAGTGCCCGGGATCCTGCCGCCGCTCGTCGCCAATACGATCGCCTTTCTCACCGCCTTCATCGTTTCCTTCGCAGGCCATCACTTCTGGTCGTTTCCGCAGGACAGCGTGACCGGCAGGCGCTGGCATGCCCGTCTGCCGCGGTTTTTCCTGATCGCACTCAGTGGCTTCGCCATCAATTCCGGCGCGCTTGCAACCTGGCTCACTTTCACCGACTGGCCACAATCGGCAGGCATCGTCGTTTCCATCGTCGTGGTGCCGATCGTAACCTTCCTCGGCTCCCGATTATGGGCTTTCGCCGACACCCGGCCCGCGCAACACGGACCGCAACGGCGGATGCCCGGCGCGCCGGACGAGAACTGACCATCACGACTGCGTGTAACTGCGCTTGAATTCGACGGTCGCCTGACCAATCTTTAGCAAACCTTTTCCAGAAGCCGACATCTCGCCGGAGGCCCCGATTGTTGCGACCAGCATTGCGGGCCCTGTTCATCCCCGCGGTGAATGCTGCGTAGAGCGCTTCTCTCAACCGGATCTCTTCTATGTCCCACGACGCCCTGATCACTTCGCTGGAAGATTGGATCATCGACCAGGCGCTCGGCACGCCCAATATCCTGGAGATGTTCCGCGACGTCTGCGAAACGCTCTATTCCATCGGGGTGCCCGTTTCACGATCCATGCTCTCCTGGCCGACGCTACACCCGCTGATCGAGGTGGAGGCCGCGATCTGGCGGCGCGGACAGGCGGTTTTGCTGGAGCAATTCGCCCATCGCGATCAGAAATCGGACGAATGGAATCTGAGCCCGTTCAAACATCTGGTGGATTCCGGCTCCTCCGTCCTGCGCCGCCGCCTTACCGGTCAGAACGCGCTGACGGATTTCCCGCTCCTCAAAAAACTGGCCGCAGATGGCTTCACCGACTATCTGGCGATGATGACGGGTTTCGATTCAGCCTCCACCCAGCCGATCGGCAAGAAGGCGGGCATCCTGATCAGCTGGACCTCGGACCGCGCAAACGGCTTCACCGATTCCGACATTCAGGCGCTCAGGCGCATCCAGCGCGGCTTCGCGGTCGCCTGCCGTACGGCCATTCAGGCCAGCATCACCACCAACATCACCGAAACCTATCTCGGCAAACATGCCGGGCGGGAAGTGCTGGCGGGCAATATCCGCCGGGGCGACGGCGCGACCACGCGCGCGGTGATCCTCTACTCGGATCTGCGCGGGTCCTCAACGCTTGCCGAGACCATGCCCGCCGACGCCTATCTCGGCCTTCTGAACGATTTCTTCGACTGCACCGCCGGCAGCGCCATCGATGCGGGCGGGGAGGTTCTCGACTTTATCGGAGATGCGGTGCTGGCCATATTCCCGTTGGCCAGCGACGAAGACTGTCCGGATGCAGTGCGAGCTGCGAACGTCGCGGTGAGCGACGCGATGGAGCGCCACCGGGCGGTCAACATGAAGCGCCGCAACAAGGGCCAGCCGGAATTCCAGTTCGGCCTGTCCGCATCGCTCGGCGAAGTCATGTTCGGAAATATAGGCGTTCCCTCGCGCCTGTCCTTCTCCGTCGTGGGCACCGCGGTCAATGCCGCCGCCCGCATCGAGGATCTGACGAAGAACCTGAAAGCGCCCGCGCTCGCCACCGCCGCTGTGGCGTCTCTTGAGCCGCAGAACTGGGAAAGCATCGGCCCGCACCGCCTGAAAGGCATGGAGCAACCGGCAGAGTTGTTCCGCTGGCGGGAGGACGAAATGGAAAACGCGGCGGTCGCCTGACCGCCGCGTTCCGGATTTTCTCAGATCTGAAAAGACCGATCGATCAGCGCACGATCACGGGGGCGCCGACCTTCACGCGATCGTAGAGATCGATCACATCGGCATTGAACATGCGGATGCAGCCGGAAGACACCTGCCGTCCGATGCTCCAGTCTTCGTTCGTGCCGTGGATGCGGTAAATCGTGTTGCCAAGATAAAGCGCACGCGCGCCGAGCGGGTTCTTTTCGCCACCGGGCATGTAGGCCGGGATCTTGCGGCCCGCCTTGGCTTCGCGAATGCGCATTTCCGGCGGCGGCGTCCAGCCCGGCCACTTGGCCTTGCGGGTGATCTTCTCGCGGCCCGACCAGGTGAACCCTTCGCGCCCGACGCCGATGCCGTATTTCATGGCCCGGCCGTGCTCCTGCACAAGGGTCAGCGAGCGGTCGTCGGTGTCGATGATGATCGTGCCGGGAACTTCAGAACCCCGATAGCTCACTTCGCGGCGCTTGTACTTGCGCTTGGCGATGGCGGCGGCAGCATCCTGGGTCATGTAGTACTTGACCCATGTCCGCGTTGCGGGATCGAAAACCATTTCCTGCGCCTTGGCGGGCACGAAATGAAACAGGGTCATCGCCACCGCAGCGGCGAGTAGAAACGTCAAACGGCGCATATCAGCATCTCCGATCATCGAAACCTGGCAAGGGGCGGTGCGTCGCCGGTTTGAGGCAATACCGTCAGGACGCACAAAACACGCTCGGACCCGCGTTGCCCCGCCAGTCCGATTCGCTTGGCCCATAGTTTAGATTGCAAAGCCCCGTTTGTATGTGTTCGGCTGCACACAGTTCGCGGCAAATTTCACACAGCGTCCCCTTGCCGCGCATTGCCCGCCCGCCCGTTTCAGGCTCTTATGCAATCCGACACCGGCCTGACTGTCAGTGACATATATATCAATAAAACGGCCGCCCCGGCCTGCCAGAGAGGAAAACGCCATGACCGACGCACCCCGCCTGCTGCCCGTTCAGGAATTCGGAGCGGACGCGGGAGGTGTCCCCGTCGTGTTCCTCCACGGCTTTGGCGGCGATGCAGCCGGCTGGATCAACATCCAGACGGCGCTTGCCCGGCGCGTGCATTCCCTCGCCTTCGATCTGCCCGGCCACGGCAAGGCTATCGATTGGCCGACAATCGGACACGCGGGCAGGACCGCGCATGCCGTGACCGACACACTGGACGGGCTTGGACTGGAAAAGCTTCACCTCGTCGGCCATTCCATGGGCGGCGCGATTTCCACCATGATCGCCATGCGCTCGCCGGAACGCATCGCTAGCCTGACGCTTCTGGCCCCCGGCGGCTTCGGTGAGGAAATCAACCACCGGCTGCTGCGCCGCTACGCATCCGCGCGCGACGAAGAGCAGATCCAGATCCTGCTGGAGCAGTTCTTCGGCTGGGAAAGCGCCGTGCCGCCGAAACTCGCCGCCCATATCGCCGAAACCCGCGCCGCCCCCGGCGCCATCGAGGCGCTTGAGACCATGGTGGAGGCGATCATCGACGGCGAGCGCCAGAAAACCCTGCCGCGCGACAAGCTGGAGGAGCTTCCCTGCCCGGTGAAGGTCATCTGGGGGACGCAGGACCGCGTGCTTCCCACCCGGCAGGCGCACCGCCTGCCCGGTCCCATCGCGGCCCATGTCTTCGAGCGCGTCGGCCACATGCTGCAGCATGAAATCCCGCGCGAAGTCGCAAGCCTCGTCATGGAAAACGTGCGCGCCGGCACGCAGTAGCTCCTTGGGCGTTCAGGCAGGCGGCAGAAGGTCGTCGCGCCATTCCTCACCCAGCGAGCGCCGCGCCATCATGTGCGAACGCGGGTGGCTGACGGAATCGACCGACAACAGCCGCCCGTCCCGCAAGTAGGCGATATAGAAGGACCCGTTGTCGGGATCGCCGACGAGCTTCGTCTCGTCGTGCAACTGGGAAAGACCGGCGATCTGGAGCTTGACGTCGTACTGGTCGGACCAGAACCATGGCACCGGATCGTAACTGACCTCCTTGCCCAGAATGGCGCTCGCCGCCGCCTTTGCCTGATCGATGGCGTTCTGCACGCTCTCAAGCCGGATGTTCCGGCCGTAGCGGGCCGCAGGAAACGACGTGCAGTCGCCCGCGGCATAGATGACGGGGTCGGACGTGCGGCAGCTTGCATCGACGCAGATGCCGTTATCGACCTCAAGCCCGGCGGCTTGAGCAAGCTCCACGTTCGGAACCGCGCCCACTGCAACGAGCACCAGATCGCAGTCGATCCGCTCGCCGGACCCGAGCCGCACGGCCTCCGCCCTACCCTCGCCTTCCACGGCCTCGACCGAAACGCCATAGCGGATATCGACCCCGTGGCCGCTGTGCAGCTTCTGGAAAAAGGCGGAAAGCTCGGGCGCGACGACCCGGTTCAGAACGCGCTCCTGGCTTTCCAGAACCGTCACCTCGTGGCCGAGCCCACGCGCGACGGCGGCCACCTCAAGCCCGATATAGCCACCGCCGACAATGGCGATACGGCAGGGTTTTTCCAGCACCTCACGCAGACGATCCACATCGGCAAGCGTTCTCAGCGGCAGCACGCCCGGCAAATCGAAGCCGGGAAGCGGCAGACTGCGCGGGCGGGTGCCGGTCGCGATCAGAAGCGCGTCATAGGCGATGCGTTCGCCATCCGCGCAAACCACCTCGCGCGCGTCGCGGTCAATCTCCGTGACCGGGCTGGAAACGCGCAGATCGATGTTGTTCGCCTCATAGAACTCTTCCGGGCGCAACCACAGGCGCTCGGCCTCAAGTTCGCCCGAGAGATATTTCTTGGACAGCGGCGGCCTTTGATAGGGGGGATGGGCTTCTTCGCCCAGCATGACGATTCCGCCTTCATAGCCCCCCTGGCGCAGACTGTGGGCCGCCTGTGCGCCCGCCTGGCCCGCGCCAATGATCACGCATGTCTCGCTCATCGCTGTTCCGCCGATGTCTGTTCTTCAAATCCGGGGCGCACAATACGCACTTTGGGCGGGCTTGGCATCCCGTCGCAAAGCTCGAAAAGCAAAAATGAGAAGGCTCGAAAGACGTAGCGCCTCAAAGGGCGCGCAGCGCGGAAAGGAAGCTCTTCATCTCGTCGTCCACGCGAGAAGCCTCCTCCAGCATGATCGTCGCGAGCCTGTCGACGGCGGCCCCGGTTTCGCTCGCCTGTCCCCGCGCCTTGACGATGGCTGCAGCCGCCTTGTCGCCATCCGCGCCAAGGACCGCGGCCTCTTCCAGACGCAGGGAGAGGGCCGCGATTTCCGCCCGCTGCGCGCTGACCGTCCGGCGCACGCCGCCTGCAACCTCATCGACCGTATCGATAACGCCGGAGACCGCCCCGAAAGCCTCGATTGCATCGTCGCTGGCGGAGCGGATCGACCGAACCTCGGCCTCGATATCTTCCGTCGCCTGCGCGGTCTGGGCGGCAAGTTGCTTGACCTCCTGCGCCACCACCGCAAAACCTTTGCCCGCAGCGCCCGCCCGCACCGCCTCTATGGTGGCGTTAAGCGCGAGAAGGTTGGTGCGTTCGGCAACAGCCCGGATCGCCTCCAGCATGCCCTCGATGCGTCGGGTGGAGCCGGAAAGCCGGTTCATCACGGCATCGCCCCCGCCTGACCGGTTGCGCGCATCCTCCGCAGCCGCGCCGGAGCGTTGCGCCAGATCGTTGACCTCCTCAAGCGAGCCGGAAAGGGCGGCATGCTGTTCCTGCGCCGCGGCCAGTGCGTCCAGCACCGCGCGGTGGTTGGCACCGGACTTGTCCGCCGCGCCCAGAACGTTGCGGGACGTGATGGCGACCGCCTCCACCGCCTCGTTCATCGCTCCGGCTGCCGTCATCAAGGTGGCAATCGCCACGGAAACGGTTTCCTCAAGATGCTGCGCCATGTCCGAGATGTGGGCATTGCGGGCCGTCCATGCCTCGCCCGCCTTTCGAACCTCCGCCAGCGCCTCTTCGCGCGCCGCGTCCTCCCCGACGATCTGTGAAGCCGGAACCTCGCCCGCTGCCTCCCGCGCATCGGGCCCTCCACCGGAAACATCGCCCCTCTCGGTCGCCTTCGCTTCCGCGGCTCCTTCCTGAGGGCGGCCGAGCCCGACAGCCCCCATGACCACCAGCCCAAGGCCCGCGATCAGAAGCCCAAGCGGCATCGCGAGTTGGGAGCGCGCGGTAAGATCGTCGGCCAGCCCCTGCGCATCGCCAACCGGGACGGCGGGCCTTGCGGCAAGGGCCGTTGTGAGGGTCTCTACCAGTACGTCCAGCCCGGCGCGCACATCGCGTTCCGCCGCCCCGCGCGCCAGCACCGCCTCCACATAACTTGCGAAAGCATCGCGATAATCGGAAAGAAGCCTTGAAAGCTGCGCTTCGGCCTTGGCCGGAAGACGCGCGGCGCGCAGCAGATCGACGAGCGCGTCCAACTTGCCCGCCTCCTTTTGCGGATCGCCCCGCCCTTCGCGGACCAGAAAGACGGTCTCGATTTTCCGCGCCTTGTGAAACGCCTCGATTAGCGCCTTAAGCCCGGAAGGAGCCCGCTTGCGTGGCATCTCCGCCTCAAGCGCGGCCTCCACGCCGTCCCCCGCCCGCCTCATGCCGCCGAGGAGACCGCTCGTCAGGTCGGCGCCGATGCGCTGCTGGATTATCTGAACGCTTCGGAGACGGTTTCTCACCTGATCGAGATCGGCGATGCGCGCCGCCGCTCCGGCAGGCGCATTTTCGCCATGCGCGGCCAAAAGGTTGAGCTGCCTGTGCAACCGGCTTTCCGTCTCACCCAACGCGGCGAGGGGTTCGCGCGTCGCTGCGGAGAGATAACGCTCTACAGCGCGCCGGTAGTCACGCGCGGCCATCACCGTATCGGCAAGTTCGAGATAGGCTGCATCCGCGGCCTGACGCGCATTCGCGCGCTTTGCCTCCCACACATGAACCGCCCAGAAGGCCGCCGTGACCGCACACAGACCAAGACACAGCAACACCAACCGAAGGCCGCGCCCACGGTCGCCCGTCATCCCCTCGCCTTTGCGTCCCAAGCTGCCTTTGGTCATGAACCTGCCGGTGCAGACGGGGCGGGACCCGGTGCACGACGCCCCCGGATGATCCTCCCATATCCCTCCCTTTTGTCTGATTATGCTTGATAATTCGTTTCCCGATGCCCCAAGGTTAACCAAGAAAGCTCCCTTGAGGCAGGTTTCTCCGGAGATGCCGGAAAACGCTCCCGCTTGCGGCAAGCCCCGCTTTCGTTATGGTAGCCGCCCCAAGGATCGGGCTCCCCCGCAAGGACGCCTTTCGCACTTGAACGCAAACCGCGTCCCTCAACCGGATTTCCGCATGTCCCTCTTCCTGAAAGCCGTTCCGGCGATCTTCGTGTTGTTATGGTCGACCGGCTTCATCGGCTCCAAGATGGGAGCCCCCTATGCCGAGCCGCTGACGTTTCTCATCCTGCGCTATGTCGCCGTTCTGGTTCTGCTGGGGCTGTCCATGATCGTCATTCGCCCGCCGCGCGGCCTGACGATGCGCGAACGCGGGCACGCCATGATGGTCGGCATGCTCATTCACGGCCTTTATCTGGGCGGGGTTTTCTGGTCGATCAGCCGGGGCATGCCGGCGGGCGTTGCCGCCCTCATCGTCGGCCTCCAGCCGCTGATCACCGCGGTTTTTGCAGGCGCGGCGCTGGGGGAGCGGATCGACCTTCGCTACTGGATCGGCATGGCCGTGGGCCTTGTCGGCATTTCACTCGTACTGGGCCCCAAGGCGGGGCTCGCCGGAGAGGGCATCACCGCGCAGACCGTGGGCATGTGCCTGATCGCCGTTCTCGGGATTTCCTTCGGCACCATCTACCAGAAGCGCTACGCCCAGCAGATGGAGATGCGCGGCGGCGTCTTCTATCAATATGCAGGCGCAGGCGCCTTCACCGCGCTTGCCGCCTTTTTCACCGAGACCGGCAACGTCCAGTGGACGGGCGAGTTCGTCTTCGCGCTTGGCTGGCTGGTGCTGGTCCTGTCGCTCGGCGCGATCTCCCTGCTGATGCTGCTGATCCGCAAGGGCGAGGTTTCGCGCGTCGCCGGGCTCTTCTATCTGGTGCCCGCGGCAACCGCCATTGAGGGCTATTTCCTCTTCGGCGAGGAGCTTGCGCTCATCCAGATCGTCGGCATGGTCATCGCCATCGGTGCGGTGGCGCTGGTCTCGCGCCCCCGACGGGCCAACCCCAAGGCGAAAGAAGCTGCGGCAAGCTGAAGCCTGAACCCCGTCGCAGGTGACTAGGCCGCCCGCACACCGTCGAGGAACACCTCCACCTCGCGCCGGATGGTCTCCACCTGTTCGGCCAGATGCTGCGACAGGTCCTCGACCCCGCGTCCGGTGCGCCGTGCGTGCTCGCTCGCCTTTCCAACCCCGCCCATGGCTTCCGCGCCTTCCTGCGAACGCGCAGATGCGCCGCTGATATTGTGCGAGATCGCATCCACCGACTGGCTTTGCTCCTCGACAGCCGCCGCCACCGAAATCGCGATGGTGTTCATGTCGTTGATAATCTGCCGGATATCGGAGATGGACCCCGTCGCAATGGTCGATGTTGCCTGAATGGAATCGACCTGCGCCGCAATCTCTTCCGTCGCGCGCGACGTCTGGGTCGCCAGTTCCTTCACCTCTGCCGCCACGACCGCAAAGCCCCGCCCCGCTTCGCCCGCCCGCGCGGCCTCGATGGTGGCGTTAAGCGCCAGCAGGTTCGTCTGGTCGGCGATGTCGCGAATGAGATGCATCACCTTGCCGATCCGGTCGGCCGCCTGAGCAAGACTCTCCATGGTGGTGGAAGTTTCTTCCGCGCCCGTCAGCGCACGGTGGGCGATCTCGCGCGACCGGCCCGCCTGCTCGGCGATCTCGCTGATGGAGGACGCCATCTGCTGGGTGGCGGCAGCGGCTTCGCCGACATTGTCGGAAGCAATGCTCACCGACTGACCGGCGCGTTGCGCCTCGCCCGTCACGTTGTCCGACGCTTCTTCCACCGCATGCGCAGCGACACGCAGATCCTGCGAGGCGCTCGTCAGCCTGCCCAGTACATCGGCCACCGTCGTCTCGAACGCGCCGACAAGCTCCGCGATACGGCCCGCTCGCCGGTCGCGCACCTCCGCATCCTCCGCCTGTGTAGCGCGCAGGTTTTCGCGTTCCAGCGCGCTGTCGCGGAAGACCAGCAGCGTGCGCGCCATCGCCGACATCTCGTCCTTGCCTTCGGTTCCCGGAATGGTGACGTCATTGTCGCCATCGGCAAGGCGTTCCATCACCTTGCGCAGCGCAACGAGCTGACCCGTGATCGAGGCGGCGATGGTCAGCCCCAGCAAGGTGGAGACCACGATTGACGCACCGATAAGCACGGCAACCAGCAACAGCGTGAAGGTGCGCGCGCTCTCAAGACTTTCGGACGCATCCGCCTGCCCGGCCACCGCGCCCGCCCTCAATGTCTCAAGACGCGGCGGAAGCAGGGAGAACAAGGTTTCCATCAGGCCGGTGGAGCGGATCAGTTCCGCCTTCTGCACGGCATAGGCATCGAAGGCCGCGCGGTAGCGGGAAAGATTGTCGCCCAGCGATTTCTTGAGGTCGGCATCGAGCTTCGCCCTGCCCAGCGAGCGCTCCAGCCGGCTGTAGGAAACCTCAAAAAGCCCCTCCGCCACATCATTGCCCTGAAGCAGGAACGCCTTCTCATCGCGCGATACCTGAATGACCGCGAGCTGAAGCTTGGCAAGGGCGGGATCGTTGCGCGCAAAGCGCGACGCCTTCGTCACGGCCTTTTCGATGGTCGAGCTGGTTTCGCCCAAATCCCCCCGCAACCCGCTCTCCTGATCGAAGCCGATCCGGGTCTGGGCTCCGTGAAGGATGGCGACCGTTTCGTGAATGCCGTCGAGCGTGTCCATCACTTGCGCCAGATCCGAGCGATAGGGCGCGGCCACGGGCGTCGCCTCGATCCGCGAACCGATGTCGCGCATTTCCGCCTCGCGCGCCTGAATTGACGCCATCGCCTCTTCCGAGGGCTGGTAGAGATAAGTCTTTTCAGCGTCCTGCAGGCCCTGCGCCGCCATGCTCATCTTGCTCACCAGCGCGGCAAGGTCGGCATAGGCGCCCTCCCTGTCGGTCGCTTCCTTGACAAGCGTCTGGCTCCACCAATAAGTGCCGCCGACGCCGACAAGGCCCGCTACGGAAATCACCACCAGCGAGAACACCCGGGCCTTCAATGACAGCCCGGAGAGATAACCGCGCCTGCCCGCCATCCGCTTGCGCGATGTCGACTTGCCCTGCGCCTGGGTGCCCCGCCCCGGCTCGCCAGACTTGCGTTTGCCAGATTTTTTCCTAATGGGAAAACTCATCACCTAACTCCAGCCCATGACGCCCCAACAGAGCGCTGACGTTAGGTCAGAGAAGTTTACCAAGCGATAACATAGCCGCCAAACCATTGAATCCATGTGTCTATTTTATATTCAACAGTCTGCACACCGTCAGAAACGAAGAAGTGCCGATAAACAAAGACAAATTTTAAACATCAGGAATTATTGCATGCGCACAACTGCATACCGCTTGTGCAGTCCCTATCGGCGCATAAAACCGGCATGCCTTCAATTGATGCAGATTTCGCAGCGCGGCACAAAAACCGGAAGCCGATGACATCACGCAACGTCGGAAGCTGTCCGAAGCGGCAGGACTCTCCCTTTGGAGGACTCGACAGACGCCTGTTTGCAGCGCACCATGACGCTTCGGTAAAGCAGCCATGCCAACAAACAACTCGCAAGAGGCATGGCGAAGAACTTGGGGGATCCGAAATGACACTTGCCGCACCGTCTCCGGCAGCCGCCGCGCCTGGCCTCATCGACATTGCAGCACCGGCGCTTCAGGCCGTCGACAATCTCGTGAAAGCGGCAGCAAGCAATGTACGCGCCCGTGTGGTGGTCGACGGCCGGATCGATGCGGCGCTCATGGATGGCGAGCAGCGCGCGACCCACGGACTTGCCTGGCTGGCGACCTATGCTCAGGCGCTGCGCCAGATCGCCGGTTATGCCGAGCGCATGAGCGCGGAAGGGCGCTACGGCAAGATCGAGGACCAGCTCGCCCGCATGGCTTTTGCGGAATATCTGGCCCAGATCTTCGGCGGCATTCCCATGAGCCAGGGCGAAATGGTGCGCCTGTCCGATCTCGGGCTCGACGCGGCGACGATTGCGGCGGCGCGCACGAGTGAGGTCGAAGCCCTGATCGCCACCGGCAATACCGCCCCCGAACGCGCCCATCTGGTGGATCTGATGGTCCAGCAGCAGGGTTCCGCCACCGTGGGCGATGCCGGACTGGACGAGACCTACGAGCAGATCCGCAACGAGATGCGCCGCTTCGCCGATGCAGAAGTGCTGCCCCACGCCCACCAGTGGCACAAGGACAATGCCTATATCCCGCTTGAAGTCATCGCCGACATGGCGGAACTCGGCGTCTTCGGCCTGACCATCCCGGAGGAATACGGCGGGCTGGGGCTCGGCAAGGAATCCATGTGCGTGGTCTCGGAGGAATTATCGCGCGCCTATATCGGCGTCGGCTCGCTCGGCACCCGGTCCGAAATCGCGGCTGAACTGATCCTGTGCGGCGGCACGGACGAACAGAAGGAAAAGTGGCTGCCGCTCATCGCCTCCGGCGAAGTGCTGCCGACCGCCGTCTTCACCGAGCCCAATACCGGCTCCGATCTGGCCTCGCTCAAGACCCGCGCCGTGCGTGAAGGCGATGTTTGGAAGGTTTCCGGCAACAAGACATGGATCACCCACCCGGTTCGCGCGGACCTGATGACGCTTCTGGCCCGCACCAATCCGGACGAGCCCGGCTATCGCGGCCTTTCCATGTTCCTGGCAGAAAAGCCGCGCGGCGATGACGAAAACCCCTTCCCCGCACAAGGCATGACGGGCGGCGAGATCGAGGTCATCGGCTATCGCGGCATGAAGGAATACGAGATCGCCTTCGACGATTTCGAGGTGAAGGCGGAAAACTTGCTGGGCCAGGTCGAGGGGCAGGGCTTCAAGCAGCTCATGCAGACCTTCGAAGGCGCGCGCATCCAGACCGCGGCCCGCGCCATCGGCGTGGCGCAGTCGGCGCTGGAACTGGGCCTTCGCTATGCGCAGGATCGTATCCAGTTCGCCCGCCCGATCATCAAATTCCCGCGTGTGGCCGACAAGCTCGCCATGATGGCATGCGAGATCCTGATCGCCCGCCAGCTCACCTATCATTCCGCGCGAGAGAAGGATCAGGGCCGCCGATGCGACCTTGAAGCGGGCATGGCAAAGCTTCTGGCCGCCCGCGTCGCCTGGGCTGCGGCAGACAATGCCGTACAGATCCATGGCGGTAACGGCTTCGCGGAGGAATATCCGATCAGCCGCGTGCTGTGCGATGCCCGCATCCTCAACATCTTCGAAGGTGCAGCGGAAATTCAGGCACAAGTCATTGCACGTCGCGTGCTGGAGATGGCGGCCGACTGACCCTGTGCCGGAACGCCTTTTCCTTACGATAACATCGCGTGGCGCGCCATCAATTGGCGCGTCACTCGCGGAAGCTGACAGTCGTCGAATTCGTATTTCTGATTATATTCTCTCAAACTCCATTTAAAGACACATTTGTTCACGAGAATTTTTACGAAGCGAAACGCAGACTTTCGCTCATTGGCCTTGATTTATCCGCGATATCGTCCTATGTGGGCGGGACCAGTTATTTCGCTCTTCTAAGATGCTGCCTGTCCGACAAAGGTCGCAGTTTCGTGGCGACATCTATAACTGCGTTAAGCCGCGGCAATCTCGCAACGCGGTCACTGAGATGATGGAGACAGGTAGAATGGCTACCGGCACCGTGAAATTCTTTAACACCACCAAGGGCTACGGTTTCATCCAGCCCGACGCCGGCGGGAAGGACGTTTTCGTCCATATCTCCGCTGTTGAGCGCGCTGGCATGCACGGCCTCGCCGAGAACCAGAAGGTTGAGTTCGAGCTCGAGACCGGTCGTGACGGCCGCACCTCGGCCGGAGCCCTGCGCGCGATCGACTGATCACGCTGACAGGTGACGAATTTCGAAGCCCGCCCGGGAAACCCGGCGGGCTTTTTCTTTGCCTGAAATACGAATTTGCCCGAATTCAGGGATCTGCGTTTCGGGATCTGCCCGAATTACGTGCCTTGAAGGCCCGGCCCCTCGCAAGATGCGACAGGCCGGACGCAACATCGACCGAAACGCCCGCCCCCAAAAAACGCCGCGGCCCTCAGTTGATGGGAACCTGCGGCTCGTCCTTGGTGCGCCGGATGGTGAGCGCGGTGCGTACGCTGTCCACGTTGGGCGTGGCGGTCAGGTCGCGGATAATGAAATTCTGGAAGGTCTGCAGATCGGGCGCGACGCATTTCAGCAGGAAATCGACCTCGCCCGACAGCATGTGCGCCTCGCGGACCAGCGGCCATTTCGAGGTGGCCTCCTCAAACGCCTGAAGATCGCTTTCCGTCTGGCTGTGCAGCCCGACCATCGCAAAAGCGGTCACATCGAAACCGAGTTGCTTCTCGTCGAGAAGCGTTCGATATCCGCGGATGATCCCCGCTTCCTCAAGCGCCCTTACCCGACGCAGGCATGGCGGAGCGGAAATGCCGACGCGTCGCGCCAGCTCCACATTCGTCATGCGGCCGTCTTCCTGGAGTTCCCGCAGGATCTTCCAGTCGATCGCATCCAATCGCGCCTTCACCATCACACTCCTGCTTGCCGCACGCATCGATCACACTAAAACAGGGCTCTCAGGGACAAGGTGTCCCGCCACTGACCTGATGCCTTGATGTATGCTTTTTTGCGCAGATTTGTAAGCATATAACAATATGGCGCACGATTCGGAAAGATTATGAGAGGTTATTCCCCGTGCCCGATCCTGTGACAGATGGCAGCGAACTATCGCAGATCGGATCGACCTGGGTGCTGAGCGACGGCAAGGCGGGTGACGAAAACCAGTGCATCGCTGTGGCCGAAGCGCTTGATGTTCCTTACGAAATCCGCCGGGTTTCGCCGCGCGCGCCCTTTGTCTGGTTCATGCCGCGCGGGCCCATCGATCCGCGCGAAGGCCCCTCAAGACCGCAAAGTCCGGTGCGCCCGCCCTATCCCGATCTCGTCATCGCCTCCGGCAGGCGCGCCGTACCCTATTTGCGCCATGTGCGCCGGGCGAGCGCGGGCAGGACCATGACCGTCTTCCTGAAGGATCCGCATACCGGGCCGGAGACGGCGGATTTCATCTGGGTGCCGGAACACGACCCGCTGCGCGGCCCCAACGTGCTGGCAACGCCCACCCCGCCGCACCGGTTTTCCGCCGAACGCCTGCGCCGGTTGCGCCAGTCTCCCCCGCCCGAGATCGCCCGGCTTGAAAAACCCCGCGTCGCCATTCTGGTGGGCGGGGACAGCCGCCATCACCGCTTCACCGATTATGATGTGGAATCCTTCGGCCACGCGCTTGAGCATCTGGGCGAAACATCGCGGCTGATGATCACCCTTTCGCGCAGAACCCCCGCCCTGCTTGCAGACCGGATTTCCCGGCTGGCGGCGGGCGGACCGCATCTTTTGTGGGACGGAACAGGGGATAATCCGCTTGCAGCCTACCTTGCAAACGCCGAAGCGGTTGTTGTTACGGCGGATTCAACCAATATGGTTGGAGAGGCCGCCGCGACCGGCCGCCCGGTACTCGTCTATGAACCAAGCGGAGGACACCGAAAAATCAGTGTCTTTCTGGAGAAAATGTCGGTCCTGGGCGTCACACGCCCCTTTGCCGGACGCCTTGAAACCTATAGGTACGAGCCAATAGACTCCACACCTGTAATCGCAGAAGAAATTCGAAGGCGCTTTCAGGCCGGACGAAACGCCTGAACCGGACAGCCCGGCACAGCGACAAGGACCGGATAACCGGTCACACAGGAACCCAAGAAGCCCAGACGAGCAGCAGACAAGCCCATGACCGCCCAACACACCAAGCTTCTCATCATCGGTTCCGGCCCCGCCGGTTACACGGCCGCAATCTACGCTGCCCGTGCGATGGTCGAACCGACCCTGATCGCGGGCCTTCAGCCCGGCGGCCAGCTCACCATCACCACGGAAGTGGAGAACTATCCCGGCTTCGCCGATCCCATCCAGGGCCCCTGGCTGATGGAGCAGATGCAGAAGCAGGCGGAAAACGTCGGCACCAACATCGTCTGGGACCTCGTCTCGGAAGTGGACCTCGCCGCCACGCCGAAGCGCGTCGTTCTCGACAGCGGCACCGTCTACACCGCCGATGCGGTGGTCATCTGCACCGGCGCGCAGGCCAAGTGGCTCGGCCTGCCCTCCGAAGAGACCTATATGGGCGCCGGCGTCTCCGCTTGCGCGACCTGCGACGGTTTCTTCTATCGCGGCCGCAAGGTGGTGGTGATCGGCGGCGGCAATTCCGCCGTGGAAGAGGCGCTCTATCTGGCGAACCTCGCCGACGAGGTGACCGTCGTCCATCGCCGCGATGAATTCCGCTCCGAGAAGATCCTTCAGCAGCGCGTCTTCGCCCATCCCAAGATCAAGGTGATCTGGGATCACGCGCTCGACGAGATCCTCGGCGGCGGCACGCCCCCGGCTGTGACCGGCGCGCGACTGAAGAACGTCAAGACCGGCGAGACGCAGGACATCGCCACGGATGGCGTCTTCATCGCCATCGGCCATGCGCCCGCGGTCGACCTTTTCAAGGATCAGATCCGCCTGAAGCCGACCGGCTACATCTGGACGGAAGCCGATTCCACCAAGACTTCGCTGCCGGGCGTCTTCGCCGCCGGTGACGTGACCGACGAGATCTATCGTCAGGCCGTGACCGCCGCCGGCATGGGCTGCATGGCCGCACTCGAAGCGGAGAAATATCTGACAGAATTGGGCGTCGACGCAGAAGAAGCCGCCCAATAGGCGTTCGCCGTCTGGCAGTCTGGGCACATCTGGCAGTGTGGGCCGCCGTTCCACGGCGCGCCCGGAGAGGAACTGGAACATGGACTGGGACAAACTGCGGATCTTCCACGCAGCGGCGCAGGCAGGCAGCTTCACCCATGCAGGTGACATGCTGCACATGAGCCAGTCAGCCGTGTCCCGACAGGTCTCCGCCCTCGAACAGGAATTGCACGTTTCCCTGTTCCACCGCCACGCCCGCGGCCTGTTGCTGACCGAACAGGGCGAGATGCTCTATCGCACAGCGCAGGACGTGCTGCGCAAGCTGGAGGCGGTCCAGTCCCGCCTGACCGACACCAAGGGCAAACCCTCCGGCCTCTTGCGCATCACCACGACCGTCGGCCTCGGTTCCGGCTGGCTCACCTCGCGGCTCAACGAGTTCGTCGATCTTTATCCCGACGTGAACCTTGAACTGCTTCTGACCGACGACGAGCTGGATCTGTCGATGCGCGAGGCCGATGTCGCCATCCGGCTGCGACAGCCGATCCAGCCGGACCTGATCCAGCGCAAACTCTTCACCGTCCACTTCCATCTCTACGCCTGCCCGACCTATCTCAAGCGCTTCGGCAGCCCCGTGACCGAGAGCGATCTCGACAATCACCGCATCATCAGCTTCGGCGAAAAAGCCCCTGTCTACCTGCGCGACATGAACTGGCTGGAAACAGCCGGCATGCCGGAGGGCCAGAAGCGGCGCGTGGCGCTCAAGATCAACAACGTCATCGCGATCAAGCACGCGGTTCAGCGCGGCATCGGCATTGCCCTGCTGCCCGATTACCTCGTGGAGCCGGATTCCAATCTCGTGCAGCTCATCGCCGGCGCAGACGTGCCCAGCTTCGACACCTATTTCGTCTATCCTTCAGAGCTGAAGAACACCGCGCGCATCACTGCATTCCGCGACTTCCTGCTTTCCAACGCCGAACATTGGGTCTACTAGAGCGCCCAAACGGCCCGAACGCGTATCGCGCTTCCGACAAGCGCCTCCAATCCCATGAAAAGCCTGCCAAAAACGGGCGAAATCCGGAAAAATGCGAGGACATGTGTGCGCTGCCGCGAGGGCGGGTTAACGCCATGCATCAGGTGCATATCAGGCTTGCGTGAGTGATAGTTGTTTGGGCACCCTATGCATCGCATATAGGCAGTGTCTGATGGTTCTGGGCCGTCGCAACCTCCTCCCTGCGACGTGCCGATTTCAGCCATCTGTTCCCTCTGGAAGGTGAATGTCCACGAGTTTCTCGTGGTCAAAACTTTTACCGGGCCTCTCGTGGGCCCGGTTTTTTTTTGCATATCCGATTGCATGGCTTGGCGGCACGTCCCGGTCTGAACACGGCCTGTCCCCGCCTCCCTCATCGCGGCCCAACCCTGCGCGCCGTGTCCCGCGTCCTTCTCGCACTGCAGCGTAGAAAAGCGATATTTTCTGTGCACTTGCGAGCGACGCCCGCCTTTCCCACAAGAGCCCGCACAGCGCGAGATCCACACCGTCTCGCGCATAGGACGAAACGGCCGAAAGATGCCCCGGCGGCACGCTTTGAACACGCCTTACGCGCGCCCGATAGGGCGCCAAGCCCCGCGCAAGGACGACTGGACACCCCCGCACCGCCCACCGTCACACCGCCTCCAGACCCTGTTACATGCCGTAAGGGCATGTATTTGCTTGAAAAATGATCAGGAAAAGCGCTTGGTATATCGCGAGGTGGTTAAGCCATGCGCGCAGCGCATAAATTAGGCAAAGCTGTTCAACGATAGAGTGGCTGACCCTCCAGCCCCCGGTAGATCGCTGCAACCTGCTCCCCATATCCGTTGAAAAGGCGGGTGGGCACGGTCTCGTCCGTGCCGAGCAGGCGTTCGCTCGCCTGGCTCCAGCGCGGATGGGGAACCTCCGGGTTCACATTCGCCCAGAAGCCG
Organism: Breoghania sp.; assembly: GCA_963678585.2. GTDB lineage: Bacteria > Pseudomonadota > Alphaproteobacteria > Rhizobiales > Stappiaceae > Breoghania. The sequence goes on from CAXXGA010000002.1 coordinate 3,135,767, forward strand.
TATTCCTTCGGCCCCACGGCCTGCCAGAACGAGGTGGGACGTTCGGAGGTGAAGGTGATGCGGCTGATCGACTTGACCGACTTGAAGCCGTACTTCCACGGCAGCGCGAGGCGCAGCGGCGCGCCGAATTGGGCGGCAAGCGGCTTGCCGTAGACCCCGGTAACCAGAAAGGCGAGTTCGTTTGTCGCCTCCGCCATGGTCACCCCCTCCGTATAGGGCCAGGGATACCAGCTCTGACGCTGGCCGGAGGCGACATCCGGGTCGAAGAAGGTCTGAAACCGCACATGGCTCGCCCCCGCCTTCGGGCGCGCGAGGCGCACCAGATCGGCCAGCGCAAAGCCCGTCCACGGCACGGCCATCGCCCAGGCTTCCACGCAGCGGTGCCGGTAGAGCCGCTCCTCCAGATCGACCCTGGAAAGAAGATCGTCGATATCGAGGATCATCTCCTCTTCCACCAGGCCGTCTATCCGGATCTGCCAGGGGCTGAGCTTCATCTCCTGCGCCGCCTTGTAGATCCGCTTGTGCGAGCCGAACTCGTAGAAATTGTTGTAGGTGGAGGAGATATCTTCGTCCGTCAGATCCCGATCGAGCTTGTAGGCGGCATTGCGCGGAGCCGGATAGAGATCCGCCGGACCTTTCGCGGGCCGGCCTTGCGCCCGCGCTCCCAGCGGCACGAAGCCGCTCGCAACTCCCGCAATCAGCCCCGCGCCCAATCCCGCTTTCGCCAGAAAGTGCCGCCGGTTGAGAAACACCTCCTCCGGCGTCGCACAAGCGTCCGCGATCTCCCAGCTTCGCCGAGCGATGATATGCATGACCCTCTCCTCCAAAGCCCCGCAGGCACAGCCCTAGCGCCTGGCGGACGAGGGTTCAAATCACCAAGCCGTCACAACGTCGGGAGCAGGGAAAGCCGCCCCCGAGACAAACGGGAAACGGGAGGCAAAGCCGCACCGGAGACCAACAGAAAACGGGCGGCAAGGCCGCCCGTCTCCCTGTCGTCTGCAATGTTGCGTGCAGGCTCGCTCAGGCGGCCTGCCTGCCGTGCTTTTCAAGCACCTGATCCGCCAGACGGCCCGACAGTTCGGCCAGATGGTCGAAACGGGCCTTGAAGTTGCCGACACCGGCAGTGGCAGAACGCATTTCGATGATCAGATCACCGATCTCCGCTTCCGGCATCGTCGCCTTCACCTGATCCCAGCCGGGCCAGCCCGGACGGGCGTCGAAGCCGAGGATCTGGCCGCGACGGGCGGACACGATGGCGTTGATCTTCGCCGTCGCATCGTTCGGGCAGTTCAGCACGACCTCCATGATTGGCTCCAGCAGAACGGGCTTGCAGGCCGCCATGCCTTCGCGCATGCCGATCTGCGCCGCAGCCTTGAAGGCCTGATCGGAGCTGTCGACGCTGTGATAGGAGCCATCCGTCAGCGTCACCGCCACATCGACCACCGGGAAGCCGAGCGGCCCCTGTTTCAGGTACTCGCGCGCACCGGTTTCCACCGACGGGATGTACTGTTTGGGCACCACGCCGCCGGTGATCTTGCTGGTGAAGATGAAGCCTTCCCCGCCCGGAGCCGGACCGATGTCGAGGACCACATCGCCGAACTGGCCATGGCCGCCCGACTGCTTCTTGTGCCGCCCGCGAACGGTCGTGCTGCCGCGGATCGTTTCCTTGTAGGGAACATGCGGCTTGCCGGTTTCCACCTTGATGCCGTAACGCCCCGTCAGGCGTTCCAGTGCCACGCGCAGGTGCATTTCGCCCTGCCCGCGCAACAGCGTTTCCGCCGTGTCCTGCACCTGCTCCACGATCAGCGAGGGATCTTCCTCTGTGATGCGGGTGAGCGCCGCGGAGAGCTTCACTTCGTCCTTGTGCTCGCCGGGCGCGACCGCGAAGGCCATCACGGGAGCCGGCGGCTCCAGCTTGACGAGATTGGCCTCCGGCGCCTTGTCCGCGCGCAGCGTATCGCCCGTGGAAGCGTCATCCAGCTTGCCAAGGGCCACGGTCTCGCCGGCAGTCGCCGGATCGCGCTTGGTGACCTGCCCTCCCATCACGCGCAGAACGCCGGAAACGCGGCTTTCCTTGCCATTCGCGCTAAACAGGAACATGCCGTCGGAAACCGTACCGGAAAGCATGCGCACGATTGAGAGCTTGCCCGCATGAGGTGTGTGCAGCGTCTTGAGAACCTGCGCCACCGTTCCGTCCTGCCCGTCATAGCCAAGGCGCTTGCAGGTCTGTTCGATGGTCGGCCCCTCATGGCGCAGCACCTTCATCAGACGCGTGATGCCGTTGCCATGCTCCGCGGACCCCAGCAGGACCGGACAGATCTGCCCTTCGCGCATTTCGTGAACGAGATCCTTGAAGACATGGTCGCGCTCCGGCTGGATGTCCTCCAGCAGCTTTTCCATCAGTTCATCGTCATAGTCGGCGATGGCTTCCAGCATTTCGAAGCGCGCCTCGATCTGGCGCTCGCGCTCGGCGGCGGGGAAATCGATCACCTCGCTGGCTTCATTTTCCTGATAGACGAAGGCGCGCTCCAGCGTGAGGTCGATAAAACCTGTAACCGACCCGTCCTTGCGGATCGGGATCTGACGCAGGACGAGCGGCACGGCGGAAGCCGGTTGCAGCATCGTCAGCACGTCATGAACGCGCCCTTCCACCTTGTCGATCTTGTTGAGAAATAGCATGCGCGGAATGCCGCGCTCTTCCAGCCGCTTCAACAGAAGCTGGAGGGCGGGAACCTTCTTGGGATCAGGTTCCGCAACGACGACGGCCATATCGACGCCGGCGAGGACGCCGTCTGTCTCGGCCAGAAACTCCACCGAACCCGGGCAATCGATGAAAGTGTAGGTATCTCCCATAAACTCGGCTTCAGCGATATTCGCTTCCACACTCATCGCATGAGAGCGGGCCTCGGGAGAGGCATCCCCCACGGTGTTGCCCTGGGAGACCGTTCCCTTGCGCTGGATGGCCCCCGTGCGCACCAGGATCGCTTCAAGCAAAGAGGTCTTGCCGCTTGCGAATGGACCGACCAGCGCAATGCACCGGGGCCCGGCTAGTCTGCCGTTGGCGTCTCCCATGATGGTCTCTCCTTTTGATTCTCGGGTACGAGAAATGCGATGGACGCTGCGGAGAGCTCAGTCCCGATATGAAGTTCCCTATTTGTTCGTCTGCGTCCATCCTCCGCTATAGGGGGAAACCGGCAGGCTTTTCTGCCGACCCGCAATCATCGTCTCAGCCATCCGGAACAGAAGCAAGTGAATCGAATGTCGCGGTGCAGTAAATCGACTTGCAGCCAGCAGCGTCAGGGCGCTTCCTCCCTTTGATGAGACATGTTAGGCCTGATAGCGACTATTCGCGCTTCAGCATGTGACAGGGAGGCTGAGCGCCCTGTTTCAGCATCCCTGATGAATGAGGAGAGACGGAATGCAGACAGAAACAGTCAGTGGCGTCGACCTGCAGGTCCTCACCCCGGAAGAGGTGAAGGAACGCTTCGACAATGACGAGATCGTACTGATCGACGTGCGCACCCCGGCCGAGTTCTCCTTCGAGCATATTGCCGGTGCGATGCTGTTCCCGATGTCGTCGTTCGACCCGGGCAAGCTGCCGGTACAAACCGGCAAGCCGATTGTCTTCCATTGCGGTTCCGGCATCCGTTCCAAGGCGGTTGCGGATCGCTGCGCGCAAGCCGGGCTCGCCCCGCTGGCGCATATGGGCGGCGGCTTCAACGCCTGGAAGGCAGCCAAGCTGCCCTTCAACGCAATCGATCCGGCCACCGGCGCGGTGGTCAGGAGATAGCAAAAGACAGCGCGAGCGCTGCAACTCCGCAAGACTTAAGGCAAACGGGCACGCTCGTGTCCGTTTGTCCCTCGCCATTCAACCGGTCAGAGCATCAGGCCAACGGCGCGCAGGCCCAGATCGAACCGCACGCCACCCGTCCCCCCAGCTTCATCCTCGCCGGCCAGACCACCGGCAAACAGGATCGCATTCGGCGCAGCCGCAAATTCGGGCGGCCATTCGCCCAGCGTGGCGAAACCACGCCCTGCCTCCAAAGGCGCGCCCTAATCGAATGAACGCAGTTCCAGTTCCGCGATCCCGGCCGCCAGATTGAGCCCGACCTGGCTCTTGAGGCTCACCGGTTGCAGCACGATCGAAGCATCCCCGCCACCGACCAGCGCATTGGCGCCGATGCCCACGCCCAGCGTCGCTTCCGCCGACACGCCGACATAGTCGCCTGCAAGCGCACCGGGACCGACTTCACTCGAACTTGCAAAGACAAGCCAGCGGATAACCCCGCCTTCGCTCACCCCGACATCGAGCCCGACACGTCGGATCTGCCCGAAATAGATGTCGGGCTGCGGGTTTCCGCCACGCGTGAAAGTGCAGGAAAGATCCTTGGCGGAGGAAAGCAGCGTGCCGTCCCCGCTTTTGACGGCGCAGTCGAGCAGGCCGACCTTGACCGGGCCGCCCTCCGCCAGCGCAGGCGCCGCAGCGAAACCGGAAAGCGCGCATCCGAGCATGACGGTTGCCGCAAACGCGGCGACAAAACCATCGCCCGCGCCGCGCCCGACGCATGAACTCTCAAGCCAAGCCATCGATCATCCTCCCCCGCAAAACCCGCCGCCCCCTGCCGGGACCGGCCAAGGAGCGCGCAAAAGACCGCACGCACCAACGGTACCGCCTGCGCGCAAAGCGATCCAGCCGAAGAGGATCTGACCGGCCATGTAAAAGCAAAAGCCCGGGCGTTTCCGCCCGGGCCGAATTCAGATTCGCGCTTTCCGCCGAAAAAGGCTCGAAGCAGCGCCTTTAGCGCACGTTTCCGCAGAAACGCTGGATGCGCGTGCAGGCATCTTCCAGCGCCTCGTTTGAGGTCGCATAGGAAATGCGGAAGTTCGGGCCGAGGCCGAAGGCCGAGCCCTGCACCACCGCAACGCCTTCGTCTTCCAGAAGCGCGGTCACGAAGTCCTCGTCGCTGGAAATCAGCTTGCCGGAGCCGGTCGTCTTGCCGATCAGGGCCGCGCAGGACGGATAAACGTAGAACGCGCCTTCCGGCGTCGGGCAGGAGATGCCGTTCGCCTGGTTCAGCATGGACACGACCAGATCGCGGCGGCCCTTGAAGATCTCGGCATTGGTGGCGATGAAATCCTGCGTGCCGCTCAGCGCCTCGTAAGCCGCCCACTGCGAGACCGAGCAGGGATTGGAGGTCGACTGCGACTGGATCTTGGCCATCGCCTTGATCAGTTCCACCGGGCCGCCGGCATAGCCGATACGCCAGCCGGTCATTGCATAGGCCTTGGAGACGCCGTTGACCGTGAGCGTGCGTGCCTTCAGGGCCGGCTCCACCTGCGCGATGGTGGTGAACTCGAAGCCGTCGTAGACGAGATGCTCATACATGTCGTCGGTCATGATCCACACCTGCGGGTGCTTCAGCAGAACCTTGGCGATCGCTTCAAGCTCGCCGCGCGTATATGCCGCACCGGAAGGGTTGGAGGGCGAGTTGAAAATCAGCCACTTCGTCTTCGGCGTAATCGCGGCTTCCAGCGCCTCGGGCGTCACCTTGAAACCGGTTTCCATGGAAGTTTCCACCGGAACCGGGGTGCCGCCGCCAAGAAGAACCATGTCCGGATAGCTCACCCAGTAGGGAGCGGGCACCAGAACTTCGTCGCCCGGGTTCAGCGTCGCCATCAGGGCGTTGTAGAGAACCTGCTTGCCGCCGGTGCCGACAGTGATCTCGGCCGGGGTGTAGGTGAGGCCGTTCTCGCGCTGAAACTTGTCGACAATCGCCTGTTTCAGTTCGGGAATCCCGTCCACCGCCGTGTATTTCGTCTTGCCGTCCGTGATCGCCTTGATCGCCGCCTGCTTGATGTTTTCCGGGGTGTCGAAATCCGGTTCGCCGGCGCCGAGGCCGATAACATCGCGACCGGCCGCTTTGAGTTCCCGGGCCTTGTTGGTGACCGCGATGGTCGCGGAAGGCTTCACCCGGGCGAGCGAGTCGGCAAGAAAGCTCATATTCTTCGTCTCCATGAGGACTTTGGGCCGCCATCTGCAAAAGCGGCGCTGGGACCCTATGCCTCCTCGCGTTGCCGCGCAACCGGGAGTGTGTTTAACGCCGCCGCTTATCTACCGCTCTTCTCAAATGAGAAAGCAGTCGACCTCCTGTTAACTCTCCATCGCGCTTTTCGCGATACAATTGATTTTAGATGTTAAGAACGCACCAAGATCTGCCCGCACCGACACGGCATGCAATCACGCGTTGAATCCCGAAGAATCAAGGCGATGGGCAACTTAAGAGAGACGCGTAACACACGCCGGAAGGCCCCGCCCCATTTTCACGGCGGCAATGGTGTCAACGACCAATGAGTAACGGAAGTCGCCGTGAGTAACCTGTTTTCCATCGTCGAACTGAACATCAAGCCGCAGGAACGCGACGCTTATATGGACGCCCTGCGCGCACTCATCTCCGACAGCCGGACAACCGGAGCGATCGTCAGCCACAAGCTTCACATCGCCCCACACAACCCGTCAAAATGCGTCGTAACAGTACGCTGGGCATCCAAGGACGCCATGTCCGACTACCAGAACGGCGACCTGATCAAGAATTTCATGAACGAGACGGCGTTCTGCCTCGCAGATCCAAGCATCTACAAGACGTTCACCATCGAGAGCGAGCAGACCCTCCTATGACAGACGAAACGCTCGACATGGCCAGCGACACCCCGAACCTCGTCACCATCGTTTTCACCCTCAGCACCCATCCTGAAACCCGCGCAGATCTTGTCGCCGAGCTGGACAATGTGTCCAGGCTCACGCGGGAACAGGAAGAGGGTTGCCTTGCCTATGATTACTATCTGACGGATGGATCGCAGTCCGAACTTCTGGTGCGCCAAGTCTGGACCACGATGGAAGCCTATAAGGTCCACAATCTGAAGCCCTATGTGAGCCAGATGTTCGCGCGGTACGAGTTGACGTTCATAGAGCCTGTGCACCGCCTCGTGCTGAAGCCCGCTTTCGAGCATGTCGTGCTGTGACCCGTTAATGGCGGGAGCGCCGGATACGCCATTCGCCCACGCATGGCCCCGATTGCGCCACACAGGTGACCCCCGCCACATTTTTGTCCTGAAATAACACTGCAAGGGTCGGATTCCCGACCCCATGGAGGCTTATTCCCCCGGCTAACTCGAAGGATCGCTGACACGGATCCGGAGGGAACGGTCCCATGCTCAACTCGCCTGGAAAACCGGAAACATCGCGCGTTCACAAGGAGCGCCGCGGTTTCGGCTTCGCTCGAACGCCCGCCCGTGACCGCTCGCGCAGAGCAGCCCATGCAAAACGGCGCCGGGCGCCCGTTGTCTCAGGCGGCGTCGCCGTCGCACTGACGCCGGTTCTGGCGCTTGCCGCCTCCCACGCCCACAACAACGGCCTCGTCATGGGTGCGATCTGGCTTTCCTTCGTGGCGATGGTTGCAACAGTCGTCTTCATGTGGCGCCGCTTCGCCCAGGACATGCTCTCAAGCCTGCGCCCGAACTGGGAAGACTGGAAGTAAGAGCCCCGCGCAGGCAACCTGCACATCGGATCCCGCCTCCCTTTTCCGCATAAGAAAAAAGCGGAGATTGCTCCCCGCTTTTCAAAAGTCCGGAGTTTGCGCCGGTAAACGCCTCAGGCGTTTTTCGCGCGCTCGATAGACTCCAGGATCAGGCGCTTGGCGGCATCGACGCCCTGCCAGTCCTTCACCTTCACCCACTTGCCGTCTTCCAGATCCTTGTAGTGAGCGAAGAAGTGCTCGATCTGCTTGATCGTGATTTCCGGCAGGTCCTCGTAGGTCGTGATCCGGTCGTAGCGACGGGTCAGCTTCGGGTGCGGGACGGCGATGACCTTCTCGTCGAAACCGGATTCGTCTTCCATCATCAGGACGCCGATGGGACGGCAGTTCAGGATGGCGCCGGGCACGACCGGACGCTGGTTGCACACGATCACGTCGATCGGGTCGCCGTCGTCGGACAGGGTGTGCGGAACGAAGCCGTAGTTGCCCGGATAACGCATCGGCGTGTAGAGGAAGCGGTCGACATACATCGCCCCGGCAGCCTTATCCATTTCGTATTTGACCGGCTCGCCACCGACCGGAACCTCAACGATCACATTGATATCTTCCGGCGGATTCTTGCCGATCGGCACGGCATCGATACGCATGGTGCGTGTCCTTCACTGAATTTTCCGCAAGCGACGCAGCCATGAGCGGCCGCAGGCTTGCACATACAAGATTAAAGAGGGGGCGGGACCGGCCCCCGTAAACCGGACCGGATCACCTGCGGCCCGCATTCCGCTCCTCACCGGGCCGTTTCGCGGGCTTTGTGCCGGGGACGGCGTCAAAGTGCAAGCCAATTGTGTGCGTTGCAGCACCTTCCAAGGAATGGAACAATGCGTCTCCGGTCCCTGTGGAGGGGGGCCCAGGGAGAGGGGAAGAATCATGCTGCGCCGAATTTCTTTTGTGATTTCAATGGCCGGCATTGTCGCCGCGACGTTGCCGGCATCCGCAGCCGAGCGTTTCGACAGCGCCTATACGAAGTTGAATCTCGACGATTGTATGATGACCTCCACCCCGTCTGAGGAGGGAACCGACGGGGGAAGCTGGCTCTGCGAAGGCTATCGCGGGATTCCCGTCTCCATCGCGGAGGGCGACCTGCGCATGTTCGTCTCCTTCGGAAACAACGCCGCAAAGGAGACGGCCGCCTCCCAGACGCTTTCCGGCTTCAACACCATCAACGAAACGCTGGAATGGAGACTGGTGGAACGCGGCGGATGGCAACCCTTCGCAACCATCCTGCGCTGGTTCGTCCAGACCTATGATCAGACGACCGATCAGGTCCTGATCGTCACTCGCCTCGGGCAAGGGGCCACGTGCCATGTCGCGCGCATAAACGCCACGCGCACGCCCGACGCCAACGCCATGGCCCGTGAAATCGCCGACACACAGGCCCGCGCGTTTCGATGCGGTGTGGATGAGGTGATCGAGGTGAACACGGAAGACTGACGAAATCCGCAAGCCAGGGAGAAACCCGCAGCCGCTTTGTGCTCACCACTCCTTCGGGCGATCCGTCCAGCCATAGATATGGACGGGCACGTCGCTGCGCCCGATCCGCTCCACGCTCTCGTCATAGAGCAGACCGCCCATGGCCTCGTAGAAGGCCTCGGCCTGCTCGTTCTCCTTCAGGACACGCACTGCAAAACCCGGCATGCCCGCCGCCCGCAAGGCGGCACGTGTCGCCACGAACAGCTTCCGCCCGAACCCCAGCCCCTGATGTTCAGGGTCCATATAAAGCTCGTAGATCTCTCCGGGAAACGGCAGATGCTTGAGGCGCGTATGGCCGAAGGTGGCATAGCCCGCAGGCGCACCGCACACGTCGATGACGAGAATGCGCATCTTGTAGCGGATGGCCGCATCCCACCAGGAAACACCGCGACGGCCGAGCAACCGCTCCAGCTCCACACCCGGCAGAATTCCGCGATAGGCATTGCGCCACGCCGCATCATGGATGTCGGCCAGGGGCTCGATATCCTCCGCGAGTGCCGGACGAACGGTGACAGCTTCGATCCTCATCCTTCAACTCTAGGCGCTAGTCGAAAGGCAGAAAAGTCTTTTGATCACATAACCTTCAACCTTTTGATCGATCCCTGAGAGATATAGCAATGCGTTTACGCGTTCTACTTGAGGCCAGCCGCGGCCGCACGCAAAATACCCTTTTTCTTTAACCATATGGCGCGCAATGCTATCCGTTTGGAATCATTCTCGAGCCCGAGTCGCCCCATGCACCATTCCCCCTCCCCCGTTCTCGTCTGGCCCGCCCTTGTCGGAGGTCTCGCCGGAGCCGCGGGCGTCGCCCTTTCCGCCGTCGCCGCCCACGTCGACAGTTCCGGATTTGTCAGCGCAGCCGCCACCATTGCGCTGGCCCATGCGCCGGTCCTCATCGTCCTGTGCCTGCCGGGCGTTCGCGACGTGCTGCGCATGCCTGCCCTGCCCGCCCTACTGATCAGCCTCGGCCTGATCCTTTTCTGCGGAGACATGACGGCACGCGTCTTTCTCGATCACTCGCTGTTTGCCAATGCCGCCCCGACAGGCGGCAGTCTGCTGATCCTCGGCTGGCTGGCGATCGCCGCGCTCGCACTGCCTTCGCTCTTCGCCCGTCGCGCGAGATAAGCGAAAATTGCATCCGTCACGTGCAGGATCGTGTTGCACAGGCTCGCGCTTTCAGGGCACCGTAGCGCTTTCCTTCCCATGGGAAAGAGGGGCTTACCATGAAGCGAGCATTGATCCTGCCGGCGGCGCTGGCCGCGGGCGTCATCTTCGGCGGCAACGCGCATGCCGAGTTTGCATTGACCATTCTGCACACGAACGATTTCCATTCCCGCATCGAGCCGATCAACAAGTACGATTCCACCTGTAGCGAGAAAGACCGCGCGGCGGCCAAGTGCTTCGGCGGCTCGGCCCGCTTCTTCTCCAAGATCGCGCAGCGGCGCGAAGCGATAAGGGCTGCGGGCGGCAACGTTGTTCTCCTCGATGGCGGCGACCAGTTTCAGGGCTCGCTCTTCTACTCCCGATACAAGGGCGCGGCGGCTGCGGAACTGATGAACCGCATCGGCTATGACGCCATGACCGTCGGCAACCACGAATTCGACGACGGCCCCGAAGTCCTGTCGGAATTCATCGACGCCGTCGATTTCCCGATCCTGCTGGCCAATGGCGAGTTTTCGGGCGAGATGGCCCTGAAGAACAAGCTCAAGGGCAGCATCGTGCTCGAGGCGGGCGGCGAAAAGATCGCCCTCATCGGCATCACGCCGGAGGATACGGACGAGCTTTCCTCGCCCGGCAAGAACATCCGCTTCCTCGATGCGGTGGCGACCCTGAAGGGCGCAACGCAGGCCTATGAGGCCGCAGGTATCGACAAGGTCGTCGTGCTCTCCCATTCCGGCTATGCGCGCGACAAGGAACTGGCCGCGCTCGTGCCGGGCATCGACGTGATCGTCGGCGGGCACAGTCACACCTATCTGGCCAATTCAGACGACAAGGCCGAAGGCCCCTACCCGACCTTCGTGGACAACCCGGCAGGCGGGCGCACGGCCATCGTGCAGGCCTATGCCTACGGCAAGTTTCTGGGCGAGCTGAACGTCGTGTGGAACGATGACGGCGATCTCGTTTCTGCGGCCGGTGCTCCCATCCTGATGGACGCGTCCATTCCCGAGGATGCGGGCACCTCCGAGCGCATCGCGGAACTCGCGGCCCCGCTTGCGGAGATCCGAAACGAGATCATCGGGTCCGCCGCCGCCCCGATCGACGGTTCGCGCGACACCTGCCGCAAGATGGAATGCGAGATGGGCACTCTGGTCGCCGACGCCATGCTGGAGCGGGTGCGTGCGCAGGGCATCGATGTCGCCATCCAGAACGGCGGCGGTGTGCGCGCCTCCATCGACGCGGGCGACGTGACCATGGGCGAGGTGCTGACCGTTCTGCCTTTCCAGAACACGCTCGCCACCTTCCGCCTGAAGGGCAGCGATCTGGTCACCGCCCTTGAAAACGGCTTTTCACAGGTGGAGGACGGAGCGGGCCGTTTTCCGCAGGTCGCAGGCATGAAGGTCATCTGGGATCCGGCGAAGCCCGCCGGAAGCCGCGTCGTATCGGTGAAGATCGCGAAGGGCGGCGACTTCGTCCCGCTCGATCCGGACACGCTCTACGGCGTCGCTTCCAACAATTACATGCGCTCGGGCGGCGACGGATACGCCATCTTCGCCAAGGCCGCCGAGGACGTCTACGATTACGGCCCGAACCTTGAGGATGTGGTGGCGCGCTACATCGCCGATGCGCAAGGCTACACGCCCTATACCGACTGGCGCATCTCGGCCTTGAAGTAGCGTCCTTGCCGAAATAGCCCCGCCCGGATCGGAAATATCACAGTCCGGGCGGCGGCGAGGCGTAGCGGTCGCGCCGCGTGATCAGCGGGGCAAGCTGCACCGCCACGATGGATCCGAAGATCAGCGCACAGCCGACAAGGCCCATCGCATCCAGTCTCTCGCCCAGAACGACCGCCCCGCAAAGTGCTGCAAACAGTGCCTCTGCCGACAGGATGATCGCGGCGTCTGCCGCCTTCGTCCAGCGCTGCGCGATGATCTGGAGCGTGAAGGCGAAGCCGCCCGACAGGATCCCGGTGTAGAAAAGCTCAAACCAGATGGCCCCGATCCCGGCAAGGCTGACCTCTTCGAACGCCAGCCCGGGCAACAGCGCAAGCACGCCCACCACCGCGAACTGGGCAAAGGCCAGCGCCAGCGGACGGCCGCTGGAAATTCCCACACGCCCCACCAGCACCACATGCAAGGCCCAGAAGACGGCGCAGACGATCACCAGCCCGTCGCCCCAGTTCAGACCGTCGAGATGACCGCCGCCCAGCAGGTAGATGCCCGCCAGCGAGGCGATCGAGGCAGGCCAGACGGCCGGATGCGGCATGTCGCGGAAAAGGGCAGCGCCAAAGAACGGAACCATCACCACGTAAAGCGCGGTCAGGAAGCCCGCATTGGTCACCGTGGTAAGAACGAGCGCCGACTGCTGCAACGCAATTCCGCAGAAGAACACCACGCCGACGCCGATGAACATCGCCATGTGCGTGCGGGGAACCGGCTCTCCACGATGTCGCCGCGCCTCGCGCAAGGCAAAAGGCGCAAGGCAGGCTGCCGCGATGAGAAAGCGAATGCCGGTGAACACCAGCGGCCCGACGCTCGACATCGCCGTGGACTGGGCCACGAAGGCCGAACCCCAGATGAAGGCGGTGAGCAGGAGAAGTAGGTTTGCGGTAAGACGGTTCATGAGCCCCGGTAGCCCATAGGACACAGCAAGGCAAGCTTACTTGGCAGGAACGCCTTCGCTATCCTGCCAAGTTCCGGGTAGACCGCCGGAAAACCTAAAGGTCGAGACTGTCGAGCCCCGCTTCCAGGTAATCGGCAAGCAGCGACATTCGCGCGAGATAGCGCGCGGTCGGCCCATGCGCCCGCGAACGCGCCTCATCCCGCGCCGTTTCGAAGTCGGAAGGATCGTAGTCGCCACGACCGACCCAGACGATGGCGACCAGTTCCGCGGCCTCGTCCACGTTGAGATCGTCGAGAAGCGCCACCAGTTCGTCGGCCGTCAGATCATCGCGCTCTTCTTCCACGAGCCCTTCGTGGCGATAAGCCTCTGAAAGCTTGTCACTGTCGAACTCCACCTCGCCCTCATGACCGCCTTCATAGGTGTCCTGAAGGGAACTGCTTGCTGCGCGCGCCTTCTGAATGATCATGCGCACGGTTTCCGGATTGAGCACCAACTCGACCGCCATAACCTCTCCCACACAGCAGAACCGTTTCCGTCGGTTCGGGACGTGTCAGCCCCGCGACGGTCGTTCCATTATTGTCAGAAAGCCACGGCCTGACGGCAGCCCTGTATCGGACAGAAACGACGCTGTGGACATCGCCATCGCGAAAACAAGACCGCCTGCATCCGTGACCAGGCAGCCGCCCCGCCGGTTCCGGCGCGGCGCATTCATATCATGCATAGAAACTTGTTTTGAACGCTACGTCGAGTGTGCTTCGACTGATGACAGGGCTTTTCAGCCATGCACAAGGGACATGGCCGGGGGAACCCGCCTCAGGCGGCGGCAGGCTCCGCAAAAGCCTGTTCCAGTTCATCTATCAGACGGCGCACGCGCGCTTCATTGTAACCCCGGCTGTTTTCGGGAATCAGACAGCACGCATAGATGGCCAGCGCCGTATGTCCAGTATCGAGGGGGATATAGCGGACCTGAATGAAATGCGGTACGCGCAGCCAGCCGACACGCTGGATGAAACGATCGCCCAGCCAGTCGGGATCCATCGCCACCCGCTCCGTCATGGGCTCGCGACACACGATCCGCATCACTTCCTGACGCAACATCCCCGGAGAGGCCATAAATATGGGCCCGGGCATGTGAGGCCGGACCTTCGCACATTCCTCCGGCGGAGCGGCGATGAAGAAGTCGGAGGTGGCCGGAGGGCTCAACTCGGCGAAATTCACCGGCCGGTCATCGGGCGGACCGAAAAGCGCCTCCCAGAACCGTTCGCGACCGTCCCCGGCCCAGGCGACCAGAGCCAGCGCGATCGTTATCAGAGCTGCAAAGACAAGAAGCGAAATCATGATGCCTCACCCCCGTCGCATTCCACGAAGCGGCGGTGTTTTCACCCATTTTAAATGGGGCTCTCAGGCGCATTGAACAATGCGGCAAACCTGCCATGTCGACTTTGTCAGCGTAGCAACATCGCCGCAGGCGGGCCGTTCAGGCGGCCGCCACAGGCGAGGCCACCTGCTCCAGAAGACGCAGCCAGTTGCGCACGCGTTTCTCGTTCACCCCGAAATCGTTGGAGCCGACCTGGGAGCGCGAATAGACGATCAGCGCCGTGCGCCTTACATCGACCGGGACGTAGCGGATGACGATGGTGTCGGGAAACCGCATGACGGGCGTGCGCTCGATATAGCGATCCCCCAGCCCGTCCTCATCCCTGGCCATACGCTCGACCCGTCCCGATCCCATGACGATGGCATCGAGCGCGGCCCTGAGTTCATGCGGGCCCGCTGCAAAGACCGGCGAGACCATATCCGGTTCCTCCCGCACGCAGATCTCCGGCAGACACACGAGAAAGGTGTTCGGCGTTCCCGGCCGCTTGAGATCCGCGAAATCGGAAACCGGCCCGAGATCGGCAGGCCCGTAAAGCGCCTCCCATGTCCTTTCCCGGCCAAAGGCGAAAAAGCCCGCAACGCAGGCCAGAATGAGGAGCAGAAAAGCGATGGCGGCTGTTTTCATGGAAGTCACCATCGCGCGCAGATGCAAGGAAAGCAATGGCGAAGGTCACCCCGGCAACTGCCTCCCATCGTCACCGTCCGTCAGGACGAACTCAGGATGAAGCGCCGGTTCATCGGCAGAACCGGGCGGGCGTTGCCATCGTAGAGTTCGGTGAACCTTGCGATATCGCCATCGGCGACGCTCAGCGGTTCGCGCAAGACCATCCAGTCGACCACCTCGCTGCAGGGCGGCGTGGTGAGCGAGCCCTCGTAGGTCCAATAGGACAGGGACGACGGCAGGAGCGCGTTCGGATCGACTGTGATATCCGCTTCCCCGCCCGCTTTGCCGGGGAAGGATGCGGCGAGGATCGACATGGTCTCGTGCGCAGCACCGGACTGGACGAAGACACCCAGAACGCCGAGGCCGCTGCCTTGCGCACTCTTGTGCACGAAATGCACTTCCATCGGGAAGCTCTTGCCGTCCACCAGATGTTCGCTGGGCGCATGGAAATGGAACTGAAGCAGAGAGTAGGACTGATCCCCCCGCATCAGCGTGCTGCCCTCCGCCGCGTTGATCTGGATCGTGTGGCCGTTGTTCACGATCCTGGCGGGCCCGGCCTTCCAGTCGACCTTCAGGGAGGGAAGCTCGGCATCGATGGCCCCGGAAATGTCGACCGGCGATTGCTGCGTCCCGGCAGAACAGGCGAGGTTGTCGCCCGACAGACTGCCCCAATGATCCGGCCCGCCCTCGCCGGAATAGCCCCAATGCCCGCCGCCCGCAGCCTTCGCCGCTGCAACGCAGAGCGGGCAGGCGCCCAATACCATCAACCCCTTCAGGAAAGTTCTGCGTTCCATCACGCCCTCCAATCGGAGAACCGGCCGGAATGCCCGGGAACGGCCCTGCCGCGCGCATCATCCGACTTAATTTCACGCTAGGTTATTCGGAATAATACAGCGGGCCTCGTCTGGTTAACCGGAAGGTTTTTCCGCAGAGTGCTGGCCGACCGCAAAAGAAGGCAATGGTGGTGGCACCAAAAAAATCAGACATCACGAGCAAACGAGGCGTCCTCAGCGCTCGGTCTCGGTCGCGATTCGAATGCGATCATAGAAGAGCCCGTAACGGCTTCCCCAGCCGATCAATTCCACGCGCATCCCGGCTTCGAGCCGGTGCCGAAGATCATCCGGGACGCCGCAGACAGATCCAAGCAACCAGGGCATGTCTTCCAGCTGGACCGGTCTCGGGCACCCGCGCACCCGATGAGCGTCTGCATCCTTCACCAAGTACCGGATCGTTACCGGACCACCGGAAACACCGGCGGCGATCATGGGAACGAGAAAAATGAACGCTGTATGCGTTACGCTCATCATCAAAAATGAGGCACCCGAGCTGAGCACGAAATTTCCGGCGAATCTCTTGTCTGCCCCCTTTGCCTTATGGCTCTCGATAGCACCCGAAAAGAAGCCCCAGAAACACAAGACTCCAATAGCCAGCGCGCTGATCAACCCAAAAGGCCGGCATGCTTCGTAGAATTGGGAGGACGGCAGGAAAGGATAGCCGAATGTGAGAAAAAGGAACGGCGCTGCGCCTGTAAGTAAGAAGAACATCACAAGGATCGCCGTGGCGCGCCCGAGCGGACTAATTCGACGCGCGTTGTCCTGCCCCTGCTCATCCATCCGGTTACCTCCCCAAGGTCCGCTATCCCATTAGCGAATACTCGCAAAACGTGCCGGGGGAAACAATCATGATGAGAGCAGAAAAGCCCGGCACGATGGCCGGGCTTTTCCAATTCATGTACCTACGCTGGCTGATCAGCTGTCGAGGAAGCTGCGCAGCTTGCGCGAGCGGCTCGGGTGCTTCAGCTTGCGGAGCGCCTTGGCCTCGATCTGACGGATACGTTCGCGGGTCACCGAGAACTGCTGACCGACCTCTTCCAGCGTGTGGTCGGTGTTCATGCCGATACCGAAACGCATGCGCAGCACGCGCTCTTCGCGCGGCGTGAGCGAGGCGAGCACGCGGGTCGTGGTCTCGCGCAGGTTCGACTGGATCGCCGCATCGATGGGAAGAACCGCGTTCTTGTCCTCGATGAAGTCGCCCAGATGCGAATCCTCCTCGTCGCCGATCGGCGTTTCCAGAGAGATCGGCTCCTTGGCGATCTTGAGAACCTTGCGAACCTTCTCGAGCGGCATCTGCAGCTTTTCCGCCAGCTCTTCCGGGGTCGGCTCGCGGCCGATCTCGTGCAGCATCTGGCGCGAGGTCCGCACGATCTTGTTGATCGTCTCGATCATGTGCACCGGAATACGGATGGTGCGCGCCTGATCGGCGATGGAACGGGTGATCGCCTGACGGATCCACCAGGTCGCATAGGTGGAGAACTTATAGCCGCGGCGGTACTCGAACTTGTCCACCGCCTTCATCAGGCCGATGTTGCCTTCCTGAATGAGATCGAGGAACTGCAACCCGCGGTTCGTATACTTCTTGGCGATGGAGATCACGAGGCGCAGGTTGGCCTCCACCATCTCCTTCTTGGCGATCCGGGCTTCCTTTTCGCCCTTCTGCACCATGTTCACGATCTTGCGGTATTCGGTGATCTCCAGCCCCGTCTCCGTGGCGAGGTTCTGGATCTCCTGACGCAGCTCGCGGATCGTGTCCTTTTCCTTGGCGACGAAATCCTTCCAGCCGCGCGAGGAAAGGTTGGCGACGCGCCGGATCCAGTTCGGATCGAGTTCCGCGCCCTGATACTGCTTCAGGAAGTCGGCACGGCTGACATGGTAGCTGTCGGCCAGACGCAGCAGACGGCCCTCATAGCCCATCAGGCGCTTGTTGATGTCGTAAAGCTGCGCAACCAGCGAATCGATACGGTTCTGGTTGAGCGACAGGCTCTTCACGTCCTCGATGACATCGTCGCGCAGCTTCTTGTGACGGCGCTCCTGCGACGGCGTCAGCGTCTTGTTCTGCAGACGGTTCTCGACGTGCTGGTCCTGAAGGCGACGCAGCTTCTTGTAGCTGTCGGCGATGCGGTCGAAGGTCTCCAGAACCTTCGGCTTCAGTTCCGCTTCCATGGCGGCAAGCGACATGTTCGATTCGAACTCGTCGTCATCGTCGCCATCGCCGTCACCCTCGCCCTCGCCGTCACCGCCCTCGGACTTCTCCTCGTCCTTGGAGCTATCGGCCGACTGCGACTTGCTCTCGCCGCTGTCGTCGTCGCTCTCGCCTTCGCCGTCCTCATCCTCGTCGGAGTTGTTGCCCTTGCCTTCCGGATCGGAATAGGTCGCTTCAAGGTCGATGATCTCGCGCAGCAGGATCTTGCCGTCGTTAAGCTCGTCGCGCCAGATGATGATGGCCTGAAAGGTCAGCGGGCTTTCGCAAAGCCCGGCAATCATCGCCTCGCGACCGGCTTCGATGCGCTTGGCGATGGCGATTTCGCCCTCGCGCGACAGAAGCTCCACCGAGCCCATCTCGCGCAGATACATGCGCACCGGATCGTCGGTGCGGTCTGTCGGCTCGCGCGTGGTGGTCTTGGCGACCGCCGTCGTGGTCGCCTCCACGAGTTCGCCGCCCTCCGACGAATCATCGTCATCGGAATTGTCGGCTTCCGCCTCCTCATCCGATTCCACCACGTTGATGCCCATGTCGGACAGCATCGACATGGTGTCCTCGATCTGCTCGGAAGTGACCTCTTCCGACGGCAGAACCGCGTTCAATTCCTCGTAGGTGACGTAGCCACGCTTCTTGGCGGCCTTGATCATTTTCTTGACGGCGGCATCGGAAAGGTCGAGCAACGGGCCGTCTGAGGCCTCGCCCGTCGTTTCCTGCTGCTCTTCCGCCTGCGTCGTCTTGGCTACCATGTCCTACTCCACAACCGCCGGGCCATCCGTCCCGGGGAGCCTCATATGCGTGCCTCACCTGCACGTCACACAAGCGCGCAGAACAAAGTGCCCTGTCGCGCGCTCACCCGTAAACCGCCCGTTCAATCCCATATGTCTGATACGCCGGGTGTCTTAAGCCCCGCTTAACCGTAACCGCCGGTGATCATTCGCGCGCATTCGCCGATGCCATCCAATAGAGATGGCGAACACGCGCCAACACCGAAGCTGGCTGCTTTTGCCGGCGCCGGAAAATTCGTCACGGATTTCGGACAGATCCTGTGTTTTCGCTGACCTCTGTCATAGCGCCCATGCTGTCCCTGGAGGTTATTTAACTTGGCCGCAGCGATTCGCAAGAGTGATTCGCCCTGGTCAAGCAGAAAAGATGTTCCGCACAGGCGACAAAGCCCGGGAATCCGGTAGCCGGGAACCTCAAAAACCGGTCGCCCGACACTATGTCGCGACCCGTTCCGGCGCCGGTCGCAGCCAATATCCCGGTTGAAGCTCGCTTGCGCGGACAATCAGCCTGCCCGGCGCATGCCTTCCGCCTTGTGCGCGGCCCGGATAGCGCGCGCCTCTTCCGCCAGTTCGTGATCCCGCCTGCCAAGCTCCTCCCGCCTGCGCATCACTTCCTGTTTGAGCGCCTGAATGCGCTGCCAGCTCTGCTCGTCGATGTCCTCGCCCGAGGTTTCCAGGTCCTGTTCCATCTCGCGTTCGAGCTGGCCCAGTTCAAGTTCGTCGAGGAAATGCTCGAAGCACCGCTCGATGAAATCGCTGGAAGGGTTGAAGTTGAGAACCTGAAGCCGCCCGCTCAACCGCGTCCAGTTGGGATGGAAGCCCGCCTCCGGCTGGCCTTTCCCCCTGTCCGCCATCACCTCGTTCAGGATTTCGTAGAACCGCGGGTCGAGCGTTTCGAAAATCGAGGCGACCGCCTCATCCTCCAGATCCACCGCCAGCCGGCAAAGCTCGGCCTTGAAGCCTTCATGCAGATCGTCGTTGAAGCGTAGTCGCGCGATCCGCTCCAGATGGCGCTCGAAAAGATCGAGATAGCGCGTGCACAGGCCGCACACCGTGCGCTCGGTCGAAAAATGCGGGCTGTTCGGCTTTTCCACCCGCTGCGCGGCAGCCGTCACATCGCGGGATTTCCCGTCCCGCCCCTTGCCGTCGCGCGTGCCCCGGCTCGCCTCCCAGAAGAGATTGGAGAGCTTCAGCCGGATCTCAAGCTGATAACGCTTCCTGACGCGCTCGTCGCGGATCGTGGCGATCAGGTCGTAAAGGCTCTTCTCAAGGGCGGCCTTGCGTTCCGGCGTCGCGATATCGCGCCCGGCCGCCTCGCGCTGCCACATGACCTCCGACAACGGCAGGGCCTTCGCCGTTTCCGCAAGGAACCCCTCGCGCCCGCCCGACTGGATCAGATCGTCCGGATCCTTGCCGTCCGGCAGAAAGGCGAACTGGAAGGAATAGCCGCTCTTCAGTGCGGGAAGGATGCGGTCCACCGCGCGATTGGCAGCACTCACACCCGCCTGATCGCCATCGAAACAGATGACCGGCTCCGGCGCGAGCCGCCACATGCGCGCGATCTGGTCCTCGGTAAAAGCGGTGCCCAGAGAAGCCACTACATGCCGGATGCCCGCCTGCCACACGGAGATGGCATCGAGATAGCCTTCGGTGACGATCGCCTGCCCCGCCTCGAAGGCGGGCTGACGGGCGCGGTGCAGGTTGAACAGCATCGAGCCCTTGTGAAAGAGCGGCGTCTCCGGCGAATTGAGGTATTTCGGCTGGCCGTCCGGATCGAGCGTACGCCCGCCGAAGGCGACCACCTGCCCGCGGTCGTTCTGAATGGGAATGATCACGCGGTTGCGGAAGCGATCATAGGTCGGGCGACCGTTGTCGGGCCGGATAAGAAGCCCCGCTTCCACCATGATCGCCTCGTCGACGCCATGCTCGGTGAGATGCCGCTTCAGCGCATCGCGTCCGTTGGGAGCGAAACCGAAGCGAAACTCGCGCAAGGTCTCGTTGGTGAGCTTGCGCCGCTCGAGATAGGTGCGTGCGGCCTGACCTGCGGGGCCGTAAAGCTCGCGCTCGAAAAAGCGCGCCGCCATCTCGCAAACATCGGCCAGCCCGGCCCGGCGCTGCTGGCGCACTTCCTCGCGCGGGTCCGGCTTGGGCAAGGCAACGCCTGCATCGTGAGCCAGAAGTTCCACCGCTTCTGGAAAACTCAGGCCCTCTGTCTCGGTCAGAAACTTGAAATGATCGCCGGACGCCCCGCAGCCGAAACATTTGTAATGCCCGCGCCGGTCGTCGACGTGGAAGCTCGGCGTCTTTTCCTGATGGAACGGGCAGCAGGCCCAGAAATCACCCCTTGAGGGCTGCGTCTTGCGCCTGTCCCATGTCACGCGCCGTCCCACTACCTCCGAAAGAGGCAGTCGTGCGCGGATATCGTCGAGGAGCGAAGGCGGAAAACGCATGGGTTTCTTCTTGAGGACAGAAAGCGACAGTGTAACGCCGGAAGCGGCTGGCCGACAGGATTAGCTGCCAACCGGGCTCCCGCGCCATGCATGATATTTGGGATAACGGGGACAACATGCCAGATCCGGGTGTCCGCACGCCCCCCGGCACGTCGCCGGTACGGGCGGACGCCTTCGCGCCCGGCATGGTGCAACAGGGGGCCTAGAGCAGCAGGGATTTCACCACACAACTGGCCCGGGTGAAGTCCATCTGCCCCTCGTAGCGCTCCTTCAGGACCGCCATGGTGCGCCCCATGTCGCGCAAACCCTTGCAGCCCAGCTCGTCCACCACCGCCTGACAGGCCGCCTTGGTGTCCGCCTCGTCCAGCTGCTTGGGCAGAAACTCCAGAATGATGCAGGCTTCATCGCGTTCCTGCTGGGCCATGTCGATCTGGCCCGAATTCTCGTATTCGACGGCGGAAATCTCGCGCTGCTGCACCATCTTGTGCAAAATCTCGAGGATCTCTTCCGTGCTCAGACCGTCACGACCCTGGGTGCGAATCGAGTCCGCGCGATCGTTGATCGCGGCCAGCATCAGGCGCAATGTCGCCGCGCGACGCTTGTCCTGTGTCTCCACCGCTTCTGCGAGAGCTGCGTTCAAACGGGCGCGCATGGTCAGCGCCAAGCTCCGCATACAGGGAGCTGTTCCGGCCAAATTCGCATGATTGACTCGCTATCCGATCCTAGTGAATTGATATATATGGAGAATTTTAACGCCGTCGCGAGTTGACCCGCAGTCCTGCTTGCCCTAGTGTGCGCGCCTGAGCGCGCACCAAGTTCTGGTTTGAGCCGACCATGGGTCAGGCCGTCCTCGCGCCGGGTTCTGCCCCAGCCTATGCCGATCGAATCGCATCATGCAGTTGGTGACGCATAACGCTGATCAAGTGCCCGTCGCCGACCGGCTTCTGGCGATTGATCATCCGATCGATCATCGGCCATATCAGTCCCGAATGCGCGCATGATGTCACCAACCCTATCCGGATTGCAACCCATGACGAACGCCGACGCCTGGTCCGCGACGCCGCCTACGGCCACCCTTGTCCTTGCCGACGGAACCGTGATCGAAGGATACGGTCTCGGTGCTGTCGGCTCCGCCGCCGGCGAGGTCTGCTTCAACACCGCCATCACCGGCTATCAGGAAATCCTGACCGATCCCTCCTATGCCGGGCAGATCATCACCTTCACCTTCCCCCACATCGGCAACATCGGCACCAACGATGAGGATGTGGAGACGGTGAACCTCGCCTCCTCCTCCGGCGTTCGCGGCGCGGTCCTGCGCGCAGACGTCACCGCCCCGTCGAACTACCGCGCCGCGCGCGCCCTCGACGAATGGCTGAAAGCCCGTGGAATCATTGCCATAGCCGGCGTCGACACCCGCGCGCTCACCGCCCGCATCCGCGAAACCGGCATGCCCAACGCGGTCATCGCCCACGCCCCGGACGGCAAGTTCGACATTGAGGCGCTGAAGACGGAAGCCGCCGCCTGGCCCGGCCTGGAAGGCATGGATCTCGCCAAGACGGTAACCTGCGGCCAGCGCTTCGAATGGGAAGAGACGCCGTGGAAATGGGATGAGGGCTACGGCCATCAGGATGCGCCGAAATATCATGTCGTGGTCATCGACTACGGCATCAAGCGCAACATCCTGCGGCTGCTGGCCGACCAGGGCTGCCGCGTGACTGTGCTTCCCGCCACTGCAACCGCGCAGGACGTTTTGTCACTGGAGCCGGACGGGGTTTTCCTGTCGAACGGCCCCGGCGACCCGGCTGCAACCGGCGAATACGCGCTGCCGACGATTCGTGCTGTCATCGATGCGGGCCTGCCGGTCTTCGGCATCTGCCTCGGTCACCAGCTCCTCGGTCTGGCGCTCGGCGGCAAGACCCGCAAGATGCATCAGGGCCATCACGGCGCCAACCACCCGGTCATGGATCGCACCACCGACAAGGTCGAAATCACCTCCATGAACCACGGCTTCGCGGTCGACACCGGCAGCCTGCCGGATGATGTGGAAGAGACCCATGTCTCGCTGTTCGACGGCTCCAACTGCGGCCTTCGCGTCACCGGCAAGCCGGTCTTTTCGGTTCAGTACCACCCGGAAGCCTCGCCCGGCCCCCGCGACAGCCACTATCTCTTCACGCGGTTCATCAATCTGATCCGCGAGCGCAAGGGCGATGCGGCGGTTCCCGAACGCGGCGCAGCCTGATCCGACCACGCGCGAAACAGACAGGGGGCTCCGGCCGATACGGCCGGGGCTCCCTTTTTTGTTTGCCTGTCGGGATACAGAGAAGTCGAGATAGGGAAAACCGGCGCACAAACGAAAACGCGGCCGACCGCACCTGGCGATCGACCGCGAAATCTTGCTCTTTGCAATCTGTTCGGATCCGCTCCCGGCCTCAAGGCCCGGACGCAAGGACGCTCAGGCGCTCTCAACGATGCACGCGACGTGCGCGGGACCGCATCCTGACAGCAGTATCTTACAGAGCCTCGGCGGATACGAGCGCGTCGAGGTCGGATACGATCTGCTTCGTTTCGGCGAGCTGCTGGCGGACCGTGACGGTCTGCTCTTCCAGCAGATCGAGCTGCGAGGAGCAGATAGCGCGCAGGCTCTTGAGCTGCTCGGAACGCGCGCCCTTGCCTTCGACCAGCTTGAGAACCTGACGGATCTCAACAAGGGTCAGGCCGATGCGCTTCGCCTGCAGGATCACCCGCATGCGACCGATTTCCTGTTCGCGATAAAAACGGCGCGACCCGCGACGGACCGGGTTGAGGAGACCTTTCTCCTCATAGAACCGCAGCGTGCGCAGGGTGACGTCGAACATCTCGGCCATTTCCGAGATAGAGTGCAGCTTGCCTTCCTCGGTCGACTGCGGGATGGGGCCAGCGATGTCGGGAACGGCTGCGATTGTGGTTGGGATTGTATTCATCTTGCCTACTTGCCAGTGGATTATCGTTGTGTCGGCCGTCCACCCAGCGGCCATATCACAACGCGAACGCTGCGATAGCTTCTATGAACCTGAAAACATTCCAAACAACACTCTGGTTCCGGCAAAGATGTTCAGACGTTGATTCTCAGGCCATAATTTCGATTATTCACGCCTCCCGATCAGTTCCTGCAGGGAAGTTTCCGCAGGTCCCGCAGAGGAGCTTGAACATCTCCCGCGTGAACGGGCGGAATATGCCACTGGCTCGCGCTACGTAATTCGCCCCGGACGCCTAAGATTTAGCTTCAGAAGCCATGCGACAACACACCCCACGCGCATTCCCCTACTTCCTTGCTCGGGTCGATTGCATATGGCTGCGGTAGTCTCTGGGGGAGCGGCCGAACCACCTCTTCGCGGCCCGCGTGAAGTTGCCGATGCTGGAAAAACCGAGGCGATAGGCGATCTCTGAAATCATCAGGTCGCTCTCCTCCAGCAACCTTTGCGCGTTCTCCCGCTTCAGCCCGTCGACCAGATCGTTGAAGCTCGTCCCATTGTGGGAGAGGCGCCGCTGCAGACCGCGCGCGCTCAGCCCCATGCGCCGGGCAACGACATCCAGCGTCGCCGGGCGCTCGTCCAGCCGCACGAGATCCATGATCTCCTCGCGCACCTTCAGCACGATGTCGTCCTGCCGCCTGCGCTCGCGCATCAACCGGCCGTTGAGATCGCACAACGCACGGAACAGGTCCCCGTCGCCCTGCGGATTGGGCAGATCGAGACACCGCTGGGAGAAGACGATCTCGTTCTGATTTGCGTCGAATTGTACGTTGCTGGCCAGCAAAGCCCGGTGAAGGGCCGCCGATTTCGGCTTGCGGCGCGCAAGCCGCACCTCAACCGGGAATTCGGTGCGCGGCAGCGCCGCATTCAGCCAGCCCACGAAGAGGCATGCAGTCCGGTCCGTGATCTGGTCCCGCCGCACGATCAGCGGCGAATAACGCCAGGAAAGCGTGGCGTTGCCATCGAAGTGAACCTCCGCGGAGGCCACATCCACATAGAGCGCCATGAACCGCACGAGCGTTTCCAGCCCCGCGCGCAGGTTAGGCACGTAACGCAGGCAAAGGGCCAGCGTGCCGCGGCCGCCCTGCTCGTCCTGACCGGTCCAGCGCAGCCCCAGACAATCGTCATCCGTCGCCTCCGACGCCATCTCCAGAAGATGCGCAAAGGCGTTCAGCGCGATGTAACAATCGGTGGAGGATGTATCCGCATCCGCAAGCCCGGCCTGCGCGGCAAGGCTCGAATAATCGACGCCGCGCAAGGCGAGATAGCTCGGCAGTCCGTTGAGGCTGCGGCAATGCACGAGAAACGCATCCCGGCTCTGGCTGTCCGCCGAGACCGATGCAGAGGCGCTGTTGAGGCGCGTGCGACCGTTTTCCGTTTTCACCATGACCCGGCGAACCAACACGCGCGACGGCCCGGACCGCCACGCAGACTACACAGATCCGCACCGGCCTCAGGCCGGACGCGAACGGACTATTAAATGTCACCCACGCCAATGACACCCGCATCCTCCGCGGGGCTCATCATTCGCCGAAAGGGATTGCATCGCACCGGCACTCCATCCGGATCATGCCGGAAACGCCCTTGCGGGACGGCGAGATCCGGATGGAGTGCCGGCCGGCGCCGCCCTGCCCCCGTCGCGTCAACGGCAGGCTAACCGAGCGGCACACCTGATACGTCACGTCGGGTGGCATGCCAACCATCGAGCTTCGGTATAAATCCGAATATCTCAATGATTTTCGCATGATAGAGTTAATTTGACGATGTGGCAATTCGAGGGCGCAGGGGATTATTCTTGCTTTCCGGTGAAACCGGCCAGAAATGGAGCAATTGCCGAACCGAAGACCGGAAGCCCGGCTGCGACTTAATGTCGGGCCCCCTGCGAGAGCCGGCAAATTGTTTCTCGGTATTTCACATCCCGCACTACGTGATATCCCTTAATACATTTGCGGACTGTGCATCGTCACTTCTCGGAAGGGGGCGAAACACCTGTATCGACGCAGCCGCCGACCTCCTGCCCACGCCCATGAGGGAACGGGCGGAGAAAAACATCTGCCGTGCCTCCGCTGCGGAGCGCGGCGCGCGAAACGCACGACGGGGCGGTACGATGAAGGGAATAAAGTGGCCTGAGACCGACTTTTCACACCGCCTGATCCGGCCCGAATTCCCTTGCGCGCGCGCCCCGCGCAACGCCTGCTCACAAGATTTTTTCCCCGTCAGAGCCATGAGCGGGCCAACAGGGGTTCCCGCAACCTCACTTTTTCCCTATAAGGCCCGCTCAGCCGACCATCTTCAGTTGTCGCGACGCGACCATCCGACCGACACATGCCCATGTCGTGGCCCGTGCCGGGGGTGGTGCACGCCCATGCGCGACGCCGGGAGCCGAAATGCCCAAGCGTACTGACATCCAATCCATCCTGATCATCGGTGCCGGTCCTATCGTGATCGGACAGGCCTGCGAGTTCGACTACTCCGGTACCCAGGCCTGCAAGGCCCTGAAAAGCGAAGGGTATCGGATCGTCCTGGTCAACTCGAACCCGGCCACGATCATGACCGACCCCGATCTGGCCGATGCGACCTATATAGAGCCGATCACGCCCGAGGTTGTGGCCAAGATCATCGAGAAGGAACGCACCGAGCGCCCGGACGAAAAGCTCGTCCTGCTGCCCACCATGGGCGGCCAGACTGCGCTCAACTGCGCCCTCTCCCTGCGCAAGATGGGCGTTCTCGACAAGTGGGACGTGGAAATGATCGGCGCGACCGCCGACGCCATCGACAAGGCGGAGGATCGCGAACGCTTCAAGGAGGCGATGACCAAGATCGGCCTCGACACGCCGAGTTCTCATCTCGCCCACTCCATGGCCGACGGCTTTGTCGCACTGGAGAAGATCGGCCTGCCCGCCATTCTGCGCCCCTCCTTCACCATGGGCGGCACCGGCGGCGGCATCGCCTATAACAAGGAAGAGTTCCTCGACATCCTGGAGCGCGGTCTCGACGCCTCGCCCACCAACGAAGTGCTGATCGAGGAATCGGTGCTGGGCTGGAAGGAGTACGAGATGGAGGTCGTCCGCGACAGGGCGGACAACTGCATCATCGTGTGCTCCATCGAGAACGTCGACCCGATGGGCGTCCACACCGGCGATTCGATCACCGTCGCCCCGGCCCTGACCCTGACCGACAAGGAATACCAGATCATGCGCGACGCCTCTCTGGCGGTGCTGCGCGAGATCGGTGTGGAAACGGGCGGCTCCAACGTCCAGTTCGCGGTCAATCCGGAAAACGGCCGCCTCATCGTCATCGAGATGAACCCGCGCGTGTCGCGTTCCTCCGCGCTCGCTTCCAAGGCGACCGGCTTCCCGATCGCCAAGGTCGCGGCCCGTCTCGCGGTCGGCTACACGCTGGACGAACTTGAAAACGACATCACCGGCGGTGCGACCCCGGCTTCCTTCGAGCCGAGCATCGACTATGTCGTCACCAAGGTGCCGCGCTTCGCCTTCGAGAAGTTCCCCGGCGCACAGCCCCTGCTGACCACCGCCATGAAGTCGGTAGGCGAGGTCATGGCCATCGGCCGCACCTTCAACGAGAGCCTTCAGAAGGCGCTTCGCGGTCTGGAGACCGGCCTTTCCGGTCTCGACGAGATCGAGATCGCGGGGCTCGGTCAGGGCGACGACAAGAACGCCATCCGCGCCGCCCTCGGCGCACCGACCCCGGATCGCCTGCTGAAGGTGGCGCAGGCCATGCGCCTCGGCCTGACCGACACGGAGATCCACGCCGCCTGCAAGATCGACCCGTGGTTCCTGGAACAGATCCGCGACATCATCGAGCTTGAGCAGAAGGTGAGCGAATACGGTCTTCCCGGCCATGCGCAGGGCTTCCGCCAGCTCAAGTCGCAGGGCTTCTCCGACGCCCGTCTCGCGCAGCTTGCCGGTCGGGAGGAAGCCGAGGTTACCGCACTCCGCACGGGCCTCGACGTGCATCCGGTCTACAAGCGCATCGACACCTGCGCGGCTGAGTTCGCTTCGCCGACGGCCTACATGTATTCGACCTATGAAGCCCCCTTCGCCGGAGCGCCCGCCAACGAGGCCGAGCCTTCGCAAAAGAAGAAGGTCATGATCCTGGGCGGCGGCCCGAACCGGATCGGTCAGGGCATCGAGTTCGACTATTGCTGCTGCCATGCCGCCTTCGCGCTCGCCGATGCGGGCTACGAATCGATCATGGTCAACTGCAACCCGGAAACCGTCTCCACCGATTACGACACCTCCGACCGGCTCTACTTCGAGCCGCTCACCGGCGAGGACGTGATGGAGATCATCCGCGTGGAGCAGTCGCGCGGCACGCTGGTCGGCGTCATCGTGCAGTTCGGCGGCCAGACCCCGCTGAAGCTGGCGCAGGGGCTGACGGAAGCGGGCGTGCCGATCCTCGGCACCTCGCCCGACAAGATCGACCTTGCCGAAGACCGCGACCGGTTCCAGAAGCTGCTGCATGAGCTGAAACTCAAGCAGCCGGAAAACGGCATCGCCCATTCGGTCGAGGAAGCCCACGAGATCATCGCCAAGATCGGCTATCCGACGGTGATCCGCCCCTCCTACGTGCTGGGCGGCCGCGGCATGGAAATCGTGCGCGATCCCGAGCACTTCGAGCGTTACATCAACGAAGCCGTCGTCGTCTCCGGCAAGAGCCCCGTTCTGCTCGACCGCTATCTCTCCGACGCGGTGGAAGTGGACGTGGACGCACTGTGCGACGGCAAGGACGTCTTCGTCTGCGGCATCATGGAGCACATCGAGGAAGCCGGCATCCATTCCGGCGACAGCGCCTGCGCCCTGCCGCCGCATTCGCTTTCCGCCGATATCATCCGCCAGCTTGAGGAACAGACCCGCGCCATGGCGCTGGCTCTGGAAGTGGGCGGCCTGATGAACGTCCAGTACGCCATCAAGGAAAACACGATCTACGTGCTGGAAGTGAACCCGCGCGCCTCGCGCACGGTGCCCTTCGTGGCCAAGACGATCGGCCTCCCGGTCGCCAAGATCGCCGCACGTGTCATGGCGGGTGAAAGCCTCGCCTCCTTCGACCTGCACAAGAGCAAGTTCAACCACGTGGCGGTGAAGGAAGCGGTCTTCCCGTTCGCCCGTTTCCCGGGTGTCGACACGGTACTTGGTCCGGAAATGCGCTCCACGGGCGAGGTCATGGGCCTCGACCGCGCCTATCCGGTGGCCTTCGCCAAGTCGCAGCTCGGCGCGGGCGTGAAGCTGCCGACCGAAGGCACGGTCTTCATCTCTCTGCGCGATGCCGACAAGCCGCGGATTCTTGAGACGGCGAAGATCCTGAGCCGCTGCGGCTTCGAGATCATTGCAACCGGCGGAACCCAGCGTTTCCTCGAGGAAAAAGGCATTAGCTGTCGCAAGATCAACAAGGTGCTTGAAGGGCGGCCTCACATCGTCGATGCTATCAAGAACGGTGAGGTCCAGCTCGTCTTCAACACGACCGAAGGCGCTCAGGCCCTTGCCGACAGCCGATCCCTGCGCCAGGCCGCGCTCATGCACAAGGTGCCCTATTACACCACCTTGTCGGGTGCGATTGCCGCAGCAAGGGCCGTCGAGGCCTACAAGACCGGCCATCTTGAAGTCAGGCCGTTGCAGGACTATTTCCCCACGGCTGCCTGAACCTCTTCATGGCGGTGGAATGATCCGGCACCCGAAGGGCGACAACGCGCCTCGGTCCTCGCTCCCCCTTTTGCACAGGAAGGGTGAGCCATGAGGGTTGAGGGTGCGGGCCGCGACGGGCAGGCTGGAAGGAACATTGACGCCGGATCGAGGTTATCCGCGCGACAGATCTGATCGGTTCGGACGCACCGGGGCGACTGGCCCCGGCGGACGGCCGGTTTTTATTGACTCTTGCCGCCGCCGAAGAGGCAGCGCACGCGTACCGAGAGGTCGAGAAGGCATGGAAAAAGTCCCGATGACGATTGGCGGACACGCCAAGCTCGAGGAAGAGCTGAAGCATCGGACCGCCGTCGAGCGCCCGCGGATCATTCAGGCGATTTCCGAAGCGCGCGCCCATGGCGACCTTTCCGAGAACGCCGAATACCACGCCGCCAAGGAAGCCCAGAGCCACAACGAGGGCCGCATCAACGAGCTTGAGGACAAGCTCTCGCGCGCGGAGGTGATCGACGTCACCAAGCTCTCCGGCGAGAAGATCAAGTTCGGCGCAACGGTGACCCTCATCGACGAGGACACCGAGGAAGAAAAGACCTACCAGATCGTCGGCGACGCGGAAGCCGATGTGAAGGAGGGCCGCGTCTCGATTTCCTCGCCCATCTCCCGCGCCCTCATCGGCAAGGAAGTCGGCGACAGCGTGGAAGTGGCAGCCCCCGGCGGCGCGCGCTCCTACGAGATCGCGGAAGTTCGCTTCATCTAGAACATTCTCCGCTCGACAGGATCGCGGCGGGCCGGTTGGATTTTGCTTCCGGCATCAAGCAGGCACCGTGTGGCGCTCCTAGAGGTGCCACACGGTCATCCAACTGTTTTCGGATACTCGGAAGCGATAGTCTTTCGTCAGATGACGAAGCACGGCGCGCATGTGCCTTGCGCCATAGACGATGGCGATGCGCCGTGGCGCATCGCACGGCTCGGCCAGCACCTCTTCCAGACAGTCGATCAGACGACGGTCACGCGCATGCAGGATCACGCCAAAAAACGCGTCGACATCCTCTCCCCAACCCAGCCATTCCTGGCTGCTTGTGCGATCGGACATGGGCATGTCCTCAGCAAGCGATTCCCGCGTTGCAAACAGGCGCCGTTTCAGCCCGATCAACGGTGGTAAAACATAGGCCAGAAACTTCATCCGAAAAGGCAGTCCGCGCCACAATCGGTCGAACTCGTCCGTATCAAGATCCGCTCGTATAACCCTCGTATCGCCGATTTCTTTCGCCCTGAACTCTTGCTGCAATCGCAAGCCGAGCCTCCTGGAGACGGCGGCCCAGCGGTATGAACGGGTCAGCCATTTGACGTAGCGCGAGTTCACCCCCTCGAACAGGACAATGTCATGCGAGATGGCGTCCGCAATGACAGCTTCGAAGAAAGCCGCTTCGGCGATGTGAATCATCGGAAACAGCGTCACTTCGTAAGGATGTTCTTTGGAAGTCAGTACCATGCGAACCGAGCGGACACCGAAGATGCTGCTTTCGATAATCTGCATACGGACCGGGCAACTTTCTGATTGAATAAATCGTCACTGTAATAGTCCTCATGCTAACGGGTTTGGCAAGCGGAGCAAACCCGCCGCCCGATATGGAAAACCGCCATGACCGACAAGCCCACTGTCTCCATCGAATATTGCCGCCAGTGCAACTGGATGCTGCGGGCGGGCTGGATGGCGCAGGAACTGTTGCAGACCTTTTCCGAGGAACTGGGAGGCGTCACGCTTGTGCCCGGCACCGGCGGCATCTTCCGCGTTACCGTCACCCATGACGGACAGCAGACCCTGATCTGGGACCGCAAGGCCGAGGACGGCTTCCCCCAGCCGAAGGTCATCAAGCAGCGTCTGCGCGACGTGATCGACCCGGACCTCGCGCTCGGCCACAGCGACCGCGCCTGACCAGAGCGGAACAAAACCGAAACTGCCCCTTCCCTTGTCGGCCCGTTCGCCCCATATTCGGCGCCATGGCTGGCAAGAAAACTCCCCCGCACGAGACCGACCTTCCCGAGGCTTCCGGAGATAACGTTTCCGGCTTCGCCGAAAGCCCGCAGGCGCCCTTCGAAGGTGCGCCGCTGTCCGGCTCGGTTTCCGACTGGGCGCGCGAGATTTCCGACGAGGCGGCAAAGCCCGCCCCCGCGGCCACGGACAAGAAACCGGCTTCCGCGAAGAAGCCCGCCAAATCGAAGTCCCGCAAGAAGCAGGACGCCCCCGTCAGCCCCAAGGCGAAGGCCGCAGGCGGCATGAACCCGATTGCCGGGCTCGATATCTCGCTTGAGGAAGCAGAGGAGCTGCTGGCGAAACAGGTCGCGGAGACCAAGAAGAAGCGCAAGGGCCGCAACGCCCTGCCGGAGCTTTCCGGCGGCGGCGGCGCAACCGCCACCGTGCAGGCGCTCTCCGCGCTCATCGAAAGCGGCAACCCGCTTCACAAGAACGGCAAGATCTGGACGCCGCACCGCCCCGAGCGGCCCGAGAAATCGGAAGGCGGCGTGCCCATCGAGCTGGTTACGGAGTTCAAGCCCTCCGGCGACCAGCCCACCGCGATTGCCGATCTCGTGTCGGGTGCCAACGACAACGAGCAGACGCAGGTACTGCTCGGCGTGACCGGCTCGGGCAAGACCTTCACCATGGCGCAGGTGATCTCCCAGACGCAGCGCCCGGCGCTGATCCTCGCGCCAAACAAGACGTTGGCCGCCCAGCTCTACGGCGAGTTCAAGAGCTTCTTCCCCGAGAACGCGGTGGAGTATTTCGTCTCCTACTACGACTACTACCAGCCGGAAGCCTACGTCCCGCGCACCGACACCTATATCGAGAAGGAATCCTCCATCAACGAGGAGATCGACCGGATGCGCCACGCGGCCACCCGGGCGCTTCTGGAACGCGACGACGTCATCATCGTCGCCTCCGTGTCCTGCATCTACGGTATCGGCTCGGTGGAGACCTACACCGCCATGACCTTCGCGCTGGAGGTCGGCGAGCGCATCGACCAGCGCCAGCTTCTGGCCGATCTCGTGGCCCTCCAGTACAAGCGCAATGACGCGGCCTTCCAGCGCGGCACATTCCGCGTGCGCGGCGACACCATCGAGCTGTTCCCCGCCCACTTCGAGGACCGCGCCTGGCGCATCTCGCTCTTCGGCGACGAGATCGATTCCATCACCGAGTTCGATCCGCTCACCGGCAAGAAGAGCGGCGAACTGAAGTCCGTGAAGGTCTACGCCAATTCGCACTATGTGACGCCCAAGCCGACGCTCAATCAGGCGGTAAAATCCATCAAGACCGAGCTGAAGCAGCGCCTTGAGGAACTGAACAACCACGGCCGCCTGCTGGAAGCCCAGCGGCTGGAGCAGCGCACCCTGTTCGATCTGGAAATGATCGAGGCGACCGGATCGTGCGCGGGCATCGAGAACTATTCGCGCTACCTGACGGGCCGTGCGCCCGGCGAGCCGCCGCCGACGCTGTTCGAATATCTGCCCGACAACGCGCTGGTCTTCATCGACGAAAGCCACGTCACCGTGCCCCAGATCGGCGGCATGTACCGGGGCGACTTCCGTCGCAAGGCGACGCTGGCCGAATACGGCTTCCGCCTGCCGTCCTGCATGGACAACCGCCCGCTGCGCTTCGAGGAATGGAACGCCATGCGGCCGCAGACGGTTTGCGTGTCGGCGACGCCGGGCAACTGGGAGATGGAGGAATCCGGCGGCGTCTTCGCCGAGCAGGTCATCCGACCCACCGGCCTCATCGATCCCCCGGTCGATATCCGCCCGGCCAAGAGCCAGGTGGACGATCTTCTCGGCGAAGTGCGCGAGGTGGCGGCCAAGGGCTATCGCTCGCTGGTCACCGTGCTCACCAAGCGCATGGCGGAGGACCTGACCGAATACCTGCACGAATCCGGCGTGCGCGTGCGTTACATGCATTCCGACATCGACACGCTGGAGCGCATCGAGATCCTGCGCGACCTGCGCCTCGGCGCGTTTGACGTGCTGGTCGGCATCAATCTGCTGCGCGAGGGCCTCGACATTCCCGAATGCGCGCTGGTGGCCATTCTGGACGCCGACAAGGAAGGCTTCCTGCGCTCCGAGACCTCGCTCATCCAGACCATCGGCCGCGCTGCGCGTAACGTCGACGGGCGGGTGATCCTCTACGCCGATCACGTGACCGGCTCCATGCAGCGCGCCATCGACGAGACCGACCGCCGCCGCGCCAAGCAGGTCGCCTATAACGAGGAGCACGGCATCACGCCGGAATCGGTGAAGAAGAACATCGGCGACATCCTCTCCTCCGTCTACGAGCGCGACCATGTCACGGTGGATTCCGGTTTCGCGGAAAACGCGGGCGAGATGATCGGCCACAACATGGCGGCCCATATCGAGGCGCTGGAAAAGCGCATGCGCGAGGCCGCCGCCGATCTGGACTTCGAGGAAGCCGCCCGCCTGCGCGACGAGGTCAAGCGCCTGCGCGAGACGGAACTTGCGATCTCCGACGACCCGCTGGCCCGCCAGTCCGCCATCGAGGACAAGAGCGGCGGCTACCGCGGCGAGCGCCCATACGGCGCCAGCGCCAACACGCCCAAGGGCTCAGGCTCGAAGGTGCGCAAAAACACGCTGGACGAAATGACCGTGGGGAGAACGGAAGTTCCGTTGGCTCGCGGGCGACCCGGCATCGGCAGTGACGACAAGAAGGGGCCGAAGGGCAGGCCGCGGAAGACGGGGCGTGCGGGAAGGTAGAACGGCCGTCTTGAATGGTGAAGGCCAACAGGGCCCTTCCTAGGTGCCTGAGTATTAGTTGGGAGACCATATCCATCGGCTGGTGAGAAGGATGTCTCTGCCCCGTCCAGAACCATCCGACTTCCCCTATCCCTCCACGCCGTCATCCCCGACTTGATCGGGGATCCAATACCCTCTCCAGTCGGCACACACTCCGGTTCTACGCACAGCA
Organism: Breoghania sp.; assembly: GCA_963678585.2. GTDB lineage: Bacteria > Pseudomonadota > Alphaproteobacteria > Rhizobiales > Stappiaceae > Breoghania. Next base: position 3,170,555 of record CAXXGA010000002.1, read on the forward strand.
GGCACGGACACACTCGTCGCCGAAAACGACATTGTCCTCATCCCGAGCACATACCTCCTGCGCAACCGATCCCCTCGGGTGCAAGCCGAAAGCAGAGTGGATCCCCGGTCGAGCCGGGGATGACGGAGGTGAGGACGGAGGGAAAAGACACTATCGAGCTCGCCGAAATGAAGGAATTACGACGCGATCACGCATCGATAGAAAGCGCCGCTCCGAAAGACCCGAGCGAGCCACACCCAACCATCCGAATCCTCCGATCCACCCATGCCGCCATCCCCGACTTGATCGGGGATCCAATACCCTCTCCAGTCGGCACACACTCCGATTCTACGCACAGTAGGCACGGACACACTCGTCGCCGAAAACGACATTGTCCTCATCCCGAGCACATACCTCCTGCGCAACCGATCCCCTCGGGTGCAAGCCGAAAGCAGAGTGGATCCCCGGTCGAGCCGGGGATGACGGAGGTGAGGACGGAGGGAAAAGACACTATCGAGCTCGCCGAAATGAAGGAATTACGACGCGATCACGCATCGATAGAAAGCGCCGCTCCGAAAGACCCGAGCGAGCCACACCCAACCATCCGAATCCTCCGATTCACCCACGCCGTCATCCCCGACTTGATCGGGGATCCAATACCCTCTCCATTCAGCGCGCACTCTGGATCGACGCGCGGCACGGGCGTCGGCCCGAAAGCGCATTCTCTTTCATGACCCAAGATGCACCGTCGACACGGCCAATACGCTCCTGCGCGTGCCGAGAACAGAGTGGATCCCCGGTCAAGCCGGGGATGACGGAGGCAGGATCGAAGACAAAGGCAGACTTCACGCTTGCCGTAGTGCTTCGTTCAAGACGCGATCTCTTCCCAGAGATCCACCCATTCCGGGTTCGTCCGCTCGATCGCCTGAACCTTCCAGGCACGCGGCCAGCGCTTCAGACGCTTTTCCCGCAATATCGCGTCGTCGAAACGCTCGAATGTCTCGTAGTAGACGAGCCGCTTCACGCCATAGCGGCTGGTGAACCCCGGTATTTCCCCGAGACGGTGCTCGCTCACGCGGCGTGCGAGGTCGTTCGTCACGCCGACATAAAGCGTGCCGTGCTTGCGGCCGGCAAGAATGTAGACGAAGCCCCCCATTCACGCAGTGTGAAGCCACAGAGGCCGGTGATCAAGCAACGGAAAGCCACTCCACATCCGTCACTTTCTTATCCCCGCCCTCTCCCGCCGCCCCTATCCTTTCCCCATCGCCCGGCCACAAGCGGGAAGCCATGGCAGACCGTCTGCCGTGCTGGTCGGGGATCGTGACGGCGTCGGCTCAAAGGGACTAACGGACCCGAGTAGGCTGACGCAATCGAAGGTCGTGGGGGTCCGAGAGGGCGCGCGGCTTCGGACCGGGTTCGTGCCTCGCCTCAATGCGGGTGCGGAGCCGGTCGGGAGGCTCCAGCACAGGCGAGCAATTTCGCGGGTGAAACAGTCTCTGAAGTTGCGGCGAGAGGATGGCCGGATGGCCGAGCGTGACTTCCGGGAAAACGTCATGGGCAGGGCAAAGTCGCCGTATTGCCGAAGACTCGAATGAAAAACGACACAGGCCTGGCAATGCCGGCCGCGCCCTGCCAATTCCCCTCAAACGTTCGCGCCGCAAGGCCCGGGCGCTGATCGCCCATGGCCGGATCTCAGCTACAAAACCGCCGTCAGATCTCCGCCTTTGCCGGACCATGGAGAGATGGCAGCCCTTCCCGGCACCGTTGCCCGGTGAGGCGCATGACCGCAGGCACGCGCCTTCGACGCTCGTCGCAATCCGGAAACTCGGGCGCGTAACCCCGAATACATGCCGCTTTCACTATTGGATCGTCATTTTTAGGAATACGTCAATTCAAACGAGTCCGACCCTCGAATCCGGCACGATGGCGGAACAAAGCCGCTTCGGTTCTGCTTTTCTTATTGCCTTCCCGCCCGCACTTACCCTAGTTTCTAATCGAAATCAGTAAGCGGCTGCCCCGACTTCCGTTAATTTCCGGTTAACGCTAATATTGGCGAAGAGACGGAAATGCGTGAGAGGGAAGCCGCATGGCGTCGTTGAGGAGTTCGGAAATGGGTCTTTTCTCCAGCAAGCAGAGCTCGTCGTCCCGTGACGACGGCACCGCGCGGCCGACGGCCTACGGAGCGGAAGACGAATTCCAGGATGAGAACCAGGAAGAAGGCTCCAACGTCGAACAGCTCTCGCCGCTCGCGCTGCGCATGCAGGAGCAGTTGCGCAGCCTCGACAACCTCAAGTCCCGCGTCGGCGGACTGGGGCGCACCTTCGAGCAGATGAACACGCTGGCGGCCGAGAGTTCCAACTCCATCGCGCTGCTGTCCGAATTCATCGACGCCTCGCGCACCCACGTTGAGACCGAAATCCGGCTGAAGTCGGAAAACGCCAAGCTGACCACCGACCTGATCGACCGCAATCACGAAGTCAAGTCGCTGTCGTCCCAGCTTGAAGAGGCTCTGGCGGAAGTCCACTCCCTTCGCAAGCGCTCGACGGAAACCCGCACCGCCCTTGAAGGCGCGCGCAACGATCTGGTTTCCATTCGCGACAACAACAAGAAGGTCAACGAGGAATACCGCTCCCAGAGCGCCCGCCTCGTGGAAGCCAATGGCCAGATCGCCGATCTGAGCGGCGAACTGAAGGACACGGCGGCCAAGCTCGCCACGGCGGAAGAGCATGCCGAAAGCCTGAAGACCGCGCTCGAGAGCCTGACCCAGCGCGAAAAGGAACTGCAGCAGAACCTCTCCGAAAGCGCGGCCCTGCTGGAAGCGGAAATCCGCAAGTCGCAGCAGCTCGCCTCCGAGGCGGAAGCCTCCAAGCGGCAGGTGAGCGAGTTCCGCAACGAGGCGATCGACATGAAATCCCGCCTCGACATCGCCGAGCAGGAGATCGAATACGCCAAATCGCGGCTGGAAGAGGAAAAGCGCAAGCACGACAACGAGGTCTACACGCTCAATTCCGAGATCGAGAACCTCTCCTCGCAGCGCCGCATCGGCGCCCATTCCCTGCAGGAAATGGCGACCGAGAACAATTCCCTGAAAGAGCGCAACCGCGACATGATCAAGCGGATGCAGGAAATCGAGCGCCTGCTCGACAGCGCCCAGAAGAACCACGAGCACGATCGCAACGATCTGGTCAGCACCAACGCCAAGCTGCGTGAGCTGAACCTGCGCTACAATGCGGTTCTCACCGACCTCAACCACGAGCGCAGCCAGAATCAGAAATACGCCGAAACCAACGAGGAGTTGGTGGAGGAGACCAAGAAGCTGCAGCGCTTCCGCATCAAATACGACAGCGCCGTGGACCAGATCGCACAGCTCAAGTCCGTCATCGCCAACTACCAGATGGCGATGGAGAAGGACGGCATCTCCTTCGAGCACGCAACTTCCGGCGACCCGGTCGCCCGCGTGGAGAAGGTTCTCGCCGCCGAGGACGACATGTCCGACGAGCTTCTGGAGCCGGTGCCCTCGGAAACCGCCGCAAGCGCTGCGGATGAGGCAGACCCTTCCGATCCCACGGACGACGGCCCGAAGGACGACGGCAATATCGTCAAGCTGCGCGACTAGGGCAGCTTCACTTTCATCAGAAAACGGAAGCGAGCCGGCCTCAGGTCGGCTCCTCATCGGGTGCGGTTTCCGCGCCCTCTCCAAGTGCGCGCTGCATCAGCACGGAATCGAGCCAGCGGCCGAATTTCCGGCCCACGTTCTTCAGCGTGCCGACGGTTTCAAAGCCCAGCGCGCGATGTAGCTCCACCGACGCCACGTGGCCGCTGTCGCCGATGACCGCCACCATCTGCCGGAACCCGCGCCGCGTCGTTTCCTCGATGAGCGCCTTAAGCAGGGCTCTGCCCACCCCCATACGGTGCGCGTCGGGCGCGACATAGACCGAATTTTCCACCGTCCCGCGGTAGGCCGGGCGCGGCCGGTAGGCGCTTGCGTAGCTGTAACCCAGCACACGCTCGGCACCGTCCTCTCCGCTCGTGCACACAAGATAGGGATATCCGTTCGCCACGATGGCCTCATGGCGGCGCAGCATCTCCGCCTCGTCGGGCGGTGCAAGCTCGAAAGAGGCCGTACCGGTCTCCACCGAATGGCGATAAATCGCGGCGATTGAAGAAATGTCATCCCCACAGGCGGGGCGAATGGTAAGATCGGGCATGTCGGGATGTTCTGGCAGGACGTTGGAGGGAGCATCGGGAGAAGGCGAATGTGCGCCTGCACATCGCATCCGTCCAGCGTGAATTGTGGCCCGACGGACAATCGTTCGGTTCGCCTGTTCGATTGCGCTCCGGACTTGCTGACAACAGCTCCGGCCTCCCGGACCTACCGGGAGCGGTCGGGCGGGACCCGTACTTTAGATTTATAATATTCTTATATACTAACATTCGTATGTTTTGATATAAGAGCTTGATGCCGGCGATTTCGAGACCGGCACCTGTGTGCAACGCCGCTCGCAGAAGACGGCGTGCTTCGTGGAACGCCCGCCGTATCCCCCTGTCCCGGATCAACGGCGCGCACCGCAGCGCAAGATGGCAAGGCGCCGATCGCCTGTTCCGCGCGGCGGGAGGAAACAGGAGTAGGACATTGGCTCAGATTCTCATTCTCGGCGGCGGCATCGCAGGCATCTCTGCGGCTTATGAAATCCGTGAAGCGCTCGGAAAGAAGCATGAGGTGACGGTGGTCTCCAAGGCCGCCCACTTCCAGTTCACGCCCTCCAACCCCTGGGTTGCCGTGAACTGGCGCAAGCGCGAGGACATCACCGTCGACCTCGCCACCACGCTCCCCCGTCACAAGGTGAACTTCATCCACGCGGCGGCTGAAAAGGTACTCCCCGAAGAAAAGGCGGTGCGCCTTTCGAACGGCGAGACGATGACGTACGACTACCTCGTCATCACCACCGGCCCAGAGCTTGCCTTCGACGAGATCGAGGGGCTCGGTCCCGAAGGCTTCACCAACTCCGTATGCGACGTCGACCATGCGACCGCGGCCCAGCCGCATTGGGAGGAGTTCTGCGCCAACCCCGGCCCGATCGTCGTGGGCGCGGTTCAGGGCGCCTCCTGCTACGGCCCGGCTTATGAATTCGCAATGATCATGGACACCGATCTGCGCAAGCGGAAGCTGCGCCACAAGGTGCCGATGACCTTCGTCACCGCCGAGCCCTATGTGGGTCACCTCGGCCTCGGCGGCGTGGGCGACACCAAGGGCTTGCTGGAATCGGAGATGCGCGAGCGGCACATCCGCTGGATCACCAACGCCAAGGTGGACAAGATCGAGGACGGCAAGATGACCGTCACCGAGCTTAACGAAGACGGCAGCCTGAAGAAGGTCCACGAGCTGCCCTTCGGCTTCTCGATGATGCTGCCCGCCTTCCGCGGCATCCCCGCCCTGATGGGCGTGGAGGGCCTCACCAACCCGCGCGGCTTCGTGATCGTCGACAAGCACCAGCGCAACCCGACCTATCCGGATATCTTCTCTGCTGGCGTGTGCATCGCCATCCCGCCGCTGGAAGCCACCGCGGTTCCGGTGGGCGTGCCGAAGACCGGCTACATGATCGAGAGCATGGTCACGGCGATTGCCCAGAACCTGAAGGAAATCCTGGCCGACAAGAAGCCGACCCACGAAGGCACCTGGAATGCGATCTGCCTCGCCGATTTCGGCGACGGCGGCGTCGTCTTCGTGGCCCAGCCCCAGAACCCGCCGCGCAACGTCAACTGGTCGTCGAGCGGCAAGTGGGTGCATCTGGCCAAGATCGCCTTCGAGAAATACTTCCTGCGCAAGGTCCGCAAGGGCACGACCGAACCCTATTTCGAAAAGGCGGTCATGCAGATGCTGAAGATCAACAAGCTGAAGGACAAGGAACAGGCCTGAGCGCCGGCGCGCTCTGCCGACTGGCTCCCGGTCCTTGCAAGGACGCAAAACAACACGGGCGCGGAGTGATCTCCGCGCCCGTTTCAATTCATACTCGGGCTGTACGGAACAGCCGAACCTGTCGCCTACTCGCGGTTGCCGAAGAGCTGCAGCAGCATGAGGAACAGGTTGATGAAGTCGAGATAGAGACGCAGCGCGCCCATGACGGCCTTGCGTCCGGCGACCACATCGCTGTCGCCTGCGTAGTACATTTCCTTGATCTGCTGCGTGTCGTAGGCGGTCAGGCCGGCAAAGACCAGAACACCGATCACGGAGATCGCGAACTGCATCGCGCTGGAGCCGATGAACATGTTCACCAGCGACGCGATGATGATGCCGATCAGGCCCATGAACAGGAACGAGCCCCAGCCGGACAGATCCTTCTTGGTCACGTAGCCGAAGAGGCTCAGACCGCCGAAGGAGGCCGCGGTGATGAAGAACACCCGCGCCACCGACTGGTGCGTGTAGACCATGAGGATCGAGGACAGGGAAATGCCCACGAGCGCCGCATAGAACCAGAATGTCCCCTGCGCCGCGCCGACGCTCATCTTGTGAACGCGGAAGGACAGGAAGAAGACCATGGCCAACGGGGCCAGGATTACGAGCCACTTCAGCGGGCTCACGAAGAGCGCCAGACCAAAGCTGGTCAGCATCATGCCGTTGGGCAACTGTGCCGCGGCGTCGGCCTGATTGGTGGTCACCGACAGCATGAACGTGCCAAGCGCGGCAAGGCCGGTGATGCCGAGACCCAGCGCCATGTAGTTGTAAACGTTCAGCATGTAGGCCCGAAGGCCAGCATCATAAAGGCCGGCCTCGGCGCGCGAGCCCGCGTATCGGCTCGCCTGATTACGGTCGAAGGTCGCCATGAAATTCCTCGCTTTTCATTCGCCCCTGGGAAGACAGAAAATGCGCCTTCTCGGGCGCTGTGGCGAATATGGGGGTATCGGACCACGCGAACAAGACCGTCTCGTGGCAATTTCGCGTGATGTAGCATCGCTGTGAGGCAAATAGATGTCCCGCAGAGCGATGGGGACAACATGTAGCAGTCCCCGCAAATGGTTAACGGCCATCGCCCCCGCCCGGCTACCGCGCCCTAGAGGTTGCGCAGCACCGGAGCCGGACGCTCGCCCAGCACCCGCCATGTGCCCACCAGACCGAAGCCGACCGAAAGCGTCAGCGCCACAAGCGCTGCGACAAGCGCGGTCATGGGCTGGAACATGAAGCCCACATGCATGATCTGAGTGATGACATACCAGGCCGCCACCGTTCCGGCGAAAACCGCGAAAACGGAGGTTGCAACCCCAAGGAGTGCATATTCGATCACATAGGCCGCGATCAGTCGGGCACGCGTTGCGCCCAGCGTCTTGAGGATCACCGCATCATGAATGCGGTTGCGATGGCCTGCTGCAAGCGCGCCGGCCAACACCAGAACGCTGGCGATAAGCGTGATGGCGGAGGCCCCGCGGATGGCCCATGCGAGCTGGCCGACAAGATCGTTCACCTGCTGGATCGCGTCCTTTACCCGAACGCCGGTAACGGTGGGAAGCGCGTTGGAGATCGTCTTCAGAAGTTCGATCTCGCGTTCCGTCGTGACATCCGACTTCCACGTGATCGTGGCGAGATTGGAATGCGGCGCGCCCGCAAACGTGTTGGGCGAGAAGACGAGGACGAAATTCATCGCCAGGCTCTCCCACTCCACATCGCGGATATTGGAAATCCGGGCGAGGATTTCGCGCCCCAGCACATTGACCGTCACCGTATCGCCGATGGTCAGACCGAGCCCCTTTGCAATCCCGCTTTCCATGGAAACGAGCGGCTCGCCGCTGTAGTTCTCCGGCCACCATGTCCCGGCTTCCAGCTCGGAGTTCTCGGGCAGATCCGCCGAATAGGTGATCCCGCGATCGCCGCGAAGCGCCCATGCGACCTCTGGCGTGGGCACCACGTCGCGGGCCGGAACGCCGTCCACCTTCACGATACGACCGCGCATCATTGGCGCGGTGACAAGCTCCGCATCCGGTGCGTTTTCCTCAACCACCTGCCGGAAGGTCGACATCTGATCGTTCTGGATATCGAGAAAGAAGAAGCTCGGCGCTTCATCCGCCACCCGCGTCATCAGTTCACGCCGCAGATTGCCGTCGATCAGCGTCAGCGCGACCAGCAGGGTGAGCCCGAGCCCCAGCGACAGGGTCACCGAAGGCGTCAGCGCACCGGGACGATAGATATTGCCAAGCGCCAGCCGCCACTCCGTCGCAAGAGCCGCAGCACGCCCCGAGGCCCGCCCGATCCCGCGGCGAAACCGCGGCATGTGCCGCGCAAGCGCCATCAGCCCGCGCCCGACACCGAAGAGCAGCACGAAGGAGGCCGCCGCCGCACACACATAGATGACCGCGATCCGCCGCTCATAGGCGAGCACCACCGCAAGCCCGGCAAGAAGCGCGACCGTGACCGCCGTCGCCCCGACATAGCGCAGCCGCGGCAGGCGCGAGGGAGCGCCGATCTCGTCGCGGAAAAGAGCCGTCGGCGGCACGTCATGGGCCCGGCCCAGCGGCCACAGCGCAAAGGCAAGTGCGGTGAGGACGCCATAGACGAGACCCAGCGCCAGTTCGCCAGGATAGATCCCCGCAATGACCCCGACGGGCAAAACTTGCGCAAGAAAGGCCCCCGCCGCAAATGGCAGAAGCGCCCCCAGAAAAAGACCGATCACGATCCCGCAGCCGGCCAGCATCAGGATCTGCATCAGGTAGAGCCAGAAAACGAAACCGCCCGGCGCGCCGACGCATTTGAAGGTGGCGATGACCGGGCGCTTGGTATCGAGAAAGGCGCGCACCGCATTGGCGACGCCGACGCCGCCCACGACGAGCGCCGTCAGCCCGACAAGGGTGAGAAACTGTGTGAGCTGACCGATACTGCGCCGAAGCCCGGGGGCAGCATTGTCGCGTGCCCGAATGCGCCAGCCCGCATCGGGAAAGCGCTTGTCCGCCTCCTCGCGCACCGCCTTCACATCGTCCTCGCCGCGCGGACCGGAACGCACGTCATCGAGCGCCACGCGATGATGCCAGCGCACCAGCGTTCCCGGCTGGATAAGCCGGGACGCGTCCATGGCGGCCCGCGACACCATCAACCGCGGCCCGAAATCGACCCCGCCGGAAAGCTTGTCGGGTTCTGCGGCGATCGTGTCCACGATCCTCAGCCGCGCATAGCCGAGCGTGATTTCATCGCCCACCGAGATATCGAGCCGGGCAAGCAGCGCAGGGTCTGCGACCGCGCCCCAGACATCGCCCTCCGCCTCAAGGCTTGAATGCAGATCGCCGCCGCCGGTCAGTTGCAGGGTACCGAAAAGCGGATAGGCCCCGTCGATGGCTTTCACCTCGACGAGCGCCTGCGCATCGCCGGAAGGCACCCGCGCCATCGCCCGCATCGTGGCGACCACGGAAACGCGGCCCACGCCATCGAGAAAGGCACGTTCATCCGCATTGGCTTGCCGTTGGACCAACGAGAAATCGAGATCGCCGCCGAGGATCGAGCGGCCTTCCCCGGCAATGCCTTCCGTCAGGCCGCGCGAGATGGAGGCGACGCCGGAGATGGCGGCAACACCCAGCGCGATACAGGCGATGAAAACGTAAAAGCCCCGCACACCGCCGCGCATCTCGCGCAAGGCGAAGCGAAAGGCCGTGGCGATGGTGGCATGCCTCCCGACAGCGGCCGCAGGTGACCCCGTCATGTCAGCGCTCCGCCGTGGTCGACGGGCGGCGGGCGACATGATCGGCATCGATCACCCCGGAATGGATGCGCACGCTGGTGGTGCAACGCTCGGCAAGCGAGCGATCATGGGTGACCAGCACCAGCGTCGTGCCGTGGCGCTCCTGTGCCTCGAACATCAGATCGATGATGGTGCCGCCGGTGTTCTCATCGAGATTGCCCGTCGGCTCGTCCGCGATCAGGATTTCCGGCGATGTGACCAGCGCGCGCGCCATGGCGACGCGCTGCTGCTCGCCGCCGGAAAGCTGGGACGGATAATGGTTGAGCCGGTCCTTGAGACCGACCGCGGCCAGTTCGTCGGCAGCCCGCGCAAAGGCCCGCGCTTCGCCCGCAAGCTCCAGCGGCACGGCGACGTTTTCAAGCGCGGTCATGTTCGCGATCAGATGGAACGACTGGAACACGATGCCCACAGACCGCCCCCGGAAGCGGGCAAGCTCGTCCTCCGCCAGCGCCGTGATATCGGTTCCCGCAACGCTGACGCGGCCGCTGTCGGCGCGTTCTAGCCCTGCCATCACCATCAACAGCGTGGATTTGCCCGATCCGGAAGGCCCGATGATGCCGACCGAATGCCCGCGCGCTATATCGAGATCGATCCCTTTGAGGATATGAACGCGGGCGGCACCGGTGCCGAGCGAAAGATGGACGTCTCTGAGCGAGATCGCCGGATTCTGGACGATGGTTTGATCCACAGGCCTTGTCCTTGGCGTTTTGAAACCCAGATCAGCTATCCGGATCTGTCGGGCGACATGTGCGCGGAGATGGCCAAGCGTTGGTCCACGCGAACGCGCACGCCGATCCGCAAGCCGCAGCATGCCTGCTGGCGACCCGCAAGCGAACGTGTTCTAGTGGCGCAAAGCCACGCATTCAGCCCAATATGGTGGCTTGAGCGAATCTATCCAGAGGGCCCATGCGTTTCTTCGCCGCGATGATTACTTCCCTGTTTGCCGCTGCAATGGTTCCGATTGCCGCCGCCTCGGCTGCGCCCGTAACCCTTGTGGCGCTTGGCGACAGCCTGACCGCAGGCTACGGCCTGCCGCCCGGCGACGGGTTCCCCGACAAGCTTCAGGCCGCCCTGAAAGAGCGCGGTCATGACGTGATCGTGATCGACGCAGGCGTCTCCGGCGACACGAGTTCCGGCGGGCTTGCCCGTCTCGACTGGTCGGTGGGCGAGAAGGCAGACGGCGTGATCCTCGAACTTGGCGCAAACGACGCACTACGCGGCATCCGCCCTGAAGACACGCGTCGCAACCTGGCCGCCATACTTGACCGGCTGAAGGAACGCGGCCTTCCCGTCCTCATCGCAGGCATGCTTGCGCCGCCCAACATGGGCCCCGAGTACGAGCGCGACTTCAATCCCATCTACCCGGAGCTTGCCAAGGAATACGACGCCCGCCTCTACCCCTTCTTTCTGGACGGGGTCGCGGGCACACCTTCGCTCAACCTGAGCGACGGCATGCATCCGACCTCGCAAGGCGTGGACATGATCGTCTCCCGCATCCTTCCCGATGTCGAGGCCCTGATCGGCGAGATCGCCGAACCGGCCGCACCGAAAGACTGATCACCCGCCGCATCCTCTCAAACCTTCAATCAGACCGCGAGAAGCGCGTCCTGCGCTTTCTCCATCTCTATGAACTCAGGACTTTTCATATGATCGAAATGCGCAAACTCGGGCGTACGGATATCGAGGTCAGCTCCATCTGCCTCGGCACCATGACCTGGGGCCAGCAGAACACCGAAGCCGAAGGCCACCTCCAGATGGACATGGCGCTTGAGCGCGGCATCAATTTCTTCGACACCGCCGAACTCTATTCCATTCCGCCCAAGGCAGAAACGCAAGGAAGCACGGAAAAGATCGTCGGTTCGTGGTTCAAGGCCCGCGGCACGCGCGACAAGGTGATCCTGGCGACAAAGGTCGTCGGGCGCACGGGCAACCGCTGGTTCCGCGATGACGGCTCGGAAGGGCGTCTGACCCGTGTCCAGATCGAGGAAGCCGTCAACAAGAGCCTGAAGCGGCTCCAGACCGATTACATCGACCTCTACCAGATCCACTGGCCGGATCGCGAGGTCTCCCAGTTCGGTGCCAATCCGACCATCTGGCAGCCGAAGCCGCGTGCCGAGGACGAGACGCCGATTGAGGAAACGCTTCAGGTTCTGGCCGATCTGGTGAAGGCCGGCAAGATCCGCCACGTGGGCCTTTCCAACGAAAGCGCCTGGGGCACGATGCGTTTCGTCCAGGCCGCCGAACAGCACGGCCTGCCGCGGGTCGCCTCCATCCAGAACGCCTATTCGCTCCTCAACCGCACCTTCGAGACCGGCCTTGCCGAGATCGAGGCGCGCGAACAGGTGGGCCTTCTCGCCTATTCCGCGCTGGCGCAGGGCCTTCTGACCGGCAAGTACCGCGACGGCGCACGCCCCGAAGGTTCCCGCTGGGCGCTGTTCGACCGCCAGCAGCGTTACCAGACGCCCGGCACGGAAGCGGCGGCGGAAGCCTATTTCAACCTCGCGCAGGAACTGGGCATATCCTCGACGGCCATGGCGCTGGCCTTTGCCCATTCGCGCCCCTTCATGACCTCGGTAATCATCGGCGCCACCAAGCCCGAACAGCTCACCGAGGACATAGACGCCGCCAACGTGGAGTTGAGCGAAGAAGCGATTTCGCGAATCAACACGATCTACCAGATCCACGGCAGCCCCTGCCCCTGATCCGCTTCATCTTTTCACACTGCCCGATTTTGAGGGGTCGCCGCTTCACCGCGGCGGCCCCTTTTCGCAATTGCACAAGAAACATGGGCCACGGCCCGCATCCGGGTCCTTTCGCCCTTGCCATCCCTCTCCAGCAACGCTCACACTGATCGTGAATCAGCAACGGGGAGGAGGAGCCATGCCGCGTCTCTTTACCGGCCTGGAGATCCCGGCCGACATCGGCATGAGACTGTCGTTGCTCTCAGGCGGTCTGCGTAACGCCCGCTGGATCGAACGGGGCGATTATCACATCACCCTGCGTTTCATCGGCGATATCGAGGACAGGCTGGCCGACGAGATCGCCGACGCCCTTGGCCGCATCCATCGAAACCCAATCGAAATCCGGCTTGGCGGACTCGACGCTTTCGGCAAGGACAAGCCGCATTCGATCTTCGCCCGTGTGGAGCCGACGCCGGAACTGGCCGAACTTCAGGCGGAACAGGAGCGCATCATCCAGCGCCTCGGCCTGCCCGCGGAACGGCGCAAGTTCACGCCGCACATGACGCTGTGCCGCCTGCGCGGCGGCTCAAGCGCGGATGAAGTGGCCCGCTGGCTCGCCATGCACGGCGACTTCCAGGCTCCGACCTTTACCGCGGGCCGCTTCGTGCTGTTTTCGTCGAAAGCCTCGACCGGCGGCGGGCCTTACCTGATCGAGGAAGCCTATCCGCTGGCAGCCTGACGCCACCGCGCTCATTTTTCCTGAGGTGGTTTCGCCCGAGATGTTTTCGAAGAAGAGGCCGGGCCCATGGCATGAATGACCGATCTGGGCACCCGGAAATCGCTGTAGAAGGCCGCGTTCACGCGCAAGCCGCATAATTCGCGCTGAATGACGACATACCAGAGCGCCTCACCGGCCTCAGCCAGCGCCTGCGCGTATGCCGGACCATGCGCCGACTGTGCATCGGCCTCTCCGGCCCCGCACTCGTCCAGGCGGACAAGCGCCTTTTCCAGCCGCTTTTGCAGGCGACCCAGCGTGGACGCCTTCTCCGCCAGAACCTCGTAATCCAACGCCCTTTCGAGCGGGTCGGCATCGAAAGAGTTCGAAAAGCGTTGTGGCGGGCGCAGCGACATGAGCGCAAAGTCCGGTGTCGTGGGAAGGCGGAAACCGCGATCCTAACGACTTGAGAGGCTCACACCAGACTGAGATGCCGCTTTTTCTCGAAAACGCGCAGAACCTTGTCGAGTTCGTGACCGCGCTTGAGGATCATGCCACCCGCAGCGACCACCGAGTAGGCGCCTTGCCTGCGGGCGTTCTTCGGATCCTTCTCGATGCGATAAAGCGGCATTTCGCTGGTTCGTCGGAAAACCGAGAAGATCGCCTTGTCCTTGTGGAAGTCCATGGCGTAGTCGCGCCACTCCCCTTCCGCCACCATTCGTCCATAGACCCTGAGGATCTGGTCCAACTCCCGCCGGTTGAAGGATATGGAAACCGGGACGGGCTTGCTCGGCGCGGCGGACAGGGACGAATAGGTCGACTGGACCGCTCCACCGCGCATCGACAGACTTTCTTCGGCCTCGCTCATGACGCCTCCCTCGCTGTCTTCTTTCATGGTCTGGCGACGGCCCCACCCTCACGCATACGCGTGGTCGCCTTACGTGAGGATCGGTAATTTTCCGCAGAAAACCGCCGATGGAACGCTGAGCCGTCACAGGAACATGATGCGCAGCCCACAGCCCCGTGGCAAGCGCCAAGCGATCAAAAAACCCTGCCAATGCGCGTGGGGGCGAACATTCACATGCCCCAACGGAATAAAACGACTTCGCGCGGTGTCTCTCGTTTCGCAGACACACTTGGGGACGGAAAATGAAATTCTTATTTTCGCCCCAATGCCGCCCTTGCGACGACACTTTGGGTAAACATAGTTCAAATGTTGCCTCAGACGGCCCGGTTCTGCCGGGACTTCGGATTTTTCAGCCCCCCAGCCCCCCGGGGACTTGGCTTGGAACCGGGCCACCTGGCACATCTTGAAAGGTCGGATTTTCCGGCCTTTTTTATTGTCCGGCTTCACCGGAAACATCCCCCCGTACAATACTCAAGCACCCGGAACCGCAGCTTGCGTCGCATCGACAAGCGGCGTGTGAGCCTCACTGCGCTTGAACCTCACGGCAAAACCCCCAATATCTGCCCCGCCATGGCGCGAGTCATTTCGCGACAGGCGGATGACGGTTTTCAGCAACGTTTTGCAAAAGGATGAGGGAGAAACCGGGATGAACGAAAACACCGGAACCGCGGAAGCGGCGCCCCAGACACACGAGTTTCAGGCCGAAGTCGCACGCCTGCTGCACCTGATGGTGCATTCGGTCTATTCCAACAAGGACATCTTCCTGCGCGAACTGATCTCCAACGCGGCCGATGCCTGCGAACGTCTGCGCCAGCGCGCACTGACAGACCCGCAGCTCACCGAAGGCGATGAGGGCTTCCGCATTCGTCTGGAGACGGACAAGGCCGCCGGAACTCTGACCGTTTCCGACAACGGCACCGGCATGAGCCGCGAAGAGCTGATCGGCAATCTCGGCACCATCGCGCGCTCCGGCACCCGCGCTTTTCTGGAAAACCTCGGCGAGGCGAAAGACGGTCAGTCGCTGATCGGCCAGTTCGGCGTCGGCTTCTATTCCGCCTTCATGGTGGCGAGCGATGTCGATGTGGTGAGCCGCGCCGCAGGCTCCGATGAAGCCTGGGTCTGGCGCTCCGACGGACAGGGCAGCTTCACGGTGGAGCCCGCCGATCTGGAGACGGCCCCTGCCCGCGGCACCCGCGTGATCCTGCACCTTGCCGAGGACGCGAAGTCCTATGCCGAGGCCTATGAGATCGAGCGCATCGTGCGCGAATATTCCGCCCACGTGCCCGTGCCGATCGTGCTGGCCACCGAGGCGCCTGCGGAAGAGGAAGAGGCCGACGCCACGAATAGCGAAGACAAGGCCGAAAAGCCGGAAGCGGATGCTTCGCCGAAGATCGTGGAACGCGAGATCGCGGACGGCTCGGCCCTTTGGGCGCGCTCAAAGTCCGACGTGAGCGAGGACGAGTACAAGGAATTCTACAATCACGTCTCGCGCCAGTTCGACGACCCGGCCGTGACCCTGCACTACCGCGCGGAAGGCCGACACGAATATTCCGTGCTGCTCTTTGTGCCCTCCATGACGCCCTTCGATCTTTTCGATCCCGACCGCAAGGGCCGCGTGAAGCTCTATGTGCGCCGCGTCTTCATCGCCGACGACGTGGATCTGCTGCCCGCCTACATGCGTTTCGTGCGCGGCGTGGTCGATTCGCAGGATCTCCCTCTCAACCTCTCGCGCGAGATGCTGCAGTCCAACCCGGTTCTTGAGGCAATCCGCAAGGGCGTTACCAACCGTGTGCTCTCCGAGCTTCAGAAGCTCGCCGACAACGACGCGAAAAAATACATCAGGATCTGGGAGACCTTCGGACCCGTCATCAAGGAAGGGCTCTACGAGGATTTCGAGCGCCGCGACAAGCTGCTGGCGCTGACCCGCTTCAAGACCACCCGCAGCGGCGACAGTTGGCGCACGCTGGCCGAATACGTGGCCGATCTGAAGGAAAACCAGACCCAGATCTTCTACGCCATCGGCGACAACGAGGCGTCGGTGAAGGCGAGCCCGCAGCTTGAGGGCTACCGCGCCCGCGACGTGGAAGTGCTGCTGCTTTCCGATCCGGTCGATGCCTTCTGGGTGCAGGTGGCGCTCGGCTATGACGGCAAGCCCTTCCGCTCCATCACGCAAGGGGCCGCCGATCTCGACGCCATTCCGATGCCGGAAGAGGCAGAGAAGAAAGACGCCGACGAGGCCGATACCAAGGCCGATGTCGCCGCCCTCGTTGCCTATGTGAAGGAAACGCTGGGTGATTCGGTGAGCGATGTGCGGATTTCATCCCGCCTTGCCGAAAGCCCTGTCTGCCTCGTCGCCCCGGAGGGCGGCCCGGATCGTCAGTTTGAAAAACTGATGAGCCGCCGCGACGGTGCGCCCGGCAGTGCGGGATCGAAGCCTGTGCTGGAAGTGAACCCGCGCCACGCGCTGGTCAAGGCGTTGGCCGATCATCTGGGCGACGCCGCCGCCAAGTCCTTCACCGAGGACGCGTCCTGGCTTCTTTTCGATCAGGCCCGCATTCTCGACGGCGAGCGCCCCGCGGATCCGGCCGCCTTTGCGGGCCGACTGGCGCGCGTGATGGAAAAGGGCCTCGGCTAAAGCCCGGACACGCACGATCCAAAGGCGATAAAACAGAGCGGCGGGAGCATTCCCGCCGTTTTTCGTTGAAAAATTCGCCCGGTTTGAGACCCTGCGCGCGCACGTGAACGCCGTCATCTGGACAGATGAGCGCTCAGGACTCGAATGCTCTGCGAAGGTCATGAGATCGCCGTGGTGCCCCCGGCCCGACTCGAACGGGCACGTCCGCAAAGACAACGGATTTTGAATCCGTCGCGTCTACCAATTCCGCCACGGGGGCCTTTCACGTGCGTGAAATCGAGCGCGACTATAACGGCGGCTGAGCCTGCGTCAATCGCTCTTGCACAGCGAAGTGCGCACCATACACCGCAACTGTGTCGCGTGTTCACGATCATGACAATGGACTTGCTGCCCCACCGGGGCTAAAGAGCGTTTCATGCTTCGACGCCTCTACGACTGGACCATGTCGCTCGCTGCCGGACCACGCGCCAAGATGGCGCTGGGGGCGGTTTCATTTGCAGAAAGCTCCATCTTCCCGATCCCGCCCGACATGCTGCTGATCCCGATGGTTCTGGCAGAGCGGACGAAGGCCTGGATGCTGGCCCTTCTGTGCACGATCACATCGGTCATCGGGGGATTGGCGGGCTACGCCATCGGCGCGCTGCTCTTTGCCCAGATCGCCGAACCCATCCTCGCCTTCTACGGTTATCTCGACGCGTTCGAGACCTTCAAGACCCACTACAATGACTGGGGGGCATGGGCGGTGCTGATCGCGGGCGTCACGCCCTTCCCCTTCAAGGTCATCACCATTGCCAGCGGTGCAACCGGGCTCGACCTCATGGTCTTCACCATCGCCAGCATCGTGGCGCGGGGCCTGCGCTTCTTCCTCGTTGCGGGCCTGCTCTATCTCTTCGGCCCGCCGATCCGCAATTTCATCGAAAAGCGCCTCGGCCTCGTCTTCACCGTTTTTGTGGTCATGCTCGTTGCCGGGTTCGCGGCAATTAAGCTGCTCTGAAGAAACAGGAACGCCCCATGACACGTCCCAGTGACCTTTATGCGCTCGCCCTTGAACACCGCCTGCCTCTCGTTTCTGGGATTTGCGCGCTGGGAAGCATCGTCGTCGTGTCGAGCGCCTGGGGCTTCCAGCTTATCGGCGGTTATGCGCCCTGCGAACTGTGTCTGGAACAGCGCATTCCCTATTACGCTGGCGCTCCGGTCGCCCTGCTCGCCCTGTTGCTGTCGCTGAAAGCCCCGAACACCAAGCTTTTCACGCGGCTTCTGCTGATCGCCTTCGCCCTGCTGATGATCTATGGCGGCGGCGTCGGTGCCTATCAGGCGGGCGCGGAATGGGGCTTCTGGCCGGGCCCCGACGATTGCAGCGGGGATGTGGGAGGCGCCGTCAACGACGCGGCGAGCCTTCTCAATTCGCTCAAGACCATTCAGGTCGTGAGCTGCACCGATGTGCAGTTGCGCATTCTCGGTCTCAGCTTTGCCGGCTGGAACGTCGTCACCTCCGCCGGACTTGCCGTTATCGCCTTCTGGGCGGCGCTGGTCAGGGGCCGCAAGGCCTGAGGGAAGAGGCGAGAGCCGCGGGAGGAACCATGGGACAGCGCGAAGACAAGGAAGCCGCACGCGAGCGCGAGGCGCAGCAGGCGCTTGAGCGCGTGCAGGGCGACAGCGAAACGCTCGGCGCATCTTCCTTTGCCCGCGTGGCCGGGCGCACCCGCGATCACTTCTCCGCCCGCGACAAGGAAGCGGAGAACGACCCCATGGAGGTCTGGGGCACCCGCATCGGCCGTGGCCTCGCGGTCGTCTTCGCCCTGGGACTGGTGATCTATCTGGTTGCGACCTATTTTTAGGCCCTGACGCACACCGTCCGCGCCACGCAACCATCAGGCTCGCCCATGAACGACGTTTCCCGCTGGTCCTGCGCAAAAGCCCCCGATCTCGATACTTTCCGTGACATCGCGCACGCGGCGTTCGATACCCTGCCGCAGGAGTTCCACGTGCAGTGCGACGGCATCGTCATCGCCATCGACGATTTTCCGAGCGACGCCATGCTGGAATCGGTCGGCGCGCGCGATGCCTTCGACCTTCTGGGACTGTTCGAAGGCGTGGGCCTGGCCCAGACGGGCGGCGGCAGTTTCACGGGTCAGCATCCCAATCGCATCTGGCTGTTCCGCCGTCCCATCCTCGACTACTGGGCAGGTTACGAGGAAAGTCTGGGCGCGATCATCACCCACGTGCTGATCCACGAGATCGGGCACCATTTCGGCCTGTCCGACGAGGACATGGAAGCCATCGAGGCCGGGGCCTGACCGCCCCGGCGTTGTTTTTTCTTTTGGGGGGCCTGAAACGCCCCGGCGCTACTTCTTCTTGTTGCCAAGCCCAAAGAGGTTCGGCGCCACCTTGAAGCCCTGTTCGATGGTCTTCAGAACGGCGTCGTCATCGATCTCGCCATCCATGACCTTATTGATATCGATGCCCTCGCCGGTGAGTTGCTTGACCGTGTTCTCGACTGCCTTGGCCGGATTGTTCTTGACCAGATCCAGCAGTCCGCCGCCGACAGACTGAAGCTTCTTGTAGGCCGCAGCCGGGTTTTCCAGAATGCCCTTGATATCGGGATAGATCTGCGGATTGGCCCAGCTTCCCCTGATGACCACCGGAACTCCGAGACCGACCATCTCCGCAGAGTTGCCCTGCCCTTCAAGCGTGGGAACGATTTTCGGTTCCACGCGCCAGTCGAGCGTCTGGCGGGCGATATCGGTCTTGCCTCCGCCTGTGACCCGGACCAACGGGCCCAGCAATCTCAGATCGCTGGTCGAGGCGACACCACCGGCAATATCGAAACTCGCGGAAAGCTCGCTGAAATCGGTCGATTGCTCCTCGCCCGAACCGCCCCAGCCGAGAAGCGTCTGGACGGAGAGACTACGCACCATCGAAGGAATGTTGATGCCGCGAATGGAGCCGTTGGTGAATTTCACCAGCGCCTTGCCGGAAAGCGCCGAGGCGAGCGCCGCCTGGCTCGCGCCCGCCGTCGTCACGTCGAAGGTGATCGCCGTCTTGCCGTGAAGGGCGCGGAAATCCGCCAGATCGCGCAGGAACGGATGCGCCTCCAGCCCCTCCAGCGAGAAGGACGCCGCGACGGACGGTTGGGCAGTTGTTCCGTCGACCATCACCGTGCCGGTGGCCGCCCCCTCATAGAGATTGAGCGGATTGAGATCGGCCTTGAGCTTGCCGTCCGCAATCGCAACCGTCAGCTTGCTCTGATCGATCCTCAGATTGTCCCAGCGGATCGAGGAAGCGGAAATCGCAAGATCTGCATCGACGGCCTTCAGACCGGAAAAATCGATCTTGTCCGTGCTCCAGCCCGAACCGGACGCCCCGCCGTTGCCGCCTGCAGAAGCGCCGCCGCCGTTGCCACCGCCGGCCTTGGCTAAGCCGCCGCCCAGATAGGGATCGAGCACAAGGGTATCTAGGCTGAGGGCTGCGCTGACTTTCGGGCGTGCGCCGCCAAGTACAAGTTCGCCCTCCGCATCGCCCACGGTCCCATCGAGCGAAATCCGCGTCTGCCTGAAGGCGATGCCGTTGGCCGAGCCGGAAAACCTGCCCGAAACGGCAAAGGCGTTCAGCCCGTCGCCCGGCGGCAGAGGCGAGCCGACCCAGGCCATCAGACCACGCAAGCTCGCCGTTTCAAGCGACAACTTCCCGTCAAACGCTCCGCCGGTGAGATTGCCGCGCGCGCCGACCGTCAGATGCCGGTTGGCGACCGCCACCTCCACCGGAGCGGATTTGCCCGCCATGAGCGGTTCCGGCGCGGCCGAACCCGAAATATCGAACCGCTCGCCGTTCCACAGAAAGCCCCCTTTCGCGGTCGCGGGACGCGCGAAACCATCGAGCGAGAAATCAAGGTTAAACGCCTCAAGCCGCCCGGCAGCCGGGTCGAGCCCCGTCACCCCGAGACGGGTCAGGTCCAGCACATCCATCGCGATATTGGCGGTGACGACCGGTTCCGCCGCACTCGCATCGACCACCGCGCGCCCGGTCGCCTTGCTGTCGGCGGCGGCAAGCGAAAAGTCCTCGATGCTGACACGTGTGGGCTGAATATCGGCCGTTGCGGCGAGTTCGTATGCGCCAAGATCCGTTCCGCCGGGCGCACTGCCCCCGAATGCTGCGAGCGCCTCGTTCAGGCTGTCGCCTGAAAGTCCGATGCGTAGCGTGCCTGAAAGAGGCTCGGCGGCGATGCGCCCGGAAACGGTCGCCGCGCCGAAGTCGCCGGAGAGTTTGGCCGTGATCTCGCTCGCGCGCTGCTGGACAAGCGCGATCGGGGACCCGAGTTCGGCCTCCACCTCGAAAGTCCGCTCTTGCCAGCCGAAGCTGCCGGAAAGCCGGACCGGTTCGTCCGGCGAAGGAAGTGCGAGAGAGGTGTTGATGGCGGTGAGGTTGATCGCCTGCCCGCTTCGCAGGTCGGAAAAGACAAGATTGCCGTCAACGATGGAAAGGTCGTCGACCCTCACCCGGCGCAGCAGATCCGCGAGGTCGTCACCGGCTTGCCCGGCGGGCATGGCGTCTTGCGCAACGGTGCGTTCCTCGCCCGGTGCGGGCGGCAGGATATCGCGCGCTCCGGGTTCTGGAAGATCGGCTGAAAGGGATTCTTCGATCAGGTCACTGAGCGTGCGCCGCGGCGCCCAGCTCGTGCGGCCCGCCTTGTCGGTTTCCAGAAGAATGCGCGGTTCGCGCAGCGTGATCCCGGTGATATGCGCATCGCCGCTCAAAAGTGCGCCGAGCGACAGGCCGAAATCGATCGAGGCGACCTTGGCGAATTCCACGCCATCGGCGCCCGCCTCGCCGGAAAGCCCCACATCCTTCGCGGTGAGCGAAACGGAAGGCAGCAGGCTGATCCCCACGCCCCCGTCCACGCGTAATCGCCAGCCCGTGGCATCCTCGATTTCCGCCACGATCTGACGCTTGATCGCGTCCTTGGGAAGAAAGAAAGGGATCACCAGGGCCGCAACAAAGAGCAGCACGAGTATACCGGCAGCGCCGACGAGGATGCGTTTCACACGTAACTCCATCGAGAGCGAATCTGAGCGGAGTTTACGTTAATGGTTTACAAAAATGGTTGCGAATTGGCCTCATTGGCAATCTTTCGCGGGACTACCCGGTTCTGAGAAAATCCGACCCCGCCGCAACGGCAGGTTGGTGCATGTTTCGGGCTCAGACCGTCAGATGCGCCCGCATCTCGCTTTCCACCATCGCCTCTCGCGCGCCCTGCATGACGACTTCGCCGCGATCCATAACCGCGAAATTGTCAGCAAGATCGCGGGCGAATTCGAAATATTGCTCTACCAGCACGATCGCCATGGTGCCCTGATCGCGCAGCCATTCGATGGCGCGGCCGATATCCTTGATGATGGAGGGCTGGATACCTTCCGTCGGCTCATCCAGCACCAGAAGCTTGGGCCGCGTGACCAGCGCCCGCCCGATGGCAAGCTGCTGCTGCTGTCCGCCGGAAAGATCGCCCCCGCGACGGCGCAGCATGTCCTTCAGGACGGGGAATAGCTCGAACACGCTGTCCGGGATCGTTTTCTCCGACGTGGCGGCAAAGCCGGTCTCCAGATTTTCCTTCACGCTCAGGAGCGGAAAGATCTCTCGGCCCTGAGGCACGATGGCGATGCCCTTGCGCGCGCGCTGGTGCGGCGACATGGAGGTGATCGCCTCACCGCCCAGCATGATGGACCCGCGCGAGACCGGATGCTGGCCGACGATGGCGCGCAGCGTCGAGGTCTTGCCCACGCCGTTGCGCCCCATCAGGCAGGTCACCTTGCCCGCTTCCGCGGTGAGCGAAACGCCTTTGAGCGCCTGCGCAGCCCCGTAATAGAGATCGATGTTATCAACGCTCAGCATCGTGTTTCCCCATCGGCCGATTTCGACGGCCCGAAATCCAGTGTGCGATTACCGGCCCAGATAAACTTCCACGACCCGCGGGTCGGCGGAGACGTGATCGAGCGCGCCTTCCGCCAGAACCGAGCCTTCGTGCAGAACCGTGACCTTCACGCCCAGATCGCGTACGAAGGTCATGTCGTGCTCCACCACGACGACGGAACGGGTCTTGTTGATTTCCTTCAGCATGATCGCGGTTTCCGCCGTCTCCGCATCCGTCATGCCGGCTGCCGGTTCATCGACCAGCATCAGCTTGGGGTCTTGCGCCAGCAGCATGCCGATCTCCAGCCACTGCTTCTGGCCGTGGCTGAGATTGGCCGCCAGTTCATCACGCCGGTCGCTCAGGCGGATCTGTTCCAGAAGCTCGTCGATCCGCTCGTTTTCCTCGGGGCTTGCCCGGTGGAACAGCGTCGAGAACGGTCCGCGCGGCGTCTTGAGCGCGAGTTCCAGATTGTCGAGCACGGTGTGGCTTTCAAAGACCGTGGGTTTCTGGAATTTCCGCCCGATACCCAATTCCGCGATATCCGCTTCGTCGAGCTTCGTCAGATCGACCGCGCCGTCGAAATAGATCTCGCCCACATCCGGCTGCGTCTTGCCCGTGATGACATCCATCATCGTGGTCTTGCCCCCCCCGTTGGGCCCGATGATCGCCCGCATCTCGCCCGGCTGAAGCACCAGTGACAGCGAGTTCAGCGCCTTGAACCCGTCGAAGGAAACGGAGACGCCGTCGAGATAGAGAACCGAGTTGGAAGCCTGCGCCAGCATCGCCTTACTCCGCCGCCTGATGTTTCATGCCGCCAACGGCCCCGGCGTCCATCGGGCTCTCGTCCGTGCCCGCTTCCGCGCGTGCCGAAAGCCTGCGCTGGCGAAGCGCGTTCCATCCGTGAGCGACCGTTCCGACGATGCCCTTGGGCAGAAACAGCGTCACCGCCACGAAAAGACCGCCCAGCGCGAAAAGCCAGAACTCGGGGAACGCCGCGGTGAACCACGTCTTTGCGAAGTTGACGAGCACCGCCCCCAGCACCGCACCGACCAGCGTGCCGCGTCCGCCGACCGCCACCCAGATCACGACCTCGATGGAATTGGCGGGCGCGAACTCGCCCGGATTGATGATGCCGACCTGCGGCACGTAAAGCGCGCCCGCGACACCGGCCATCATCGCCGACAGCACCCAGACGAAGAGCTTGTAGTGCTCCACCCGGTAGCCGAGGAACCGTGTGCGGCTTTCCGCATCGCGCAACGCCACAAGAACCTTGCCGAGCTTGGAGCGCGTCACTGCGCGCGCAATGAGAAAGCCCAGCGCCACCGCCACGACCGTTACGAAGAACAGCGCCGCACGCGTGCCTTCCGCCTGCACCGAAAAGCCCAGAATGTCCTTGAAGTCGGTCAGACCGTTATTGCCGCCAAAGCCCATGTCATTGCGGAAGAAGGCCAGCAGCAGCGCATAGGTCATGGCCTGCGTGATGATAGAGAGATAGACGCCGGTGACCCGCGAGCGAAATGCGAACCAGCCGAAGACGAAGGCCAGCAGGCCCGGCACGATCAGCACCATCGCGAAGGCGAAAGGAAAGGCGTCGAAGCCGTACCAGTACCAGGGCAGTTCCTTCCAGTTGAGGAAGACCATGAAATCCGGCAGATCCGGATTGCCATAGACGCCGCGGGCCCCGATCTGGCGCATCAGATACATGCCCATCGCATAGCCGCCGAGCGCGAAGAACGCGCCGTGGCCGAGCGAGAGAATGCCGCAATAACCCCAGACCAGATCGACCGAGAGCGCCAGCAGCGCGTAGCACATGTATTTGCCCAGAAGGCTCACCGCATAGGTGGGCACATGCAGCGGATGGCCGGGCGCGAACAGCAGGTTTCCGGCGGGAACCGCCACCGCGAAGGCGGCGAGCAGGACCAGAAAGATTGCGCCCCGCCCATTGATGGCGCGCAAGATGAAGGGAGTGATCATACCTCGACCGCCCGGCCCTTGAGGGCGAACAGGCCCCGCGGACGCTTCTGGATGAATAGAATGATGAAGACGAGCACGAGGATCTTGCCGAGCACCGCCCCCGCATAGGGCTCAAGGAACTTGTTCACGACGCCGAGCGTCATCGCGCCCACAAGCGTGCCCCAGAGATTTCCGACCCCGCCGAAGACCACGACCATGAAGCTGTCGATGATGTAGCTCTGGCCGAGATTGGGCGAGACGTTGTCGATCTGGGAAAGCGCCACGCCCGCGATGCCCGCGATGCCGGAGCCGAGACCGAAGGTCATGGCGTCCACCCATGGCGTGCGGATGCCCATGGAGCTTGCCATGCGCCGGTTCTGGGTGACGGCGCGGGTGTAGAGGCCGAAACGGGTCTTCTTCAGGACGCCGATCAGCACGGCGAAGACCACCAGCGAGAAGACGATGATCCAGAGCCGGTTATAGGTAATGGTCAACCCGCCGATTTCCGTCAGGCCCGACATCCAGCCCGGATTGCCGACCTCGCGGTTGTTCGCGCCGAAGATCGAGCGCACCGCCTGCTGCAGGATCAGCGAGATGCCCCATGTCGCAAGCAGGGTCTCAAGCGGGCGGCCATAGAGAAAGCGGATGACGAAACGCTCCAGCGCCACGCCCACCGCGCCCGCGATAAGGAAGGCCAGCGGAAGCGCGATGGCGAGCGAGGCATCGAAGAGCCAGGGGGCGGAGGTGCGGATGATCTCCTGCACGACAAAGGTCGTGTAGGCCCCGATCATCACCATCTCGCCATGGGCCATGTTGATGACGCCCATCACGCCGAAGGTGATGGCAAGCCCGATGGCGGCCAGCAGCAGCACGGAGCCGAGCGACAGCCCGTACCAGACGTTCTGCGCCGCGCCCCACATGGCCAGAACCTGATCGATCTTGCCGAGCGCGCGGGTCGCTGCCGCCTTCAGGTCGCCTTCGGAGCTGTCCGCGGTGGCGGCAAGAATGCCGCGCGCATCCTGATCGCCGCGCGCTGCGATCACAGCTACGGCCGCAATCTTGTCAGCCTCAGACGCACCGGAATTGAGAAGCGCCGCCGCACGCGCTTGCCTGAGAAGAACGGCGATCGCCTCGTCCTGTTCGGCCCCAAGCGCCTCGTCGATCGTCTCGATAGCCTCCGGATCGCGCGCCTTGAAAACCTGCTCCGCCGCCCGCATCCGGCGCTCCGGATTTGAGGACATCAACGTCAGCGTGCCGAGCGCGGCCTTGATGGCGCGCCGCAGGCGGTTGTTGATCTTGATGCGCGCCATTTCGCGGCGGCCCGCTTCGCCCGCCGCCTCGCCGGTGACCGCATCGAAAAGCAGATAATCGCGCCCGTCCTTCTTCACGATGAAGACGATGCCGTCGGACTTGCGCGCCATGAGATCGTTGGAGCCCAGCGCCTGAAGCGCGGGCACGGCAGCCTCGTCGCCGGTTGCGGCAATCGCTTCGATCTGGCGCTCGGTGTCGTCATAACGCCCATTCGGCAGCTCGTTGAGGAGCGCTCGCAAGGCGGGCTTTTCCTGCGCCATGGCCGAGCCGGTTCCCCCGACGCTCAACGCCAATGCAGCGAAGGCGAAGGCCAGTGCGGAAATGAATGATCGTGGATTGAACATGATGGCGCGACTTCCCCTGAACACATCGGACGCGAAAGAGCTGTCACAGAGCCGCTCTTGTCCCGTCTTCTCCCGGCGGTGCGCCTTTCGGATGCGCCGCCGGAAGTGTTGGTTTGATCAGCTCGGGATCAGGAGGGGATCATTCGCCCTTGCCGCCGCACTTGCCGGTCGCGACATTGAAGTTGCCGCAAGCCATCGGAGCGCGCCAATCGGAGATGAGGTCCTTGGAATCCGGCAGGTAGTCGGACCAGGCATCGCCGGGGACGAGACCGGCGGTCTCGAACACGGTCTGGAACTGGCCGTCGTCCTGAATTTCGCCGATCAGCACCGGCTTGGTGATGTGGTGGTTCGGCATCATCGCGGAGTAGCCGCCGGTCAGGTTCGGAACGGTCACGCCGACGAGTGCATCGATGACGGCGTCCGGATCGGTGGTCCCGGCAACCTCAACCGCCTTAACCCACATGTTGAAGCCGATGTAGTGGGCTTCCATGGGATCGTTGGTGACACGCTCCTCGTCCTTGATGAAGGCGCGCCATGCGTCGATGAAGTCGGCGTTGACGTCGGTGTCGACGGACTGGAAGTAGTTCCAGGCGGCGAGGTGGCCGACGAGCGGCGCGGTGTCGAGACCGGCCAGTTCCTCTTCACCTACCGAGAAGGCCACCACAGGGATGTCTTCCGCCTTCACGCCCTGATTGCCCAGTTCCTTGTAGAAGGGAACGTTGGCATCGCCGTTGATGGTGGAGACCACCGCCGTCTTCTTGCCCGCGGAGCCGAAGGTCTTGATGTCGGAAACGATCGTCTGCCAGTCGGAGTGACCGAAGGGCGTGTAGTTGATCATGATGTCTTCGGCGGCAACGCCCTTGGCCTTCAGATAGGCCTCGAGGATCTTGTTGGTCGTGCGCGGATAGACATAGTCGGTGCCCGCCAGAACCCAGCGCTCCACACCTTCCTCTTTCATCAGGTAATCGACGGCCGGAATGGCTTGCTGGTTCGGAGCCGCGCCCGTGTAGAAGACATTGCGCTGGGATTCCTCACCCTCGTACTGGACGGGGTAGAAAAGGATCGAATTCAGTTCCTCAAACACCGGCAGCACGGATTTACGCGACACCGACGTCCAGCAGCCGAACACCGCGGAAACCTCGTTGACGGAGATCAGTTCGCGGGCCTTTTCGGCAAAAAGCGGCCAGTCGGAAGCCGGGTCGACGACGACCGCCTCCAGCTTCTTGCCCAGAACGCCGCCCTTCTTGTTCTGCTCCTCGATGAGCATCAGCATGACGTCCTTGAGCGTGGTCTCGGAGATCGCCATGGTGCCGGAGAGCGAGTGCAGTATACCGACCTTGATCGTGTCTTCCTGCGCCATCGCGGTGGTGGTGAAGCCTGCCGACAGCGAAGATGCCATCATGCCGGCCACGGCCGTCGCGCCAATCGCGCGGCGGAGCTTGTTCATGCCTGTCGCAACGCTGGTTGCCATTTTGGTAGTCCCCCATAGTCGGTCTTCGGCAGCGCCTCTCACCCTGCTCCAAGGGAACTCTCCCGGGCGCTCGGCTGCCATCGACAGGCATCATCCGTCGGTTTTGTGCAGTGCCGTATACGTCGATTGACGTAAGTGCATGCGCGTTTCGCGCAGGTCTTGCGTCACACAGACGCCCGCCGCCATATGCCGAAAACTGAATAGCTCACGAAAACACCCCGGCTCGGCGCCAGTTTTCCGCGCAATGGCACAAAGAATGCTTTTGGAAAGACAGGAGACGGCACATTCCAAAGAAGCATCGAACTTCGCGCTTCCCTTTGGTTATAGTCGTCGCAATACCGCTATTACTTTGGGCACCTGAACGGTTTTGAGGCAACAGATATGGGCGCGCGCCAACGCATTTTGCCGGTCCGGCGCGAATACAATCAGTGGGTTGCCAACCAGACCCTTGAAGATTACGCCCTGCGCTTCACCGCCAAATCGGCCCGGCGCTTCACCAGCCGCCGCATTTCCCAGACCGCCATCGGTGCAATTTCCTTCCTCGCTCTGGAAGCCATCGGCGGGGCGATCACGCTCTCCTACGGCACGGTGAACGCCTTTGCCGCCATCATAGTCGGCTCGCTGGTGATCCTGTTCGTCGGCCTGCCCATAGCGCGGTATGCCACCCGGCACGGGGTGGATATCGACCTTCTGACCCGCGGCGCGGGCTTCGGCTATATCGGCTCCACCATCACCTCGCTGATCTATGCGAGCTTCACCTTCATCCTCTTCGCCATCGAGGCCTCGATCATGTCGAGCGCGCTGGAATATGCGCTCGGCGTGCCGCTGTGGATCGGCTACATCGTCTCCGCCGTGGCCGTCATTCCGCTGGTCACCCACGGCGTCACCCTGATCAGCCGCTTCCAGATCATCACCCAGCCCTTCTGGATCGTCCTCAACGTCGCTCCCTTCGCTTTCATCGCCTGGGCGGACTGGGGCATGTTCGGTCAATGGCTGGATTTTGCGGGAACGAAACCCCACGCGCCCTCCGGCATCGGCTTTGCGGGGCTCGATCTCCTGCAATTCGGCGCAGCCTCTGCCGTCATTCTCGCGCTGATGGCGCAGATCGGCGAGCAGGTCGATTTCCTGCGCTTCCTGCCCGCCACCGAGATTTCAAGCAAGCGCCACCGGATCGCGCGCTTTCTGGCAGGTCCCGGCTGGGTCGTTCTCGGTGCGCCGAAAATGCTGGCGGGCTCCTTCCTCGCCGTCCTTGCCCTTTCCTCCGGCGTTCCCGCTAATCACGCCGCCGAACCCTCGCGCATGTATGCGGTCGCCTTCGGCTACATGCTGCCATGGCCGAGCGCAGTAATGCTGCTGATGGCCTGTTTCGTGGTCATCTCGCAGCTCAAGATCAACGTCATGAACGCCTATGCGGGCTCGCTCGCCTGGTCGAATTTCTTCTCCCGCCTCACCCACAGCCATCCGGGCCGCGTGGTCTGGTTGCTCTTCAACGTGGCGATTGCACTCCTTTTGATGGAACTCGGCATCTACCGGCTTCTGGAAGAAACGCTGGGCGTCTTTTCCATTGTCGCCATGGCATGGCTTTCCGCCATTTCCGCCGATCTCTTCATCAACAAGCCGCTGGGCCTTGCACCTCCCGGCATCGAGTTCAAGCGCGCCCACCTCCATGACATCAATCCCGTCGGCACCGGCGCGATGGTGCTGGCGGCGACCATTGCGCTCATTGCCCACTACGGACATTTCGGCGAAGCGGCCGCGGCCCTTTCCACTTTCATCGCGATGAGCATCGCCTATGTTGCAGCCCCGCTGATCGCGTTTGCCACGCGCGGCCGTTTCTATCTGGCGCGAAAACCCCGCCGCCATTGGCAGTCGCGTTCAGCGCTCACCTGCGCAATCTGCGAAAACGCCTTCGAGCCGGAAGACATGGCCTATTGCCCCGCCTATCAACAGCCGATCTGTTCGCTGTGCTGCTCGCTCGATGCCCGCTGCCACGACCTGTGCAAGCCGCAGGCGCGCGTCGCCCATCAGGCCGGTTCGCTCGCAGGGCGCTTCCTTCCCGACTGGGTGCTACGCCAACTTGCAACCCGGCTTGGCCGCTATGTGCTGACCTGCACGCTCGCCATTGCCGCCATCGGCGTGCTGCTCGCCGTGATTTATCATCAGGCGGTTTCAAGCCAGCCGGACGATGCCGGGCTGGTCGGTCAGACCGTGACGCTGATCTTCTTCATTTTCGCGCTCCTGACCGGCATTGCGACATGGTTTCTCGTGCTCGCCCACGACACGCGCCACGTGGCGGAGGAGGAATCCCTTCGCCAAAACGCGCTGCTCTTGAGAGAAATCGAAGCCCACCGCAAGACCGACGCCGCCCTCCAGCGCGCCAAGGAAACGGCGGAAGCCGCCAACAACGCCAAGAGCCGCTATGTGGTCGGCCTCAGCCACGAGCTGCGCACGCCGCTCAATGCCGTGCTCGGCTATGCACAGGTGCTGGAGCGTGCCGACGACAATCCCGCCCAGACGGAGGCCGGGCTCAAGGTGATCCGCCGCTCTGCGGAGCATCTCTCCGGCCTGATCGACGGTTTGCTCGACATCTCCCGCATCGAGGCCGGACGGCTTCAGGTCTATTCCAACGAGATCAACATCCACGACTTCCTCGACCAGATCGTGGAGATGTTCCGCCCGCAGGCCGCCGCCAAGCAGCTCGAATTCCGATACACCCGCGCGCCCAACCTGCCCGCCTTCGTGCGCACCGACGAAAAGCGCCTGCGCCAGATCCTCGTCAATCTGCTGTCCAACGCCATCAAGTTCACGGAACGAGGCAGCATCGGGTTCAACATCGACTATCGTTCGCAGGTCGCCACCTTCACGGTCAGCGACACCGGCCGCGGCATTGGGGAGGCCGATCAGGCCAAGATCTTCGAACCTTTCGGGCGCGGCGAGGAAGACGCCAGATCGCTGACGCCGGGCCTTGGCCTCGGCCTCACCATCACCAAGCTCCTGTCGGAAACGCTGGGCGGCGACATTGCCCTTGAAAGCGAGCGCGGCAAGGGCTCGACATTTCGCGTCCGACTGATGCTCGCCGCGGTGACTTCACCGGTAAAACCCGCCGACCGGCCCATCGCCGGTTACGCCGGGGCGCGGCGCACGGTGGTGGTGGTCGACGACAACCCCGATCATCGCGACCTGATGCAGGAAATCCTCCATCCGCTGGGCTTCACCGTGCTGACCGCCGAGGACGGCCCGATGGCGCTGGCTCTGGTCGACGGTTTGAAGCCGGATTGTTTCCTGCTCGATATCTCCATGCCCGGCATGAGCGGATGGGAACTTCTCGCCCGGCTGCGCGCGCTTGGC
The DNA here is from genome assembly GCA_963678585.2 of Breoghania sp. Taxonomy (GTDB): domain Bacteria; phylum Pseudomonadota; class Alphaproteobacteria; order Rhizobiales; family Stappiaceae; genus Breoghania. The sequence continues at coordinate 3,201,520 of CAXXGA010000002.1, forward strand.
CAGTCTGCGCCCGTCATCATGCTGTCGGCCAATATCGGGGACGGAGCAACGACGATCGACGACGCCGCGCGCCACGACGATACGCTCGCCAAACCTTTCGATATCCGGCAGTTGCTGGAAAAACTCGGCAAGCATCTCGATCTGACATGGCTGGACGCCGCCCAGTTGGCCGAAGAGAAAGCCCGTGGCGCCGGGAGCGAAGAGGCCATGCCCGGTGGAAACGGCGGCTCGGGAAAACCGCCTGCGCACCTCAGCGCGCGTACGGTGCGCGAACTGATCAGCCTCGGCGAGATCGGCTATGTACGCGGGATTGAGGCGAAACTTGACGAGCTGGCTCAGGCACCGGAGAACCGGATGATCGTGGAAATGCTGCGCGGCCATTTGCAGGCCTTCGATTTTGCCGGTTACGCGGAAGCGCTGGAGGGGCTGGAACATGTCGAGTAACGCACCGGGCCAGCGCGACATCGTGCTGGTCGTCGACGATTCCCCCGACACGCTGGGCTTCCTGACGAGCACGCTTGAAAAGGCGGGGGTGACGGTTCTCGTCGCCACCAGCGGCGAGGCCGCGCTCTCCATCGCAGCCCGCGTGACGCCGGACATGGTGCTGATGGATGCGGTGATGCCGGGCATGGACGGTTTCGAGACCTGCCGAAACATCAAGGCCGACAGCGCGCTCGCCCATGTGCCCGTCATCTTCATGACCGGCCTGACGGAGACCGAGCACGTGGTCCACGCGCTGGAATCGGGCGGCGTCGACTATCTCACCAAGCCTATCGATATCGATGAATTGCAGGCCCGCATCCGGGTGCATCTGGCCAATGCCCGTTCCGTACAGAACGCCCGAATCGCACTGGACGCCGCCGGGCGTCACCTGCTGGCGGTTTCTCCCTCCGGCCGGGTGCAATGGTCCACGCCGCAAGCCCAGCAAGTGCTGAAGATGATGAGCGGGCGGGACGACACGCTTGAATATGTGGCGGGGGAACTCGCGCGCTGGATTTCCAAGGCAGGAGAAACTTCGGCAGGGCATAGCGCAACCCTGACGCTGGAGATCGGCAATGGCGCAAAGATCCAGTTGCACCATCTGGGTTCCATCGCGGCGGAGGAATATCTCTTCCGCCTCACCACCGCCGATCATCCCAATCAGGACGCGATCCTTCGCGAGCACTTTTCACTGACGGCGCGCGAAGCGGAAGTGCTGCTGTGGATCGCCAAAGGCAAGTCCAACCGGGATATCGGCGATATCCTCGGCCTCAGCCCCCGCACCGTGAACAAGCATCTGGAACAGATCTACGCCAAGCTCGGCGTAGAGAACCGGGCGTCGGCAGCCGTTCGTGCAGCCCATGTGCTGCACGAACTTTGACGCCCCTCAACGGGTGCGGGCCGGATGACCCGTCGCCTCAGGACTTCTCTCCGCCGGCGTCGGTATCCAGGTACTCGACCCAGTTGCGGAAATCGGAAAAGAGCGAGGAGATATCCAGCTCCAGCTCGTTCCTCATCGCAGCCCAGACATCGTTGTCCTGAACCGCCACTTCGAGCTTGCCGCGCAGTTCGGCCTGCCGCTCCCTGAGGTCGCCCGCATAGGAAGCGTGCCGACTGGAAAGTTCGCCATACTCCTTGAGATGACTGACTTTCTCGTCGAGTGCCTTGGAAAGGGCGGCGAGCTTTTCGCTCATAGCGTTCTTTTGTTGTTCAGGCATGCTTCCCCTCTTGACCCTTTTGACCGGAGGATGGGTGTCGGCACTGGGTACCGGCCCTGTCTGATACGTTGGTCCCCGACACGCACTTATCAAGAGGCTTTCTCAAGAAGCGTCCCGAGACATCCTCACAATAACCCAGGATTGGCAATTACCCTAGGAGAGAGACCATGTGATTGTCCCACGACACCTTGCTGTCGCGCCTGATCAGATCCGGCTTGCCGCCATGGCCCGGCCCCCCGGCCAGAAGCTCGCCCGCCCCGTCCGACACCAGAAAGTCGTTGGAGGGTCTCGCCGCGACGCCGCATACGTCCTGCACCCTGTCGCATCCGAGAACCTTGCCGCTTGTCGCGTTCCAGTAGACCACCTGCCCGCCGCGCGGACTGGAGGTCGCCACGAGTTCGCCGTCGCGGCTGGTCATGACCGACCCGATATAATTGTTGAAACCGTGAAGGACATCCTCCGGCGCGCTCAGCAATTCCGGAACGCCGTCGCGCTTCATCCGGCCCACGAGTTGCGGACGGTGAGCCTTGTCGCCCTGGAACTGGCAGCCGAACCAGACCGAGCCATGCCCGTCGATGGTCATGTGACGAATGGAAGAAAGCCGCTGGCCTTCGCCCAGATCGTGATTGGCGACGATATCGCCGGTCATCCGGTCGATCAGCGCCAGCGTCGGCTTCATCGTCGGCAGGTTGAGAATGGTGCGGCCATAGTCGGGATGGGTTTCCATGCCGCCATTGGCCACGACGAGCGTGCGCCCGTCAGGAGCCAGCAGGATCTCGTGCGGACCGACGCCGCCCGACGAAAACTGCGCGATGCGGCGATAGCCGTCGCTCGTGTCGTAGACGCCGATGAAACCGAGACCGTTCTCGAAATCGTTCTCCGTGGCGTAGAGCAGACGCCCGTCCGGCGAATAGACCCCGTGGCCATAGAAATGCCTGTCTTCCGGCGAGGAGAAGAATACCGGCTCCGTGCGGCCATGAATGTCGAAGGCGGCGGCGAAGGTGCCGGGGCGACGGGCGAAGGCCACGGCGCGGCCGCTCGCCTCATGCAGCGTCACATCGTGACCGCGCCCGGGCAATGGCACCCGCACGACATCGCGCCCTTCGGGTGTGAAGACGACCACGGCATAGTTGCCGTCCGCTTCCTTGCGCGCTGCGAGAAAAAGCGTTTCGGATGTTTCCAGCGCCTCGACGCGGCGCGGCGCAAGACCGCTCAGAAGTGCAGCGCCCGCGCCTGCCAGCAGCGCTCGGCGATCAATCTCCATCAAGCGCATTGAAGCCCACCTGTATCTTGAGCGCGATCGCCAGTTGACTGCCGGCGCTCTCGCGCACGTCCTCGATAATGCCGGAGACGAACCCCAGCTTGCCGTAGCCTTCCGGCTTGCGAACCGCGGAAGAAAGCGGCGGCTCGATCTCGCCCAGAACCTTCAACGCGCTTTGCAGTTCGAATTGCAGGGAGGCGTCCATCCAGTTCCACTCTTCCTCAAGCATCGGCTTGATGCGGAGCGCGGCGAGATAGTCCCTCAGGCCGCCCAGCGCCGCTTCCATCATCGCAAGGGAGTTGCCCGAGCGGCGAAAGAGCGCCATCAGCGGCTTCGGCTTTCCCGGCCCCGACCCCAGAACGGGACGCATCCACTGATCGCGCACGATCTGGAGCCCCGTGGTCAGCCCGCCGAGGATCTGGCTCGCCGCTTCCTGATCGGTGCGAAAGGCCCGGTTGTCGTCGCCCGGGCGCAAAAGAAGCGCCGAATAGCCTTCCTCATCATGCCATTCCGCGGCCAGCGCATCGCCGATCCCGGACAGGTTCGCCCCTATCGCCGCCGCATAACCGCAACGGAACCGCCCGTCCTCACCATCGGCCAGAAGCGCATCGCGCACATCGTCGAAGAGCACCTCTTCCAGAGCCAGCAGCCCCTGCATGGCAACGCTCTTTTCCTGAAGGCTTTCGACCTTCAGCACGCTTTCGTCACGCTCGCGCACAGCCGCCTGCGCCTGACGCCTGCCGGTGGACTTGCGATCCGGCCAGAACAGAAGCCGCTCGAGCCGGTGGTCCTCGATCAACGGCCCGAAGCGCAGGAACCCGATGCGGGCGAAACCCTCCAGCGCCCCCCGGTAGCGGGCGGAAAGCCTGTCGTAACCCGCCGCATCCGGCGCGGCGCAGAAGGTCCCTATTTCATCGTCCAGCGCATGAAGCGTTCCGGCGAACCGGTCGAATTCGGGCCGGACATACCCCTCGACCGCATTGGCGACGAACTGCCGGTGGTTTTGGGCATCTTCGGCTTCCGCCGCATTGGCGAGCCCCGGAAGCGCGACGATCACAAGCAGCGTGGCAAGAAGGCTTCGCATCACAGTGACTCCAGAAAACGCAACAGGGCCGCCCGTTCCTCGGGCTCCATGGCGACCACGGCATCGCGGGCCGCCTGGGCCTCTCCGCCATGCCACAGGATCGCTTCCAGCGCGTTCCGCGCCCGCCCGTCATGCAGCATCATCGTATGCCCGTTGACCGTTTCCGTCAGCCCCGTGCCCCACAAGGGCGCGGTGCGCCATTCGCGCCCCGTGGCGTCTCCCACCGGGCGACCGTCGGCCAGCCCCTCACCCATGTCATGCAGCAGCATGTCGGTGTAGGGCCAGATCAACTGAAAGCGGAACTGCTTCTGCGCCGCCTTGCGGCTGGTGACATATTTCGGACGATGACAGGCGACGCAGCCCGCTTCGTTGAACAGTTCCTTGCCCGCCAGAACCTCCTTGTCGTCCACGTCCCGGCGCTTCGGCACGGCGAGATTGCGCGAATAGAAGGCAACCAGTTCCATCACCGGATCGGGCGCTTCCGTATCGCCAAGATCCACCTGCACGCCGTGCGGCATCTCCCGGCAACCCGACTGGGCCTCGGTGCAGTCGCCCCACGCATTGGGATGGTCCGGCGTGGAAATGCCGATATCGCCCAGGAACGCATCCGCCGACTGGGCATGCACCGTCGGCATGGTCGCCTTCCAGCCGAACCGGCCGATCATCGGCTCCCCCGTTTCGGGATTACGCGTCCACGAGACCTTGCCGGAAATGCCGTCGCCGTCCTTGTCCTCAGGATCGGCGTTGGCGATGAGATCGCCGGGATGAATGGCCTCCAGGAGACCGAGCCCGATCATCTGCGGGGTGACGCGCGGCGAGATCATTGCTTCCAGGTCCATTGGACCGTAGCCGAGATCGGAAACCGTGTAGGTGGGCTTGCGCAGGGTGACCGTTTCACCGCCGTTAAGCTCGACCTTGACGGGGGAATATTCAATGCGCAGATGGCCTTCCACCGGCACGTCGCCGATGGCGAATTCCTGAAGCTGCCCGCCATAGACCGGCTCGGGGATGCGCATCATGGTCTTGGACGCCAGCGCCTCGCGTTCCGCTTCGGTGCGCGCAGGCACCGACAGGCGCAGAAACATGGAGGAGGCGATTTCACCGGGCTCGGGCGGTCGCCCGCGGCCGTCCTTCAGATGGCAGTTCTGGCAGGCGCGCGCATTGTAGAGCGGGCCGAGCCCGTCGGAGGCGCGGGTGGAGGACGGCGAGGAAACCCAGAGCTTGCGAAAGAGCGCGTTGCCAAGCTTGAAATCGCGTTCCTGCTTGAAGGTCAGATTGGCGGAGAACTGGGAAAAGGCGTCGCGATTGACGAGTTTTCGCGATGTCGCTGCGCCGCCTTGCATGCTCTCGAAAGCCTCGGGCCTGGAGAAATCGGCAGAGGCTGCGGTGACAGAGGCGACGCGGGCGCGGTCTTTTTCGGAAAGATCGGTACGCCAGGGAAGAATGCCGTCGGCGCGCGCGGGCTGCCAGTAGATAGCGATTGCAGCGCTCATGACGACGGTCAGCGTGGCGGCCGAGGCGGTTATGAAAGTAACGCGCCGGCTGGCTGAGCTGGACCGGAAAGGGGACATGTCCTTCGACCACCCTTGCTTGAGTTTGTTCTTTTCAACAAGAAGGCGACGACGGACGCCGCTGCCGCAGCGTCCGTCGTTCCATTTAGCCGAGCCGATTACTCGAAGACGGCTCCGGGATTGTCGAGGCTATCGGAGCCTTCGACTTCCAGAGCTTCCAGATCGAGCGCCACGACGGCGCGTTCGATCGAGCGGGTCTGATCGATGAGCGCATCGATTGCGGCCTGAACCACGGCGTTGCCCGCGTCGTTGCCCTCGCCGATCATCTGATCATAGGCTTCGCTCTCGTCGCCGCGCGTCTTGAGCGCGGTGAAGGCGGCATGCGTGGCTTCCAGCTTGCCGGAAAGCTCTTCCGCAACCGATGCGTCCGCCTCGCTTACCAGCGACGCAAGGCTCGGGCCTTCCACGACGGAGCCGTCCACGCGCTCGTAGCGGGCGTGATAGATGTTGCGGATGCCGAGAGCGTCGTAATAGTGCGAGTTGTGCGTGTTGTCGGAGAAGCAGTCGTGCTCTTCTTCCGGATCGTGCAGAAGAAGGCCGAGCTTCATGCGCTCACCGGCCAGTTCGCCGTAGGAAAGCGACCCCATGCCGGTCAGGATCGTGCGCAGCGCACCCGCCTCGCCGTTGGCCGCCAGCGCCTCGCGTGCGGCACCGCCCTTAACCCAGTTTGCAACCATCTCTTCCAGATCGGCGACGAGAAGCTTGGAGGCCGACGACAGGAACTGGACGCGGCGCTCGCAGTTGCCGCCGGTGCAGTTGGCCGGATCGAAATCCGTGGCCGGACGGGCGCCGGCTCCGGCATCGGTGCCGTTCAGGTCCTGCCCCCAGAGCAGAAACTCGATGGCGTGATAGCCGGTGGCGACATTGGCTTCCACATCGCCCGCTTCCTGCAACGTGTTCTGCAGCAGGTCCGGCGTGATCTCGGCAACGTCCACCGTCTCGCCATTGATGGTCAGCGAGGTGTTGGCGATGATGTTGGCGGTGTAAAGCTCGTTTTCGTCGGATTCGGCGCCGTAAGAGGTCGCATCGACATAGTCGATCAGCCCCTCGTCGAGCGGCCATGCGTTCACGCGGCCTTCCCAATCGTCGACGATGGCATTGCCGAAGCGATAGACCTCGGTCTGCTGATAGGGCACGCGTGCGGCGAACCATGCCTCGCGCGCAGCCTCCAGCGACGCCTGCGACGGCGCGGCGATCAGCTTGTCGATTGCCGTGTCGAGCGCCTGCGCGGTCGTCAGCGAATCCTCGTAACCGGCCAGCGCGATGTCGGCGTAGGTGGCGATGACATCGGCGGGCTTGGTCTCGGCGAACGCCCCCGTTGCGCTCAGGGCCATAACAGCAGCCGCGGCTGTCGTCCTGATGGTTTTCATGTGAATTGCTCCCTCTCGTAATCTCAAAAGCGCCGGTTGCCGACGCTCACGATGCGCATGCCGACCCCGCCGTCCCCGTGGACGGCCGTCTCCGGCAAGCCCCGAAAGCCCTGTTCGCAGGGCCTCCCCTTTCAGTGAAAATGTTGACGCTCCGGCCTCAGCGCGATGTCCTGAACGACCGGCTTGGGGACCGGGATCAGGTGCTGACCGATAGCGTCCAGCGCCCTGCCGAAACTGCTCGATGCTTCCACCGCCTCATGGATACGGCGACACCCGATGAGATGGGTGGCGGCAGCCTCCATGGCTGCCCGGTCCCGGTGCTGGACACCGGCTACCATGGAAAGCGCCATGCATTCGTCGCGGCAGAGTTTTCCGCATCCATAGGGAAAATGGCTCATGGTGCGGGTGGATGCGGCGCGGATCACGCGGATCCAGCACGAAAGCTCGGCCACCAGCGCACGCGCCTGACAGGCCCCCAGCGAGCCCGCATAAAGGTTCCACGCCATTTCCCAGCACTGGATGTCCCCGGTGTCGTAACCGGACATCCAGCGGCGGTATCCCTCAACCACCAGCTTTTCCGGCAAGCGGTCGAGATAGCCCCGGGCGTGCAGGGCGGCCCCGTCTGATACCTGCAACGTCATGCGCACCCCCGTCGAAACGCGGGAGAAGCCGACACCATCACGCCAGGGCGATAGTAAAATGCAGTTGTTTGCACACAGGCACAAAGGCCCGGCAAGCAATTCCCATTCATGTCTTCCCCCCAATCGACGCGGTTCAAGGCCCCGCCATCAAAGGATGCTCGTCAGTTTCCGACAGACGCTACGGCAGACGATCCGGCCAAAAGACATTCAAGCAACCAGAGGGTTAGCTCACGCAGCCCCGAATGACCCGTCGTCTGAATTCCGCAACGTCCTTAGACATGCCCTAAAATGCGCACGGGGCTGCCGGTGTCAATAAAAACTTGAGCACAAAACTCAATTTAGAATACCTATAAACTACACCGCAAAGATTATCCCCTTGCCTATACGTCAGGGATATTCCATCTGTCCCGCATCCATCTGTGCCTTTGCGTCCCCCGAAGCTGAACTTGCTTTGCGCCCCAAGAGAATCCGCACCGACAGGGAACAGAAAAAGGACGGGAACGTTTTACATGTGAACCGGAGGCGTCTTGCCTGTTTGAGCACCTCGACTAGAATGGAGGCCATGAGACGCGAAATGGCGGCAGATATGCTTGAAAAAATACGGAATTTTCTCCGCAATGTGACGACCGGCGAAGGCGGCGACGGAACGCTTGACGCCGACGACCCGCGCCTGTGCGCCGCCGCCATTCTCGTGCACATTATCGCCGTGGACGGCGTTGTGGACGAGGCGGAGAAAACGCGGCTTCATCAGGTTCTCCAGACCAATTACGAGCTCGACGACAAGAGCACGGCGACGCTGATCGACGAGGCAAAGAAGCGGGCAATGGAAGCCGTGGACCTCTACGGCTTCACCAGCATCCTGAAGCGTCAGCTCGATGTGGAGGGCCGCCGCAAGATCGTGGAAATGATGTGGGAGATGGTGTTCGCCGACGGCGAGGTCCATGAATTCGAGGACAACACCGTCTGGCGCGTCACCGAACTTCTGGCCATCCCAACCGCGGATCGCCTCGCCCTGAGACGCAGGGTTGCCAGGCGGGTGAACTACACGCTGGAAAGCGACACCCTGGGCGAGGAACCCGAACCGCCGGAAAGTTGAGTGGATTTGCAGTGCAGCATTGATCCGGACGGCTTTCTCTATAACTATTACAAACTGGACCGACGCGCACTCGACCACGCTCATGAGGCGCGCCCATGAAGCCCCGCAGACCCGGGTTGGGCTCGTAACATCGCACATGTCGTAGTGCGTATCTTTCATACCCGCCCGCTTCCCCGGGCCGGCAACCACATATCAGGGATCATGCTCGTTCGTACTCCCCCTTCGAAGCCCAAGGTTCTGATCGTCCTCCATCAGGAGCACTCCACGCCCGGTCGCGTGGGACAGTCCTTGCGCCGCCGGGGATTCGAACTGGACATGCGCCGCCCCCGTTTCGGCGACAAGCTGCCGGAAACGATGGACGAACATGCCGGCGCGGTGGTCTTCGGCGGCCCGATGAGCGCCAACGATCCCGATGCCTATGTGAACCGCGAGATCGACTGGTTCGACGTGCCGCTGCGCGAAAAGGCCCCCTGCCTCGGCATTTGCCTTGGCGCGCAGATGCTGGCCCGCAACCTCGGCGCCGACGTCGCCCCCCACTCAGAGGGGCTTGCGGAAATCGGCTATTACCCGATCGAGGCGACCGAAACGGGCAAGTCCTTCATGCCCTGGCCGAACAAGGTCTATCAGTGGCACCGCGAGGGGTTCGACCTGCCGAGCGGAGCGGAGCTTCTCGCCGAAGGCAAGCACTACCGCAATCAGGCTTTCCGCGTCGGCCCCGCCGCCTTCGGCATCCAGTTCCATCCGGAACTGACGCTGGCCATGCTCTACCGCTGGACCACCCATGGCGCCCCGCGCATGCAGCTTCCCGGCGCGCAGGGCAGGCGGGACCACTTTGCCGGACGCACCGTCTTCGACCCCGCCATCCGGCTTTGGCTGGAGAACTTTCTGGACCGCTGGATCGGCACCGCAGACGCCCCTTCCGAATTGGCCGCCCGCGAAAGCGCCTGACCGCACCGCGCCCCTCTTTTCACCCGGGCTGCCGAACATCGGACGCCAGCGGGCGCGCCGCGAGAAAACATCGCCGCAAGATGACCCGAAACGGGACAACCTGGTTAACGCCACCGTCTCCGCACATCGCCTTTTCCGATCCGCAGTTTCAACATCTGGGTTTTTGCGAAGCTGAACCTCCATATCTGGTGAGAACAAACACAAAACATTCGAATATCGGTGATTCGTACATTTCCCGTTCCCCCTTCCTTCCGGGCGTTACCGGTGGCCGAAGCCAAATCGATTGGCGCATTTACCAATTCTTTCAGCTTGACTGGATTCACGCCTCTGCACGCGCCTTGCGAAGAAATAGGTCTAAGATTCTGACCCGATTCAGCATTTGGTACTACAAGCGGTTGCCCGCGCATCATCTCGTATAGAACAAATCATGAATCCGGACGTGTCATCGATTCGATCCGTCTTTGTTCAAGAGTCGTTCTCCACACAACCTCCGCGCGCCGGATCGCGGGCCTGCCGCCTGCTTCGAGACGCCGCTTTACCGCACGTGCAAAAGAAAGGGACAAGAGTGCGCAGCCTGTGTTAGATCAACCAGCCGGCGACCTCGCTTTTCGTTCGTCCCGCCCGTCTCCGACACCCATTCGTCGGCAGGACCGGCCCGGGAACGACGGCAGGCGCAGGGCGACAGGTTGGGCCCGCTAAGGTGCGTGCGAATGCGCCGCGGCGGGATTGAGACAAGCCGAGAGAGCGCCGAAAGGGCGACTGAACCCGCAAGAGACTGAAGCGCGAAGAAACTGAAGCGCGCCGGGCCGCAAAAGGCCGCCGCGGCGAACCAGCGATCACAGATTTTCAATTTCATGCTCCGCAACCTGCAAATGCCCCTCCCTCCGGCCGTGCGCGCCCGCACAGTTACCGCCGTTCTGGGACCTACCAATACCGGCAAGACCCATCTTGCGATCGAGCGCATGCTCGCGCACCCCACGGGCATGATCGGACTGCCGCTGCGCCTGCTGGCGCGCGAGGTCTACGGCCGCGTCGTGGCGCGCGCGGGCGAGGACGCGGTTGCGCTGGTGACCGGCGAAGAGAAGATCGTCCCCAAGAACCCGCGCTTCTGGGTCTCCACCGTGGAGGCCATGCCGCTGGACGTGGAAACCGATTTCCTCGCCATCGACGAGGTGCAGCTCGCCGCCGATTTCCATCGCGGCCACGTCTTCACCGACCGCATTCTGAACATGCGCGGCAAGCATGAAACGCTGCTCCTGGGCGCGGCCACCATGCGCCCGATTCTGGAAAAGCTGCTGCCGGGCCTGAACGTCGTCACCCGCCCGCGCATGTCGGTCCTCACATATGCGGGCTCGCGCAAGATCACCCGCGTGCCGCCGCGCTCCGCCGTCGTCGCCTTCTCCTCCGACGAGGTCTACGCGATCGCCGAGCTGATCCGCCGCCAGCGTGGCGGGGCGGCCGTGGTGCTGGGCTCGCTCAGCCCGCGCACCCGCAATGCGCAGGTGGAGCTTTTCCAGAACGGCGACGTGGATGTGCTGGTTGCGACGGACGCCATCGGCATGGGCCTCAATCTGGACGTCGACCACGTGGCTTTCGCCGCCGACCGCAAGTTCGACGGTTACCAGCACCGCAACCTGACACCTGCGGAGATCGGCCAGATCGCCGGTCGCGCCGGTCGCCACATGCGCGACGGCACATTCGGCGTCACAAGCCGCGTCGCCCCCTTCGACGACGAGCTGGTGGAGCACCTTGAAACGCACCAGTTCCAGTCGGTCAAAATGCTGCAGTGGCGCAACGCGGCACTCGATTTTGCCTCGCTCGCCGCCCTGCGCGACAGCCTCGACCGGGTACCTGCGGAACCGGGACTTACCCGCGCGCCCCCCGCCGTCGACCAGATTGCGCTTGAATTTCTGAGCAGGGACGGGGATATCCGGGCTCGTGCGGGTGATAAAGACCGGGTTGCGTTGCTTTGGGATTGCTGCCAAGTACCGGATTATCGCAAGATCGCGCCGGCCAACCATGCGGACCTGGTCTCCACGATCTTCACCTTCATGATCGACGAAGGCCGCATACCGGACGACTGGTTTGCCAAGCAGGTTGCCCACGCCGACCATATGGACGGCGATATCGATACCCTCGCCAACCGGATAGCGCATATCCGGACATGGACTTTCGTCGCCAACCGGCCAGACTGGCTGCGCGATCCGGTTCATTGGCAGGGTGTCACACGTGACGTGGAAAATAGGCTATCAGATGCCTTGCATGAACGCCTGACCCAACGGTTCGTGGACCGGCGTACAAGCGTATTGATGAGACGGTTAAGAGAGAACGCGATGCTCGAAGCGGAAATCACCGCAACCGGAGATGTGCTCGTCGAAGGACAGCATGTCGGCCACCTTCAGGGATTCCGCTTTGCACCGGACGCGGCCGTGGAGGGGAACGGAAGTCTGGACGCCAAGGCGCTTCGCGCGGCGGCCGCCAAGGCTTTGACCAGCGAGATCGAGGCGCGCGCAGAGCGCCTGTCGCTGGCTCCCAACACGGATTTCGCCCTCGCTTCCGACGGCGTCCTGCGCTGGAAGGGGGAAGTGGTCGCAAAGCTGGCGGCAGGCGAAGACCTGCTGAAGCCGACAGCGCTGCTGCTGGCCGACGAGCTTCTCAACGGCCCGGCCCGCGAAAAGGTCCAGACCCGTCTCGACCTCTGGCTCAAGACGCATGTGGACACGCTCCTCAAGCCGCTCTTCGACCTGCGTGATTCGGAAGACGTCGAAGGCATCGCCCGCGGCGTCGCCTTCCGGCTCGTGGAAGCGCTCGGCATCGTGGAACGCTCCGAGATCTCCGAAGACGTCCGCCAGCTCGACCAGCCGATGCGCGCCATCCTGCGCAAGCTCGGCGTTCGCTTCGGCGCTTATCACATCTATATCCCGGCGCTTCTGAAGCCCGCCCCGAGCCAGCTCATTGCCGAACTCTGGGCGCTCAAGAACGGCGATCTCGACATGCCGGGCCTCGCCGAACTTCCGCAACTCTCCGCCTCCGGCCGAACCTCCATCCCCGTCGATCCCGGCTTCGCCAAGCAGCTCTACCGCACCGTCGGCTACCGGGTCTGCGGCGAACGCGCGGTGCGCATCGACATTCTGGAGCGCCTCGCCGACCTGATCCGCCCGCTGATCTCCTGGCGCAAGACCGCCGCAGAAGGTCAGCCTCCCCGCCCCGAAGGCGCGCTCGATGAAGGCGGCGGGTTCACCGTCACCGTGGCGATGACCTCGCTGCTGGGCTGCTCGGGCGAGGATTTCAACTCCATTCTCAAGTCTCTCGGCTATCGCGTGGAGACCCGCGAGATCCCGAACCCGGCCCTTCAGCCCGCAGAGCCTGTGGCTGAAGCCCCCGCAGAGGCCACAACCGAGGCCCCTGCCGACCAGACGCCGACCGCGGAAGAGACATCTGCTACGGAAACCGCCGTCACGGAAGAAGCCGCGCCTGCACAGGATGAGCCCGAGGCGGTTGCAGCCGAAACCGTTGCGCCTGAAGTCGCGGCTCCCGAAGCCGTAACAGCGGAAGAACCGGAAGCCGCCGAGACCGCCGAAGCGCCGGTCGCGGAAGGCTCGGATACCGTGTCCGCCCCCGCCCCGGAAGCGGCGGCCGAGGCAGGCGACGCGCCCGCGCCGAAGGCCGACGAAGAGCTTCCCGCCACCGTCACGATCGAAATCTGGCGTCCGGGCCGCGGCGACCGCCGCCGTCAGGGCGGACGCCCGCAGCATCGCGGACGCGGCGGCGAGGAAGGCGAGAACAAGCAGGGCGGACGCCCGAACCGCCGCGGCGGCGACAAGCGTCACGGCAAGGGCGCAGGCCAAGGCACGGGACAGGGCCAGCCGCGCGGCGATGGACAGGGCAAGCGCTACCCCGGCAAGCTCGGCGGCGAAGGCCGCGGCAAGGGCGGTGGCAAGCCGCGCGTTCAGGAGGATCGCAAGCCCAAGCGCATCGATCCGGATTCGCCCTTCGCGGCGCTCGCTGCCCTGAAGGCCAGCATGGAAAAGCCCAAGGACGGGAAGTAAGTCCGGGCCCGGCTAGGCGACGGGAGCAGCCGCTCCCATCGCCAGTCAGCCGCCCTGGACACACTGGAGCGAGAGATGTCGGACGCCGAAGGACAAGGTCGGCTGCGCATCGACAAGTGGCTGTGGTTTGCGCGCGTGACCAAGTCGCGCTCGCTGGCCCAGAAGCTCGCGACCTCCGGTCATGTCCGCCTCAACAAGGAACGGGTCTCCGGCTCCGCCCAGCAGGTGCGCGTCGGCGACGTTCTCACCATCGCGCTTGAGCATCGGGTACTGGTTCTGCGCATTCAGGCGCTGGGAACCCGAAGGGGGCCCGCGCCCGAAGCCCGTCTTCTCTATGAGGACCTCAGCCCCCCGGCTCCCCCGCGCCCCATGCGCCCCGCCCCGGTCGCCGCGCGGGACGCCGGAACCGGCCGCCCGACCAAGCGCGAACGCCGTCGGATCGACCGCTTTCTCGATGAGAGCGGTGAGGACGACTGAATACGCCCGGTTGTTCCCGGCAACCATCTTGTCGGTTGATCTTGTGCGTCAAAAGAGCTACCAGCGGAGCCGAGATTGGCTCGGCTGCGGCCTCCCACCGCCTCCGCTTCCGTACCGGTAAAGAAGGAAACTCTCCTCAATCGGCGACGGGGAGCAAATTCTTTCTGGCGGACGCCGTCGTTTTTGCCGAAACATTCGGGCACCAGATCGCCTGCCGAAGAGAGGGATGCGATGACCTACGTCGTCACCGACAATTGCATCAAGTGCAAGTACACCGATTGCGTTGAAGTCTGCCCCGTGGATTGCTTCTACGAGGGCGAGAACATGCTCGTCATTCATCCCGACGAATGCATCGATTGCGGTGTGTGCGAACCGGAATGCCCGGCAGAAGCGATCAAGCCCGACACCGAGCCCGGCCTTGAGAAGTGGCTGACCGTCAATGCCGAATACGCCGAGAAATGGCCGAACCTCACCGTGAAGCGGGATGCGCCTGCCGATGCGGAGAAGTTTGACGGCGAAGCCGAGAAATACGAGAAATATTTCTCCAAGGAGCCTGGCGCGGGCGACTGACCCGCGCCTCTGCCGCCGGGCCAGACCTTTCCGGCGGCCTCAGCGCCCGGGGCACCGGGTTGAATAACGGGGACGGAATTTCCCGGACCCGATTTCGACCTTGAAAACCAAAGGGATAGACAATCCCTGCGGAAAATCGCACTCCAAGCGACGCCGCGGCGTTACGCCACCTCGGCGCGGGCGATTAACGTTTTTAGGGTCGATCCTTTGTAATTTCCCAGATTCGTGCTATATATTGGGTCTAGTCGGCTCGCCCTCGGAATTTGTTCCTCCTAGCGGAGGTTTTTTTTGGTCACATTCCATTCCGGATCAAGTCGCCTTGTGGGTCTGCCGTACCATGTTCGGCGAACCCGTGCCAAGTGACTATGCCCGGTCATCCACTCACAATCGGGCATGGCTCGACCGGCATGTGACAGCAGGCAAGTGAAGTGACCGCCTAAAAAGAAATCGACGTCGCAAGAACGCAATTCTGGGAACGTACCGAATTTGATCACCCCAAGACACACAGCGCTCGCCCACCCGGGCTCTCTGCCCGGTTTTGCAGCCATGTGTCAGTCCGTCGAAATTGATGCCCGCAAGGCGGAGCATCCGGACGTGCCTGTTCGAGGCCGTCTCTGCGCAGGAGTATAAGAGCGTATGGCAACCCCCGCGAAAAAGACCGCGCAGCGTCAGGGATTCAAGACCAACGAGTATATTGTTTATCCGGCGCACGGCGTCGGGCAGATTACCGCCATCGAAGATCAGGAAGTTGCGGGCATCAAGCTTGAGCTGCTCGTCATCAACTTCGAAAAAGACAAGATGACCCTGCGCGTTCCGGTTGCGAAAATCGCTTCTGTCGGCATGCGCAAGCTGGCGGACGCTCCCACGGTCAAGAAGGCGCTGGAGACGGTGCGCGGTCGCGCCCGCGTCAAGCGCACCATGTGGAGCCGTCGCGCGCAGGAATACGAAGCGAAGATCAACTCCGGCGACCTTATCTCCATCGCCGAGGTGGTCCGCGACCTCTATCGCTCCGACACCCAGCCGGAACAGTCCTATTCCGAGCGCCAGCTCTATGAAGCGGCCCTCGACCGGATGGCCCGCGAGATCCAGGCCGTGAACCGCTCCTCGGAGACGGAAGCGATCCGCCAGATCGAGCAGAACCTCGCCAAGGCGCCCAAGCGCGGCGGCAAGGCCGACGATGCTGCGGCAGACGCCTCCTCCGACGATGACAATGACGGCGACGTCGCGCAGGAAGAAGCAGCCTGATCCTTGGATCGGCCCCGGCGGTCATGACCGCCGCTGCTACGATATGTCCATGAATCGAGAACGGCGGAGACAGTGTCTTCGCCGTTTTTCGTTCCCTCGCGACGCCTTCCGGACCCGCCGCACGCCGTAGCGCACGTTACGTCAGGCATCACAAATTCGCGATCTGCCACTGATCGATAAGCGTTTTTCCCGATTTTGCCCTCCCACAGGGTCAAAGTTCTCTTGTCCCCGCGACGTTTTGTCGTAATCTGCCCTCAACAACGGTTTCGCTCCTTGTCGGCCCTTCTCCCGGACAGTGTCCATCCGGGCAACCCGGAGGCCGAGCGGACCCAACATCGGGCACGGCCACACCCTTCGCAGATGCTGCCGGCCAGTCCGTCGCATCTGTCCCAAGATCACCCGCACAGTCGATGTTCAACAGCCTGTGCCGCAACCATCGCCTTCGGCGACGGGACGTTGTCTGCGGATGATCCGCGGAGCGTGCAGCACAGCCAACCGATCCCGGGACCGCCGTCTGGCGATCCGAAAACCGACAAGCCCGATTGGTCGCCGATCAATCGGACGCCCGTGAAACGAACGCGCGTCGAGCGCGTTTGTTGAGTGAACCATTCCGGACCGGCGCGTATGAGCGCACGCTGCTTCCGGTTGCCTGCTTCGGCCCCGCATCCCCCAAGGGATCGTCCCGCAAGAGATCCGGGCCGCTTTGATCATGACGCGCTGCCCCCGCTCACCGGGTTTTGCCGCGACCGCTTCCGCCCACGCTGGAGCGGCCCGACACCCATCGGGGCAAGTCAGGACCACGGAGAACTTGGATGCAAAATCCGGTCAGTCCTCGGCGGAAATTCGTTCGTGCTGCCATGGCAGCCCCTTATCTCACGCGCGAAGAGGAACATGAGCTGGCGGTGCGCTGGCGCGATCATCAGGACACGGAGGCCCTGGATCGCCTGACCACCGCTCATATGCGCCTCGTCATCGCGCTGGCCGCCAAATTCCGCTATTTCGGCCTGTCCCAGAGCGATCTGGTGCAGGAAGGCCATGTGGGCCTTCTGGAAGCGGCCGCCCGTTTCGATCCGGACCGCGAGGTTCGCTTCTCCACCTATGCAAGCTGGTGGATCCGCGCCTCCGTTCAGGATTTT
The DNA here is from genome assembly GCA_963678585.2 of Breoghania sp. Taxonomy (GTDB): domain Bacteria; phylum Pseudomonadota; class Alphaproteobacteria; order Rhizobiales; family Stappiaceae; genus Breoghania. The sequence goes on from CAXXGA010000002.1 coordinate 3,218,665, forward strand.
ATCCTGCGTAACTGGTCCATCGTGCGCGGTGGCACCTCTTCCACGCAAAAGGCGCTGTTCTTCAATCTGCGACGGCTGCGGGCCAAGCTCGCCACCGGCACGGAAGCCAAGAGCGGCCAGGCGCTTTACGACGAAATCGCAGAAGCCATGGGCGTCGATTCCAAGGACGTCGCCCTGATGGACTCCCGTCTGTCCGCGCCGGACACCTCGCTCAATGTGCCCGTTCTGGAAGACAGCGGTTCCAGCAGCGACCGGCAGGATTTCCTCGTCAGCGAGGAACCGTTGCCCGACGAGATCGTCGGCAGTGAGATCGATGCCGAACGCCGTCGCCTCTGGCTCAAGGAAGCGCTGGGCGTTCTCAGCGAGCGCGAGCTGAAGATTGTCAGCGAACGCCGCCTGACGGAAAACGGCGCGACGCTGGAGTCTCTTGGCGAGAAACTCGGGATTTCCAAGGAGCGCGTCCGCCAGATCGAAGTGCGGGCGCTGGAAAAGCTCCGCACGGCGCTCGTCTCCGATCATCCCGCAATCGTGGGCTCGGTAACCTGAGCCTGTGAGGTTCGCACAATCCATGGATGGGAAAAGGGCGCGACAGAACCTGTCGCGCCCTTTTTTTGATCCCCGGTAGCCACCCTTCTCCGGGCATTCCAACCTCAATCGACGATCAGTTTCACCGACTGACCGACCTTCAACTGGCTCTTGGCGGTCTGCCCGTTGATCAGCGCAAAAAGCTCCGCACGGCGTGACGGGGCGACCCCGCTCATGCGCCGCGCGAGGGCGTGCACCGTATCTCCGGAATGTATCTTGACGATCCGCACCGACAAGGGCCTCAGCCGGGCCTGTTCGGTCGGGCTGAGCTGACGGAAACTCGTCAATATCTCCTCGAAAGAGCTGAGGAAGCCTTGTGAGGGATCGCGCGTCGCCAGAATGAAGCGATAGACGGTCGACCCCTTGCGCACGAGCCCGATGCGGAACGACCAGCCCTCCGCCAGCGCCGTCGCAGTCACGGCCGGCAGACCGTTGACGGTGGTGGTGCGGATGGAATTTTCCACCAGCCCGTTGATCCAGCCCGTGTTGATATATTCCGACAGGCTTTGCGACGTCTTCAGATCCGCGCCGTCGAAGCGCAGCGCGGTTCCCTTGCCGTCACTGGCGAGGACGGCCTGGGGCGTGTTTTCAAGCGCGAACCCTTTGGGCACCGTGAAGCCTATGCCCAGAGCCTTGTGCAGGAAGGACCGCCCACGCACGAAGCCTTGCAAGGGATCGTCGCCAAAGAGCATGCCGTCCAGCTTGGAAAGATAGTCGTCGCGATCCTGCTCGCCGATACCCGGCGCGCCGATCTGGCGGGCCTCGCGGATCGCCCGCGCAATCCGGTTCGGCGTATTGGGGTGGGTGGAGAGGAAGTCCGGCGCGGCATTCGCGTCCGCCCGGGCGCTCGCATAATCTGAAAACCGCCCCATGCTCTCCAGAAAACGTGCGGCGGCGTAAGGATCGTAACCGGCACGCGCCAATGTACGCACGCCGATGGAGTCGGCCTCGAGCTCCTGGGCTTGCGTGAACCGGGCAAGGGAGCGCTGGGAGGACGCAACCGCCGCTTCCACCTCCGCCGGATCATCGACGATATTGGTAACGACCTTGCTCGCCAGAGCGGTCGCCTCCTCGCGCTGCTGCCGCGCGGCCCCGTGATGGGCCGTCACATGGGCCATTTCATGCGAAAGCACCGCTGCCATTTCCGAAGTGTCGTTGGCCAGCGCCAGCAACCCGCGCGTCACATAGAGATAGCCGCCGGGCAAGGCGAAAGCATTCACCGCCGGGGAGTTCAGGATCGTGACCTTGTAGGCCTGCGAGGGATCTTCGGAGGCCGCAACGAGGCGACCGACGGTCTTCGCCACCGCTTCTTCCGCACCGGCGTTCTTGTAGACCCCGCCATAACTGGCGACCACGCGAGGGTGTTCGCGTGCGCCGATGGAAGCATCCGGATTGCCGTCGAAAAAGATCCGGGAATTGTTGTTGAGCGGTATGTTGCTGGAACTCGTGAGCTGGCATCCGGCCAGCGCCACGCCGAGCGCCACCGTCATGGCGATGCGGACATGCGGCTTCGTGCGATGAAGATAAGTCCTCATCGCCCTGAAAGTTCCAGGCGCTCTCAACGGCCACCGGCCTTGCATCTGAGCCGAAATGCTACGTCCCTCTTCAAAACACTTCGATCTGATCCGGATGGCGAATCTCGATCTGCGCTCCGTTCCACTCTTTCATCCAGCCTCGCACGCGAACATACCGTCCTGCGAGCGCTTTTGGGTTCCGTCCCGCCTCACGAAAGGCGTCTTCACGGCCGGCGGGGATTGTTACCGTAAAATCCCTCGACCAGTCGCGCCCGAAGTTCAGATAGAGAGTGCGCGACGTTTCGCCAACGGAAACCACAATTCCGGCGACAATGCGATACCCATTGGCATGATTTGTCAGCTGCGCGTCACTCGCAGACAGGATCGCGGCGACCTGCGCCCCGCCGGAGGATGACGCTGCCTCCCTGACTGCGCCGGAAACGCCTGTTTTCTGCCGATGTTTTCCCCATTGGATTTCAGCCCCGCCCCAGATACCGCGCTTCTCGCGCCGCGCCGCCTCTTCCCCTTCGTAAAGCGCTGCGGCGCAGCCCGCGCCTGAACCTTGCGGGCGAACCTCGACAAGTCCGGCGCGAACCAGTTCCGCCTGCAACCAGAAACCCGGTACGGATGATGATTCGCCGTCGAGGACTTCGATATGTCCGACCGCGCGGCCCCAGCGATCCAATTTTGGATAAATGGGATGGACCGCGATCCGGCGGCCGGTCAAGGCATCAAGGGCGGGACGAAGCGATGCCTTGCGCCACCCCTCATCATTGCCGATATCGGCAAGCCGCACGGTTTCGTGCAAATGCGCGGGGGACGGCTTCTCGATGTGCGTGCGCGGGGCAACATCAAGACCGATGCTTCCATCGGCACCGACAGACACCACACGCCCCTCCAAGGGAGATTCAGATCGGCAGGCCTGCGGCAGTGGCTCGGCGCAGGCGGGTGAAGCCAGCAGCGCACCAAGGGCCAGCAGCGCACCAAGGACCGGCAAAGTCACGAAGAAGCAATCTCGCAAGTTTCCGCCCCAAGCCCCCAAGACACACACTGCGCGAAGGCCCGACGATGCACCGGGCTCTCCTTTGCTTGCATCTTAGCCGAAAGCTCTGCAAAGTCCCTCACCTGCGGGTGCAAGAGGCATTCAAACATGCTACACGGCATCTCTGCCGCCCGCCCAATGCGCAGTTTTGCGCCTGCGGCCGATCAGCGGCCCCGTAGCTCAGCTGGATAGAGCATCAGATTCCTAATCTGAGGGTCACAGGTTCGAATCCTGTCGGGGTCACCAAGCTTTTCAATTACTTAGATGATTTTAGGTTTTCCCGAAAAGTGGGTCAGGTACCACATGGGTACCACCGAATTTCCATGGCGACACCGGACAAACTGCACGAAGAAAACGTACAGCTCAGACTGAGTTTTCTGGATTGGAAACAATCAAACGGTTTGCACACCGCAACTAAGGCCAACACCTCGATAAGTGCTTCCTTACCGCGCTTAGGGTGAGGACCGGAATGAGGCCGACTGCTGACTGGCAGGTTACTGGCTCAAATCGGGTGAAGCTACCATCCGCTTGCGCTTGATAGCTGGGTGCCTTCGTTCCTGAGAAGGCATTTACGAATGGTCGGCTGAAAGACGGCTTTCATGAAAATTTTATTTTTTTCCAAAACTAGCTGATTGCATTGTAATTCTGTAGACATCAATAGAATACTGATATTAGATTCGAGTGAGTTAAATTCATGCGTTTCCTCACCAACGGCCCCTCGATACCGGATGAATTACTTCTGGCGCGAGATCAGGGGCGCGTCGTATTTTTCTGTGGCGCGGGGGTTTCTCGCGCCATAGCCAAGTTACCTAATTTCTTCGAACTTGCGGCGACTGTGACCACGGCTCTTGGCGTGCCCGCAGACGATCCGGCTATGAAAATCATTGCTGAGGCAAAGAGCATCGGCGAGCGCACTGGCGTCGAAGGACTAATTTCAGCAGATCGCATCTTTGGTCTGCTTGAGCGCGATTTTCTTTCACGAGATATCCACGAAGCAGTGGCAAAAGCGCTGACCCCAGTGGGCTCAGTTGACCTCAGCGCACATGAAACATTGTTGAGGTTGGCGACCACCCAAGAAGGTTTGGTCCGTCTCGTTACCACTAATTTTGATCGATTGTTCGATGAATGCCGCGCCAATCTGCCGACTTTTTCTCCGCCCAAGCTTCCCGACCCGAGGCGCGCTACAGACCTCAATGGTGTCGTATACCTGCATGGAAAGATGAATTCTGACGGAAGTGGAGCCGAAGGCGATGGTTTCGTTCTTTCAAGCTCGGAATTCGGACGTGCCTATCTGTCTGAGGCGTGGGCCACGGAATTCGTACGAGAAATCCTAAGTAAGTATTCGGTCGTTTTTATCGGCTATTCTGCCGATGATCCGCCAATGCAATATCTGTTGGAAGCGCTCAATAGGACTTCAGGGCCAATTGAGGAAGTTTACGCGTTCCAATCAGGCGATCAAAATTACGCGGCATCGCGATGGAAGCACAAAGGCGTAACCGCTATTCCATATGATGGGTCAGATGGCCATTCCGCACTTTGGGACACCTTGGAAGCTTGGGCCTCGCGAGCAGATGACCCCAATTCTTGGATGCGGGGTGTGGTGGAGCAGGCGAAGTCAGGACCTGAGACTCTGCTACCTCATGAACGGGGGCAGGTCGCCCACATCGTTTCTACAATAGACGGTGCACGGAAATTTGCAGAGGGTGACAACCCGCCCCCTGCCACATGGCTTTGTGTTTTCGATCCCGCGCGTAGATTCGCTAAACCGGGCCGGCTGGGCAGGTTCATGGAGAAGGGCCCCTATGTCGATCCCTTCGATCTCTACTCATTGGACTCCGACCCCATTCCAGACAAAAGCGATCCTGAAGACCATTACTCCAAGCGAGAGGTACCCAACGGTGTGTGGGATGGCTTCGCGCCCAGCAATGCAGACCGGACCGGACTTAGGGATGAAAATACAGGCTCGTTCAGAGGTCATTGGTCTCGGGAATCGCCGCGCCTGCCTGCCAGACAAGCTCAACTTGGTTTCTGGCTTAGCAAAATCGCCCATCAGCCCGAGGCGGTATGGTGGGCCGTTCGCCAGCTTGGATTGCATCCGAACATAACGGAGCAAATCACTTGGCAGTTGGAAAAGACTAATCTGGAAGTTACCCCAGCAGTTCGTGAGGCATGGCGTTATCTTTCCGATTTTTGGGAGGAAGACCACACGGAACTTCGAAGAAATTGGTATGATTTGGCATCCGCCATCGAGGTTAGCGGATGGAGTGACGTCATTCTGCGGCGCTTTACTCATTTTGGCCGACCATATATCACGGTGAAGGAAAACTTTGGGGGAGGTCCAGCCCCAAAATTCAATTGTGAATTTGATTTGAGAGACCTCATAAGCCTCAATGTCGAGTACCCGGACTTGCCGCGCGACACCTCAATTCCCGACGAGTGGATTGAACGGGCGGTGATTGTCCTGCGTAGAAACCTTGAAACCGCACTGGAATTGGAAAGAGAATTTGGCGGATATGGCTTGGACAATATTTGTCCAATAACGCCGGACGAAAATCCCGATAGACATTCGTTTTCTCGAACTCGTGGCTTGTCGGCGTGGGTGTTGTATTTCATTACCCAGTTCCGGAGATTGCTGGATCTGAATTTGGATGCGGCAAAGACCGAATTTCAAAGGTGGTCGACTGAAGATACAACCATTTTTGCCAGATTGAGAATTTGGGCTTTGGGGCAAAACAACCTCGTATCCATTGAAGAATTCGTTGCGGTCGTACGGAAGTTGCCTGAACGGGCGTTCTGGGGTCCTCGTCACGCTCGGGACCTATTGCTCGCGATTTCCTCCAGATGGAACGAACTACGCCCACAAGACAGGACCAAACTTGAGAGACGCATTCTCAAAGGACCAGAACGTTGGTCAAACGAAGAAGAAGAACATTACAAGGAAAGAAAAGCTTGGGACAGCCTCAACAGACTGCATTGGCTTCATGAGCAAGGCTGCGCTCTCCAATTAAATCTGGACAAGATTACCCAAATACTTAGGAAGGCCACCCCTAAGTGGAAGCAAGAATACGCGAAGGGAGCGGCAGAATCGCTTGAGGGGCGTAGTGGTTGGGTTCGTACAGAAACAGAACATTCCTCGCTTTTGGATGAACCGCTGAACACCACACTTAAAAAGGCAAGAGAACTCTCTGGGAGACGTGGCGTCGAATTTGTCGAATACGCTCCATTCGCAGGCCTTTCAAAGGAGCATCCAGTACGAACGTTTGCCGTTTTAAGGCTGGCGGCGAAAAGGGGTGAATTCCCTGAATGGGCATGGAGGGCGTTCCTAAACCCCGAGCAACGGAAAGGTGACCGCCCAAGGTTCGTCGGGCTTATAGGGGAACAGCTAACGCGATATTCTGACACTCAGTTGACCCCAATAATACGTTCTGTGGCCGACTGGTTGCAAAAGTCCGCAAAGGTCTTAGCAGCTGAGTATCCAGACTTATTCGTTCGATTGGTTCAGAAGGCAATTGAAGTGCTGTCGCTCGAAACGCCGGAAAGCAGCACTGCAATTATTCGGGGTAATAGGGAGGCCGATTGGACGATGGAAGCGATCAACTCGCCTACCGGGCATCTCGCTGAAGCGCTGTTTGATGATCCCCAAAAGGATGACCTCGGAGAACGAGCCGGTTTCCCTGAAGAGTGGCTAGGGCTTGTGGAACGGCTACTTGAGTTGCCGGGCGACCTTCGCAGACATTCTCTGGTAATTTTTGCTCACAGTTTGAGCTGGTTCTTTTACGTGGACCCAGCGTGGACCAAAGCGCATCTATTGTCAGTCCTGACTTCCGATGACGATGAGGACCAAGAAGCCTTTTGGGCGGGTTTCTTGTGGGGTGGAAAGGCCTATGGACACGAGTTCTTTATGCTTCTCAAGCCATATATGCTGCGCTTGGCCAAATCACGAAATTTAGAACGCCGAGGCCATGCCGAAGCGCTGACAGGACTACTTCTATCCGCATGGGCATTAGCTGACGAAGAAACCGGCGAGAAATGGGTGTCTGACGAGGAGCTGCGTGACGTGTTGCTCAACTCCAACGACGACTTTCGCTCTCAAGTCCTCTGGCAAACGGAACGCTGGGTGGAGGAAAACAAGGGAAAATGGTCGCCGCTGCTGCTGGACCTATTAGCAGATGTCTGGCCACGTCAAATTGCAGCGAAATCAGGAACCGTATCCGCGAGACTCTGTGACATTGCTTTCTCTGACGAAGAACGTTTTCCAGAGCTGGCGGCGGCTGTACTACCTCTACTCACAAAGGTCGATCGGGATCATTTGAGGCTTCCAAACCTTCGCCGGTCTCTCGACAACATCGTAGATTTACACCCCCGCGAAACCCTCGCACTGCTCCACGCCGTGCTACCTGATAACGTTTCTGCTTGGCCCTATGGTATTGACGCTATGATTGATCGAATTGGCAAAGCTGATGATACGCTCAACAGTGACGAGAGACTTATCGAACTCAAGAGAATTTGGGATTCGCGATAAAAATAATTGATGATTCACTAACGTTCGCGAGCTGAAATCGCTTAGCGTCGTTTCCATGTCGTCATTGAATGAGCTAGGCGGCTAGTGCTTAACCTATCCGCACTGACGCGGAACCACGTCAATCACCTTGCCAAAAACGCTCGGTCACCGCTGTAACAAGGTGACACCTTCAACTATCCGTTGATTCCAGGCGTATTTCCCGGTCACCGCCGTACGAGACCTGTCACCGCATCACAAACGTCGGTAACAGCAGCCGCCTCTTCCGCAACACAGACGCTCAAGGGTTTCCGTACGTTCGTACGGCCAATCACCAAGTTACCGCTGTCACCTCGGCTTTCACGCGATCCCATACATACGTACGGCGGCGACTGGATGACCGAACCTGCCCCGCCATACGTACGAATTGCGCTCCCACTCAATCCTCGCTGTCGAAGATCGTATCCGCGATCTGGTAGAGGCGGGTGGTGCCGACCAGTGCCGGTACACGGTGGGTTGTCGAAGGCCTTCCTTCGCGGTCGGGGATTATCAAACCGCGCTCAACCATGGCGCGGGCGATCATGCGGGCATCGAAGCCTGCGAGAACGTCACGCCTGAAGGCTTCCGGTAGAATGTAGTAGCGGCGTCCGCCGCCCTCTGCATTGCGCCAGAAACCTGCGCGATCCCGTACGATGGAAACGTCGTCCTCCCAATACTGAAAGCGGCTCGCGCCCTCGCGCTCGGTGAAATAACGCACAGCCGCAATGCCGCCGCGAATTTCCGAAGGTTCGGAACCGCCACGCGCAACCAGCCACGCCCTGAAACAAGTGAGCGCCGCCCGCTCCGCCTCACCGGGCGACCAAGGCAGCACCCCGGCCCGTACGGCGAGTTCACCCGCCGCAGCCACCAGCATGAAACGCGCGGCCACGCGAGCCACCTGCCCTCCGCCGTCTTCACTCGCCATATCGGCGGACAATTTCGTTCGTACGTAGGAAAGCACCGATTGCGCGGTTTCGATGTTCTCCACCAGCCAGGCGAGATAGGCGCGCGCCGGTACGCCGTACAGATGCTTGCTCGTGCGCTTCAGATGATCGGCCAACTGTGCCGCGCTCTCATAGCCGTGCAGCTTTTCGAAAAGGCCATGCCCGAACCCGGCATCGGCGGGCAGATCGATAACGCGAACCTCCTGCCCCGCCATGGCGCGCTTGCCGAAACCTTCCGAAGCGATCTTGTCGGCCAGCGAGAGTTCGCCGCTCGATAGAAAGACAAGGTTCCATTCCGCAGCCGCGCGAACAGAACCCTTCCGGTTCGCCCGCGCCTTGCCTTGTCCGTTGGCGAGCAGATAGGCGGCTTCGCTGGCCGCGCGAGCGTCCGCCTGCCCCAGTTCATCGAGAGCCAGAAAGGCATCGCAATGCCGCGCGGCTATCGCCTCAAGGCCGTTTGCGGTTGCGCGCCATGTCTGGACGTTGCCGCGCAATCCGCCACCACCCCATACAGAAGCGGCAACCTCAAGCGCCGTGGATTTTCCGAGAGACGAACCGCCGCGAAGATGGAAGCCGCCGGATTCCTCACCGAACAGCTTGAGAAGGGGACCGGCAAACGCGCAGGAAAGAGCCAGAACGAGCCGCGAGTTCCCCTCGCATGGCGTGGCGATCTGCCTTTGCCATTCGGCAAACGTGCCACTCGTTCCGTACGTATGAGGAAAGGCCCCGCCTTCATGCTGGAAAAGAACCTGTTCGCCTTCGCCCCCATGGCCGAACGTTTCATCCGGCAGAACGAAAACGCCCTCGTCCCACCCGATACGCGAGACGCATCGGCACGCGGTTGTGGGGCGAGCGGTGGCGATGTAGTCGATCAGCTTCGCCTTGTCCCGTGCCGAGGTCGGAACCTCGAGGCCCTGCGAAGCCAGATAGGTAATCACCTCGCCAGACGTTCCACGCGAGATTTCCGCCATGGAGGCAGCCCACTCATGGAGAATGCCGTCGCGGTCATGAAAAGCGAGCAGCCGCCCCCAGTTGTCGGACCGCCCGTCGCGCGTATAGGCGATAATGGCGAGTGGCCCACAAAACCGCCTCCATTCCGGTTCCTCGGCTTTGTCATCGCGCCATTCCACGCCATGCGCACGCAGCCGGAAAGGCCATTCGGGACCGTTTTCGAGTTCGGATTGAATGAAGCCGATCATGCGTTGACCTCCGACGCGCCTTTAGCCGGAGCATCATTCGCCGGGGTTTCACTCGTATGCCGTACGGTGCGCGCAGCAAGCCAGGCGCGCAGATCGGCCACGCGATAGCGCACCATGCGCTTGCCGATCTTCACCATGGGCGGGCCATCCCCCCGCAACGCGGCGATTTCAAGGAACCGCTTGGAGATTCCGAAAAGGGTTTCCACTTCAACGCGGGAAAGCAGGCGGTCGGTCGATAGAGTTTCAAGTTGCACTGTGTAGCGTCCGTTTTCTTGTTGCGACGCTGAGCAACTTTTCAGGATGGATTGCGCAATTCAGACAGGATCAGCGCAACTTGCGCCGATCCATAGGACTTACTCAAATTGGCCCGCTTTTCTCGCTGCACCTAAATGACGGCGAATGATGTTCTCGCCAAGAAAGGTTCCATCGCTCTGGCGCAATTCGTCGAGCCGTTCGGCTTCAATGCGTCGGGCAAGTTCGCTGAGATTGTGCGCCAAGTTGCGTTCAATGCCGATCAGCCGATTGGCAGCCGCGACGATTGCCCGCTTCCGCTTCTCACCGGCTTTGCGGCGCGCCTTGGCGGCTAGCGGCTGGCCCGCCTTTCGCCCTTCTCTGTGCCGGTGCCCTTCAAGGGCGGCTTCCTCGTGCTGGAACTTCCACTCGTATTCTTTAACCAGCGCGCCGAGTTCCATGCCCATCTGAAACGCCATGGCTATACCCAGTTCGGCCTCGAGCATATTCGCCGCTGAGGCCATGTTTCGATACATCTTGAGCATTGAGACCATTTTCAGCTCATGCATCTCCCGACTATGCGGGTTGAAATTGCCGAAGGCCTTTAGTTTCTCGTCCATCGACAAGCCCTCAAGGTCGATGAACTTCGTTTCCAGTCCTTCTACAAATTCCTCAATGTCCGGCCTTAAAGCAGAGCTGATTGGCCCAGGACGAGCCGAACCGTTCTCACCAAACCGCAACATGGCATGGTAGGTGGTCGAGAGACCTTCCGTCGTACTGGTAAAGCCCGCCCCGTACGTACGAACCCACTCGGCCAATTCCTCTGCGACCGACCTCTCCCCTTCACCGTCACTCATCAATCAAATCGCTTTCTCTCAAACGCATAGCCGTCGAGATCACATCGCCAATCGCATCCGCCGCATTGCGCAAGGGATCGTCGGCGAGGTGCGCGTAACGCGCCGTTGTTGTCGGGTTGCTGTGCCCGAGCAGCGCCCCGATCATGGGCAAGGACGCCCCGCCATCAGCCCCAACCGAAGCAAATGAATGCCGCAGATCGTGAATGCGCACATCTTCTATGTCCGCTTCCTTGCGGATCGCCCCCCACGGGTCTTTGAGATTGACCAGCGCCGTCCCCTCCTTGCCGCCAACGATCACGTATGGATTGTCTTCGACGCGCGGGAGTTTGCGAAGCAGATCGATGGCCGCTTTGGGCAGATAGACGAATTTCGCGCCGGTCTTTGAATCCGGCAGTTCAAGCCGCCCGGCATCCAGATTCACCCAATCCCACTGCAATCCGAGAATTTCCCCACGGCGCGCGCCCGTCAGGATCAGCAGGCGAAGCGCCGCGATCACATAGAGGCTCATGGGGACGCGCAGGCCTTTATCATCGAGAATTTCACCGCGTTCGCCCTTGGCAAGAGCCTCCCCAAGCCGGGCAAGCTCGGCAGGCGAAAGAAAGCGCGTCCGTGCCGTCTCCTTGAACTTCTTCACCAATCGGCATGGGTTTGATTGATCCGGTCGCCAGCCCCATGTCTCTGCGAGATTGAAGGCCTTCGACAACAACGCCACCGCCCGGTTGGCTCGATAGGGAAAATGGCTGAGCGACTTGTGAAACCGGTCCACGTCCGCGCGCGTCACATCGGCAACTTTCATTTTGGCGAAGTGGGGCCGCAGGTGCTTCCCGATAAGTGAGCGGTCGTTGACGAGGCTCGACTCTTTCTTGTGAAGCTCCGCGTGGTCCTTAAGGAATTTATCGAATAGCTCGTCCATGTCCGGGGCGTTGCGACGAGTTTGCCGCTCGCCGCTCGGATCACCGCCCTTGCGAACTTCCGCCGCCCAATCCCGAGCAATCGCCCGCGCCTGTTCCGCCGTGATCGCGCCATGCACGCCGATTGCCGGTTTCCGAACCTTGCCGGACCGACCGCCGCCGACGCGATATTTGAAGCAATAGACCTTCCGACCGCTGGGCCGAACGCGCAGGCCAAAGCCTCCCACTTCAGTGTCCCAGATTGTGTAATCGGTATCGCCCGGCTGTGCCGCGTCCACCGTTCGTTTGGATAGTTTCACGCTCTGTTGCAATTCAATGCCACTCCCTCCCGACATGGCATCCGAACCGTTCTGGGTACCACATGGGTACCACGCCACACGAAATCGGACGCAACGTCATGAAACATGGCGCAGCATTTATGTCAATAATTTCAGAGCATTACGCAACTCGACGCAATTGGGCGAAACTCCGTAAAACACCCATTTTCGGGTTTCCTAATCTGAGGGTCACAGGTTCGAATCCTGTCGGGGTCACCAATCTTGTCATCAGGACATCAAAACGACTGCCAGCCACACCGGTTCCGGCATCCGGCGTGATCTGGCGAATATCTCGTCCTGACAGCCGCTATCGCTTGACCGCGGCACTCGCGCAGGCCTATTGCGCCGCCGCGCTTTGCTGAGCGACTCCCGGGATTTCGACGGTGAAGACCGCCCCCTTGTCCAACCGCCCTTCCGCCGTAAGTCTCCAGTCATGACGCCGGGCGACGATGTCGCATATGGCGAGCCCGATGCCGTTGCCGGGGATAACCTGGCGTCGATGAAGCCGTCGAAACGGCTGGAAAATTGTCTCCGCATATTGGGGTTCGAACCCGATCCCATTATCCGCCACCTTCACCCGCAACCGAGAAAACGGAGGGCCTGCAATCTCGGCCTCGATTCGCAGGGACAAGCGCCGGTCGGAAGAGCGATATTTCAGGGCATTGCCGATCAGATTTCGAAATAACTGGGAAACCGACGTGGGATCGCCTGAAATCTGGCACGGTGGGATATCCATGCGAATATCCGCATCGCCCACCAGATCCCCCTGGCTGAGATCGGAGACCAGATCTCGCAACAGGAGCGGCAGATCAATCGGCTCGCGAACCAGATCGTCATTGGTCGAGCGGGAAAAAGTCAGCAGATCGGAAACCAGCCGAGAAGCCCGGCCTGAAGCGTCGCCAAGAACATTGAGCGCATATTCCACATCTTCTGCGTTGCCTTCCGCCAGCGCACAGCGAAGCATTTCGGAGAAATAACGGATCTTGCGCAAAGGCTCCTGCATATCGTGGCTCGCGATCGACGCAAAATTCTGCAGGTTCTCGTTGGCCAATTCCAACTCTGCGTTGCGCCGTTCAAGCTCGGTGCGGACCGCCTCTGCTTCCTCCACATCCACGACTAAGACCCGCAACTGACGATCCGACTGCCGCGAGATTTCCAACTCCACCTTCACGCTGTCGCCCTGGCGATCGGAAATGGCCAGCGGTACCGTGCTGGCGCGAGCAAAGAGAACTTCGCCGGGATCCAGCGCGGCATCCGCCGCCGCGTGCATCTCCATCGGCACGAATTGGGCAAAGGGCCGGCCCGCCACTTCATGCCGCCCATACCCGAAATGCCGGAGAAAAAGATCGGTCGTATCGACGATCAGTCCCTCCCAGTCGACAATTAGCAGCTTGACCGGCGCATTTCGAAAAGCAACCTGATAGGCGTTACGCGCGCCCTGACCAGGTGCAACGGGGGCGTCCTGCTCGCCAACAAGCCTCGCCGCCTCATCGCCGGAACGAGCGGCACCCCCCTGCCCAGCCACGGGCTGGATCAGGCAGATCCGCAATCCGGCACCGCCGTCAGGATCGGGAACAGGCTGTACACTTACCCTGACCGATGTTGCAGCCGCCCCTCCGTGGAGGAGAAGCGCACGTCCCGGGCACAGGTTTTGATCACCCGTCGTCGCATCGGCGGAAAACTGGAGGAAATCGACGACCGCCTTTCCCTGAACGTCAGGAGCGGAACGACCGATCAATCGTTCACATGCGGCATTTGCGAAGAGAACAGCACCGGCATCGTCAACGATAAAAAACGCTTCTGGCAGATTCTGAAAGGCGTCAGAATACCACTGGACCTTGTCGATCACGTCGTTTCTCCGAAATGTCGGAGGGAGCCTCCCCAAATAAACTAGCAGCTAAACCAATCAAAACCTCTACGCATCAATACTTCAGCGTAAATATGACAATAAATATTCTATTATTTTAATATGAATATCCATACATTTTTATAGATATTCGAAATTGAGAAAGCAACATCCCGCACATTGCCACCCGAACAGGTAAGATTACGACATAACAGATACCTGAAAGCAACAGAGCTATATTTCTAGAGCTTTAGAATATTCGCGATTATCGGGAGAGCGCATCAGGATCACCCGGACCCGCAACGCCCCCCCTGTTCCAGTACCGCCGTTATGGCTTGACGATTGACGACCGGATCAGATTGTCCGGATCAGATTGCCCAGGTCAGATTGCCAAGTATTCGTGGCGCAGTTCCTCGTTGTCGAGCACCTCTCGTGCCGTGCCTTCGAACACGACCTGCCCCATATCGAGAATGATCGCCTTGTCGGCAAGCTTGAGTGCGGCCACCGCGTTCTGCTCCACGATGATGGTCGTGATGCCGAGATCCTTCACGCCCGCCACGATCCGCTCGATCTCCTGAACGATGACCGGCGCAAGTCCTTCATAGGGCTCGTCGAGAAGCAGAAGCTTCAGGTCCCGCGCAAGCGCCCGCGCCACGGCCAGCATCTGCTGTTCGCCGCCCGACATGGTGACGGCTTCCTGCCTGCGCCGTTCCGCAAGGCGGGGGAAATGGGCGTATATGCGATCCAGATCCCAGCCCCTGGGCTCCGCAACCTGCGAAAGGACCAGATTTTCCTCCACCGTCAGGCCGGGGATGATGCGCCGGTCCTCCGGAACGAGCTGGACGCCCGCCTGCGCCGCCTCGAAGGACTTCATCTCGTGCAGAGGCTGCCCGGCAAGCCAGATCTCGCCGCGCTTGAGTTCGGGAACATCGGTGCGCGCGATCGTGCGAAGCGTGGAGGTCTTGCCGGCGCCGTTGCGCCCGAGAAGGGCGACGATCTCGCCCTCCTGAATGTCGAAAGACACCCCCTGAACGATGTAGCTCTCTCCATAATAGGAGTGAACGTCGCGAACGGAGAAAAAGGGCGCCGCGGCGGTTGCCGAATAACCGTCAACCGGCGTACCGGCGGCAGGCGTGGCCATGGAGTTCATCATTGTGCCTCCCCGAGATAGGCTTCCTTGACCTTGGGATCGTTGCGCACCTCTTCCGGCGTCCCTTCCGCAATGATGCGCCCCTGCGCCAGCACCGAGATCCGGTCGGCCAGCGAGAACACGACGTGCATGTCATGCTCGATGATCACCTTGGTCATGCCGCGCTCCTTGATCTTCTTCAGAAGATCGATGGTGCGATTGGTGTCGTGACGCGACATGCCGGCGGTCGGCTCGTCGAGCAGCAGCAGGCGCGGGTGCTGCACCAGCCCCATGGCCAGCTCCAGCCGACGCTTGTCGCCGCGCGACAGGCTCGCCGCTTCCTGATCCTTCTTCTCGATCAGGCCGATATCCTCCAGAACGCTTTCCGCCTCGTTGCGGATTTCGCTCTCGCCCTCAAGAGACGACCAGGCATTGAGCGTGAAAGCCCCGTCGCGCTTGGCGAAGGCGGGGATCATCACGTTCTGAACGAGGCTCAGATCGGGAAAGATCTCCGGCGTCTGGAAGACGCGCGCCACGCCGAGCTGGTTGATCTCGTGCGGCTTGCGCCCGGTGAGCGTCTTTCCGTCGAAGACGACGGCACCGGAATCCGGCGTGATGCGCCCGACGCAGACATTGAGCAGGGTCGACTTGCCGGCCCCGTTCGGACCGATGATCGCGTGGGTCTTGCCCTGTTCGATCTGCAGATCGATGTTGGACAGGGCCCTGAGACCGCCGAAGCTCTTGTGGACGTCGGCGACGTGCAAAACGATGTCGTTCATGATGAGGCCCTCATTCCGCCGGTTGCGCCGCGCCGGCCGGGTTCGGCGGCCCGGCCTTGCCGAAGAGTTTCGCCAGACGTCGGATGCCTTCCATCACACCGCCCGGCAGGAAGATGACGACCAGCATGAACAGCAGACCGAGCGTCAGGTGCCAGCCTTCGCCGACGAAGAGACCGGTGATGCTGACGACCAGTTCGCGAAGCGCATCAGGCAGGGCGTCGAAGATGCCGTTCAGGACGTGCTCGTTGTAGGCGGAGAAGATGTTCTCGAAATACTTGATGATCCCGGCGCCCAGCAGCGGCCCCAGAAGCGTGCCCGCCCCGCCGAGAATAGTCATCAGAACCACCTCGCCGGAGGCCGTCCATTGCATGCGCTCCGCACCGGCGAGCGGATCGGTGACCGCCAGAAGCGAACCCGCAAGCCCCGCATACATGCCCGAGACCACGAAGGCGGCAAGCGTGTAGGGACGGGTGTTGAAGCCCGTGTAGTTCATCCGGTTCTGGTTCGACTTGATCGCGCGAAGCGCCATGCCGAAGGGCGAACGGAAGATCCTCAGAGCCACGTAGAAGGCGATGATCAGCGCGGCCGCACAGACATAGAAGCCGCTCCAGCCGATGGTCTCCACGCCGAAGATGTTCGGCGTCGGCAGCCCGGCTTCGGCGATGCCGAAGAAATGGTCCACCATCCGTGGATCGGTCTGCGAAAGCTGCAGGCCCGTCTCGCCGTTGGTGATCGGCGTGAGCACCGAATAGGCGAGATTGTAGGACATCTGCGCGAAGGCCAGCGTCAGGATCGAGAAATAGATGCCGGAGCGGCGCAGCGAGACGTAGCCGATCAGCAGGGCGAAGACCCCGGAAACGGCGACGCCGAAAACCACCGCGGGCAGCACGTTCATGCTGAACAGCTTGAACGTCCACACGGCCGCATAGGACCCCACTCCGAGAAAGGCGGCATGGCCGAAGGAGAGATATCCTGTCAGGCCGAAGAGGATGTTGAACCCGATGGCGAAGATGCCGTAGATCGCGATCTTCTGGAGAAGGTCCGGATAGCCGGCACCGATCGGCGCGAGCCACAAGGGCATGGCCAGCACCACAAGGGTGAACAGCGCCATCAGGACCATGTCGTTACGCAGGAAATTGCTGTTCATGGCTTAGCTTTCCATCACCCCACGCCGTCCCATCAGGCCGCGCGGCCTGACGAGCAGGATCACCACGGCGACGAGATAGATAATGATCTGGTCGATGCCCGGGAAAACGTCCTTCACCTCGGTCATGGATGCGAAGGACTGGAGAACGCCGAGCAGGAAACCGGCGGCAACCGCGCCGGGAAGGGAGCCCATTCCGCCCACCACGACGACCACGAAGGAGAGCACGAGGAAGTCCATGCCCATGTGATAGTCCGGTGGGAGGATCGGCGTGTACATCACGCCCGCCAGCCCCGCGACGACAGCCGCGATGCCGAAAACGATGGTGAACCGCCTCTCGATGTTGATGCCCAGAAGGCCCACCGTCTCGCGGTCCTGCATGCCCGCCCGCACGACCATTCCGTAGGTGGTGAACTGCAGGAAGGAGAAGACCGCGGCGATCACCACGAGCGAGAAGCTGAGATAGATCAGACGCCACCAGGGATAGACGACCGCAGGCCCCAGCCCGAGCCACATGCCGATGTCAGCGCTGCCGGCCACGATATCGGGCGCGCCGGTCGGAATCGGGTTCGCCCCGAAAGCCGATTTGATGACTTCCTGCAGGACGATGGCGAGACCGAAGGTCACGAGGATCTGTTCCGCATGGCTGCGCTTGTAGAAGAAGCGGATGAGCCCGCGCTCCATCGCAAGACCGATCAGCAACATCACCGGGATCGCGAACAGGATCGACAAGGGCACCGAATAGTCGATGATCATCTTGCCGGTGTCGCCCAGCCACAGTTCCAGATAAGGGACTTCCTTGTAAGCGTCGAAGAAGGTGACGCTTTCGTCCTTTATCTTGACGGCTATCGTGAGCAGCTTCTGTAGCGAAACCGCACAGAAAGCCCCCATCATGAAAATCGCGCCATGGGCGAAGTTGACCACGCCTAGCGTGCCGAAGACCAGGGTCAGACCGAGGGCGATCAGGGCATAGGCCCCGCCCTTGTCGAGCCCGTTGAGAAGCTGGAGTACGAACGTATCCATCGGGTTGCGCCGGTTATCTGTAGGATATTCTGAGTGCGTCGACCGCCTGAAGGAGACCATTGCGTCCCCTGCGCTCGCTCGAAGGCGAGACCACTTCAAGCGCCGACACGTGAGGATCGGCCGCCGTGAGCGCCTGCCCGAAGGACAAAAGACGCCTGACCGGCGGCCGACCGGTCTTGTCAGCCCGTTAGCTGCAGGTGCCGAGTTCCCCGCCGAAGATCTCCGGCTTGTAGGTGACGGCTTCCGCCGGCACTTCCTTGACGACCTTCAGCAGGTCGAACTGGCTCGACGGCGCTTCGTTGCCGCGCACCACGAGGACGTTCTTGAAGCACTGGTGGTCGGCGCCGCGATAGAGCGTCGGACCATTGCCCATGCCGTCGAACTCGAAATCCTCGAGCGCCTTGATCACTTCGCACGGATAGAAGGTGCCGGCGCGCTGGCAGGCATCCGCGTAAAGGACCGTCTGGACGTAGCAGGTGTGGGCGGCCTGGGACGGCGGGAAGCCGTATTCCTGACCGAAGGACTTCACGAAAGCCTGCGAGGCTTCGTCCTGCAACGACCAGTTCCAGTTGGTGGTGCCGAGAATGCCCTTGATGCTTTCGCCTGCGCCCTGCGCCATCAGACGCGAGAACAGCGGCACGACGATCTCGAACTTCTTGCCGTTGACCATCTTGTCGCGCAGACCGAACTGCACGGCCTGGGTCAGCGAATTGACCATGTCCTTGCCATAGTGGTTCAGGATCAGGACATCGGCGCCGGAGTTCAGGACCGGGGTGATGTACTGCGAGAAGTCACCCGCGCCCAGCGGCGTACGCACGGCATTGACGGTCTCCCAGCCGAGCGCCTCGGTGGTGTTCTTGATCGACTCTTCCTGCGTCCAGCCCCAGGTGTAGTCGGCGGTCAGGTGATAGGCGCGACGGTCGGTGCCCATCTCTTCCTTCAGAACCGGGCCGAGCGCTGCGCCCGACATGTAGGCATTGAAGAAGTGACGGAAGCCGTACTTGCGCTTGTCCTTGCCGGTGGTGTCGTTGGAGTGGGTCAGGCCGGCCATGAAAATGATGCCCATTTCCTGACACAGCGACTGCACCGCAACGGCCACGCCCGAGGACGAACCGCCGGTGATCATGATCGCGCCGTCCTTTTCCACCATACGCTTGGCAGAAGAGCGGGCCGCATCGGACTTGGTCTGAGTATCGCCGGTAACGAACTCGACCTTCTTGCCCAGAATGCCGTTCCCTTCCAGGGCAATCGGCTTCATGGTCCGCAGCATACCGCCGTCGCCTTCACCATTGATGTGCTTGACGGCGAGCTGGTAGGCGCGCAGCTCGTCCGCACCCTCGTCGGCATAGGCGCCGGTCTGGGGAACGTTGAAGCCCAGCGTCACGCTGCTCTTGTTGGTAGGATCGTTCGCAAAATTCTGGGCCCAGGCTCCGCGCGTAAAGATGGTCGGCGTCGCGAGAACAAGGCCGGAAGCCGCGGTCGCCTTCAAAAGGCTACGACGGTTCACAGACGTGAAATGATCTTTCATGAATTCCTCCCGAAAGGCATGAATGCCGGTTCCTGCGCCGCGCCGCCCTATCGAATTCCTCCAAACCGATATGACGAAGCCCCTCCAGGCCAGGGCGCAGGGGCATAATACATAGAGAATTATGGTAGGTCGTCGCAATACGACCTTTGGTGCGGACAAAGTCGAACGAGGGCGATTTGTCTTATACTTTACGCTTAACAGTGGTTAAATTGCGCCATAACTTTAGGCATATACCGCATTGCATCAATTCAAATTCGAGAATACGCGACAAAAGTCTTCATACTTTTGTCTAGAGGCAATATAGACAACAAGTTAAGCTTAAATATGTATTTCAGACAAGAAGAAACCCTACGTCGCCTCTGCGACCTGCTGGGTCAGGAGGCGGATGGGGTTGCCATCGAGATAGGCCTCCACGTTCTCCACGGTCTCGCCATAGAAAACGGAATAGGTCTCGCGGGTGACGTAGCCCAGATGCGGCGTCATCAGAAGGTTGGGGACGGTGTGTAGCAGGTGGCCGGCCGGCAGTGGCTCTTCGTCATAGACATCGATAGCCGCACCGCCAATCTGGCCGTCGGCAAGCGCCCCGATCAGCGCCATCGTGTCGACGATCGCTGCGCGGGAACTGTTGACGAGTATTGCGTCGCGCTTCATCAGACCCAGTTCGCGCGCGCCGATCAGACCGCGCGTGCGATCCGAAAGGCGGGTGTGGATCGTCACAAAATCGCTTTCGTGCAACAAGGCGTCGAGGCTGTCCGCCAGCCTGACGCCGACGTCGTGGCAACGCTGCTCGGTCAGGTTCGCGCTCCACGCGATCACATTCATGCCGAACGCCTTGCCGAAGCCCGCCATCTGCGCGCCGAGACAACCGAGACCGATAATGCCGAGCGTGGCCCCGCGCAGATCGCGCCCCACATCGACCTGCCAGCCGCCGATCGTCATCGACCGCACTTCGGGAAGCATCTTGCGCGCCATCCCGATGACCAGCCCAAAGGCGAGTTCCGCGGTCGCATGCCCCGGAGAATGCGTTCCGCTGACGAGAATGCCCGCGGTCTCGGCAGCCCGCAGATCGATGGCCGCATTGTTCATGCCGGTGGTCACGATCAGTTTCAGTTTGGGCAACCTCGCGATCACCGAGGCAGGAAAGGACGTACGCTCGCGCATGACACAGAGCACCTCATAGGGCTGCAACTCCGCCACCACGTCCTCCGGCCCGCCGAGAGGCACGCTGTAAATGAAAACCTCTGCGCGCCGATCAACTCCGCTCCAGTCAGCGAATTCCCGGGCAACGCCCTGATAATCATCGAGAACCGCAATACGCATGATTCAGCCGCGCCCCAAATTACCGCATATTTCGTCGATACAACGAAACCGGCCCGACGACCAGAGAAAGCACTGGCGCAAAAACACAATCAGAAATTGAGATATGAGATCAGCTCAGCAGCATCGACACGCGGTTCTGATAGGCCGTGGCGACATGCTGCCGGGTCGCCTTCTCCGCCGCATCCGGATTGCGTGCGGCGATAGCCTCCACGATATCCTCGTGCTCCTGGATCGACTGCGCCCCGCGTTCGGGCAAGGACAGGGTCGTGCCTTCGATAAGCGCCAGATGCACCCGCATCGTGTCGAGCAGCTGATTGAGATAGCGGTTGTGGGAGGACCGGTGAATGACACGGTGGAACCGTCGGTTGATCACGGCCAGTTCTACCGGCCTGTCGACCATGGCGCGGCCTTCTTCCACGAGCTTGCGCAACAGCGCGATTTCCTGCGGAGCGGCATGGAGCGCAGCACCGCGCGCGGCCGAGCCCTCCATCACCTCACGCGCAGCATAAAGCTCGCCGATCTGGTCGTAATCGAGGGCTGCAACGACACAGCCGCGATGCGCATTGTGCATCACCAGCCCCTGCGCCTCCAGACGGCGCAAGGCCTCGCGCACGGGCGTTCGCGACGTGCCGAAACGCTCCGCCAGACGCGACTCGCGCAAGGCGTCACCGGGCCCCAGTTCGCCCTGTTCAATGGCGTCGATGAGGCGATCGTAAAGGCTTTCGGGATTGGCTGGCGTACTCTTCATGGCGACAATGTATACGATTGTTCGCAATTTCGGAAAGCCAAACCATGCGGCATCCTGCGCGCCGGTAACTGCCCCGCCAGATACGCTAGCTCCCGCCCCGGCCTGCGGCTTCCTCCGCCATTCGGCGCAGCTCGCCCTTCAGAACCTTGCCGTAGTTGTTCTTGGGCAGTTCCTCCAGAAAGACATAGTGTTTGGGCCGCTTGAAGCGCGCAATCTGCGCCCGGCAATGGGCGTCGAGCCGCTCCTGCTCCAGCCCGTCTTCCTCCATGGCGACGACGAAGGCGACAACCTCCTCGCCCCATTCCGCTTCCGCCCGCCCGACAACGGAGACCTCCCGCACGCCTTCGCAGGTGAGAAGCGCTTCCTCCACTTCGCGCGGATAGATGTTGGTGCCGCCGGAAATGATCACGTCCTTGGAACGATCCTTCAGCGTCAGATACCCGTCCTCATCGAGCGCACCCAGATCGCCGGTCCACAGCCAGCCGTCGCGCAAGGTCTCGGCGGTTGCGTCGGGGTTGCGCCAGTAACCGGCCATGACGGATGCACCGCGCACCAGTATCTCGCCCGTTTCGCCTGCACGAACCGGCTGACCGCTTTCGTCGGCTACCCGCACCTCAACGCAGGAATGCGCCAGCCCGACGGAACCGAGCCGCTCCCGCCAGTGCGGGTGGCTCCGGTCGGCAATCGCCTCGCGCGACAGGGCGGTGATGGTCATGGGGCTCTCGCCCTGTCCGTAGATCTGGACGAAGCGCGGGCCGAACTGCGAAACGGCCCGCTCGATATCGGCCACATACATCGGCCCGCCGCCATAGACGATGGTGCGGATGCCTTCGCCGTCATAGCCCGACCGCGCCGCATGATCGCAGAGCCTGCGCACCATCGTGGGCGCGGCAAACATCGACACATTGCCGATGCGCGGGGCCAGATCGGCGATTTCGGACGGATCGAAGCCGCCGGAGACCGGCACCACGTGACGCGCACCGCGCAGCACATGCATGAAGTTGTAGAGCCCCGCGCCATGAGACATGGGCGCGGCATAGAGCGCGGCATCCTCGCGGTGGACCTCATCGACATCCACGAAATAGGCGAACGCCATGGCGTGCAGGTTGGCGATGGTGAGCATCACCCCCTTGGGGTTCCCTGTCGTGCCGGATGTATAGAAGAGCCAGGCGAGATCTTCCTCGCGCATGGGATGCGGGCTCTCCAGCGCCGCATGTCGCGGCAACTCGGCGGCCAGCGCATCGAGCGACACCACGCTTGGCCCATCGCCTGCCAGCAGAGGCGCGACGCCGCTGCGCGCCTCATCGACAAAGACGACACGTGCCTGTGCGTCCCCGACGATATGCGCCGCCTCTCGTGCATGAAGCTTGAAATTGATCGGAACCGCCACCGCGCCGGCAAACCAGATGCCGTAAAGCAGTTCCAGATAGATCGGGCTGTTCGCCATGAAGAGCGCCACCCGATCCCCCGGCCAGACGCCCCAATGTTCCCTGAGCGCCTGCGCGATGCGCCCCGCACGTTCGGCAAACTCGCCGTAGCTCGCCACCACCTCAACGCCGCGAAGAAGCGCGGGCGCATCGGGCGCCTTGCGCGCAGTGCGCAAGAGCCACTCTGCCGGGTTCATCGCCCCGCCCCGCGGCCTGAAGCAATCGAACATCCATACTGCATCGTCTCCACCTCCCCTTTGGTCAACGAGCACAAGACAGATTGCACGCAAAAGCCCTCCCCGCAAACGGGAAGGGCTTCGCAGCAGTTCAAAAAGCCTTCGAGGCGCTCAGATAACGGAAGTGATCGCCGTGTTTAGCTTGCCGACAAGCTCGTCGATCTGGTCGTCGGAGATGATGAAGGGCGGGGCCAGAAGAATGTGATCGCCATGCTGGCCGTCGATCGTGCCCTGCATCGGATAGCAGATGAGCCCGGCCTCGAACGCCGCCTTCTTGATCTTGGGCGCGACGCCCATGGCGGGATCGAAAGTCGCCTTGCTATCGCGATCCGCGACCAGTTCGACGCCGCGAAACAACCCGCGCCCGCGAATGTCGCCCACATGGGGGTGTTGACCGAAAGCCTCGCGCAGCGCCGCATCGAGCTTGTCGCCCTGAGCGCGCACATGCGCCAGCAGATCGCGCTCATCGAGCGCCCGCACAACCGCACAGGCCGCCGCGGCCGCCGTGGGGTGGCCCATATAGGTATGGCCGTGCTGGAAGAAGCCCGACCCGGCCTCGATGGCCGCATAGATCTTGCCTGAACACAGCATCGCGCCGATGGGCTGATAGCCCGCGCCGAGGCCCTTGGCGATGGTCACGATATCGGGCGCGACGCCATCCTGCTCGCAGGCAAAGAAGGAGCCCGTACGCCCCATGCCGCACATCACCTCGTCGAGGATCAGCAGCACGCCATAGTGATCGCAGATCTCGCGAATGCGGCGGAAATAGCCTTCCACGGCGGGCAGCGCCCCCGCGGTTGCGCCCACCACCGGCTCCGCGATGAAGGCCATGACCGTTTCCGGCCCGAGCCGTTCTATTTCGGCCTGCAGCTCATTGGCCGCGCGCTGACCGTAATCGAAGGCGCTCTCGCCCTCTTCGCGATAGCGGTATTCGTAACAGGGCGCGATGTGGGAGGTTTCGACAAGCAGCGGCTTGAACTGGGTACGCCGCCACTCGTTGCCGCCCGCAGCCAGAGCCCCCAGCGTATTGCCATGATAGCTCTGACGGCGCGCGATCACGCGATGGCGCGAGCCCTGCCCGGTTTCCAGACAATACTGGCGGGCAAGCTTGATCGCCGCCTCCACCGCCTCGGAACCGCCGGAGACCAGATAGACCCGGTCGATGCCGTCGGGCGCATGCGCGATGAGCCTGTCGGCCAGTTCCTCCGCCGCATCCGACGTGAAGAAGCCGGTGTGAGCGAAAGCGATCTTGTCGACCTGCGCATGAATCGCCGCCCGCACGTCCGGATCGGAATGCCCGAGGCACGACACGGCCGCGCCACCGGAACCGTCCAGATAGCGCTTGCCTGAGGTGTCGATGATGTAGCAGCCGTCTCCGGTCTCAGCGATCGGGGGCGACAGGCGCGTGCTGCGCCCGAAGATATGTCCGCTCATTGTCTTTCTGTCTTGAATGACGGCCCGCTTTAGGCTGTCAGCCCGCGCGTACGACGAACACCGACTGGGCGGCGTAACGAACGACACGAGCCGCATTCGGGCCCAGGAGGTAATCCTTGAGTTCAGGCCTGTGCGAGGCCATGACGATCAGATCGCAATCGAGCCGGTTCGCCGCCTTCATGATTTCGTCGTAGATCGTTCCATGGGCGACATGACCCTTGGCGTGCTTGGCCTTTTCATGCCCGGTGATGAAGTCGGACAGGGCTTTCTTGGCCGCCGCAAGCGCCTTCTTTTCGTATTCCTCGGGAAAGAAGGACCCGACGATCGACATCGAGTAGGTCGGCACCACGGTCAGGAAATGCAGTTCCGCATTGGCTGCAGCGGCGAGATAGGCGGCCTCGTCCAGCACCTGCTCGCAGGACGGCATGTCTTCCAGATCGACGGGAACAAGTATCTTGTTATGCATAACGTCCTATCCTCCTCAGAACGCCGGAACGGTCTGGCGTCGACGTTGCATCATGATGACCAGCGCCAACAGAAACAACGCCGGGATATAGAAGATTTCCTTGTACATCCGTTCCGCATCAAGTTCGACAAGCGAGATCTCCACAGGCGTATCGCCGTAGAAGTCATAATCGGACAACGTCTGGAAATAGGTCGTTCCGGGGAACGGCTCTTCCAGCAAAGCCTTGTCGCCTTCGACCATCACGGTGATGCCCGAACGCTGCAGCCGCTCCGCCCCGTCTCCGGGCGCGCCGAGAGGCACGAGCAACGTCTTCGTATAGATCTTGCCGGTGTCGAAATCCGGTCCCGACACCACGAAGCGTATGTCCCCGTTTTCCGGCATGTCGCCCGCCATTTGGACCACGCTCGTGCCGGGCCGCTCGTCGAAGGGCGGCTGCACGAGATCCAGCCAGAAGCCCGGACGGAACAGCGTGAAGGCGATCAGCAGCAGCGCCGCCGTTTCCCAGATGCGATTGCGCGTGAAGAAATAGCCTTGCGTCGCCGCCGCAAAGAGCATCATCGCGACCACCGCCACAACGAAGATGAACACCGCCTTGAACGGGCCGACGTCGATCAGCAGCAGTTCCGTGTTGAACAGGAACATGAAGGGCAGCAGCGCAGTGCGGATATCGTAGGCGAAGCCCTGCACGCCGGTGCGGATCGGATCGCCGCCGGAGATGGCAGCGGCCGCGAAGGCCGCTAGCCCCACGGGTGGCGTGTCATCGGCCAGAATGCCGAAATAGAACACGAAGAGATGCACCGCGATGAGCGGCACGATCAGCCCTTGGCTTGCGCCCACCGACACGATGACCGGCGCCATCAGCGAGGACACCACGATGTAGTTCGCCGTGGTGGGAAGCCCCATGCCGAGCAGCAGGCTCATGACTGCGACCAGCAACAGCATGAGCATCAGACTGCCGCCGGACAGGAACTCCACGAACTCGCCCACGACCTGATGCAGGCCGGTCAGCGAAACCGTCCCGACGATGACACCCGCCGCCCCCGTGGCGACGCCGATGCCGATCATGTTGCGGGCGCCTGCGATCATCCCCTCGAGGAAATCAGCCCAGCCTCGCTTGAAATCCTCGGTAAACAGGCCCTGCCCGCGCATCATCCGTTTCAGGGGATGCTGGGTCAGCACGATGAAGATCATCGCCATCGTCGCCCAGTAAGCAGACAGCGTCGGCGACAAGCGTTCGATCAGGATGCACCAGATCAGGATGACGATGGGCAGGATGAAGTGAAAACCGGTAATCGCGACATCCCAGGGACGCGGCAACATTTTGATCGGCGCGTTGGGATCGTCCGGTTCGAGATCGGGATGGCGCGAAGCCGCCGACAGAAGCACCAGATAGGCGACGAGGAACATAAGCGACGCGCTTACCATCCCCATTCCGGGAAACGCCACCTTGACCCAGCCGAGCACGTAATAGACCGCAATGGCGATGACGCCGACGAAAATGAAGCCGAACAGAAGATTGGCGAGCCGGCTCGCCAGCGTTCCGATCTTGCTCGGTCGCGGCAAGCCCTCCAGCCCCAGCTTCAGCGCCTCAAGATGCACGATATAGACCAGTGCGATGTAGGAGATGATCGCAGGAAGGAAGGCGTGCTTGATAAGCTCGGGATAGGAAATCCCGGTAAATTCGGAAATCAGGAAGGCGGCAGCACCCATGACGGGCGGCGTGAGCTGGCCGTTCGTGGAAGAAGCCACTTCCACAGCGCCCGCCTTTTCCGGCTTGAAGCCGGTGCGCTTCATCAGGGGAATCGTGAAGGTGCCCGTCGTCACCACATTGGCGATGGAGGACCCGGAATAAAGGCCCGACAGTGCTGAAGCGACCACGGCCGCCTTGGCCGGACCGCCGCGCAGGTGACCGAGCAGCGCGAAGGCGAGCTTGATGAAATAGCTGCCCGCACCGGCCTTTTCCAGCAGCGAGCCGAACAGCACGAACAGGAAGATCATCGAGGAGGAAACGCCCAGCGCCACGCCGAAGACGCCTTCCGTCTGCATCCAGTAATGCCACATCGCCTTGGAGAAGGACGCGCCCTTCCACATGATCGCTTCCGGCATGATGGAGAGATGGCCGAAGAAAACGTAGAAGACGAAGACGGAGGCGACGATGACCAGCGGCAGTCCGAGCGCGCGGAAAACGGCGATCGCCAGCGAGATCATGCCGATCGTGGAAAACACCAGATCCGCCGCGGTCGGCAGACCGGCGCGCGCGTCGATATCGATCTTGAAATACAGCAGATAGAGACATGAGGAGGCGCCGACGACGGCGAGCGCCCAGTCATAGAGCGGAACCCGGTCGCGCGGGCTCGACTTGAGTAGCGGATAGGCCAGCATCGCCAGAATGATGGCGAAGGCCAGATGGATCTGGCGGGCTTCCTGACTGTTGAAGACGAAATTCAGTCCCGTCTTCTCGGCAAGAATGAAGGGAATGCTCGACGCGATATAGATCTGGAAACACGACCAGATAAACGCGATCGACAGAATCACCTTGCCCGCGAAACCGGCCGCATTGCGCGAACCGCTCTCCACTTCGGCAACCATCAGATCGACATCGGCCATGTTTGCCGACGTTCCGTTTTCAGGTTCCGAAGCAGCGTCCGGGGACGCAGCCTGTACCTGGGGATCCAGGCCGTCCTCATCGGGCGTCCGCGATTTCGCCTCGCGGTTTTCGGGCGTCTCGTTGCTCATCTGCACCTCCTGTCGCCTGGCCGAGGTGAGCGGTCCAGACGATCCGGCCGCGCCTTGCGCTTGACCGGAAGTTCCCTTTTATTTTTTCAACCCGACCTGGCGACCGCGGGCGCATGGCGCTCCCGACCGCTCAGGCCGCAGAGCGGGCCTGTTTTCAGCCACGCTCCTTATGGTGTCTGACGTCACCAAAATGCGGCGCCCCGGAAAGACCGTCGCCAACCGGCTCTTCGCCCCGTCACGGGCCCGTCACGTGAATGAAGGCCGGCTCCAGCTTCTTGCTGCCTGCAAAGGTGTCAGCCCCGATTTCCCGTTTAGCGTAAGTGCCCCTCGCAATACCCGCAAGGCGATAGTGCGTCCTGTCCGGCCGATCCTTGCCGATCGCCACCATGTGCCGCGCCAGTGAGCGCGGCCAGACAACGATCCACTCAAACCCCGGCCATTAAAGCCCCAACCTTCCAGATCTCTGGCCTACCAGATCTCTGGCCATCCAGGCCTCCAGCTTGAGGCCTTCATATAGACGAACGCCTAAAATAGAAACATGCGTATTTTTTTGTCAATGATACAAAACGAATGTATCGTAAGTCCGTGGGAGGCACCATGGATCAAGAATCATATTCCGCCGCAGATCTTCGCGCGCGTCTGAGCCTTGTCGTTGAAGAGGGCCCGCGCCAGTTGGCCACCTTTGCGGCCTGGGTACTCGACAACTATCAGGAAGTCGCGTTCCGCTCGCTCCGCTCCACCGCCCGGGCGGCCAAGGTGAACCAGAATTCCGCCGTCCGACTGGCCAAGGCGCTTGGCTATTCCGGTTACGATTCGTTTCGAAGCGATATCCAGTCCGCCCTGCGCGAGGGTGTCGTCCCCTATTCGGCCCGCGCCCGCGCGCTCGCCGAAAGCGCGGGAGCCGGGACCCTACAGGCGCTGCGCGACGCCAGCAATACCAACATGGCTGCGGCTTTTTCGCCCGAAATGCATGTGACCCTGACGGCCTGCGCAGAGGCCCTGGTGAAGGCGCGCCGCATCTACTGTATCGGGGTCAGAAGCTGTTACTCCGTGGCCCATTATTTCTGCTACGTGGGCGCAATGGCCTTCGCCAATGTCATCCACACGCCGACGGAACCCGGCGCGATCATGGACATGATGTCGGATGCCGGAGAAGACGACATCGTGATCGCGATCACCTACGCCCATTACTCCTGCGAAGTGGTGAGTGGTGTGAACATCGCGCGCGAGTGCGGCGCACGTATCATCGCCATCACCGACAGCATGGCCTCCCCGATCGCCTGCGGTGCATGGCACGTGGTGCCCCTGCCCATGCACGGCCCTCATTTCATGCCGACCCTTTCCCCCGCTTTCGCAATCATCGAACTGCTTCTGTCGGAAATGGTGCTGCGCGCGCCGGGAGCCGAACAACGCGTCCACGCATTCGAGGAACGCATCAAGCGGTTCGGCGGGTATGTGTCGACCGACGAGCCTGCGTCGGCCTGAGCCCCCTCCCTGCAAAACGAAAAGACCCGCCGTGACGAACGCGGCGGGTCTGCATTCATTTCAGGAAGTGTGGCCGGGAATTACATCCAGCCGCGTTCCTTGTAGTACTTGACCGCGCCCGGATGCAGCGGAGCGGAGAGACCGTCCTTGATCATCTCCTCTTCCTTCAGGTGCGCGAAGGCCGGGTGCAGCTTCTTGAAGTCCTCGAAGTTGTCGAAGATCGCCTTGACGACCGTGTAGACCACCTTCTCGGACACATCCGAAGAGCTCACGATGGTCGCACCCACACCGAAGGTGGTGACGTCCTCGTCCGTGCCCTTGTAGGTGCCGCCGGGGATGGTGGCGACGCGGTAGTAGTCGTTCTCTGCAACCAGCTTGTCGATGGGCGCGCCCTTCACGTCGACGAGCTTCACGTCGCAGGTGGTGGCGGCTTCGGTGATGGCGGCAGCCGGATGGCCGATGGTGAAGATCATCGCGTCGATCTTGCCGTCGCACAGGGCCTGAGCCATTTCAGCGCTCTTCAGTTCGGCTGCGAGCGAGAAGTCGTCCATGGTGATACCAAAGGCATCCATGACGACTTCCATCGTCCCGCGCTGGCCGGAACCGGGGTTGCCGACATTCACCTTGTGGCCCTTCAGGGCCTCGAAGCTGTCGATACCGCTGTCAGCGCGCACGATCAGGGTGAAAGGCTCCGGATGCACGGAGAACACGGCGCGCTCCTTCTCGAAGGGGCCGCTGTCCTTGAAACGGTCGGAACCGTGATAGGCGTGGTACTGCCAGTCCGACTGGACAACGCCGAATTCCAGCTCGCCCGCACGGATGGTGTTGAGATTATAGACGGAGCCGCCCGTCGATTCCGCCGAGCAGCGGATGCCGTGGGTCTTGCGGTCCTTGTTCACCAGACGGCAGATCGCGCCGCCGGTGGGATAATAGACGCCGGTGACACCGCCGGTGCCGATCGAAATGAATTGCTGGTCCGCAGCCTGCGCACCGCCGGCAAGGGCAAAGGCCACCGTGGCCGCAAACATGGCCTGACGTTTCTTCATCGTTACCTCTGTTTTCTGTTTTGAGTCTCAGGGAGAAACAAAATAGAAATACAGAAATTTCTCTGTCAATCGAACACACCTCCGCTATTACGCGACATAATGTTCCATTTACAGACGACTTTTTGCTTAAAATTTCAGCAACAATACATATTCCCCGCTTCATATTTAAAATTTACGCTGATGATGATCAAAATATACTTAATTTTCGAACAAATATTTCCGGATACAATCGTTAATTGCAGGTGAATACAGGCAAACTGATAATTGTTTTTGCCCGCACGCAGCCGGATATACGACCAAAGCGGACCATCTCCCCCCGAAACGAAAAGACCCGCCGTGATAAACACGGCGGGTCTGCATTCATTTCAGGAAGTGTGGCCTGGAATTACATCCAGCCGCGTTCCTTGTAGTACTTGACCGCGCCCGGATGCAGCGGAGCGGAGAGACCGTCCTTGATCATCTCCTCTTCCTTCAGGTTCGAGAAGGCCGGGTGCAGCTTCTTGAAGTCCTCGAAGTTGTCGAAGACGGCCTTCACGACCGTGTAGACGACTTCGTCGGGAACATCGGCGGAAGAGATGAAGGTCGCGCCCACGCCGAAGGTGGTCACGTCTTCGTCCGTGCCCTTGTACATGCCGCCGGGAATGGTGGCGACGCGGTAATAGGGATTGTCGGCAACCAGCTTGTCGATGGCCGGCCCGGCAACGGATACGAGCTTCACATCGCAAGTGGTGGCAGCTTCGGTGATGGCGGCTGCCGGGTGACCGATGGTGTAGATCATCGCATCGATCTTGCCGTCGCAGACGGCCTGAGCCATCTCAGATCCCTTCAGTTCGGCTGCGAGCGAGAAGTCGCTCATCTTCATGCCGAAGGCGTCCATGACGACTTCCATCGTCGCGCGCTGACCGGAACCGGGGTTGCCGACATTGACCTTGTGGCCCTTCAGGGCCTCGAAGCTGTCGATGCCGCTGTCGGCACGCACGATCAGCGTGAAAGGCTCCGGATGCACGGAGAACACGGCGCGCTCTTTCTCAAAAGCGCCCTGGTCCTTGAACTTCGAGGTGCCATGATAGGCATGATACTGCCAGTCCGACTGGGCAACGCCAAATTCCAGCTCACCCGCACGCACGGTGTTGATGTTGTAGACGGAGCCGCCCGTAGATTCCGCCGAACAACGGATGCCGTGGGTCTTGCGCTCCTTGTTCACCAGACGGCAGATCGCGCCACCGGTGGGATAGTAGACGCCGGTGACACCGCCGGTGCCGATCGAAATGAATTGCTGGTCCGCAGCCTGCGCACCGCCAGCAAGGGCAAAAGCGACAACGGTCGCGAACATGGCCTGACGTCGGTTCATTGCTACCTCCGGTTTGTTTGTTAGGCAGATTTCAGCGAAGGGCACATAGAAACAGACGTATTATTTTTGTCAATCGCACAAAGCGTTCGTTTCTCCCGTTGAGGCATGTAAATGCCTCAAGTGACTGTGCCGAAAGCTTCACTGCCGCCCTTTCCAAACATTCCAATGAACCTCCCGTCGGCTCCCGGCGGAACGCAAGACGGCTATCCGGCTTGCCCGATCCGGACCTCAAGCATCCGGCTGCGCAAGGCCGCAGTTTCGCCGGGCATCACCTCGCCCCCATCCCTGACCACGACACCGAAAAGCTCTTCCGCGGCCTCCGCCGTGTAGCGTCCCAGCCGCACGTCCTCACCCACCAGCGCCGGGTCGCGCTTGAGCGGATCGCCGTAACCGCCACCGCCCGGCGTGCCGACCCGCACCCGGTCGCCCGGCTTCATCGGGATGTCCTGCGCCTTGGACAGATGCGCGGGCACGATGGCCTTGCCGCCCTGATAGACGGTCACGGAATTCGGCATGCCTTCGCTCCCGCCAAGCGCGCCCTGTGGCCCGAAGCGCCCGTGATCCATGACGAAGCTCGCGGTCGCCTGCCCGCGACAAAGCTCGATCTCGTAATCGAGCCCGAAACCGCCGCGATGGGTCCCCGCCCCGCCCGATCCCTCGCGCAACGCGTAGCGGTGATAGAGAACCGGGAACTGCTGCTCCATGATTTCCACCGGCGGGGCCTTGGAAATGCCGATGGTCGAGCAGCCGTTGGCCAGCCCGTCATGGTCGCTGTTGCCGCCATAGCCGCCGCCGGAAATCTGGTACATGACGAAGCCGCGCCCGCGCTCCGGGTCGTGCCCGCCCAGCGCGAAATTGCCCGAGCTTCCGGCAGGCGCCGCCGTCACCCGGTCGGGCAAGGCTTCTACCAGCGCAGCGAAAACCGCCTCCGCGATGCGCTGGGACACTTCCGCCGCACAGCCCGATACCGGGCGCGGATAATGGGCATCGAGAAAGGTTCCTTCCGGCGTCTTCACCTTGAGCGGCTCGAACGCACCTGCACTGATCGGCACATCGGGAAAGATGTGACGCATGGCGAGATAGACGGAGGAAAGCGTCGTCGCCAGCACCGAGTTCATCGGCCCCATGCAGGGCCTAGACGAACCTTCGAAATCGAAACTCAGTTCGCCGTCCTTCGCAGTAATCGCCAGCCGGATCTCGAGCGGCTCGTCAACCACGCCGTCGCTGTCCACATAGGCCGTGGAGCGATAGGTGCCGTCGGGAATGAGGCGGATATTGGCGCGCATCTGGTCGGCTGCCCGACGGCGCAATTCGCTGATGGCCTCCGCCACCACGTCGTCGCCGTAGCGGTCGAGAATGCGGCCCAGCCGTTTCTCACCCACGAGAAGGGCCGCGGCCTGCGCTTTCACATCGCCGATACGCTGTTCGGAAACGCGGATGTTGGAGCAGATGATCGAATAGATTTCCGTATCCAGCACGCCCTTCTTGAAGAGACGCACCGGCGGAAGCCGCAAGCCCTCCTGCTCGACCGACGTTGCAGACGCCGAAAATCCGCCCGGCACCGCGCCGCCCGTATCCGGCCAGTGGCCCGTATTGGAGAGCCAGCAGAAGATCTCGCCGTTTCGATAGAACGGCATGGCGAAGCGCACATCCATCAGGTGCGTGCCGCCGAGATAGGGATCGTTGACGATATAGATGTCGCCGGGTTCGGGCGCGGCCACTTTGCCCGCCGCGATCATCTCGATCAGCGTGCGGGTGGAATATTGCATCGTGCCGACAAAGACCGGCAGACCGCCCGCGCCTTGCGCGATCAGGGAGCCGTCAATGGCGGAATAGATTCCGTCGGAGCGGTCGTTCGCCTCGGCGATGACCGGCGAGAAGGCGGCGCGCGAGAAGCTCAGGTCCATCTCATCGCAAACCTGCTGCAGGCCCGACTGAATAACGCTGAGAGTGATCGGATCGAGGCTCATGCGTCGTCTCCCCAAGCAGCGGCCGCAAGTGTGATGATGATATTGCCGTCGCCATCCTGAACGGCCCTGTCGCCGGGCTCGATGACGATGGTAGTGTCCATCTGCTCCACGATGGCGGGACCTTCGATCTCGGCATCGAGCGGCAGGTGATCGCGCCAGTAGACGGGCGTTTCCATGAACGCCCCGAACCAGACCTTGCGCGACCCCGTCAGCGCCTCGTCCAATGTCGCCTTGCGGCCCGCCGGATCGATGAGCAGCGACAGATCGATCTCCTCGCGCCGCCCGATAACGGAAGTGTTCACGTTGACGAGGCTCGCCTTGATCTCGGGTAGTTCCACATGGAAGCGGTTGAAATAGGCTTCCTCGAAAAGACGCTGGAGATCGTCCACCGTGGGCCGCGCGGTTTCGATGGGAACGCGCAGGAGGTGGGTCTGACCGATGAACTGCATGTCGACGGAGCGGATGACCTTCACCTCGTCGATGCGCACGTTTTCCTTCTCGATAAGCGCCTGACCTTCCGCCAGTTGCTGATCGAAAAGCGCATGGACCGTCTCGATATCGAGAACCCCGAGCGGTTTGTTGACCGTGTTGACGAAGTCATGCCTGAGATCGGCCACCACGCAACCGAGCGCATTGGTAATGCCGGGCCGGGCGGGCACGAGAACGCGCGGCACGCCGAGTTCGCGCGCAATCGCGGTCGCATGAAGCGGTCCCGCGCCGCCAAAGGCGAAGAGCGCGAAATCGCGCGGGTCTTCGCCAAGGCTCACCGAGACCATGCGCACCGCATCCGCCATGCGCGTATTGGCGATGCGCAGCACGGCGGCGGCAGCCGCCGTCGCATCGACACCCAGGGGCTTGCCGAGCTTATCGGCGAAGATTTCCTCGATATCGCCAAGCGACACCGTGCCGGATACCGAATTCAGCTTTTCCGGGTTCATGCGCCCGAGCAGCAGGTTCGCATCGGAAATGGTCGGCTTCGTGCCACCGCGCCCGTAACAGATCGGCCCCGGCGTGGAGCCCGCACTTTCCGGCCCGACTTGTAAAAGCCCCGCCTCGGTCACCCGCGCAATCGAGCCCCCGCCCGCACCGACCGTGCGCACGTCCACCATGGGAACGTGGATCGGCATGGCATATTCGATCTCGATCTCGTTGGAGACCGCAGGTTCGGCATTGCGGATAAGCGCCACGTCGGTGGAGGTGCCGCCCATGTCGTAGGTGAGCAGGTTCGGAATACCGGCGCGCCGTCCCGTGGTCGCCGCCGCCATGACGCCGGAGGCCGGTCCCGACATCACCGTCTTCGCCGCCTCGATGGCGACGCGGCGCGCCGACACCATGCCGCCATTGCCGTTCATCACCAGAACGTCGTGCCGGTAGCCTTCCTGGGCGAGTTGATCGGCAAGCCGCTCCACGTAGCGGCGCAGCAACGGCTGCACGGAGGCGTTGATCGCCGCCGTCACACCGCGCTCGAATTCACGACTTTCGGACAGAAGCGCATGGCCGAGCGTGATGTTCTCGTTCGGCCAGATTTCCGCGGCGATCTCGCCTGCGCGAACCTCGTGAGCCGGATTGGCATAGGCATGGAGGAAATGGATGACCAGCGCCTCGCAGCCCTGATTGATGAGCGCCTTCAGCGCGGTGCGAAGCCCTTCCTCGTCGAGCGGCACCAGTTCGCTGCCGTCGGCATCGTATCGTTCGGCCACTTCCAACCGCAGATCGCGCGGGATGATCGGCACGAAGCGGCCCTTCATGCCGTAAGGATTGGGCCGAGTGCGGCGGCCAAGCTCCAGCACATCGCGGAAGCCTTGCGTGGTGATGAGCCCGGTCTTGCAGAGATTGCGTTCCAGAACTGCGTTAGTCGTCGTGGTCGTGCCGTGAACGATCAGGTCGAGGGCTGCGAGATCGGCCTCCGCAATATGCAGGGCCTTGAGGACGCCGAATGCCTGATTGTCGAGCGTCGTCGGCGTCTTCGCCAGACGCACGCTGCGCGCGGCCGCATCGAACAGGACGAGATCGGTGAAGGTTCCCCCGACATCGACACCGGCCACCAGCGACTGGCGCTGGGCGGCATCCGGGGCGACGGGATCAGCAGGGGCGGCCAAGGGCGACACGCTCATGGATGAATCTTCTCGTTCAAGAAAGTGAAGTGATGAGGACCGGGCACGCAAGCGCCCGACCGAACTGGCCCGTTCTCAGTGAGCGGCCTTCGCTGCACGGATCGCGGCCAACACCTTGTCGGGCGTCGCGGGCATGTGGCGAACCTTCGCCCCGCAGGCATCCGTGATGGCGTTGATGATGGCGGGCGCGGTCGGGATCAGGCAGTGCTCGCCCAAGCCCTTGGCCCCGTAAGGCCCGTGCGCGTCGCCCGTCTCCAGAATGAGCGTATCGATTTCGGGAACGTCGCCAATGGTCGGGATCAGATAGTCATGCAGGTTCTCGGTGCGGCCGGGAAGGAATTCTTCCATCAGCGCCAACCCGATGCCCTGTGCCACCCCGCCATGAACCTGCCCTTCGACCAGAAGCGGATTGATCGCTCTACCGACGTCATGGGCGGCGACGATGCGCAGGAGTTTCACGGTGCCGAGCGCCTGATCGACCTCAAGCTCCACCATCTGCGCCGTCGTGCCGAAGACCGCATAAGGGTCCCCCTGTCCGTTTTCATCGAGCGGCGAGGTCGGCGGATCGTAGCTCTCCACCGCCTCCAGCACGTAAGTGCCGTTGTCGGGAGAAAGCGAGGCGAGATCGATCACCCGTTCCCCGGCCGCATCGCGGGCAATGATGCTCGCGCCAGAGCGTTCGAGCGTCGCGTCCTCGGACACATTGCCGAGCCGCAGGATACGGGCGCGCAACGCCTCGCCGCAAAGCCGCGCCGCATTGCCGGTGATGAAGGTCTGGCGGCTGGCCGACGTCTTGCCCGCATCGGGCGTCACATCCGTGTCAGGCCCGACGAGCCGGATTGCCTCGACCGGCAGGCCGAGCGCGGTCGCAAAGATCTGCGTGATGACCGTGTTGGACCCCTGCCCGATATCGATGGCGCCCTGATGCAGCACCAGTTCGCCCGCGCGGGTGAGCCCCGCCCGGATCGTGGACGGGTTCGACATGGAGGTGTTGCCGCAGCCATACCAGCCACCCGAAACGCCGACGCCGCGGCGCACGGAGCCAGAGGCAGACGCATTGAAGGCTTCGGCCTCGGCAAGCGCGCGGGTCCAGTGTTCCTGAAGCGCATCGAAGCAATCGGCAATGCCCATGCCCTGGGTGAAGACCTGCCCGGTCACCGTCGGATCGCCGTTTCGAAGCGCGTTTTTGCGGCGGAATTCCAGCCGGTCCATGCCGAGCTTGCGGGCAAGCTCGTCGTAAAGCGGTTCCTGCGCCAGCGCCGATTGCGGAACGCCGAAGCCGCGGAAAGCCCCGGCGGGGGCCGTGTTGGTGTGGATGCCCGCGCTGTGCGCCACGTAATTGGGCGTCAGATAGGGGCCGGAGGCGTGGATCGGCACGCGGTTGGCGACAGTCGGTCCCCAGCTCGCATAGGCCCCGGTGTTGAAGGTGCCATCGAATTCCACCGCCACGATCTTTCCCTCGGCATCCGCACCGATCTTCATGGAAATCTCGGACGGATGCCGCTTGGTGGAGGTGGAGATGGATTCGGTGCGCGAATAAGTGATGCGCACGGGCTTGCCCGTCAGCCAGGCGGCCAGCGCCACATAGGGCTGGGCAGTCAGATCGAGCTTGGAGCCGAACCCGCCGCCGACCGCCGTCGGCATGATGCGCACATCCTGCGCCGCAAGGCCCAGAAGCCCGGCGATGCCGTCGCGGTTCATGAAGGGAGCCTGCGTGCAACAATGCACTTCGATCCGGTCGCCGCAACGCTCCGCATAGCCTGCTTCCGGCTCGATATAGCCATGTTCGATAAAGCCGGTGGAGAAGGAGCCTTCCACGACCACCGCAGCCCCCGGCATGGCGGCCTCGGGATCGCCGCGCTTCACGAAACCGCGGCACATGACGTTGTCCGCCCTGGTTTCATGCAGGTCGGGAACGCCCGCAGCCTCATCCGGCACCAGCGCATGCGGGAGCGCAGTCCATGTCACGGGAAAGGCGGAAAGATCGAGCCCGTTGACGAGATCGGCGTCACCGACAATCGCCGCCACCGCCTCGCCCTTGAAGCGTGTCTCGGCCTCGGCAAACATCGGCTGGTCTTCGAAACCCGGGATCACGCCGAAACAATTCTTTCCTGGCACATCGCTCGCGCTCATAACCAGATCGAGACCATTCGTCTTTCGGTAGGCTTCCAGATCGCCGAGCGTGAAGGCCGCGCGGTGATGCGGGCTGCGAATGACGCGTACGACCAGCGCACCGTCAGGCGCGACGTCGTCGCCGAAACACTCGTTGCCCGAAACCTTGGACAACCCGTCGATCCGCGCCATCGCCGTGCCGACGCCGCCGGGCGCGACCACATCCGTGCTGTGCGTATCCATCACCGCATCGATGATCTTGCGATAGCCCGTGCAACGGCAGAGAACGCCGCCCAGGGCATCGCGAACCTCGGCCTCGCTCGGCTCGGGCTTTTCGCGAAGAAGCGCGACCGCCGCCACCATCATGCCCGGCGTGCAGATCCCGCATTGGGCGGCCTGATTGCGCTGGAAGGCATTGGCGAGCGCCTTGGCTGCCGCATCATTGGCGACAAGCCCGGCTTGTGTTTCGACCGTAGCACCTTCCACCTGACCAAGCGCGGTGGTGCAGGAGCAGACGGGAAGACCATCGACCAGCACCGTGCAGGCCCCGCAGTCGCCCGCATCGCAGCCGACCTTGACATCCTTCGCCTCTGCCCGCTCGCGCAAGGCGAGAGACAAACGCTCAGTGGGCGAGGCGGAGACGCTCACTGGCTTTCCGTTCAACAGGAACGAGACCGCGCCGTCGGTTTCCACATCAACCAGAGCCATCTCATGCCCCTCCATTGGCAGCCGCGACGATTGCCCGGATCACGAGTTCCCGCGCGGCCTCGCGCCGATAGGAAGCGGAGGCGCGCACATCGTCGATGGGTGAAAGTTCCGCGAAAGGCTCGTCGGCGAAGAGATCGGCAAGCCCCGCCGCATCGGGTTTACTGCCGACAAGCTTCGCCTCCACCGAGGAAAGCCGCGCCGCAACCACCGAGCACGACCCGACCGCAACAGCGGCCTTCGAAATCGCGCCACCCGCATCGAGGTCGAGCGTCACCGCGACCATCGCGATGGAAATGACCAGATAGCGCCGTGCGCCGAGCTTCAGGAACGAAGAGCGCCCTCCCGCATGATCGGGCACGAGGACGGCGGTGACGATCTCGCCCGGCTCCAGCGCCACCTTGCGCACGCCGGTGATGAATTCGGAGAGCGGCATGACACGCAGCCCCGCCTTGCCTGAAATCTCAACCTCGGCATCGAGGGCGAGAAGCGGCGGGACGCCGTCGGCGGCCGGTGAGGCATTGCACAGATTGCCCGCGATCGTGCCCGCGTTCTGGATCTGGATGGAGCCGACCTCACGGGCAGCAAGCCGCAAACCGTCGAATTGCGAGGGTAGATCCGTCCTGGCGATCTGCGTCCAGGTCGTCGTCGCCCCGATGCGCCAGACGCCATCGCGGCAAGATATCCCGCGAAGGGCCTCAACCCGACCAAGATCTACGACAGGTTCCGTAACCGACCTTGCCCCGAGTGACGGAAAGAAATCCGTTCCTCCGGCCAGAACACGGGCGGGCTGGTCTGCAATGAGCGCCAGTACGTTCTCTAGAGTTTGCGGTCTGTGAAAGTGCATTGGCTCCCTCAATGCATATCATTTGTATGCTAACAAATTAGAGACGTAACGGCGGATGCGTGTCAAGCGGACGCGAAAGGCAACAATGCCTAAATTTTCAGCGCGCACTTTTTGTTTGCATCTATTGATTTTTTCATTTGTATACTAACAATATTCGACCGTAACGGCATTTCCCGGTCCCGTCTATCCCAGCTTATCGGAGCAGCCCATGTCCGCGCCCCTCCCCAGTGACGCCCCCCTCTCCAGCGACGCTGCCGCGTGCGAAACCCCGATCCTGCAGGGCGCCCCCTCGCCCTTCGCCATTCCCACCGGCTGCTATGCCCTGCGTGTGAACGCGGTGCAGCACTATACCGACCGGCTGTTCCGCTTCCGGGTCTCCCGCCCCCGCGAATTCCGCTTCCGTTCCGGCGAATTCGTCATGATCGGCCTGCCCAATGCCGATAAGCCTGTCTTCCGCGCCTATTCCATTGCAAGTCCGTCCTGGGACGAGGAACTGGAATTCTTCTCCATCAAGGTGCCGGATGGCCCCCTGACCGAGCACCTGCAGAAGATCCGCGAGGGTGACACGTTGCTGATGCGCAAGAAGCCCACGGGAACGCTGGTCAATGACGCACTCATTCCCGGCAAGCGCCTCTGGATGTTTTCGACCGGCACCGGCATCGCGCCCTTTGCGAGCCTCATCCGGGATCCGGAGACCTACGACAAGTTCGACACGCTCATCCTGACCCATGGCTGCCGCAATATCGACGAGCTGAAATACGGGCAGGATCTCGTCGAAGCGCTGCGCGAAGATCCGCTGATCGGCGAACTGGTCGAAGGCCGTCTCATCCACTATCCGACGGTCACCCGCGAGCCCTTCGAAAATACCGGCCGCATCACCGATCTCATCACCTCCGGCAAGCTTTTCGAGGATCTCGGCCTGCCGCGCATGGGACCGGAAGACGACCGCGCCATGATCTGCGGTTCCATGGCGATGCTCAAGGACACCAAGGAGCTTTGCCTCAGCCACGGCCTTGAGGAAGGCGCAAACAACAAGCCCGCACAATTCGTGGTGGAACGCGCATTCGTGGACTGAGCCCGACCGGCCAATCCACTGCGGAAATCAGGCAGATTGACGCGATTTGCGCCATTCCTGCCCAGCAAATCAGCGCTGACGCTGCGCAAATCCCGTTGACGACTTTTTCCGAAACATGTTTGCATACTAACAAATGGAGGCGTGAACCTTGACTGTTGCTACTGGCAAACCGGAGAAGATCCGCTGCGACGCCTGCCCGGTCATGTGTTACATCGCGGCCGGGCGCTCCGGCGCCTGCGACCGCTACGCCAACGAAGACGGCAAGCTGGTCCGGCTCGATCCCCTGAAGATCCTCGAAAACGCAGCCGAGAGCGGTGGCGAGATCGTGCCTTTCCTTGAGCGCGAATGGGACGGCGAGATCGTTCCCGGCCCGGAAACCTTCGTCACCGCCATCGGCGCGGGCACGACCTATCCCGACTACAAGCCCGCCCCTTTCATCGTCTCCTCCGAGATCGACGGCGTGGACATGGTCACCGTCGTGACCGAGGGCATTTTCAGCTATTGCGGCGTCAAGCTGAAGATCGACACCGACCGGCATCTGGGCAACGAATGCGCACCCGTCAGGGCCGACGGCGAGGTCGTCGGCCATGTCACAACATCCGAATACGGTTCGCAGATGCTGTCGTTGGGCGGCGTCCACCATCTGACCGGCGGTTCCAAGAAGGAAGGCCGCGTCACCTGCTCAACCATGCTGGCGCTGTGCAACGGCGAGGCCGTGGACCTGACCATCGACGGCGGCTCCGAGCTGACCGTTGAGGCGGGCAAGGCCCCGATCATCAACGGCGCCTTGGAAGAACGCATGCGGGTGGGCTGCGGCTCAGCCACGGTCGGCATGTTCGCCTCGCAATGGAAAGGCCTCGTGGACGAGGTCGTCGTGGTGGACGATCACATCACCGGCGTCATGTCCGAGCATCAGGCAGGCAAGGTCATCGGCTGGGAGCCGAGCGGCATCAGGATCAATGGCCGCCGCTCGACCCCGGGCCGTTATTTCCAGGTGGCCGAACCCGGCACCGGCTGGGGCGGCACGGACCTGACCGATCCGCTGAAGATCATCGCCTCCTTCGATCCCAAATCGGCAAAACCCGGCCAGTCGCTGCTGATGGTGTCGACCACCGGCGAGCACGCGGCCTATTTCGAACTCGATGAAAATCTCGTGCCCGTCGAGATGGAGATGCCCGACCGCCTCCTGCCGTCGGTGAAGCGCATCGAGGAGAATTGCGAACCGGCGCTGACCTCCGTCCTCTTCATGGGCGGGGCGGGCGGATCGCTGCGCTCCGGCGTGACGGAACACCCGGTGGGCCTGACCCGCTCGGTACAGAACGCACTCACCTATGTCAGCTCCGGCGGTGCGCCGGTCTATATCTGGCCGGGCGGCGGCATCACCTTCATGGTGGATGTGACCCGCCTGCCCCAAAACGCCTTCGGCTATGTGCCGACCCCGGCCCTCGTCGCCCCCATCGAATTCACCATGCGCGCAGACGACTATCGCGCGCTGGGCGGTCACATGGATTACGTCATGCCGCTTTCCGAGGCCCTCCAAGGCAAGACCGGGCGGCAGAACGATCACATCCTGAGAGGCCGTCGCGGCGTGAACCGTTCCGGAGACAATCCCTGGCCGACCGGCCCCGACAACTACCCTTGGAACAGGTCTGCGTGATGACGGCTCCGGTTCCCTTCTCCCGCCCCATATCCCGATTGATCGGCCAGCGCCGCAGGCTGCACCTGCAGCATGGGCCCATCGATCTCGTGATCGAGGCGGAAGGCACGGGAACCGAGGTCGGCCTCGCCTATGATCAGGCCCGCGCGGCGTTTGAGACCGTCCTCTCCGATCTCGTCGCAGAACTCCCCCTGCTGCGGCGTGCAACCGGCGAGAGACCGCAAGGCACCGTCGCCCGGCGCATGCATGCGGCCACCGCCGCCTACCGACCGGAATTCATAACGCCCATGGCTGCCGTCGCCGGAAGCGTCGCCGATCACGTGCTCGCCCGTCTCGTCGAAGGTCGCGATCTGGCGCGCGCCTGTGTGAACAATGGCGGCGATATCGCGCTGATGCTCAACGAGGGCACCTTTCGCATCGGCATCTGCGAGGATCCGGTTGCGGCCAAGCCCGGCGGCGTGATCGTCCTCACGCCTGAAGACGGCATTTGCGGCATCGCCACCAGCGGCTGGCGCGGGCGGTCCCATTCGCTCGGCATCGCAGATGCGGTCACCGTTCTCGCATCCTCGGCAGCCGAGGCCGATGCAGCAGCCACCATGATCGCGAACAGGGTCGACCTGCCGGGATCGCCGCTGATCGGGCGCAGCCGGGCATCCGACCTCGCGCCCGACAGCGACCTTGGCGACCGGCTCGTCACCACCGCCGTCGGCGCGTTGTCGGCGGACGATATTAAGCGGGCGCTGGCGCGCGCAGAGCGTGCCGCTGACGTTTATCATTCCCGCGACCTTTTCACCGCGAGCTATATTGGTTTGGCATCCGAACGAAAGATCGTCGGTCGCCAGACCGTGCTCGCCCCAATCAAGCCTTCGCACGCCCCCATCGCGCTGCAGAAAAACGAACGCCACCGGGAGGAACCTGCCTGTGCCTGAACCGATCCTGCGCAAGCGCGCAATCATCGTCGAGGAAATCTACCATGAGGGCGGCCCGGTGGCCGACAAGCCCACCAAACGGGCCGCCATCCTCGCCGTCATCAGAAACCCGTTCGCGGGCGCCTATGTGGAGGACATCACCGGCTTCATGGACGACCTGAAGCCGCTTGCCCTGCAGATGACCAAGGACCTGGTCGATGCACTGGGGGGCGATCCGCACCTGATCGAGGGTTACGGCAAGGGCGCCATCGTGGGCGCCGCCGGCGAACTGGAGCATGGCGCGCTCTGGCATGTGCCGGGCGGCTATTCCATGCGCGAGATCCTGCCCTATTCCAACGCCATCGTGCCGTCCGCCAAGAAGGTCGGCGGCCTGGGCGCGCGTCTCGACGTGCCGATCACCCACACCAACGCCTCCTTTGTGCGCTCCCATTTCGACGCGATGGAGGTTGGAATTCCCGACGGGCCGCGCGCCGATGAAATCCTGCTGGCCCTCGTGATGACGACCGGCTCGCGCATTCATGCCCGCGTCGGCGGGCTCAAGGCTTCCGAAATCAAGGGCGAAGACGGCCTGCGATAGAAGGAACCAGGCCCTTAACCGGC
Organism: Breoghania sp.; assembly: GCA_963678585.2. Classification (GTDB taxonomy): domain Bacteria; phylum Pseudomonadota; class Alphaproteobacteria; order Rhizobiales; family Stappiaceae; genus Breoghania. The sequence continues at coordinate 3,262,509 of CAXXGA010000002.1, forward strand.
TTCGAAAAAAGGGGAAGTTCGAAACCGGGATGGGCTCGGAACGGGGAGGTCGGGCACCGGATGCGTCGTTTGCGCAACCTGTCTGATTTCCCAAGCGGCGCGCTCGGGCGTACACAAGAACGCGAGGGTGCAAACCGCAGCGGATAAAGACAAAGAGGCCGGCACAAGCCGACCCTTCCAGATCAACAGAACGGTCCGGAAAGGACCGCGCATGCGACAATCAAAAGAGGGACCTATGAAAAAGCTGATCACCACGGTGGCCCTTGCGGCCTCAGCCCTTGTTGCAGGAAGCGCGGCCATGGCCGCCGACAGCATCAAGATTGGCGACATCAACCACTACAAGCGTCTGGCGGCCTTCGCCGAGCCCTATCGCAAGGGCATCGAGCTTGCGCAGAAGGAAGTCAACGACGCCGGTGGCCTGCTCGGCAGGCCGATGGAATACATCTTCCGCGACGATGACGGAAAGCCGGGCGATGCGGTAAAGATCGCCGAGGAACTGATGACCCGCGACGGCGCGGTCCTGTTCTCCGGCGCGATCCTGTCCAATGTCGGCCTCGCCCTTTCCTCCTTTGCGGGCGAAAAGGGCTACATCTACCTCGCCTCCGAGCCGCTGGCCGATGATCTCGTGTGGGAGGCGGGCAACCGCTACACCTTCCGCCTGCGCACCTCCACCTACGTGCAGGCGGCCCTTCTGGCCGAGGAAGCCGCCAAGACGGACGCGGTGAAATACGCCACGATCGCGCCGAACTACGCATACGGCAAAGCGGCGGTCGAAGCCTTCAAGAAGAACCTCAAGGCCCTGAAACCCGAGGTCGAGTTCGTTACCGAACAGTGGCCGGCGCTCTTCAAGATCGACGCCGGTGCGGAAGTACAGGCCATCGAGCGCGCCAAGCCCGATGCCATCTACAACGTCACCTTCGGCACCGATCTGCAGAAGTTCGTTCGCGAAGGCACCACCCGCGGTCTCTTCGACGGGCGCAAGGTCTACGGCCTGCTCACCGGCGAGCCTGAATATATCGAGCCGCTGGCCGACGAGGCTCCGGAAGGCTGGTTCGTGACCGGCTACCCCTGGTACTCGTTCACCTCCGGTCCGGAAAAGGAATTCGTCGACGCCTATGAGGCCGCCTATCCGGGCGAAACGCCGAAGCTCGGCTCGCTCGTCGGCTACATGACTGCCAAAAGCGTCGCGGCCCTCATCACCAAGGCCGGTTCCACCGACACCGAGGCGCTTGTCGCAGCCTTCGCCGACCTGAAGGTCGACAGCCCGATGGGCGAGATCACCTACCGTGCGCTCGACCACCAGTCCACGATGGGCGCTTATGTCGGCACCACCGCGGTCAAGGACGGCAAGGGCGTGATGGTCGACTGGTCCTACAAGGATCCGACCCCCTACATGCCGAGCACCGACGAAATCAAACTGATGCGTCCGGCCGAATAAGCGCGTGATCCTCCGCCCGCCGCGTCCCCCGGGGCTGCGGCGGGTGTCCTGCCCCCCTCAAAGACACAGATCGAACGCTATGGGCCTTTTTGTTGCGCAGCTCCTGACCGGGCTTGCAAACGCGGCGGCGCTGTTCCTCGTCGCTTCCGGTCTCTCGCTGATTTTCGGCGTCACCCGGATCGTGAACTTCGCGCACGGTTCCTTCTACATGCTGGGCGCCTATGTCGGCGTGACCCTCATGGGGTTGCTGCCGGGCCATTTCGGCTTCTGGGGCTCGATCGTGGCAGCCGGTCTCATCGTCGGCCTGATCGGCGTCATCGTGGAAATCTGCGTGCTCCGGCCCGTCTACCGCGCACCGGAGCTTTTCCAGCTTGTCGCCACCTTCGGCGTGATCCTCGTCATTCAGGATCTGACCCTGATGATCTGGGGCAGCGAGGACCGTCTCGGCCCCCGCGCTCCGGGATTGAAAAAGGTCGTGCGCATCCTCGGCGAGCCCATCCCCCAATACGATCTGGCGCTCATCGCCATTACCCCCTTCCTGCTCGTCGGCCTGTGGTGGCTCATCACCAAGACCCGCGTCGGCATCCTGGTGCGCGCGGCAACCCAGGACCGCGAGATGGTCGGCGCGCTGGGCGTCAACCAGTCGTGGCTCTTCACCGGCGTCTTCTTCCTCGGCTCTGCGCTGGCGGGCCTGGGCGGCGCGATCCAGCTCCCCAAGGGCGGCGCGGACCTGCTGATGGACTTCAACATCATCTCGTCGGTCTTCGTGGTCGTGGTGATCGGCGGCATGGGCTCCATCCCCGGCGCGTTCATCGCAGCCGTGCTCATTTCCGTCCTCAATGTCTTCGGCGTCACCTATGTGCCGCAAAGCACGCTGGTGCTGATGTATGTGGTGATGGCCATCGTGCTGACCGTCCGCCCCTGGGGCTTGCTCGGCCGTGAGGAAAAGGTCGGCGAACACGGTCAGGTCGGCGACCCGCAACGCCCGATCCGCCCCGCAGGTACCACCGGGCGCCTGCTGGTGACCGCCTTTATCGCCGTCCTCGCGCTGCTGCCGCTGATGGGCTCCACCTTCCTGCAGGTGCTGCTGACCGATATCCTGATCTTCTGTCTCTTTGCCGCGTCCCTGCAGTTCATCCTGTCCACCGGCGGCCTCGTCAGCTTCGGCCATGCGGTCTTTTTCGGCGGCGGGGCCTATGTGTCCGCGCTTCTGGTCACCTATTTCGACACCCCGATGGAACTGGCCTTCATCCTCGCCCCCTTCGGCGCAGGGCTTCTGGCCATCGGCATCGGCTGGTTCGTCATCCGCCTGTCGGGCGTCTATTTCGCGATGCTGACCATGGCCTTCAGCCAGCTCGTCTGGTCGCTCGTTTTCCAGTGGGGCGAGGTCACCGGCGGCGATGACGGGCTGGTGAACATCTGGCCGTCGGCGTGGCTGTCCGAGACCTCCGCCTACTACTATTTCACCCTCGCGGTGTCCGTCGGCGGCATCCTGATGCTGCGCCACATCACACATTCGCCCTTCGGCTACGCTCTGCGCGCAACCCGCGACAGCACCCGGCAGGCGGAAGCAACCGGCATGGACGTGAAGAAGATCCAGTGGGCGGCCTTCGTGGTGGCGGGTGCCTTTGCTGGCCTTGCGGGCGGGCTCTTCGTCTTCTCCAAGGGGTCGATCTTTCCAGACGAACTCGACATCGCGACGAGCTTCGATGCACTGATCGTCGTCTTTCTCGGCGGCGTGAAGACATTGTCCGGCGGCGTCGTCGGCGCGGGCTTCATGGAGAGCGTCAAGGACTGGCTGACCCGCATGGAATACTGGCGTCTGATCCTCGGCCTGCTGATCATCGGCGTGGTGATCATCGCGCCTGACGGCATCGTCGGCTCGCTACGCAAGCTGGGCGAACGCACCGGCCTTGTGAAAGAAGAGGAGAGCGTACGATGACCTCCGTTCTCAAGGTCCGCAACCTGACCCGCTATTTCGGCGGCCTGCGCGCGGTCTATGACGTCAACTTCGATGTGGCCCCCGGCGAGCTGAAGGCCCTGATCGGCCCGAATGGGGCGGGCAAGTCCACCTGCTTCAACATGCTGATGGGCCAGATCGCGCCCTCCAACGGAACCGTGTCGCTGAACGGCGAGGACATTACGGGCCTGCCGCCACGCACAATCTGGCGGCGCGGCGTCGGGCGCACCTTCCAGATCACCGGCACCTATCAGAGCATGACGGTGGCCGAAAACGTCCAGATGGCGCTGATCTCGCATCACCGCCGCCTCTTCTCCATGCTGCCCTATGCCTACAGGCTTTATCGCGAGGAGGCGTTGGCGCTCCTCGACGTGGTGGGCATGGCGGACCAGTCGGAACGCGCCTGCGCGATCCTCGCCTATGGCGACCTGAAGCGGCTGGAACTCGCCATCGCGCTCGCCCATAACCCGACGCTTCTGCTGATGGACGAACCGACCGCGGGCATGGCCCCGCGCGAGCGTATCGCGCTGATGCAGCTGACCGCTGATATCGTGCGCGAGCGGGGCATCTCGGTGCTTTTCACCGAGCACGACATGGATGTCGTCTTCGCCCATGCCCATCACATCATGGTCCTGAACCGGGGCGAGCTGATCGCCGACGGCACGGCCTCGCAAGTGCGCTCCAACGCCAAGGTGCAGGAGGTTTATCTGGGCGGTGGAACACTCTACGCATCGGAGGGCCAGCAGCATGCCTGAAGAAACCATGCTCGAAATCGGCGGCCTCAACAGCTTCTACGGCAAGGCCCATATCCTGAACGACCTCGAATTCTCCGTGAAACGCGGCGAGGTGGTCGCCCTTCTCGGCCGAAACGGCGCGGGCAAGACGACGACCATGAAATCGATCATGCAGCTCGTGCGCCCGCGCTCCGGCCATGTCCGCTTCTGCGGCACGGAGATCACCGGCATGCCGCCGCACAAGGTCGCCCGCCTCGGCCTCGGCTACGTGCCGGAAGAACGACGGATTTTCACCAACCTGACGATCCTCGAAAACCTCGAGGTCGGCCGTCAGGCGCGGCGCGAGGGCACGCCCTTCTGGACCGAGGACGATCTGTTCAAGCTTTTCCCGAACCTGTGGGAGCGCCGCAACGCGCCCGGCAAGGCCATGTCGGGCGGCGAACAGCAGATGCTGACCATCGCGCGTACCCTGATGGGAAATCCGAGCCTGTTGCTCCTCGACGAGCCCTCCGAGGGCATAGCCCCGATCATCGTGGAGCAGATGGCCAAGACGATCCTGAAGTTCAAGGAAGAGGGCCTGACCGTCATCATCTCCGAACAGAACCTGCATTTCGCGAAGATCGTGGCCGACCGCGCCGTGATCATCGAGGGCGGAGAAAAGAAATTCGACGGATCGTTCGCGGAGCTGGAGGATCGACCCGAGATCCGCGACGCCTATCTTTCTGTCTAGAGGCCCAAACCGCGTCGCCCGCTCGCCCGGCGACGCCCGTGACAATGGATAAGAAGCTCATGACGCCGGACAATGCCCCGGAACTCTCATGGCATCGGAGGAACCATGTCCGATAACGCAGACGACCAACCGCACGCGGGACCTGCAAAGGACACTTTCGGATACGTGCTCGACGAGCAGATCGGATACCTGCTGCGCAAGGCCTATCAGCGCAATGTCATGATCTTCTCCGAAAAGATGCAGTCCGGCCTGACCCCGACGCAATTCGCCGTCATGGCCCGGCTTTCCGAACTGGGCTCGGTCTCCCAGAACCAGCTCGGCCGTCACGCCGGGCTCGATGTCGCCACCACCAAGGGCGTGGTCGACCGCCTGCGCGCACGCGGCCTTGTCGACACCGCCCGCGACCCCAATGACCGACGCCGCCAGATCATTTCCCTGAGCGAGGAAGGGCTGGAGCATTTCCGCCGTAACGCGAAGACCGGACTGGAAATTTCCGCCGAAACGATGAGCCCGCTCAGCGACGCAGAACGCAGGACGCTCGAAAAGCTCCTGAAGAAGCTCCAGTAGCCTCTGAGACGCAATCGGCCCCGAAAGCAATGAAGCTTCCGGGACCGATGTCTATTTGCTGCCGAATGTGAGGCGCGCTCAGGCGTCCGCGGCGACCGGTTCGAATTCCACCAGCAGATCCTTGGCGTCGATCTGTTCGCCGGGAACCACATGAACGGCGCTGACGACCGCATCGCGCTGGGCGTGGATGCCGGTCTCCATCTTCATGGCCTCGATGGTGAGCAGCAGATCGCCCTCGCTCACCTTGCTTCCCGCCTTGATGCCAACGGAGGCCACCGCACCCGGCATCGGTGCGCCGATCTGGTTCGGATTGCCGTCCTGCGCCTTGGCCTTCTGGACGACCGCGGTCGCCCCCTTGCGCCGGTCGGCGACGCGAATGAGACGCGGCTGGCCGTTCAGCTCGAAGAACACCTTGGCATTGCCCTGTTCGTCGGAATCGGTGATCGCGAGACAGCGGATTTCCAGCGTCTTGCCCGGATCAAGCTCCGCGCTGATCTCCTCGCCCTCTTCCATGCCATAGAAAAAGGTCGGCGTCGGCAACACGCGCACCGGGCCGAACTGCTCGTATCGCTTGCGGTAATCGGTGAAGACCTTGGGATACATCAGGTAGGCGTTGAGTTCCTCGTTGTTGATGGCAACGCCACCCGCAGCCTCGGATGCCTCGCGGCGCTTGACCTCGAAATCCACCGGCCGGAGCTTCAGGCCGGGGCGCACATCGAGCGGCTTTTCACCCTTGAGGACCTTCTTCTGCAAGGCCTCCGGGAAGCCTCCGGACGGACGCCCGAGATTGCCCCGCATCATGTCCACGACACTGTCGGGGAAGGAAATATCCCGGTTGGGATCCTCCACTTCCTCGCGCGTCAGCCCCTGGCTCACCATCATCAGGGCCATGTCGCCCACCACCTTGGAGGACGGCGTGACCTTCACGATATCGCCGAACATCCGGTTGACCTCGGCATAGGTCTTGGCGACGTCGTGCCAGCGCTCCTCAAGCCCCATGGAACGGGCCTGCGCCTTGAGGTTGGTGAACTGGCCGCCGGGCATTTCGTGCAGATAGACCTCGGAGGCCGGTGCCTGCATGCCGCTTTCAAAGGCGACGTAATAGGCGCGCACCGCTTCCCAGTAGTTGGAAATCTCGCGGATGGCGTCCACGTCGAGCCCGGTCTCCCGCTCCCCGCGCTCCAGCGCTTCCACGATGGTGCCGAGCGTCGCCTGAGAGGTATTGCCGGAAAGCGAATCCATGGCGCAGTCGACCGCATCGACGCCCGCGTGGGCGGCAGCGAGGATCGTGGCGCTGGCAATGCCGGCGGTATCGTGCGTATGGAGGTGGATCGGCAGGCCGACCTCCTCTTTCAGCGCCCGGATCAGCGAAACGGCGGCAGCGGGCTTCAGCAGGCCCGCCATGTCCTTCAGGCCGAGGATGTGAACGCCCGCATCGCGCAGCTCGCGCGCCATGTCGACATAATATTTCAGGTCGTATTTGGAGCGCGCCGGATTGTCGAGATCGCCGGTATAACAGATCGCGCCTTCGCAGATACGGCCCGATTCCAGCACCGCATCGATGGAGACGCGCATGTTCTCCACCCAGTTGAGACTGTCGAAGACGCGGAAGAGATCGACGCCCGACTTGGCGGCCTGCAGCACGAAGCCCTTCACCACGTTGTCGGGATAATTGGTGTAGCCGACGCCGTTGGAGCCGCGCAGCAGCATCTGGATCAGCAGGTTCGGCATTCGCGCGCGCAACTCGCGCAGGCGCTGCCAGGGGTTTTCCTGCAGGAAGCGATAGGCCACGTCGAAGGTCGCCCCGCCCCAGCATTCCACCGAGAAAAGCTCCGGCAGGTTCGCCGCGTAGGTCGGCGCCACCTGCTTCATGTCGAAGGACCGCATCCGGGTGGCCAGCAGCGACTGGTGACCGTCACGCATGGCCGTGTCGGTGATGAGCAGGCGCTTCTGCTCCAGCATCCAGTCCGCCAGCCCCTTGGCCCCGCGTTCCTCGAAGATCTGCCGCGTGCCGGGAACGGGCGTATCCGTCCTGCAGGCAGGCGCGACGGCAACCCGCGCATCGGGAAGCGGCTTGTAACGCCCCTCGGTTTCCGGATGCCCGTTGACCGAAATATCGGCGATGTAATGCAGGATCTTGGTTGCCCGGTCGCGACGCTGCTGGAAATGGAACAGCGAGGGCGTCTCGTCGATGAAACGCGTCGTGTAGGCGTCGTTCAGGAACGTCGGATGACGCAGCAGGTTGATCACGAAGTCGATATTCGTGGAGACGCCGCGGATGCGGAATTCGCGAAGCGCGCGGTCCATGCGCGCAATCGCGGCTTCCGGCGTCGGCGCCCAGGCCGTCACCTTCTCAAGGAGGCTGTCGTAATAGCGCGTGATCACCGCGCCCGAATAGGCCGTGCCGCCGTCGAGACGGATACCGAGACCCGTCGCCCCGCGATAGGCGGAGATGCGCCCGTAGTCGGGAATGAAGTTGTTGGTCGGGTCTTCCGTGGTGATACGGCACTGGATGGCATGGCCGTTGTGCGTCACCGCCTTCTGGCTCGCCTTGCCGGTGGCCTCCGCCAGACACTTGCCTTCCGCCAGCAGGATCTGGGCGCGCACGATATCGATACCGGTGATCTCTTCCGTCACCGTGTGTTCCACCTGAATGCGCGGGTTCACCTCGATGAAGTAGAACTTGCCGCTTTCCATATCCATCAGGAACTCGGCCGTACCGGCGCACTCATAACCCACATAAGCCGCAATCCGGCGGCCAAGCTCGCAGATTTCGGAGCGCTGCGCATCGCTCAGATAGGGCGCAGGCGCACGCTCCACGACCTTCTGGTTGCGCCGCTGCACCGAACAGTCGCGCTCCCACAGGTGATAGATGTTGCCCTGCTTGTCGCCCAGAAGCTGCACTTCCACGTGGCGGGCGCGGGTGATCATCTTTTCCAGATAACCCTCGCCGTTGCCGAAGGCGGCCTCCGCCTCGCGACGTCCTTCGCGAACCTTGTCCTCAAGCTCCTCCGGACCGTAGATCGGGCGCATCCCACGTCCACCGCCACCCCACGACGCCTTGAGCATCAGGGGGTAACCGATCTCCGCCGCAACCTTGCGCGCAGCGTCCATATCGTCATCCAGAACCTCGGAGGCCGGGATGACGGGGACATCGGCCGCAATCGCGATCTTGCGCGCGCTCGCCTTGTCGCCAAGCTTGCGCATGGTTTCCGCCGAGGGACCGATGAAGGCGATCCCCGCCTCACGGCAGGCGTCGACCAGCGCGGGGTTTTCCGAAAGCAACCCGTAGCCCGGATGGATCGCATCGGCGCCCGACAGGCGCGCGACACGGATGATCTCCGGAATAGAGAGATAAGCCGCGACCGGCCCCAGCCCCTCGCCGATGCGATAGGCCTCGTCCGCCTTGAACCTGTGCAGCGAAAGCTTGTCCTCTTGCGCATAGACCGCGACCGTTTTCCTGCCCAGTTCATTGGCGGCACGCATGACGCGGATGGCGATCTCGCCACGATTGGCGATCAGGATCTTGCTGAATTCGGACATTGAGCCTTCACTATCAGTTGGACCGGCCTGACACCGGTTGGACGGCGATGGATGCGGGGGCGCATGATGCAACCCGCAATTCATTCCCGCCCCGCGGCCCGCCTCGCTGTGCGAACGGTCCGCAAGTTAAGGAAACCGCTTCCGAAATCCGGAACCGGCAAAAGAGGTCTTTTAGGACATTCTGCCGGAGCCGTCACCGTGCATGTGAACAAGAATACACGCACCGGATGCCGTCGCTGCCGATCAGCGGCAACCGGTCGCTCAACCAACAGATGCAAGAATCGTGCGGGCGCGCCTGCGAACAGGCTCATCCACCATGGCGCCGTCCACCGAAACCGCGCCGTCGCCCGCAGCAAGGACCCGTTCCGCCCACGCAATTTCGGTTTGCGAAGGCGCGAAAGCCCTCTTCACGGGCGCGATCTGCCGGGGGTGGATGCACAACTTGCCCGACATGCCGAGGCTGCGCGCATGGGCCGCATCCCCTGCCGTGACGGAGGAATCGTCAAGCGCCGTCGTCACGCCGTCGATGGGTGGAGAAATACCCGCCAGCCGCGAGGCGAGCACGAGTTCGACACGTGCGGGCAACAAAATTTCGCGCAAGTGATCACAGGCGAGATCCGCGCAATAATCGACAGAACCGAAGGCGAGACGCCGGACGCCCGCCGTCGCCGCAATGGCCCGCGCATTGGCAAGCCCCGAAGCGGTCTCGATGAGCGCGATGAGCGGAACCTCGAGCCCGAGAGCCGCAACAACCGCTGCCACGCCTTCCGCCGTCTCCGCCTTGGGCAGCATCACACCGGCAGGCCGCAACGCACGCACCGCTGCCACATCGCCCTCATGCCAGCGCGTGCCGCTTGCGTTAATGCGCACGATGACCGGCAGATCGGTGAAACCGGTTGCAAGCTTCTCGCGCGCATCGTCCTTGTCGGCCTCGCCCACGGCATCCTCCAGATCGAGGATCACCGCATCGGCCCCGGCATTGGCCGCCTTGGCGAAACGGTCGGGCCGGGTGGCAGGCACGAACAGGAGCGAGCGCAGGATGTTCAGATCGCGCATCGCCATCACTCTGCCTGCCCGTCGCCGGTCGCTTTTCGTTCGGACCCCAAAGCGGGCACGGGACCATAGACGCGGGTCTCACCGGCGAAGACCGGCGCAGGCGCGGGAAAGGCAACCGGCCCGTTGGGGCTGTCGACCGTGATCCGGCGCAAGTGCGGGTGGCTGGAAAGTCCGGCCATGTCGTTGACCATCGCCAGCGCCACATCGGCCTTCAAAAGCGCTTCCACTGCATCGTCGCAATCGCGCCGCGCAAAGGCCGCGGCCACGATGGCGTCCGTCTCGGCGCGATTTTGCACCCGCACCACATTGGTGGCGAAACGCGGATCGGTGCCCAGCGCCTCGTCATCGAGAAAGATCTTCGCCAGATTACGCCATTCCCGGTCGCTCTGGATGGAAATGAGTATCGGACGCCCGTCCCGGGTCTCGAAAACGCCATAGGGCGAAATGGAAGGATGGGCGAGCCCGATGCGCTTCGGCGTCTTGCCGCCCTCGTGATTGAGGAGCGGCACGGTCAGCCATTCCGCGATCACGTCGAACATGGACACCGAGATATTCGCCCCCTTGCCGGTGACGGAGCGCCCGATCAGCGCCTCCAGAATGGCGGCATGCGCCGTCGCTCCGGTCGCGATGTCGACGATGGAAAGCCCGACGCGAGAGGGCCCCTCCGCCGTACCCGTGATCGAGCAAAGGCCGGATTCCGCCTGGATCAGAAGGTCATAAGCCTTGCGGTCTGCAAGCGGGCCGCCATCGCCGTAACCGGAGATGGAACACACGATAAGGCGAGGATTGGCCTTCACCAGTTCCGCCGGATCGAAGCCCAATCGGGCCAGCGCACCGCGCTTCAGGTTCTGCACCACGACGTCCGCACCATCGATGAGCTTCTTCAGCTCCGCCTTGCCTTCCGGCGAGGCGAGGTTCAGCGTCACGGACTGCTTGCCACGGTTGAGCCAGACGAAATAGCTCGACTGACCAGCCGCCACATCATCGTAGCCGCGCGCGAAATCGCCTTCCGGGCGCTCGATCTTGAACACCTGTGCCCCGGCATCCGCCAGACGCGCGGTGCAGAACGGTGCCGCCACCGCCTGTTCGATGGCGACGACCGTCAATCCCTCCAGCGGCAATCCCATCAGAACGACCTCGGCAGGCCGAGCACATGCTCTGCAATATGGGACAGGATTAGGTTGGTGGAGATCGGCGCGACCTGATAAAGGCGGGTCTCGCGGAACTTGCGCTCCACGTCGTATTCGCAGGCAAAGCCGAAGCCGCCATGGAACTGGATGCAGGCATTGGCCGCCTCCCAGGACGCCTTGGCGGCCAGATACTTGGCCATGTTGGCCTGCGCGCCGCAGGGCTTGCCTTCGTCGTAGAGGCGGCAGGCCTCGTAACGCATCAGGCTGGCGGCCTCGATCTCGATGAAGCTCTCCGCAATCGGGAACTGCACGCCCTGATTCTGGCCGATGGGACGACCGAAGACGACGCGCTCCTTCACATAAGATGTGACGCGGTCGGTAAACCAGTAGCCGTCGCCGATACATTCGGCGGCGATCAGCGCACGCTCGGCATTGAGGCCGGTCAGGATGTACTTGAAGCCCATCCCCTCCTCGCCGATGAGGTTTTCCGCCGGGATCTCCAGATTGTCGAAGAACAGTTCGTTGGTCTCGTGATTGACCATGTTGCGGATCGGCGTGACCGACATCCCGCTTTCCATGGCCTTTTTGATATCGACGAGGAAGATCGAAAGCCCTTCGGATTTCTTCTTCACCTCGCTGAGCGGCGTGGTGCGCGCCAGCAGGATCATCAGGTCGGAATGCTGGACGCGGCTGATCCAGACCTTCTGACCGTTGATCACATAGCGGTCGCCCTTGCGCACGGCGGTCGTCTTGATCTTGGTGGTGTCGGTGCCGGTCGTGGGCTCCGTCACGCCCATGGACTGAAGGCGAAGCTCGCCCGCCGCGATCTTGGGAAGGTAGAACTCGCGCTGTTCCTTCGAGCCATGCCGGACCAGCGTGTTCATGTTGTACATCTGGCCGTGACAGGCGCCGGAATTGCCGCCCGCCCGGTTGATCTCCTCCATGATCACCGAGGCTTCGGTGAGCCCGAGGCCAGACCCGCCGTATTCCTCCGGGATCAGCGCCGCCATCCAGCCCGCCTTGGTCAGAGCATCGACGAACTCTTCCGGATAGGCCCGCTCATCATCGATCTTGCGGTGATACTCGTCCGGAAATTCGGCGCAGAGCGCTCGCACGGCGTCGCGGATATCCTGATATTCGTCTGAAGCTTGCAGCACTGGTCTCTCCCATGGGCAAAGTCGCCGGGCAGGTGGCGACCGGGCGCCTTCTCTAGGCGGCAATGCACGTGCGGCCCAAATACGGAAATCCGATCCAGCCCATAGAGAATTCATATGGCCTGTTCGCAGGAGCCGTCCGACGCTGCCGTTCCTCACCTTCCGCCAACGGCTACGCGCGCTCTCAAGTGTAGGTCCGCTCCTCGATCGGAACCTGCCGGATCTGTTCCAGCAGCATGTCGAGCAAGGCCGTCTCCGCCCGGTTCATCTTGGCGCTCGGGTTCCACACCACATGAACATCAATTGCGGGCAGGTTGTCATAGGGCGGCAGTTGCCAGAGCAGCCCGTCCTCCAGATCGCGCCTGACGACATGGACCGGCATCGGCCCGATGCCGAGCCCGGCGATGATCATGCGCCGGACCTCTTCCAGATTGGCCGACGTGCCGACGGTCCTGTCCACCACATCGAGATCCGCGCGCATCAGGGTCACCGGGCGCAGGGCGTCTTCCAGACGGTCGGTCACGAAACTGACCGCCGTCTGGCCCGCAAGGTCCGCCTTCGTCAGATCGCTATGGCCGAAAAGGGGATGGGTGGGCCCGCAGAACAGGCCGAAAAACTCACGAAACAGCCGGGCATATTCCAGCTTCGGATTACGCTTGCGCACCAGACACAAAGCCATTGAGGCGCGCCGCGCCATCACCGCCTCCAGCGCGTCCTTGCTCGACGACACCCTGAAGGAAAGCGTCGCGGCAGGGTGCCTTTCGTGGAACCGTGTCAGCGTTTCATCGAGAAGCGGAGAAACCACGTGGCTCGCCACGCAGATCTCGACATGGCCGCGCACTTCGTCGACCACGTCGCGCATCAAGGTGCCGAGCCGCAGGATCGCACCCTGAATCTCGATCGCCTCCTTGAGCAGAACCTCGCCCGCCTCGGTGAGATGGAAATGCCCCGGCGAGCGGTCTATCAGCCGTTTCCCCAGCCGTTCCTCAAGCCGTTTCAGGGCGCTTGAAACCGTCGGCTGCTTCAACATCAACCGCTCCGCAGCTTCCGTGACGCTCTGGGAGCGGCCAAGAACAACGAATGTTCTCAACAGGTTCCAGTCAAGATCACGAACCAGCCGCTCGGTGCCAAGGGGACGATCTTCATCAGCCATTGATTTGCTCAATAATTAGAATTCGTATTATCTATTTGATCAATGAATGGGGCGCTGCCACCTTTCGTCAAGGTATTTTTACGTAAGGTGTGGCTATGAGCGTCGAAGCGCGCGAGAGGCGGCAGCCCTGGATATTGCTGTCGCCGGCACTGGTCACGATCACACTTCTGCTGTTCGTGCCGCTTGGGTTCATCGCGGTCTATTCGTTCTGGCTGCGCACCGCGACCGGCGCGGATCAGGTCGGCTTCTACCTCGACAACTGGAACGAGGCGCTCACCGACCCCTTCTATCGCGACATTCTCTTCTCCACCCTGCGCATTGCGGCGATTACCACGGCGGCCTGCGCCGTGATGGGCTATCCGGCGGCCTATTTCATCGCGCGCTCCAGGGGCAACAAGGCACTGCTTCTGCTTCTGCTGATGCTGCCTTTCTGGATCAGCTACATCATCCGCACCATGTCGTGGATCAACATCCTCGGCGTCTCCGGCGCGGTGAACTGGGTTCTGGTCACGCTGGGCATCGTCGGCGAGCCGATCCAGATGCTCTACAACGAGACCACCGTCATCCTCGGCCTCGTCCATTTCCTGCTGCCCTTCATGGTGCTCAACGTCTATGTGGCGCTTGAGGGTATCGACACTTCGCTTGAGGACGCGGCCTGCTCGCTGGGCTCCACCCGCTGGCAGAGCTTTGTCGAAGTCACCCTGCCGCTGTCGCTTCCCGGCCTCGCGGCAGGTGGCTTGCTGTGCTTCGTGCTTTCGGCCGGCACCTACATCACGCCGCTGGTTCTGGGCGGGCCGACCGACGCCATGTTCGCCAACCTCGTCTTCGAGGCCGTCATCACCCAGCTCAACTGGCCGCTCGGCTCCGCGCTGTCGCTCATGCTGCTGGCGATCCTCGGCGGGCTGGTCCTGATCTACAACCATTTCCTTGGCATGGGCCAGTTGATGAAGGGGCTGAGGTAATGGGCTGGAAACTCATCCGCGGCTGGACCGTGGCCGTCTACATCTTCATGTTCCTTCCGGTGGCGGTGGTGCTGCTCCTGAGCTTCAACGCCTCCCAGTTCGGCAACTTCCCCATGACCGGCCTGTCGTTTCGCTGGTTCGTGGAACTTGCCAACAACGACGCCATCCTGCGCGCCTTCCGCACCTCCTTCATGCTGGGTATCCTGACCGCGCTCATCTCCACGACGCTGGGCGTACTCGCAAGCCTTGCGCTCGTGCGCTACTGGATCCCGGGCCGCAATTTCGTCTCCACGCTTCTGATCGCCCCCATTCTGGTGCCGGAAGTGGTGCTGGCAGTCGCCCTTTTGCTGTTCCTGAACGCGCTCTCCATCAACAAGAGCTTCGCCCTCCTCCTGATGGGCCACGTGATCTTCACCCTGCCCTTCGTGATCCTCGTCGTGCAGGCACGGCTCGTCGGCATCCGCCGCGATTACGAGGAAGCCGCCCTCAGCCTCGGCGCGAGCCCGATTGAGACCTTCTTCCGGGTCACGCTGCCGCTTCTGGCGCCCGCCGTTTTCGCAGGCATGCTCTTCGCCTTCACCATTTCCTTCGACGACATCACCGGCACGCTCTTCTGGAAGCCCGGCGGGGTCGAGACGGTACCCACACAGATTTTCGCAATGCTGCGCAACTCCATTTCGCCGGAGATCAACGCCCTCGGCACGGTGATGATTTTCCTGACCGTCGGGCTGCCCCTTCTGGGGCTGGCGATCGCCCGGCAGCTTGCCACGCAACGCGGCAGATAGAACCGCGTGCACCGGACAAAACCACCATCCAGACACAGACACATTTGAGGGGAACGAGAATGGACAACACGAAACGCTATGAACGCCTGCGCGAGCGCTTCCTGAACGGCGATCTCGACCGGCGCAAATTCCTCGGCCTTCTGGGCGCCGCGGGTCTCGCCTATGGCGTCCAGACGCCCTTTGCCCGTCACGCTTTGGCGGCCACCGAACAGGTCCGTTTCGACGGCTGGGGCGGCATCGTTTCCGAAGCCTTCCGCAAGCACGCCTTCGCCCCCTACACCAAGGCCACCGGCATCGAGGTCGTGGACGGCACCTTCGGCGGCGGCGACGAATATCTCTCTCGCGTCAAGGCGAGCCAGGCGGGCGAATACAACATCGCCCATCTCTCCGGCGTCTTCGATTATGCCCGCTATCAGGGCCTCGGCCTCGCGTCCGAGCTGAACGAAGACAACATCCCGAACCTGAAGTTCGTCATCCCGAAGCTGGTCGACGTGTTCCGCAAGGTGAGCGGCGGCAGCCTTTCCTGCGTGCCCTATGACTACGGCACCACGGGCCTTGCCTATAACCGCAAGCACATCTCCGACGACATGATGAAGGAGATGGGCGCGAAGATCCTCATCGACGAGGCATTGAAAGGCAAGATCGGCGGCTGGAGCGACTGGCGTACCCGTATCTGGTACGCCTCCCTGCAGACCGGGCAGGACCCGAACGGCGCAACCGACATGGATGCAGTGTGGGACGCCATCCGCAAGCACCGCGATCTGGCGCTGAAATACTGGACGTCCGGCGCGGAACTGATGAGCCTTCTCGCAGAAGAAGAGATCTATGTCACCGAAGCCTGGTCCGGTCGCGTCTTCGCGCTTCAGGAGCAGGGCCACGACATCGGCTACATGGACCCGCCCAACGGCTTCGGCTGGCAGGAATGCCTCTTCGTCATCAAGGGCTCGCCGATGGAGGCCTGCGAGGAGCTTCTGAACTTCATGCTCGATCCGGCGACCTCCATCGCGGTGGCAGAGGGGCAGAACTATCCCCCCGCCCTCGACCCGACCAAGGTCGACCTCGGCAAGAAGATCCCGACCCTGCCCGCCTTCGACCCCAAGGGCACGCTGGAAGGGCTCACCTTCGCCGATCCGGACTACTGGAACACCAACGAGCAGGCCTGGTCGAAGATGTTCGGCCGTGTCCAGAAGGGCTACTGAGCCGCTTTTTCAGGGAGTGGGGACGGCCCGGCCGCCCCCACTCACACTTCGAGATGGGCTGAGTTTTCGCGTGAGGCCCATCCTTCGAGACGCCGGCTTGTGCGGGCGCCTCAGGATGACGTTGTGGTTTTGGCGGGCTCTTCAGCATTGGTCCCACGACAACGTCATCCTGAGGAGCGCTTGTAAGAGCGCGTCTCGAAGGATGGGCCCCGCACTCCGCCCCTCTCCCACCCGACATTTCCTTTCTCACCAGCGGAGAGCGCGCGTGAGTGCTGTATCCCTGACCAATATCGTCAAGCGTTTCGGCAACGTGACCGCCGTGCACCGGATGTCGATGGACATTCCCGCGGGCAGTTTCACGACCCTGCTGGGCCCGTCGGGCTGCGGCAAGACCACGACCCTGCGCATGATTGCCGGTCTGATCGACCCCAGCGAGGGCGACATCACCATCAAGGGGCGTCGGGTCAACGACATCCCCATCCACAAGCGCAATCTCGGGCTGGTCTTCCAGAACTACGCCCTTTTTCCGCACAAGACGGTGGCGGAAAACGTCGCCTTCGGCCTGAAATACCGCAATGTCTCCAAGGCCGATGCGCAGGAGAGGGTGCGCAGGGCGCTCGACCTCGTGCAGCTTCCCCATGTGGGCGACCGCCACCCCAAGGAGCTTTCCGGCGGCCAGCAGCAACGCATCGCGCTTGCCCGCGCCATCGTCATCGAACCGGATGTTCTGCTGCTCGACGAACCGCTGTCGGCGCTCGATGCCAACCTGCGCGAAGACATGCGCGTGGAGCTGAAACGCATCCAGCACCAGATCGGCGTCACCACCGTCTTCGTCACCCACGACCAGTCCGAGGCGCTCGCCATGTCGGACAAGCTGGTCGTCATGTCCAACGGCGTCGTTGAACAGATCGGCGCGCCGGAAGAGGTCTACAACACGCCTTCAAGCGAATTCGTGGCCCAGTTCCTCGGCACCTCCAACATTCTGGAAGGCCGCTGCACCGGCTTCGACGCATCGTCGGTTGCGCTGGATATCCCCGGCATCGGCCCGGTGACCGTGCCGCGCGAGCGCGCGCCGCATATTTCCGCTGAAGGCGGCGCCAAGCTCGTGCTGCGCGCCGAAAAGCTCACCGTCGCCTCACCGGAAACGCCGACAAACGGAGCCACCGCGCTCCCCGGCACCGTGGAAGCCGTGGATTATCAGGGCCAGGCCGCACGCTACTTCCTGCGCCTCGGCGATATCCCGCTTCAAGCCATCAACATGATCGACGTCCACCCCTTCGCAGAAGGCCAGGCCGTCAGCCTCCGTTTCCGGCCACAGGATTGTGCGGCCCTTCCAAGCAGCTGAAGACATGACCCAGCCTCCCAAATCCCACCTCTTCTATCAAAGCCGACTGCGCCGCCCCATGCTCGATCAGGCCCGCGGGGTCTACATGTGGGACCTTGACGGCAAGCGCTATCTGGACGGCTCCTCCGGCGCGATGGTCTGCAATATCGGCCATTCCAACGAGCGCGTTCTGGAGGCCATGCGCCGCCAGATGGAAAAATCCACCTTCGGCTATCGCCTGCATTTCGAAACCGAACCGGCCGAACGTCTGGCGGAAAAAACTGCAAGCCTTTCCCCGGAAGGCATGGATAAGGTCTTCTTCGTTTCCGGCGGATCGGAGGCGGTGGAAAGCGCGATCAAGCTCGCCCGCCAGAACGCCATCGCCATCGGCGAGGCGCAGCGCTGGAAGGTGATCTCACGCCAGCCGAGCTACCACGGTGCAACGCTTGGCGCATTGGCGCTCACCGGTTACGCCCCGCTCAGCTCCGCCTTCGATCCGATGATGCGGCCCATGCCGAAAATCCCGGCTCCGCGCGCTTATCTCGACGGGCTGGATCCGGACGACGAGGCAACAGGGCGTTATTACGCCAACATGCTGGAAGAGCGCATTCTGGCCGAAGGGCCGGAAACCGTGCTCGCCTTCATCGTGGAGCCCGTGGGCGGCGCATCGACCGGCGCGCTGGTTCCCCCTGCCGGTTACATGAAGCGCATCCGCGAGATCTGTTCCAGATACGGCGTGCTTCTCATTCATGACGAGGTCATGTCCGGAGGCGGCCGCACGGGCAAGTTCTTCGCCGCCGAACATTGGGATGTCGCCCCCGACATTCTCGTCATCTCCAAGGGCTTCGCCGCCGGTTACGTGCCGCTGGGCGCGATGGTCGCCACCAACGAGATCGTGGAGAACGTCCTCAATCAGGGCGGCTTCCTGCATGGCTACACCTATGCAGGTAACCCGCTCGCCTGCGCCGCCGGGCTTGCGGTCTTGAACGAGATCGAGCGCGAGGGCCTGTTGGAAAACGCCACCACCGTCGGCCACGAGCTGAAAGCGGGCCTTCAGGGTCTGATGGATCGCTACGAGATCATCGGCGACGTGCGTGGGCTAGGGCTGTTTCTGGCCTTCGAGCTTGTCAGCAACCGCGAAACCATGAAGCCGCTGCCGCGCGAGTTGAACGCCTATAACGCGCTTGTCGACATCGCCTACGACAAGGGCCTGATCATCTACTCGCGCCGCACCCGCGGCGGCTACGACGGCGACCATTTCCTCGTCTGCCCGCCGATGATCACCAACAGCACCCACGTGGCGGAAATCCTTGAAACGCTGGACGCCGCGCTCGGTGAATTCGTGAAGACCAATCACAACCAGCTGTGAACCGCCCAAAAGAGGCAGAACAGAAAATCATGTCCGACCAGATCATCATCACCTGTGCAGTGACCGGCTCCATCCACACGCCCACCATGTCCCCCCACCTGCCGGTATCCGGCCCGGAAATCGCAACGCAGGCGCTCGACGCCGCAAAGGCCGGCGCCGCCATCCTGCATCTTCACGCACGCGACCCGGAAAACGGCCGCCCGTCCTCAAGCGAAGAGCATTTCATGGGCTTCCTGCCCGTCATCAAGCAGGGATGCGATGCGGTGGTGAACATCTCCACCGGCGGCAGCGCGCTCATGTCGCTGGATGACCGGCTGGCCGCGCCCACAAAAGCGGAGCCGGAAATGTGCTCGCTCAACATGGGCACGATGAATTTCGCGCTCTACCCGCTGGCGGCCCGCTACAGCGAATGGAAATACGATTGGGAAGAGCCCTTCCTGATGAATTCCGACGATCTGGTCTTCAAGAACACCCCGCGCGACATCGAAGCCGTGCTGACGCGCCTCGGCCAGCAGCGCGGCGCGCGCTTCGAGTTCGAGTGCTACGACGTCGGCCACCTCTACATGCTGCGCCATTTCGCGGATCGTGGACTGGTGAAGCCGCCCTTCTTCATCCAGTTCGTCTTCGGTGTCCTCGGCGGCATCGGGCCGGACCCGGAAAACCTCCAGCACATGAAGCGCATCGCCGACAAGCTCTTCGGCGACGACTACGCCTTTTCCGTTCTGGCCGCTGGTCGCCAGCAGATCCCCTTTGCCACCATGTCGGCGGCGATGGGCGGTCATGTCCGCGTCGGACTGGAAGACAGCCTCTTCATCGGCAAAGGCGAACTGGCGAAATCCAACGCCGAACAGGTCGAAAAGATCCGCGAGATCGTGGAGCGCCTCGGCCGCACCGTGGCCACCCCTGCAGAGGCGCGCGACATGCTCGGCCTCAAGGGCGCGGACAGAACGGCGTTTTGAGGCGGAACCCCGTCCATGAACCAGATCACGATCCGCCCGGCCCGCGCTGGAGACTGTGACAAGCTCCATGACGCGCTTGTCCAACTCTCGACGGATATTGGCGACGACCACGCCGCCAGCGCCAACGACCTCCTGCGCCACGGCTTTACCGGGACACCTGCCTTCTTCGCTCTTCTGGCCGAAACACCCGGCAAGGGAGACGTCGTCGGGGCGTTGATGGCATCGCCGCTCTTTTCGACCACCAATGCGGGCGTCGGGCTTTACGTCTCCGACCTGTGGGTCTCCGCCTCCACGCGCGGCGCAGGACTGGGCCAGCGATTGCTGGCCGCTGCCGTCCGGCATGCGGAAGCGAACTGGACCGTCCGCTTTATCAAACTCACCGTCTACCGGGACAATCCGCGAGCCCATGCCTTCTACGAACGGCTCGGCTTTGCCGAATACTCGGATGAGACCGTCCTGACCCTCAAGGGGCCAGCTCTCGAGAACTTGAGGAAAAAACAATGAAGGCCATATTCGACGAGCGCCAAAGGAAGCACGATCCCAAGCACTTCATGGCGAACGGCACGCTCTATCCGAACCCCGAGCAACCCGCCCGCGTCGAGGTTCTGCGCGCAGGCGCGGAAAATGCGGGCTGCACCTTTCAGCCTCCGAAGGATCACGGTCTCGGCCCCATCGCGGCGCTGCATACGGCGGAATATCTGGTCTTTCTGGAGACGATCCACACCCGCTGGAGCCGCATCGCGGAAGCAGCCGACGAGGTGATCCCGAACATTCACCCCGACCGCCGCACCGCCAGCTACCCGCGCTCCGCCGTAGGCCAGGCGGGCTTCCATCAGGCCGACACCTCCTGCCCCATCGCCGAGCACACCTGGGAATCCGCCTACTGGTCGGCCCAGAGCGCGGTTGAGGGCGCCGATCTCATGGCGGGCGGAGAACAGGCGCTCTACGTGCTGAGTCGCCCGCCGGGACACCATGCCTTTGCCGACCTCGCAGGCGGCTTCTGTTTCTTCAACAATACCGGCATCGCCGCCGAACGCCTGCGCATGGCGGGCCTGCGCCCGGCCATTCTCGATATCGACCTCCACCACGGCAACGGCACGCAAGGCATCTTCTACAATCGCTCCGACGTGCTGACGGTTTCCATCCACGCCGACCCGATCCGCTTCTACCCCTTCTTCTGGGGCCACGCCCATGAGCGCGGCGAGGGCGCAGGCCTCGGCTACAATCTCAACCTGCCGCTTCCCCGCGGTACCGGCGATGACGGGTATCTGACGACGCTGGAAACCGCATTTGCCCATATCCGGGCTTTCGGAGCGGATGTTCTCGTCGTGGCCCTCGGTCTCGACGCCTATGAGAACGATCCGTTGAAGGGGCTCGCCGTCACCACACCGGGCTTTGCCCGCATCGGCGAGGCCATTGGCCGGTTCGGACTTCCGACGCTCTTCGTGCAGGAGGGCGGTTATCTCTCGGTGGAGCTGGGCCACAACCTGACCAGCGTGCTTGATGGATACCAGAACGCATGAGCGAGACAGCCGATATCCTCATCATCGGCGGCGGGATTGCGGGCGCGGGCGCGGCAGCCCGCATGGCTCCGCACGCAAAGGTCGTCGTTCTGGAAATGGAGGATGCGCTCGGCCGTCACGCCACCGGGCGCTCCGCCGCAATCTATATCCGAAACTACGGCAACGAGACGCTGCGTGCCCTCAATGCAGCATCCGAGCCGGTTCTTGAGAACCCGGAAGGCATTTCACCCGAAAGCCTTCTGACCCCGCGCGGTGAAATGCTGATCGCGCGCGAAGACGAACTGGACGGTTTCGAGGCCTATCTGAAGGGCGCCGACGGCGTGGAGCAACTCACGCCCGATGAGGCTGTCGCGCTCTTCCCGTTGCTTCGCCGCGACGCAATCGTCGCCGCCGCCATCGAGCGTGACGCCCGCGATATCGACGTCGACCGTCTTCTGCAAGGCTTCGCCCGGCTCGCCCGCAGACACGGCGCCCGCTTCATCACCGATGCCCCTGCCGAGCGCATCGCGAAGACCGGCGATATCTGGCGTATCGAAACACCGAAAGGAAGTTTCGAGGCCCCGGTCATCGTCAATGCCGCGGGAGCCTGGGCCGATGTCGTTGCAGACCGGGCGGGCGTGGCGGAAATCGGGCTCGTCCCCATGCGCCGCTCCGCCGCCATCCTGCCTGTCCCGGCGAGCGTCGACGTAAGCACATGGCCTCTTGTGGCCAGCGCATCGGAGAACTGGTACGCCAAGCCGGACGCGGGAAAGCTGATGGTCTCGCCCGCCGACGAGGACCCGGTGGAACCGCACGACGCCTGGCCGGACGACATGGTTCTGGCGGAAGGTCTCCACCGTTTCGAACAGGCCGTGACCATGCCCGTCACACGCGTGGAGCGAAGCTGGGCGGGCCTGCGCAGCTTCGTCGCCGACCGCACGCCCACGGTCGGTTTTGCATCGGATGCAGAGGGCTTTTTCTGGCTGGCCGGTCAGGGCGGATACGGGGTGCAGACGGCCCCGGCGCTCTCGCAACTGGCCGCAGACCTCTGCCTGCACCGGACACCGGCCCTGCCGGACGAAATCGTCAAGGCGCTCGATCCCGCACGCCTTCTTTGAGAGGCTCGCCCATGAACCTCGCTTCATTCAGACAGGATCTATCATGACGGATATCAAACGACTGGGAGCCGGCCCCCGCATGAGCCAGGCAGTCATTCACGGCGGACTGATCTGGCTCGCCGGTCAGGTCGGAGCGCCGGGCGAAAGCGTGACCGCGCAGACACAGGCCATTCTTGCCGGGATCGACAAGCTGCTGGCGGAGGCGGGCAGCGACAAGTCGCGGCTCCTGCAGACGACCATCTGGTTGTCGTCAATGGACGATTTCGCGGAGATGAACGCCGTGTGGGACGCCTGGATCGACCCGGCCAATCCGCCTACCCGCGCGTGCGGGGAGTCCAAGCTGGCAACGCCGGACTACAAGGTCGAAATCATCGTCGTCGCGGCCCAATAGACCGGAAACCACGGTTCATCGGGGCGGTCACCGACCGCCCCGATTATCGTCAGTGAACCAGAGCGACCGTATCGATGGCGATCATGCGCTCTTCGTCGGTCGGCACGACAAGCGTGGCGACGCGCGCATCGGCTGCGCTGATATTGGGGTGGCCGTCGCGCACGATCTCGTTGATGCCCTCATCGATATGCACGCCGAGTACACCGAGCCCGGCACACACTTTCGAACGCACGGTGGCGCTGTTTTCGCCGATGCCGGCTGTGAAGACGAGCGCATCGAGCCCGTTCATCGCGGCCGCATAAGACCCGATCCTCTTGCGGATGTGATAGACGAAGATCTCCAGAGCGAGCGCGCAGCGCTTGTCACCCTCTGCTGCGCGCTGCTCTACTTCCCGCATGTCGTTGCTGACGCCGGAAACCCCCAGAAGTCCGCTCTTCTTGTAGCAGATCGCTTCCACTTCCTCGATCGACATGCCCATCTCCTTGACAAGATGGAAGATGATCGCCGGGTCGAAATCGCCCGCCCGGGTGCCCATGGAAATGCCGCAGAAGGTGCCGAAGCCCAGGCTGGTGTCGACGGACTTGCCGCCCTTCACCGCATCGATGGTGACGCCGTTGCCGAGATGGCACACGACCATGGACAGATCTTCGACTGGCCGGTTCAGCATGTCGGCAGCGGCCTGAGCGACATAGCGGCAGGACGTGCCGTGGAACCCGTATCGGCGCACCCCGTGCCTTTCGTAAAGGTCGTAAGGCAACGCGTAGATATGGGCTTCCGGCGGCATGGTCTGATGGAAGGCCGTGTCGAACACCACCACATTGGGAATGCCCGGGAACTTCTTCTGGCATTCCTCGATGCCCGCGATATTCGCCGGATTGTGCAGCGGTGCAAAGCGGATGCAGGAATTCAACTGCTCCATCACTGTTTCGGTCACGAGCGTCGATTCCACAAAGACGTCGCCCCCATGCACGGCACGATGACCGATTGCGGTGATTTCGCACGGATTTTCAATCACGGCGAATTCGGAATGCATCAGGTTGTCCGCCATGATGTCGAAGGCGGCGTCCTGATCGGGGATCGGCTGATGGAGCTGCGCGCGCCGCTCATGCGCCTGATGCTCGCAATAGGCCCCCTCCTCGCCTATCCGCGCGATCAGGCCGCTGGCAATGACCTTGTCGAGATCCTTGCTGAAAAGACGGTACTTCAGGCTCGAACTGCCGCAATTAATGGTCAGTATCATGGTGTCAGCTCATCTTTTGAAAGGACCCAGCCTGCGCGAGCCGCAGCGTCGCGCAGGCCGGATGAAAGCCTGACGAGGGCACGGAGAAGAGGATTGAGAGGCTCCGCGCCACCCGCCCGGGTCGGGGCCCGAGCCCCGTCTGCAGATCAGACCGGGAACTGGACGTAGCCCCAGAAGCCGATTGAAGTCAGGAAGTTGAAAACCAGCGTCATCGTGGCGATGGTGCAGGCGGGCGGGTCGATATGCGTGTCACTGCCGTCAAGGAAGAGACGCGCATAGAACTCGCCGACAAAGGCACACAGAAGTCCCGCCAGACCGGCCCAGATCATGCTGCCGGAAGCGACGCCGACGATGGCCGCGGGAAGCGCAATGTGGTGCGTCACCGGGGTCAGCACGCCAAGCGTCAGAAGAATGAGGCTCGCGGCGCAGATACCGAAGGCAAGCAATGCACCGGGCGTCCCGTAGGTGATGCCGAGCCAGCCCCCGAACAGACCCACACCCACGCCGATCACCGCGAGCTGGGCGGCAGAACTCTGGAACACCAGCCACTTGGTCGCATCGGTGGGATGCAGGAAGCGCTCCTTGATATCGCCCGCGCCGCACAGACCGCAGGTGCCCCAGGCAAAGCGCACGATGAAGGCGGAGATCACGACGCCGAGGCCGGGATAATCCGTCCAGGCAAGGCCGGGTCCGAAATCGGGCACCATCGCAATGAGCCAGACGAGCACATAGCCGATGATGCCGAAGGCACCGCCGACCAGCAGCACGTCCGGGCTGTTGAGCCCCATGCCCGCGGTCACGATGTTACGGCCCGTGTCGAGTTTGCCCTTGCAGGCGGCATAGGCGGCAGCCGCCACGCCCGAAGCGAAACCGCCCACATGGGGGCCGAATACGCCGAAGGGAATTCCGAAGAAATCGGTCGCGGCCGGCGCGACGGCAAGCTGGATAGCCACGCCGATCATGGTCAGAATGCCGACGAAGGCGAAGGCAGGCAGAGCCCCGATCGCCGCGCCGAAAATGCCGCCGCCAAAAGCGACGAGTAAGCCGATCATACTCATGTCATCCCCCGTGCAATGTCATCGACGGGTCACGGACGACTTGGGCGGCCAGTCGCTCAGTCGAGTTTTGGTTTTCGATCTCCGGACACATGTCGATTGCTCGGTTTTTATTGGGTTTCCGCCCGTTTTCCGCATGTAAGAAGGCACAGACTTACCCGTTCCGCGGAAAACAGTTCCCGCAGCCGCAAGTCTCACGCCCATCGTTATTCAGATACCGACAGCAACTCCGGAAAGAGCGCATCGATCACGAAAATCGTAGGTTCAAGTTATTTGGTGGGTCAACGCCATGAATTTGTCTGGCGATGGTAATTTCTTGCAAGTCGGGGCAGAACGACCGCAAAGCGCACGTTCTTTCCTTGCGCCAGCTCACAGCCGGGCGCCTCACCCTCGATTTTCGCGAAATGTTTCAGCCACTTGGTTTGCCGGATCGATTTTTCCGACCTGCGACAACAATGCAGCCCCTTACCTAAATCGAGGTCGCAGAGCGCAAGAATTCACCGACTGTGACAACAATTTACCCGCTCCCTGTCTTTTCTTGTCTGCGACAGGAATGACCAAAAGAAGCTAAAATGCCAGCGTTTCCGAGCCGTTGCTTGCCGAATCGATTCCAAGCAAAGAATTACCCGCCAATGTCAATACGCTCTCGTTGACCCTTTTCAATACCGGGGAATACGATCCACCAGAACGAGCAAGAAGACTTGGCAGCTACTTATCATGACCCGGAACGCTCAAAGAAACATACTCATGTTCGTCGGAGACTTCTCCGAAGACTATGAAGTCATGGTGCCGTTTCAGGCCTTGAAAATGGCTGGTTTCAACGTGGATGCCGTCTGCCCCGGCAAGAGAGCCGGTGAGTACATAAAGACGGCCATTCACGACTTCGAGGGTGATCAGACCTACACCGAAAAGCCCGGACATCTGTTCCGACTGAATGCCACCTTCGCCTTTGTCGAGCCCGATCAGTATTCGGGCCTGTATATCGCCGGCGGTCGGGCCTGCGAATACCTTCGCCTGGACAACGACCTCCTGGCGATCACGAAAGCCTTCATGGCTTCGAACCGGCCTGTCGCCTCGATCTGCCATGGCGCGCAGATCCTGACGGCTGCCGGTGTGCTCAGCGGGCGCCGGCTCACAGCCTATCCGGCCTGCGCTCCCGAAATTCGAGCCGTTGGCGGCACTTACGTCGCGGTCGAACCCGAAGAAACGGTCATCGACGGAAATCTCGCAACATCTCCCGCTTGGCCCGGCCATCCGGACCTGTTGCGCGCGTTCGTGCAGCTCGTCGACCCGCAAACCCTGACCTGAAGTAACCGGCTCCGACGGCTCGCATGGGTCCGCCGGATCATCTCAGCCTGGAGAAGACGATGATTGAGAAGGGCTTTACAAAACCAACGGACCGCGTGATCCGGTTGAAGAACCAGATCCTGAACGCACGTCCGTATGTGGAATCCGAGCGCGCCGTCCTCGCGACGGAAGCATACAAGGCAAGTGAGGGGCTTTCGCCGATCGTTCGCCGCGCCAAGGTGGCGGAGAAGATCTTCAACGAGCTTCCGGTCACCATTCGCGAAGACGAACTGATCGTCGGTGCCATCACCAAGAACCCGCGCTCCACGGAAATCTGCCCCGAATTCTCTTTCGACTGGGTCGAAAAGGAATTCGAGACGATGGCCACCCGCATGGCCGACCCCTTCGAGATCCCGAAGGAAACGGCCGCGGAACTGCATGAGTGCTTCAAGTACTGGCCCGGCAAGACGACCAGCGATCTGGCCGCCTCCTACATGTCCCAGAAGACGCATGACTGCATCAACAACGGCGTCTTCACCGTCGGCAACTACTACTTCGGCGGCGTCGGTCACGTCTGCGTCGATTACGGCAAGATCCTGAAGATCGGCTTCCGCGGCATCATCGCCGAGGCCGTGAAGCAGCTCGAGATGCTGGACAAGATGGATCCGTCCTACATCAAGAAGCAGCAGTTCTATAACGCGATCATCATCACCTACAACGCTGCGACCAACTTCGCGCATCGCTATGCCGCGAAGGCGGAAGAACTGGCACAGACCGCCTCCTGCCCGACCCGCAAGCAGGAACTGATGCAGATTGCACAGAACTGCCGTCGCGTACCGGAAAATCCCGCATCGAACTTCTGGGAAGCCTGCCAGACGATGTGGTTCATCCAGTGCATGATGCAGATCGAATCCAGCGGCCACTCCATCTCTCCGGGCCGTTTCGACCAGTACATGTACCCCTATCTGGAAGCCGACAAGTCCATCAGCCGCGAATTCGCGCAGGAACTGATCGACTGCATCTGGATCAAGCTGAACGACGTCAACAAGACCCGCGACGAAGTTTCCGCCCAGGCCTTCGCCGGTTACGCCGTGTTCCAGAACCTGTGCGTCGGCGGTCAGACCGAAGACGGTCTCGATGCGACGAACGACGTATCCTACATGTGCATGGAAGCGGTGGCGCACGTTCGCCTGCCGGCTCCTTCCTTCTCCATCCGCGTCTGGCAGGGCACCCCTGACGAGTTCCTCTTCCGCGCCGCGGAAGTCGTCCGTCTCGGCCTCGGCGTCCCCGCCGTCTACAACGACGAAGTCATCATCCCCGCGCTTCAGAACCGCGGCGTGCTGCTCGCCGATGCCCGCGACTACGGCATCGTCGGCTGCGTGGAACCGCAGGCCATCCACAAGACCGAAGGCTGGCACGATGCGGCCTTCTTCAATGTGGCCAAGGTTCTCGAAATCACGATGAATGCGGGCAAGGTCGGCGACCTTCAGCTCGGCCCCGTCACCAGCCCGATGGTCTCCTGGACCTCGCTCGACGAGTTCTATGAAGCCTTCTCCACGCAGATGGCCTTCTTCGTGAAGCACCTGGTGGAAGCCGACAACTGCGTCGACATCGCCCACGCCGAACGCGCACCGCTGCCGTTCCAGTCGGCCATGGTCGATGACTGCCTGGGTCGCGGCATGTCCGTCCAGGAAGGCGGCGCGATCTACAACTTCACCGGCCCGCAGGCCTTCGGTGTCGCAGACAGCGGCGACAGCGTCTACGCGATGAAGAAGTTCGTCTTCGACGACAAGTCGATCACCATGGCCGACCTGAAAGAGGCGCTGGACGCCAACTTCGGTCTCGCTGCGGGGGCGGCCAACACGTCCGCGGAGCCGACTGAAGAGCAGGTCTACGCTGCGGTTCGCAAGGTGCTGACAAACTCCTCCTCGACCGACATGTCGACCCTGAAGGACGAAGTCTACCGCACGCTGTCCGCCGGTAACGGCGCCGGCGATGCAGGCGGCAAGTACGAGAACATCCGCCGGATGCTCGACAGCGCCCCCTGCTTCGGCAACGACATCGACGAGGTCGATCTCATCGCCCGCAAGTGCGCCCAGATCTACTGCAAGGAAGTCGAGAAATACACGAACCCGCGCGGCGGGCAGTTCCAGGCCGGCATCTACCCGGTGTCTGCGAACGTGCTCTTCGGCAAGGACGTCGCCGCCCTTCCCGACGGCCGTCCCGCCAAGGCGCCTCTGGCCGACGGCGTGTCCCCGCGCCAGGGCAAGGACGTCAAGGGTCCGACCGCGGCCGCCAACTCGGTTGCCAAGCTCGACCACTTCATCGCGTCGAACGGAACGCTCTACAACCAGAAATTCCTGCCGAACGCCCTTGCGGGTGACAACGGCCTCAGGAACTTCGCCTCGCTGGTGCGCTCCTACTTCGATCACAAGGGCATGCATGTCCAGTTCAACGTGATCGACCGGCAGACCCTGCTGGAAGCGCAGAAGAACCCCGAAGCCCACAGGGATCTCGTGGTTCGCGTGGCCGGCTACTCCGCCCAGTTCGTCGTGCTCGCCAAGGAAGTGCAGGACGACATCATCAGCCGTACCGAACAGACGTTCTAAGGCTCACCAACTTCGGTGTGCGCGGGCTTGGCTTTCGGCCTGCGCACACCGGCCGGACGGACCGGCAGCGAACCGACCGCGTTGCCCGGCCCGTCCGGCCCGCCTCTTTCAAGATCCGAAAAGATCGCTCAGGACCGACAAGACCATGAAGACCTACAACAGCTTCCACATCCGCACAGAGGTCGTCTTCGGACCGTCTCTGCTGGAAAGGCTTCACGCCTATCGCGGACAGAAGGTCGCCATCGTCACGGACGCCTTCATGGCGAAGTCCGGTCCGCTCGACCGCGTGAAGAGCTTTCTGCCCGAATGCGAGATCCTGGTCTTCGACGAGGCCATCCCCGAGCCCCCGGTAGACACCGTATCCAAGGGCGCGAGCCTTCTCAGGGACTTCTGCCCCGACGTGGTGATCGCGCTGGGCGGCGGCTCGCCGATCGATGCGGCCAAAGCCATTCTCGCCGTGGTCCGCGAGTCCATCATGGGCCGCAAGATCCCCTTCGTGGCCATCCCCACCACCAGCGGCACCGGTTCCGAAGTGACTTCTTTTGCGGTCATCTCCGACCCTGCCAACGGTCGCAAGTTTCCCCTGATTTCCGATGAGCTGGTGCCCGACGTGGCGCTGCTCGATCCGGAATTCGTGCGCACCGCCCCGCCCAGGATCACCGCCGATACCGGCATGGACGTGATCACCCACGCCATCGAGGCCGTGGTGGCGAAGGGCGCGACGCACTTCACCGACGCCTTTGCCGAAAAATCGCTCGAGCTCGCCTTCGAATATCTGCCGAAGGCTTACGAGACCGGCGACGACATGGAAGCGCGTGACGCCATGCACCAGTCCTCTTGCCTGGCCGGTCTTGCCTTCACGAGCGCCGGTCTCGGCATCAATCACAGCCTTGCCCATGCGCTTGGCGGCCGCCTTCACCTCGTCCATGGCCGCATCAACGCGGCCCTGATGCCGATCGTGATCGCCTGGAACGCCGAGGACCCGGAAACGGCCGGACGCTATGCCCGCATCGCCCGGCGCGTCGGTCTCGACGTGCCCAGCACACGCGCGGGCGTCCGCTCGCTCATCCGGGCCATCGAGGCCCTTAACCATCGCTTCGCCATCCCGTCCACCTTGAGCGGACTGGGTGTCGATATGGCGGAATTCGGCCGTATCCGGTCGGAGATCGCGGCGGCCGCACTGGCAGACGCCTGCACGGCCGGCAATCCCCGCAAACCGTCCCAATCCGAGCTGGAGAGCCTGCTCGCCCGCATCGGCGGATAGGAACCGAGGGAGTATGCAGCAGAGCAACAACCGCGAAGAGAAGACGGCAAACATCAACATCGGAACATCGTGACCAAGGAGACAGCGATGCAACAGGAAGCACTGGGAATGGTCGAGACCAAGGGTCTTGTCGGCGCGATCGAAGCGGCGGACGCCATGGTGAAATCGGCCAACGTGACAATGATTGGCTACGAGAAGATCGGCTCCGGCCTCGTGACCGTGATGGTCCGCGGTGACGTCGGTGCGGTCAAGGCCGCAACGGACGCGGGCGCAGTGGCGGCCGAAAAGGTCGGCACCGTGGCCTCTGTCCACGTCATTCCGCGTCCGCACATGGAAGTGGAACGTATCCTGCCGAAGCTCCCCACCGAATAACCCCTGACAAGGACAAGGAGAATCCGTCATGAAAGACGAGCTTGTCGAACAGCTTATGGGGGAAGTTATCCGCAAGATGGGTGGCGGCAACGACGCAGCCCCCGCAGCCCCCGAAGCCGCTCCTGCGAAGGCGCCGGCTACCTGCAACCTGACCGAATTCGTCGGCACGGCCATCGGCAACACGATTGGCATGGTCATCGCCAATGTCGATCCGGCGCTGCACGAGAAGATGAACATCGACAAGAAGTACCGTTCCATCGGTATCGTCGGTGCCCGGACCGGTGCCGGTCCGCACATCTTCGCGGCCGACGAAGCGGTCAAGGCGACCAACAGCGAGGTCCTCGTGATCGAGCTGCCGCGTGACACCGAAGGCGGAGCCGGCCACGGCTCGTTGATCATCTTCGGCGCCGCCGACGTCTCCGACGCCCGGCGTGCGGTTGAAGTGACCCTGTCGGAAGTGGAACGCACCTTCGGCGACGTCTACGGCAACTCTGCCGGGCATCTGGAATTCCAGTACACCGCCCGCGCCAGCGCTGCCCTCAACAAGGCGTTCGGCGCCCCGATCGGCCAGGCTTTCGGCATCACGGTCGGCGGTCCCGCGGCCATCGGCGTTCTGTTGGCCGACACGGCAGCCAAGGCGGCGACCATCGACCCCATCGCCTACAGCTCCCCGGCCAGCGGCACGAGCTTCTCCAACGAGGTGATCTTTGCATTCAGCGGCGACTCCGGTGCCGTGCGTCAGGCGATCCACGCCGCGCGCGATGTCGGCAAGCAGCTTCTGGGTACCATGGATCCGGCCCCGCTGCTGTCCTCGACCACGCCGTACATCTGACCCGTGAAGAAGGAAGACAGTCATGACTGAGCAAAGCCTCGGACTGATCGAAACCATCGGGCTGACAGCGGCCGTCGAAGCCGCCGATGCGGCGGTCAAGTCGGCCAACGTCACGCTCGTGGGCTACGAACTGGCCAAGGGCGAAGGCATGACGGTCGTCAAGCTTCTCGGGGACGTCGGTGCCATCAAGGCTGCGGTCTCTGCTGGGGCCGCAGCCGCCGCCCGGGTCAACCGTGTCGTCTCGACCAACGTGATCGCACGGCCGTCCCGCGGCATGTCTGCGCTGGTGACCAGCCCGGACACCGTCGGCATGGCGCCGCCTCCCGCGCCGAAAGTCGAACCGGTTCCCAAACCGGCTCCCGCCAAGAAGGCAGAGCCGGTTGAGGAGACCCCGGTTACGAAGACACCCGTCGCGGAGCCCCCTGTTGCGGAAGCTCCGGCAAAAGTGACACCGGAAACTCCCGCGCAAGCTCCTGAAGCAAAGGCCAAGGAAGCCAAGCCGGAGGAAGCCAAGACTTCACCCGCACCAAAGGCGACCGAAGCGCCCAAGCAGGCGAAACCGGAAGTGACGGAAACCGCGAAAGCGAAACCCGCCGCCCCGAGCGAGCCGAAAATCTCTGCACCCGCTTCTCCTGAAGCCGCGCCGAAGAAACCGGACACTCCGGAACCGGCGGCTCCGGTGAAGCCTGCAATCCCTGAGAAGCCCGCAACAGCTGTGAAGCCGGCGATCCCTGAGAAGCCGGCAGCACCTGTGAAGCCCGCGGCAGACGAAAAGCCTGAACCGGATCCGCACAAGCCGACTTCGGGCCAGCGTTCTCGCCGCCGTCCGGGCCAGGGCAAGCGGAAATAGACGACCACGCGCCGTCTCGCGCGGCTCCCCGACCGGGAACCGTCAATATCAGGAAACAGGGTCTGACCGGACCATCCGGTCAGGCCAACGGCCCCGGCTGCGCCGGAGCACATGCCAGATGATGGCGAAGAAAGAAAAAGCAGGACGGAAAAATGCAGCCGGTAGATGACACCATCGCTCAAATCGTCGCTCAGATCATGGCGGAGAGCCAGATCGCGGCAAAAAAGACCGCTGAGCGGGAAAAGGCCTCCGCTTCCGGTCTTGTTCCGGTTGGCGTTTCCAACCGCCACATCCATCTTTCGCGTTCCGACATGGACGCGCTTTTCGGCCCTGGCTCAGAGCTGAGCCGCAAGAAGGCAATGAAGCAGCCCGGCCAGTATGCGGCAGAAGAAACGGTGACGCTGCGCGGTCCCAAGGGCGAGCTTCGCAAGGTCCGCGTACTCGGTCCGCTGCGCAAGCAAACCCAGATTGAGATTTCGGTAGCAGACGGCTTCGTCCTCGGCGTGAAGCCGCCGCTGCGCATGTCCGGCAAGCTCGCCGGTTCGCCGGGCGTCGAGATCATCGGCCCCGCCGGCACCGTCAAGAAGGACGACGGCGTCATCGCCGCCCAGCGCCATATCCACATGCTTCCGGAAACCGCCGCCAAGCTCGGCCTCGTCAACGGCCAGGAGGTCGACGTCGAGGTGCAGGGACCGCGTGGCGGCGTGATGTGTCACGTGGCGGTGCGCGCTGCGGAGAACTCCGCTCTGGAAATGCATATCGACATTGAAGAGGCCAACGCTCTCGGCCTGAAGAACGACGACCTCGTGCGCATTCTCAAGGCCTGAGAAACCGGCCGCGCACGATCCCGAAACCGCCCATCCGGGTCACACCCATGACGACGACAGACAAGACATTGCTGAACTTCGCCGAAATGGTGAGATCGCGTTCGGTCCTGCCGCGCGAGGACTGGGCGGAGGGAGAGCTGAAGGTCGGCGTCGATCTCGGCACGGCCAATCTCGTCGTCTGCGTGCTCGACGCCGACAACACTCCGGTGGCGGGCATCACGCACCGCTCCACGGTCGTGCGCGACGGCATCGTCGTCGATTACATCGGCGCGGTTCAGGCGGTTCGTTCCATGAAATCGGAGCTTGAAGGCTGCATCGGCCAGCCGCTGACACAGGCTGCAACCGCCATTCCTCCCGGCATCCATCACGGCAGTGCCAAGGCCATCGGCAACGTGGTGGAAGCAGCCGACATGGATCTCGTCGAGATCGTCGACGAGCCGACCGCAGCTGCCCGGTTCCTCGGCATCCGCGACGGCGCGGTGGTCGATGTTGGCGGTGGCACCACCGGCATCTCGGTTTTGAAAGACGGCGAGGTTCTCGCCTCCTTCGACGAAGCGACCGGCGGCACCCATATGACCCTCGTTCTGGCCGGAGCCATGCGGACTTCCTTCGCAGAAGCCGAGGCCTACAAGCTCGACACCGGAAACGAACGCGAGGTCTTCTCCGTCGTGCGCCCGGTCGTGGACAAGATGGCGAGCATCGTTTCCGGCTTTCTCGAAGGCTATCCGGACGTCGACACCATCCACGTGGTCGGCGGCGCCTGCACCTTCACCGATTTCGAAAAGGCCTTCGCCAAGCATACGGGGCTGACAATCGTGAAACCGGCAGCGCCCCTGCTGGTGACCCCGCTCGGCATCGCCCATTACCAGCAGACGGGAGGGCATGCGTGATGACCGGCCGTGACCTCGAAACCCTGCTGAACCGGGCCCTTCTGGATATCCTGTCGGATCGCATCGTCGCGGTGCTGAAAGCGCGCGCCCGCTCCGCACTGGTCCTTTTCTCCGATACGGATCTCGGTCTTGAAGCCGCGATTGCCTCGCTCACCTCCATGAGCAGGTCCGGCTGGAACCTTGAGATCCACACCAGCCCTACAGCCGAGCCCTTCGTGAATGCACAAAGCCTGCACGCAATGGGCGGAGAACCGTTGATCGGCGCACTCACCGCACCCACAAGCACGCCCCTCACCCCGCAAACCGTTCTCTCCCGGCATGGGCTTGTGATCGTCCCGGCGATGAGCATCTCCCTTGCCGCGCACGGCGCGCTTGGGCTCGCCGAAGACAACGTTTCGCGCCTCCTCTCCGGCGCGTTTGAGCGGGGCATGCGCGTGGTCGTTGCACGGGATGGCTGCTGCCCGGCCTGCCGTGAACGGGCCATGCGCGGCCTCACTCCCTCCCCTGCCTACCGCGCCCTGATGGTGAGCAACCTCACCGCGCTGGAAAGCTACGGCGCGGAATTCACCTGGGCGGCCAAGCTTCAGCAGAAGATCGAAGGCCCCCGCTCCAATCCGACCATCGCCACCACCGCCACCCTGCCCTCCGGGACGACGGGTCAGGTGCTGGGTCTGAGCGCGGTCAAGGCGCTTACCGGCGATGAACTGCGCCTTGCCGGCGATGTCCTCGTGACCCCTCTGGCGGCGGAAGAACTCAAAGCCCGGCAAATCCGGCTCATCAGGACTTGAGGAGAAGGTCAATGTATCTCGCCCGCGTGATCGGAACGGTCGTCTCCACCAGCAAGGACACAACGCTTTGCGGGTCCAAGCTGCTGATCGTGGCACGCCTCAACGAAAAGCTCGAACGCGAAGGCGCCACCCAGGTCGCCACCGACACGGTGGGTGCCGGGTGCGGCGAAACCGTCATCGTGACGACCGGCAGCGCCGCCCGCCAGAGCGGAACCCTCGATCACAGCGTCACCGACGCCTCGATCGTCGGCATCGTCGACACCGTGGAAGCCCAGTAGGGGACAGGAAGATGACGATCCGCTCCACCAACCTCCTGATCGAACGGCTGCTGAACGAGCAGATCGCAGGCTCTGCTTGCGACCTGACCATGTCGTTCGCCGCCGCCCGGCAGTTGGCGGAGGAGGCGGAGGCAAAGGCGCAGGCGATGGGCCTGCCCATCGTCATAGCGGTGGCCGACGGCGAAGGCGCTCCGATCCTCTTTCACCGGATGGACGGCAGCCTGCCCGCAAGCGTGGAGATCGCCACCAACAAGGCGTGGACCGCGGCGGCCTTCCGCATGTCCACGGATGAACTCGGCCGGCTCGCACAGCCCGGCCAGATGCTTTTCGGCGTCGAAGCAAGCCACGGCGGACGGGTCGTGCTTTTCGGCGGCGGCATGCCCTTGAGGCGCGAGGGGAAGGTTATCGGCGCCATCGGCATCAGCGGCGGAACGGCAGATGAAGACACGATCATCGCCGCCCACGCCCTCGACCATTTTCAAAATTTTCCGGGGCTCCGCCCCGTAGAAGGAGCAGAAAAATGAACGATCAACAGATCACCGACGCGGTCGCACAGCTGCTTGCAGGCCACGGCGCTTCGCCCGCAGCAAGCCCGGTCGCAGCCCCGGCCTCCACACCTGCTCCTGCCGCCCCGCCCGCAAGCCCTGCGGCCACGTCTGTAGAAGACCTCGTCGCCAAGATCCTTGCCGAAGGCGGCGCGAAACCCGAGACGAGCCCAAGCCCGGAATACGTGCCCGGCTCCAAGCGTTGCCGCTGGCAGCGCGCGCGTGACGAAAACGATCCGACCGACGACCTGGTCTCGCGCCTTCTCTCCAGCGCCATGGGCCAGCCCGATGCATCGGGCTGCAACGGCTGCAAGCACGCTGCAAAGCCCGCGGCCAATCTCGTCATTTCCGATGAAGAAGCCCTGACGCTCGGCGACGGTGTCTTCGAGACGATGGACGAGGCCATCGAGGCCGCCGAGGAGGCCCAGCGCCAGTATCTCTTCTGCTCCATGGCCGCCCGTCATCAGTTCGTGGAAGGCATCCGCGAGGTTTTCCTCGATGAAGCCACGCTGGAGCGCATCTCCCGCATGGGCGCGGAACTGACCGGCATGGGCAACACCGCGCACAAGATCATCAAGAACCGGGTGGCTGCTGAAAAGACGCCGGGCGTGGAGGATCTGACCACCGATGCCTGCTCTGGCGACGGCGGCCTGACGCTGGTCGAATATTCGCCCTATGGCGTGATCGGCGCGATCACCCCGACCACCAACCCGACCGAAACCGTCATCTGCAACTCCATCGGCATGCTGGCCGCGGGCAATGCGGCTGTCTTCAGCCCGCACCCGCGCGCCAAGCAGGTCTCGCTGCTCGCCATCAAGCTGATCAACCGCAAGCTCGCCTCGCTGGGTGCGCCCGCCAACCTCGTCACGACGGTTCTGGCGCCCTCTATCGAGAACACCAACGCCATGATGAAGCACCCGAAGGTGCGCATGCTGGTGGCGACCGGCGGCCCGGGCATCGTCAGGACCGTGATGTCCACCGGCAAGAAGGCGATCGGCGCAGGCGCGGGCAACCCGCCGGTGGTGGTCGACGAAACCGCCGATATCGAGAAGGCGGCCCAGGACATCGTCAACGGCTCCAGCTTCGACAACAATCTGCCCTGCATCGCGGAGAAGGAAATCATCGCCGTCGAGCAGATCGCGGACTTCCTGATTTCCTGCATGCAGAAATGCGGCGCCTATCTCGTGGAAGATCCGGCCGTCGTGAAGAAACTGGAAGAGCTGGTCATCAACGAAAAGGGCGGGCCGCAGACCTCCTGCGTCGGCAAGAGCGCGCGCTACCTGCTCGACAAGGTCGGCATCACCGTCGGCGACGACATCAAGATCATCCTGATCGACCTGCCGAAGGAGCATGTCTTCGTGCAGGAAGAACTGATGATGTCGATCCTGCCGCTGGTGCGCAGCCCCAGCGTCGATGATGCCATCGATCTCGCGGTGGAACTGGAGCACGGCAACCGTCACACGGCGATCATGCACTCCACCAACGTGCGCAAGCTCACCAAGATGGCGAAGCTCATCCAGACGACGATCTTCGTGAAGAACGGCCCCTCCTATGCCGGCATCGGCGTCGGCGGCGAAGGTCACACCACCTTCACCATTGCCGGTCCGACCGGCGAGGGCCTCACCTCTGCCAAATCGTTCGCCCGTCGCCGCCGCTGCGTGATGGTCGAAGCGCTCAACGTGCGCTGAGACCCGGCGTAACGAACCCACAAGACAGAGAAACACGAAGAAGAGAAGAGATCAGGGGAGCCGAAAGACCATGATGAACACCCGCATCATCAACGCGCCTCACGGCGAAGTGCTCCAGATGCTCCAGCGGCGCATGCCGCCGCATGGGCGCGCCTATGTACGCGATCACTCGGTGGGCTCCATCGGGCTCATCCAGTGCAACATCACTGATCTCTTCTTCTATTCCGACGTGGCGATGAAAGCCTCCGACGTCTTCACCGTCGAGGTGTACGGCACCTGCCCGCAACACGTCACGTCACTCGCGATCCTTGGAGAAACATCGGCTGTGCGCACCGCGATGGATGCGATTCAGGCGCAGCACTCCGCCTTCTGAGCCTGCTCGGCTCGAAAGCCCCGCCAGACGAATTAGACGGCGGACAGAACGGCGGAAAAGAAAAGGGAAACAGGCATCATGAACGGCATCGATTATGACATGGAAGGGGTTGTCTTCGACATCCAGCGCTACTCCCTCCACGACGGGCCGGGCGTCCGTACGATTGTTTTCCTGAAGGGCTGCCCCTTGCGCTGCCGCTGGTGCTCCAACCCGGAATCCCAGGCGCCTGAACCGGAACTCCTGTACCGCGCATCAAGCTGCATCCGCTGCGGCCAGTGCGTACCCGCCTGTCCGACGAAGGCGCTTTCGCGCGACAATCCCGGCTTCGTGGATCGGGACAAATGCATCACATGCGGCAGTTGCGTGGCCGTGTGCCCGACCGATGCGCTCACCATCTCCGGCAAGAAGATGACCATCGCACAGGTGATGGTGGAGCTTCGCAAGGATGCGATCCACTATCGCCGTTCCGGCGGCGGCGTCACCCTTTCCGGCGGCGAACCGCTCTTCCAGCACGCCTTTGCCAAGGAAC
Source organism: Breoghania sp. (assembly GCA_963678585.2). GTDB lineage: Bacteria > Pseudomonadota > Alphaproteobacteria > Rhizobiales > Stappiaceae > Breoghania. The sequence continues at coordinate 3,301,010 of CAXXGA010000002.1, forward strand.
TTCTCAAGGCCTGCCACGAGCAGGGCTGGAACACCGCCATGGAGACCACGGGCTACACCACCCGCGAGATCATTCGCGACGTGATGCCCCATGTCGATCACGCCCTGGTGGACATCAAGACCGTCGATCCTGCGAGCCATCAGGCCAATACCGGCGTCGACAACCGCATCATCCTTGAAAACGCGCTCTGCATCGCCTCTCTGACCCATGCGGTCGTGCGCGTGCCGGTCGTTCCCGGCTTCAACGACAATGTGCAAGCCATCGAGGCCATCGCCGGTTTCGCCAAGCTGATGCCGGGCGTCGATGCGGTGCATCTGCTGCCCTATCACACTTACGGCGAAAACAAATATGCGCTTCTGGGCCGCCCCTATCCGATGGGCGACCTCGCAAACCTGAAGCCCGATGACGTATCTCATCTCGTCCCCGCGGTCGAGAAGGCCGGGCTGAAGTGCCAGATCGGCGGATGACGTCCTACGGATAGGGATCGGCCCACGCCGGTCCTCGGGCAAAAAACAAGAACGACAGGAAACGGTCCCATGACCGCAACATACATCAGCTCCGAATCCGTCACCGAAGGTCACCCGGACAAGGTCTGCGACCAGATTTCCGACGCCGTTCTCGACGCCTATCTGGCAAGCGACCCGACGGCGCGCGTTGCGGTGGAAGTTCTGGCCTCCGGCAATACGCTCCATATTGCAGGCGAGGTCACTTCCACCGCGCGCGTCGATGTCGCGTCGGTAGCGCGCGGGGTCCTGCGCCGGATCGGCTACACCGATCCCGAACTGGGCTTCGACGCGGATGGATGCTTCATTCTGACGGATCTGCACGAACAGTCCCCCGACATCGCACAGGGCGTTTCACGCGCCGATGAACTGGGCGCGGGCGATCAGGGCATTTTCTACGGCTATGCCTGTGACGAGACGCCGACGCTCATGCCCGCCGCCATTCACTATGCCCATCAGTTGACGATGGCGCAGGCGGCAGCGCGCAAATCCGGCCGCCTTCCCTGGCTGCGCCCGGACGGCAAGGCGCAGGTCACTTTCCGCAATGATGCGGCCGGTCGTCCGGCTGAACTGACGAGCCTCGTCTGCTCGGCCCAGCATGCACCCGACGTTTCACGCGAGGAAATGCTGCGCGGCCTGATCGAAGAGGTGATCGCGCCCGTGATGGGGCGTTGGCTCACCCGCGACACGCGCGTCCTGATCAATCCCACCGGGCGCTTCGTTCTTGGCGGCCCGGCCGCCGACACGGGTCTGACCGGCCGTAAACTGATGGTCGATACCTATGGCGGCATCGGTCGCCACGGCGGCGGCGCCTTTTCCGGCAAGGACGCCACCAAGCTTGATCGCACGGCGGCCTATATGGCACGCCTGATCGCCAAGACTGTGGTTGCGGCAAATTTGACCAATCAATGCGAAATTTCACTCGCATTTGCGATAGGTCAGACTCAACCGGAAATGGTTGGCGTAAGGTTGGGCGTTGAACACGGTGTGGATACGGACCGGCTCGCCAAGGCAATCCGGAATGTATTCCCGCTTTCCGTCTCTGGAATGATCGAAACCCTCGATTTGCGCAGGCCACTCTTTGAGAAGACCGCGGCATACGGCCACTTTGGTCGGGAATCGGAAGGTTTTGCTTGGGAAAGGGTGGACCGAACGGACGCCCTGTTGAAGGCATATCGGTGACATCGCGGCATCTGGAACAAGGCAACCGAGATATAGCGCGCTCGTCGCAGACGGGCCACGATCCCGCCGTCCATACAGCCGCCGCGAGGCGCCGCCTGTCGGACCTGACCAGCGTCGAGATGCTGCAGAAGGTTCAGGACAATTTCAGCGCTGCGGTCGGCGTCGCGATGGTTATCGTCGACCCCCGCGGCGAGCCTGTAACGAAGCCCAGCGGCTTCAGCAACTTCTGCCAAAGCATCCGCAACCGCCCCATGTGGCGCGAGCGTTGCTATCACTGCGATTCCGTGGGCGGGCGAACCGCCCTGTCGACAGGCGATCCTTCCATCTACAAATGCCATTGCGGCCTTGTCGATTTCGCAGCCCCCATCATCATGCGCGGCGAATATCTCGGTGCAGTGATCTGCGGACAGGTCAACCTGCGCTCCAGCGACACCATCCCGGATCTTGTTGATCTCTCCGGCCTCTTTCCCAAGGAAAACTCCTGGCGCGACGATCCCGAACTCCTCGAGTATTACAACGAGATTCGCGAGATCAATTACGAGAAGTTGCGCTCCGCCGCCTATTCGCTCTATTACATCGCCTCTTACATCGTGGAAGAGAGCTACTCGAACAGCGTCAATCAGGAGCTTTACGCCAAGAACATGCGGCTGATGGAGGAATCCAAACGCCGCGCGGAGCTTGAGCGATCCTTGCGCGAAGCGGAACTTCAGGCGCTTTCCTATCAGGTGAACCCGCATTTCCTGTTCAACGTACTCAACACGATCGGTCGGCTGGCGCTGATCGAAGGCGCGGAAGAGACCGAGACCACCGTCCACGCCTTTGCCGACATGATGCGCTACGTGCTGAAAAAGAGCGGATCGCAATTCGTGCCGCTGGCGACCGAGCTGGATCACGTCAAGAACTACCTGTTCCTGCTGCGCCTGCGCCTCGGCGACCGTTTCACCTTCCGGATCTCTGTCCCGGAGGAGTTCGGCAACACGGTCTGTCCCTTCATGGTTCTTCAGCCGATCGTTGAAAACTGCATCAACTACGCCATCGAGCCGCGCGAGAGCGACGGCGTGGTGGACATCAACGCCTTCCGTGACGGCGACGACGTGATCGTCGACATCGTCGACAACGGCGATGGCATCAGCGCGGACCGCAAACAGGCGGTTCTTGCAGGCGTCGCGGATCGCGACGGGCGCAAGAGTATCGGCATCTATAATGTCGACAGCCGTCTCAGACACTATTTCGGAGATGACCACGGGCTGGAGATCGTCAGCCCCTTCCGGGACAACCGCGGCACGCTCGTGCGCATCCGCCTTCCCGCCGATTACGACGACGCGGCGTTCTGAAGGCATCGGAAACTCATCTTCAAGACAACCGGACCTGCACCATGTTCAATATCGCGATCATTGAAGATGAAGAACTGGAACGCCGGGCGTTGCGGCGGATCATCGAGAAAAATCTGGAGAGCGCCAACATCGTCGGCGAGGCGCGCAACGGCACGGAAGCTGTCCGGCTGATCGAGACGTGCAAAATCGATCTGATGCTCGTCGATATCCGGATTCCCCGCCCCAACGGGCTCGAAATCATCCAGATGGTTCGCGACCGCGGCCTGAACACCAAGGTGATCATCCTTACCGCCTACGATTATTTCGAGATAATGCAGTCGGCGATCCACCTGAAGGCCGACAACTTCCTCCTGAAGCCGGTTCGCACCGACGACCTCATAAAGGCGGTGAGCGAGTGTCTGGGCACCATGAGCCCGCCGGCCTCGACCGTCATTCCCGATGCCCCCCCCTCCCTGGCCGTGCCGACTTCGACTTGCGAGGAAACCCCGCTTTCCTTCCCGACGCATGCAGATCCGGAAAACATGGCCGAAACGACACAGATCGCAAAACAGATTGCAGATCTGGTTGACCAGACCTCCTATCGCGCCTGCCTGACATTGGTGCGGCAGAGGCTTGAGGAGATCTACGCCCGAAAGGATGTTCCCCCGCGGCGCGCCGTACTGGAATACATCCGCACCGTCGTGCGTATCGCGGACAACCGGCGCCTGACCTTGCCTGCTAGCGTGAGCCGACAGATAGACGCGCTCGCCCAGCAACGGCTCGACCTGCACTCGCACTACCAGATGCTGGAATTGCTTTATCAGATCGTGGACGTGCTGTTTGAGGCGCGCGAACCCGGCGGCGCGCACGCAGCCGACTATGTTCAGGACGTCCTGAACTATATCGAACGCAATCTGCACAAGGGGATCACGCTCGAAGAAGCCGCAGGCTTTGCGAACATAAGCTCCTGCTACCTGAGCCGCCTGTTTCGAAAGGAGATGGGGGTTACCTTCATCTCCTACCTGAAGACCAAGCGGATAGACCGGGCGAAGGAATTGCTGGCGGACAGCGACCTGCCGATCACCAATGTCTCCCTCGACCTCTCTTTTCAGGACGCAAATTACTTCTGCAAGGCGTTCAAGAAAGAAGTGGGCGTCTCCCCGTCGGAATATCGGCGCAACCACCGCAGCCCTCTGGCGCTGCCTGCCTGAGCGCCGCAACATTTGGTCCCAAACATGGAGCCCCGCCATCCGGCGGGGCATTTTTCTTGGAAGTCACCTGCACCCACATGAACACAAACCGGGACATTTTGACCTGTTACTGGAAATTCGGCGCCTCCGCCCGATATTGGTAAAAAAGCCGCGCCCGCTCGGCGCGCGCATTAACGAAGAGCGAGGCACCCCGATGGACCAGACCCCGTCCCCCGAACCCGTCATCACAAGGCACCGACATGAGTTGAAGCGTCGGAACCTGACGGTCCAGACAGTCACGGCCATCACCCCGCACATGCTCCGTATCGTGCTCCACGGAGCCGACCTTTCCGACTTCACCAGCCTCGGGTTCGACGATCACATCAAGCTCTTCCTTGACAACGGGTCCGACAAACCGACCATGCGCGAGTATACGCCGCGCGCTTATGATTGCGCGGCTCAAACGCTGACCCTCGACTTTGCGATCCATGAAGCCGGCCCTGCAACCAAATGGGCCCTGTCGGCGAAGCCGGGCGACCCCCTTCATATCGGCGGCCCCAGAAAGTCCGCCGTCATCGCACCCGTCTTCGACTGGTACCTACTGATCGGCGACGAGACCGCTCTGCCGGCCATCGGGCGAAGGGTCGAGGAGCTTGGACCGGAGACGAAGGTCCTAACGGTCGTCGCCATTACCGGCGCCGAAGATATCCAGAATATCGAGACCGAGGCCGATCACACTGCCTATTGGGTGTATCGTCCGCAATCCGGAGCGGATGACCCCGCCCCGCTGCTCGATGCCGTGAAACAATGCCCGTTCCCCGCAGGAAACGGCTTCGTCTGGATCGCAGCAGAGTCCGGTGTTGCCCGCGCCTTGCGCAACCATGTGACCGGCACGATGGGTCACCCGCCCCAATGGACCAAAGCTGCGGGCTACTGGACAAAAGGGCTCGCCGACGGAAGCGACAAGGCATTGGAATAGGGAGATTACCCCCCTCAGCCGTTCCCTGTACCCGCGTGTTTCGAAACTGACCGTCTGAGACCAACAAACCTTTAGGCGCGCGAAGATTTGGCGCCTTCGGAGCATCGAGGGGCTCGCGCGAAATCTCAGCCCATGTCTTTTCGTCGATCGAAAGAAATATCCGCCTTTTCAAACACAAGAAAGCCCGCCGTATTTTCATACGGCGGGCTTTTTGATTTGGTTGCGGGGGCAGGATTTGAACCTGCGACCTTCAGGTTATGAGCCTGACGAGCTACCGGGCTGCTCCACCCCGCGGTAAATTTTGGTGTCCTGTGGTTTGTTGCCAGGACGATGGGCTGTTGTGTAGCCCGATCTTATTTGTTTGCCCGTCCTCGCGGCTTTGCCGCTGCGGGCGCGGCGGGTGCTGCTCCATGAAGGATACGGCCACCGCCTTCGTATTTGCTTGCCCGAGCTCGGCGCTTTGCGCCTTTGGGCGAGGCGTGTGCTGCTCTTTGGGTGAGCGACTGGTGCCTCAGGATTTCGTATCTCCGGACGTGAGTGTACGAGCGGAGCATTTTTGCTCCACTCGGGAGATTTTTGGAGTGGAGATGGTATGGTTTTGAGATCGTTGAGAGGATTGTAATCGGTGTCCTTTGCAGGCCTGGCAGTGACCTACTCTCCCGCGTCTTAAGACGAAGTACCATTGGCGCAGGGGAGTTTCACGGCCGAGTTCGGAATGGGATCGGGTGGGGGCTCCCCGCAATAGCCACCAGGCCGGCGAAGGACATCGATTATCAGAAGAAACTGGTTTTTGTACTCATTTCATCGGGTGCTTGCGCTTGCAGGCGTCAGGTTGGCACCCCGACCACCCGGCTAGGGTGGTCGCAAGGCCGACCGGCCGCCGCGCCTTATGGCGCGCGCTGTCCGCAGCCAGGACCGAAGGTCCGTGCGGCGTGAGGACGAGTAGTAAGGATGATCATTGACTAATGAGAGTGATCAAGCCGAACGAGTTATTAGTACCGGTAAGCTGCATGCATTGCTGCACTTCCACACCCGGCCTATCAACGTGGTGGTCTTCCACGACTCTTCAGGGAGAACTCGTTTTGAGGTGGGTTTCCCGCTTAGATGCTTTCAGCGGTTATCCCGGCCACATATAGCTACCCTGCTATGCCGCTGGCGCGACAACAGGTCCACCAGAGATGTGTCCATCCCGGTCCTCTCGTACTAGGGACAGATCCTCTCAATTCTCCTACACCCACGGCAGATAGGGACCGAACTGTCTCGCGACGTTCTGAACCCAACTCACGTACCACTTTAATCGGCGAACAGCCGAACCCTTGGGACCTGCTCCAGCCCCAGGATGTGATGAGTCGACATCGAGGTGCCAAACGATCTCGTCGATATGGACTCTTGGAGATCATCAGCCTGTTATCCCCGGCGTACCTTTTATCCGTTGAGCGATGGCCCTTCCACGAGGGACCACCGGATCACTATGGCCGACTTTCGTCTCTGCTCGACTTGTCAGTCTCGCAGTCAGGCGGGCTTATGCCATTGCACTCAGCGAACGATTTCCGACCGTTCTGAGCCCACCATCGCGCGCCTCCGTTACTCTTTGGGAGGCGACCGCCCCAGTCAAACTACCCGCCACACACTGTCCCGGATGCTGTTACATCGCGGTTAGACATCCATGCAGGTAAGGGTGGTATTTCAAGGATGGCTCCACCAAGGCTGGCGCCCTGACTTCAAAGCCTACCACCTATCCTACACATGCCGACACGAATGCCAGTGTGAAGCTGTAGTAAAGGTGCACGGGGTCTTTCCGTCTGACCGCAGGAACCCCGCATCTTCACGGGGAATTCAATTTCACTGAGTCTATGCTGGAGACAGCGGGGAAGTCGTTACGCCATTCGTGCAGGTCGGAACTTACCCGACAAGGAATTTCGCTACCTTAGGACCGTTATAGTTACGGCCGCCGTTTACCGGGGCTTCAATTCGGTGCTTGCACACCTCCTCTTAACCTTCCGGCACCGGGCAGGCGTCAGACCCTATACGTCGCCTTGCGGCTTCGCAGAGCCCTGTGTTTTTGATAAACAGTCGCCACCCCCTGGTCTGTGCCACCCCCACCTGGTTGCCCAAGCAGAGGTCTCCCTTCTCGCGAACTTACGGGAGCAATTTGCCGAGTTCCTTCAGCATAGTTCTCTCAAGCGCCTTGGTATGCTCTACCAGTCCACCTGTGTCGGTTTCGGGTACGGTCTGTACGCGGGGGCTATTTCCTGGAACACCTTCACCGCAGATCCAATCCAGTAAGGAACTACGATACACGGCATCCGTCACCACCCGCAGGCTGCAGAATATTGACTGCATTCCCATCGTCTACGCATGTCTGCCTCGACTTAGGGGCCGGCTAACCCTGCGCCGATTAGCGTTGCGCAGGAACCCTTGGACTTTCGGCGGGAGTGTCTCTCACACTCCTTGTCGTTACTCATGTCAGCATTCGCACTTCCGATATCTCCAGGATCTCTCACGAGTATCCCTTCACGGACCTACGGAACGCTCCGCTACCGCTCAGACAAGCTGAGCCCGCGATTTCGGTGCATGGCTTGAGCCCCGTTACATTGTCGGCGCGGAACCCCTTACTTAGACCAGTGAGCTGTTACGCTTTCTTTAAATGATGGCTGCTTCTAAGCCAACATCCTGGTTGTTTTGGGAGTTCTACATCCTTTCCCACTTAGCCATGACTTCGGGACCTTAATCGGCGGTCAGGGTTGTTTCCCTCTCCACGACGGACGTTAGCACCCGCCGTGTGTCTGCTGGATAGTACTCTCGGGTATTCGGAGTTTGGTTAGGTTTGGTAATCCGGTGAGGACCCCTAGCCCATCCAGTGCTCTACCCCCCGAGGTATTCGTCCAACGCTCTACCTAAATAGATTTCGCGGAGAACCAGCTATTTCCGAGTTTGATTGGCCTTTCACCCCTAGCCACAAGTCATCCCCGTCTTTTTCAACAGACGTGGGTTCGGCCCTCCAGTGCGTGTTACCGCACCTTCAGCCTGCTCATGGCTAGATCACTCGGTTTCGGGTCTAGTACAACGAACTGAACGCCCTGTTCAGACTCGCTTTCGCTGCGCATACACCTATCGGCTTAAGCTTGCTCGTTACACTAAGTCGCTGACCCATTATACAAAAGGTACGCTGTCACCCAGGACGAACCTTGGGCTCCAACTGTTTGTAGGCGTCCGGTTTCAGGGTCTATTTCACTCCCCTCGTCGGGGTGCTTTTCACCTTTCCCTCACGGTACTTGTTCACTATCGGTCGGCAAGGAGTACTTAGGCTTGGAGGGTGGTCCCCCCATGTTCAGACAGGATTTCACGTGTCCCGCCCTACTCGAGGACTTGCACTCTTTCTACCCGTACGGGGCTGTCACCCGCTGAGGCCCGACTTTCCAGACGGTTCCGGTTCTTAAATGCAAGCCACTGGCCTGGTCCGCGTTCGCTCGCCACTACTAGCGGAGTCTCTGTTGATGTCCTTTCCTCCAGGTACTTAGATGTTTCAGTTCCCTGGGTTTGCTTCCCTAAATCGTTAAACTTAGGGATACCCCAAAAGGGGTGGGTTTCCCCATTCGGAAATCCGAGGATCAAAGCTTATTCGCAGCTCCCCACGGCTTATCGCAGCGTATCACGTCCTTCATCGCCTCTTGCCACCTAGGCATCCACCAAACGCCCTTAAGGCACTTGATCACTCTCATTATCGATGATCATCCGTCTTCTTGCGCTCACAGCCGCATTGCCACTTCAGAGCCCCATGAGTACGGGATGAAGCAGCAGCTCCGTGAGCAGATGTCTTGATG
>CAXXGA010000003.1:0-490000 GCA_963678585.2 Breoghania sp.
TGCTTGACGTCGTCCTTGTAGCGCTTGAGCGTGCCGAGCTTGCCTTCGTGGACCACCACGTCGTCGCGGATGAGGCGCACTTCCGCGCCGCGTTCCACCACGCCCTCGGTGACGAGACAGCCGGCGATCTTGCCGACCTTGGAGATGTCGAACACCTGCAGCACTTCGGCGTTGCCGAGGAACGTTTCGCGGCGTTCCGGCGAGAGAAGCCCGGACATCGCCGCCTTCACGTCGTCCACGAGATCGTAGATGACCGCGTAGTAGCGGATCTCGATGCCCTCGCGTTCGGCCGCCTCGCGCGCCTGCTTGTTGGCGCGGACGTTGAAGCCGATGATCGGGGCATTGGACGCCGCTGCGAGCGTGACGTCGGCCTCGGTGATGCCAGCCGACGCCGGCATGCAACACGCGGGCCGCAACCTCGTCGGTGCCGAGCTGGTCGAGCGCGCCGACGATGGCTTCCGAAGAACCCTGCACGTCGGACTTGATGACCAGCGAGACTTCCTTCTTACCCTTCTCCTGCAGACGATTCATCATCTGCTCGAGAGAGCCGCGGCTGCCGGCCGCGGTAAGCGATGCCTTCTCGCGCTTCTGGCGCTGACGGTAGTCGACGATCTCGCGGGCACGGCCCTCGTTCTCGACGACGGCGACCAGATCGCCGGCTTCCGGCGTACCCTGGAAGCCGAGCACCTCGACGGGCTTGGACGGCGGGGCTTCCTTAACCTGGTTGCCGTTTTCATCCAGCATGGCGCGAACGCGGGCCCACTCGGAACCGGCGACGAGGATGTCGCCGACCTTGAGCGTACCCTTCTGCACCAGAACGGTGGCAACCGGGCCGCGGCCCTTGTCGAGCTGCGCTTCGATGACCGTGCCTTCCGCGGTGCGGTCGGGGTTGGCCCTGAGTTCCAGCACCTCCGACTGCAGCAGGATCATCTCCAGCAGCTTGTCGAGATTGGTCCTCTCCTTCGCGGAAACCTCGACCTCGATCGTGTCGCCGCCCATCGATTCCACGACGATGGAATCGTTGAGCAGTTCCGTGCGCACCCGGCTGGGATCGGCGCCCGGCTTGTCGATCTTGTTGATCGCCACGATGATCGGAACTTCCGCCGCACGGGCGTGGGCGATGGCTTCCTTGGTCTGCGGCATGACACCGTCGTCAGCCGCCACCACGAGGATGACGATATCGGTCGACTTGGCGCCACGGGCACGCATCGCGGAGAAGGCGGCGTGGCCCGGGGTATCGATGAAGGTGATCTTCTGACCGTTCTTCTCGACCTGATAGGCGCCGATATGCTGCGTGATGCCGCCGGCTTCGCCGGAAACCACGTTTGCCTTGCGCAACGCGTCGAGCAGCGAGGTCTTGCCGTGATCGACGTGGCCCATGATCGTGACCACCGGCGGACGCTGCTGGAGGTTCGTATCGTCGTCGACAGTGGAGAACAGCCCCTCTTCGACGTCGGCTTCGGACACGCGCTTTGCGGTGTGGCCCATCTCTTCCACGATGAGCTGGGCCGTATCGGCGTCCAGCACATCGTTGATCTTCATCATCTGGCCCTGCTTCATCAGGAACTTGATGACGTCGACGGCACGTTCCGTCATGCGGTTGGCGAGGTCCTGAATGGTGATCGCATCAGGAATGATCACCTCGCGCATCACCTTCTCGCGCACAACCTGCTGACCGGCGCGCTTCTCCTTCTCGCGGCGGCGACGCAGCGAGGCGAGCGAACGGCCGCGCTGGTTGTCGTCGGAGAAGTTGGAGTTGATGGTCAGCTTGGACTTGCGACGGTCGTCGGACCGCGGAGCCGGCTTGTTGGCAGGCGCAGCAGGCTGCTTGACCGCGCCGCGCTTGGCGGGACGGGCAGGCGCACGTTCGGCATCGCCTGCTGCTGCGCGTCCGGCAGGACGCTGCGCGGGCGTTGCGGGCCTCGCCGCGGCAGGCGCCTTGTCGGCGGGCTTCGCTGCGGCCGGGGGCCTGCGGGGCCGGGGCGGGTTTGCTCGGCCTGGCAGCCTCGGCAGCGGCCTCTTCCGCCTTGCGCTTGGCCTCTTCTTCCGCCTTGCGCTTGGCTTCGGCTTCCTCCGCCTTGCGGCGCTCTTCTTCCTCGGCCTTGCGCTTGGCTTCTTCCTCGGCGCGGCGCTTGGCGTCTTCCTCGGCCTGCTTGCGCTCCTCGACGGCGCGCACCTGGGCCTGACGAAGCGCTGCGGCGCGCGCGGCGGCCTCGTCAGCCGTCAGCGTGCGCAGGACGTTGCCGCCGCCACGCTGCTGCTTGCCCTGACCGCCGCCGCCGCCCTGGCGCTGCCGGTTCTGCTGAGCCGGACGCTTGGGCTGCTGCTCGGCCTTGGGGGCCTGCGGCGCCTTGGGAGCCTGAGGGGTCTGAGGAGCCTGCGGGGCGGCCTGCGGAGCGGCTTCGCTCTTTGCAGGCTGTTCGCCCGGCGGCATCATCCGACGCTTTTTCTTTTCGACGACAACCTGCTTCGTCCGCCCATGGGAAAAGCTCTGCCGCACGGTCCCCTGCTCCACGCCACGGGAGAGGGACAGCGTCTTCTTGCGCTCCACGGGAATCGTCTTGTCGCCGGTGTCTTTGGTATCGCTCATTCTTGCCTTCAGTCCTGCGCCGCCGCTGCGGGCGCCCTAACATCCGTCGGTCATGCGTTCGTTTGCGGCGGAATCTGCCCGGAACCTGTCCAGCGCGCAAGCGCACGCCATGAAACTTTTGCTCGCCCGGCCCGCGAGAATTGCAGCATGTATCACATTTGCCCGCCCCAATGCCAAATCCAATTGGCCTGAAGTGAACATTCGCAGGACCGGGGGGCCGCCGTCCGGTCCAAAACGCGCCACCCGGATGGCGGCGAGTTTTCGTATTCCGTCTTCCGCCGCGTCCGATGCGTGCACCAGCGCGGCGAGATCGTCTTTCTTCAACACGGCCTCAACCTTGGAGAAGCCGGTTATCACTGCGCCCGACTTGCGAGCCAGCCCGAGAGCGCCCAGCGCATGTGCGTAGAGACGTTCCTCCACACGATCCGCAAGGCCGGGCTCGACGCGCACATCGGACTTGAAGCCACGGGAAAAGACCCGCTTCTTCTCAGCCGTCTCGACGCAGTGGCGCGTCGCATTCACCCAGACGCCGCGGCCCGGAAGCTCCCGCTTCAGATCCGCGACGACCGATCCGTCCGGCGCCAGCACGAAACGGATCATTTCATCGACGGGGCGAACCTCGCGCGTCACCGCGCACTGGCGCTCCGTCGGCTCAGATTTGCCGGACCCGGATCGACGAGACATGACGACGACCTCCCGGCCCGATTGTAAGCTCAGCGCGCGTCTTCCTCGTCGCCTTCGACCTCTGCCTCGGCTTCAGTCTCAGCCTCAGCTTCGTCTTCGGCATCGGAGGCAGGCGTGGAGAACATCGCTTCCGCGGCTTCCAGAGCCTCGGCCGCGCCTGCATCGCGCTGCCCCGCTTCCGGAGCGGCGAAGAAGCCGTCATCGGCCTCTTCCGTCTCGCTCTCTTCCTCGATCTCTTCTTCCGGCTCCTCGACGATCAGATCCTCGGCGGAGATCCAGCCTGCGGCCACACGCGCCTGCATGATCAGCTGCTCGGCTTCCGCCTTGGAAAGATCGAAGCCGGTGAGCGCGCCGGTGAAGCGGGTCAGCTCACCGTCCTTGCGCTCGCTCCAGCCGATCAGGTCGTCGGTCGCACAACCGGCGAGATCCTCGATCGACTTGATGTCGTCCTTGCCCAGCGCAACCATCATCGCCGTGGTCACACCGTCGATTTCGCGCAGCTCGTCTTCCACGCCGAGTTCCCGGCGCTCCGCGTCGAGCTTGGCTTCCAGCTCTTCCAGATGCTCGCGACCGCGGGCCTGAAGCTCTTCCGCCGTCTCCGTGTCGAAGCCCTCGATGGAGGCGATTTCGTCCGGATCGACATAGGCCACTTCCTCCACGGAGGTGAAGCCCTCGGAGGCCAGAAGCTGCGCGACCATCTCGTCGACATTCAGCGCTTCGGTGAAGAGCTGGCTGCGCTCGGCAAATTCCTTCTGACGGCGCTCGCTCTCGTCGGCTTCCGTCATGATGTCGATATCCCAGCCGGTGAGCTGGGAGGCCAGACGCACGTTCTGGCCGCGACGGCCGATGGCCAGCGAAAGCTGGTCGTCGGGAACCACGACCTCGATGCGCTCGGCGTCTTCGTCGAGCACGACCTTGGCCACTTCCGCGGGCTGGAGCGCGTTGACGATGAAGGTCGCCGCGTCCGGGTTCCACGGGATGATGTCGATCTTCTCGCCCTGCAGCTCGCCGACGACCGCCTGAACGCGGGAGCCGCGCATGCCGACGCAGGCGCCGACGGGATCGATGGAGCTGTCACGCGAGATCACCGCGATCTTGGCGCGCGAGCCCGGGTCGCGGGCAACCGAGCGGATCTCGATGATGCCGTCGTAGATTTCCGGCACTTCCTGCGCGAACAGCTTCGCCATGAACTGCGGATGCGTGCGCGACAGGAAAATCTGCGGGCCGCGCTGCTCGCGACGCACATCATGTATGTAGGCGCGGATGCGATCGCCAGTGCGGAAAGCTTCGCGCGGGATCAATTCGTCGCGACGCACGATGGCTTCGGCGCGGCCCATGTCCACGATCACGTTGCCGTATTCCACGCGCTTGACCACGCCGTTGGCGATCTCGCCGATGCGGTCCTTGAATTCGTCGTACTGGCGGTCGCGCTCGGCTTCGCGCACCTTCTGCACGATCACCTGCTTGGCGGACTGGGCGGCGATGCGGCCGAAATCCAGCGGCGGCAGCGGTTCGGAGATGAAATCGCCGATCTGCGCTTCCGGATTGCGGGCGCGGGCGTCCTCGAGCAGAATCTCCGTGGAGACATTCTCAAGATCTTCCACCACCTGAAGGAGGCGCTGAAGCCGGATCTCGCCGGTCTTGGGGTTGATCTCCGCCTTGACCTCGGTCTCAGAGCCGTAGCGCGAGCGTGCGGCCTTCTGGATCGCGTCTTCCATCGCCTCGATGACGATCTGACGATCGATCACCTTCTCGCGGGCAACGGCGTCCGCAATCTGCAGCAATTCCAGGCGGTTCGCACTGACAGCCATCGTCATTCTCCTTGCATCGCGAAGGGTCTCTGCCCTCGGTTCCCGCGATTGCTTGCCTCTTCGTCATGTCCGGAGCCCACCGGCTCCGGCCCTCCCGGCACGTCGCCATCCGCGTTGGCGCCGGCGTGCCGCGAAAACTCTTCTCCGTCCGCCGCAACCTTGCGGTGGACTTATGTTCAGTTCCCGTCGCCCCCGGGAGCCACACCCGCATTCTGGGCGGCGGCGATCAGGGCGTCGGTCAGGATCAGTTTGGCCTCCGCGATATCGGCGAGAGGCACCCAGTAGGTGTCGGGCTTGTCGGTCGGCGCATCCGGGATGCGCACGCCCGCGGTCTCCTCGCGCACACCCAGAAGGATGCCGCGGAACCGCTTGCGCCCGTCATGGGGCATGTCCATCTCGATGCGGGCCTCATGGCCCGACCAGCGGTCGAAATCTTCCGCGCGAACCAGCGGGCGGTCGATACCGGGTGAAGAGACCTCCAGATTATACGCCCCGGAGATCGGATCTTCCACATCCAGCACCGGCGAAAGCGCCCGGCTGATGGCCTCGCAGCCCTCGACATCCATCGTGCCGTCGGCGCGTTCGGCCATGATCTGCAGCGTGCCGCCGTTCAGCCCCGTGTAGCGAACCCGCACGAGGCGGAAGCCGAGATCCTCGATCACCGGCTCGGCGAGCGCGGCAACGCGGGCATCCAGACCCTTTTCAACAACAATACGCGGGGCGTTCTCGGACATGGCACCTCTTCTTCACGGCCCGTCGGGACCGGCGTGTCTTCTCAGCGTCTCCCATCGGCGGCGGCAGGGCGCCGGGGCAGGTTTCAGGCAAGGCTGCGATCCCGGTGTTTCAACCGGCAGCGCCGCATCGCCAACCGTCGCGCCTAACAAAAAAGAGCGGGACCCGGCGGGACCCACTCTCTAACTGCCCGTATTGGCCGATGGAGAATTTGAACTTGGGCGAAATATAGTCAAATACGCCGCGGACGCAAGCCCGGAAGTGGCCCGACTGTCCCGCAGCAGGTCTGCCACCCCTTCGAAAGCACCGGAAATCAGCCCTTAAAGACGACGGAACGTCAGGTAGTAGCCGCGTCGGCCTTCCCGGTAGGCCTTTGCCTCGTAACGGGTGGAAGGCCAGCCCTCCCATGGCTCCAGCCAGTCCGAGGCCCGTTCGGCGGTCCATTCGAAACAGGGATGGGCGCGAACATGGCGCAAGGTCCAGTCCACATAGGTGTCGATGTCGCTTGCGAAGCGGAATTCCGAGCCCGGCTTCAGGACGCGGGCAATCCGGTCGAGATTTTCCGGGCCGACGAAGCGGCGCTTCCAGTGGCGGCGCTTGGGCCAGGGATCGGGATAAAGCAGGTAGGCCCGGTCGATGGAGGCTTCCGGCATCCAGTCCAGCAGATTGATGGCGTCGTCGTTATAGAGGCGGATATTGTCCAGCCCGCCGGTCTCGATCGCCGACAACGCCTTGGCCATGCCGTTGATGAAGGGCTCCACGCCAATAAAGCCTGCATCGGGGCTTTCCGTGGCGCGGTGGATGAGGTGCTCGCCGCCGCCGAAGCCGATTTCCAGCGTGATTTCTTTAACGGGGCGCGGAAACAGCGCATCGAGACGATCCGGGGCCGGGTCGTCGAGATCGATTGCGAGCTTCGGCAACAGGTCCGCCATGCGTCCGGCCTGTCCCTGCCTCAGCGCCTTGCCCTTGCGCCGCCCGAAAAAGGCGCCTTCGTAAGTGTCGTTCATGGTGTCTTCATCATGCACGAAAAGCCGACCCCGAAGGGGCCGGCTTTCCGCATCGTGTTCACACGCCGTGTCTTCAGGCCACGGCCGCCTTGATGGCGTCGACCAGATCGGTCTTCTCCCAGGAGAAGCCGCCGTCCGCATCCGGCGTCCGGCCGAAGTGGCCGTAGGCTGCGGTGCGGGCGTAGATCGGGCGGTTGAGCTTCAGATGCTCGCGAATGCCGCGCGGCGTCAGGTTCATCACCTCGCGCAGGACCTTCTCGAGCTTCGCCTCGTCAACCTCGCCGGTGCCGTGCAGGTCCACATAGACCGACAGCGGCTCGGAGACCCCAATAGCGTAGGAGAGCTGGATCGTGCAACGCTCCGCGAGACCGGCGGCAACCACGTTCTTGGCGAGGTAGCGCGCTGCATAGGCTGCGGAACGGTCCACCTTGGTGGGATCCTTGCCGGAGAAGGCGCCGCCGCCATGGGGCGCGGCACCGCCATAGGTGTCGACGATGATCTTGCGACCGGTCAGGCCGCAGTCGCCGTCCGGACCGCCGATGACGAATTTGCCGGTCGGGTTGACGTGCCAGACGGTATCAGCCGAAATCCAGCCATCGGGCACGGAGCTGCGGATGTACGGGTCGACGATGGCACGCACGTCCTGCGGGGAGAGCGAGGCGTCGACGTGCTGGGTGGAGAGCACGATGGAGGTGATGCCGACGGGCTTGCCGTCGACGTATTTCACCGTGACTTGGCTCTTGGCGTCGGGGCCGAGCGGCGACTTCGGATCGGACTTGCGAACGTCCGCCAGCGTCTGGAGGATCTTGTGGGAGAACTGGATCGGAGCCGGCATCAGCTCTTCGGTCTCGCGGCAGGCGTAGCCGAACATGATGCCCTGATCGCCCGCGCCCTCGTCCTTGTTGCCGGCGCTGTCGACGCCCTGGGCGATGTCGGCGGACTGGGAATGCAGATGCACCGCGACGTCGGCGGTCTCCCAGTGGAAGCCCTCCTGCGCGTAGCCGATATCCTTCACCGCAAGCCGCGCCAGATGCGCGAGATACTCATGCGTGATTTCTTCCGGTCCGCGGGTCTCACCCGCGATCACGATCCGGTTGGTCGTTGCCAATGTTTCGCACGCAACGCGTGCCTCGGGCATGGCGCCGAGGAAGGCGTCCACGATCGTATCGGAGATACGGTCGCAAACCTTGTCAGGATGTCCTTCAGACACCGACTCACTGGTGAAGAGATAGTCTTTGCGGGCCAATTTCACGGTCCTTCTGGGAAAAAAGTGCTGGAAACCCGGCAGGCGGACGCCCGCCGAGAGGCCTGAGGAGGTTGCAGGGATTGGCCGCAAGGTCAAGCCCCGCAAGTGACGGACAACGCCGTTGAAGCCGTTGGAAACGCCATTTCGCGGCCTCTGCGGAGCAAGGCCGGAGGCATTCTCGCAAAACATGCCCAATTGCCTGCTAACAAAGGTGAAATCGGATCGAAAGCCGTTTCGGCAAAGCCCTTGATGTGACGTTGGAAGCGTGTCGTGAAACAGCCGCCGCAATAGACTTCAGAAAAATAACAAGATTGGAAAAAACCTGCCGCGCGGGCGCTCCCTTGCGGCAATCAAGCCGCGAGTCGCAGAAAATGGTCGGATTGCTGCTGCGCTTGCCGGCCCGTCACGTTCCCCAGGCATTCAAACAGGCCATTCGGCCGGGCACGCGAGCCTTGCAACGGGCGCGAACCGGGGCGGATGCCATGGAAAAGACACCGGGCAGAGAAGCGGAAGAAAAGCGGGAGCGGCCATCAGACGCGGGCCAGAGAGTGCAGCCAGGAGTGCAGGTCATTGACAGGCCGCCCGTGCGGGCGGCCTGAGATCGTTCAGCGCTATCGACGCAACCCGGGCCTGAGGATCAGGCCTCCTCACCCGCAACCGAGCGTACCAGATCGACGATCCGACGACGTACGCGGCTGTCTTCGATGCGCACGAAGGCGCGGTTGAGCGCCAGACCTTCCGAACTGGACAGAAAGTCCACCACATAGGAGGTGGGCTGGGCCTCGGCGAACCCGCCGCCTTCATCGGGGGTGCCCGGAGCATCCTCGAAGAAGAACGAAATCGGCACTTTCAGAACCGTTGCGATGTGCTGCAGCCGGCTGGCGCCGACACGGTTGGTGCCCTTTTCGTATTTCTGGATCTGCTGGAATGTAATGCCAAGATTTTCTCCGAGCTTTTCCTGAGACATTCCAAGCATCATGCGACGTAGTCGGATGCGACTGCCGACGTGCACGTCTATGGGGTTGGGTGCTTTTTTACTGGGCATTTTTTTCGCCTTCATTGTTTTCGTCAAAGCCAGCGGCATCCTCCGCCGCAACCAAGGCATCGCCTGCGCTCTGCGCCTCCCACTCCCATGCGAGACAGCGGCGATTCCCGTTGCACCCGTCGCCTACCGCGGATCACCTCCGTATTCGGCTTCGACAACTTACCTTGTAATACTAACCCCTGCGGCAGTTTACAGAAACCCCACACACCGCCCCCGGACAGGACGTCGCCCTCTCCCCTGCCGCACGCCGTTTCGGCCATCACAGAAGGATCGGATACAGGCATGGTCAGCGTTGGCCGGCCGGAAAGAAGAGCTTGCTCGAGCAGCCCGGCAACGACCTGTTCATACGGTTGGGGCAGCCGCCGATCTCCGCTTCATCCCGCCTTTACGACGAGTTGCAAAGCAGCGTTCCACCCCCGCAATTTGCTTGCGATGGCTGAATAATGCCCGTTACCGTATATCATAGTCAATTAATACAATATGTTGTTTTTCACATGGGCCGTTCCGGCAATCAGCGCGGACGCGAAATGCGCCGCCGGAAGGCCCCTGCAAGGGCAAATATTGCCCCGATAGCCAAGGCAAGCGGCCAGTCTCCGACCCTTGCGTAAAGGGGTGGTTCGTCGGCCCCGGGGAGGGCTGAATCGAACGCCCCGGCGCGCCCCAGCGGCAATTTGCCGCGCAGGCGTCCGCGCGAATCAATGACGGCGGAGATGCCCGTATTGGCGTCGCGAACGACCGGCAGCCCCTCCTCCACGGCCCTCAGCCGCGTCTGGCGCAGGTGCTGGTGGGGGCCGGGCGTATCGCCGAACCAGGAGTCGTTGGTCAGGTTCAGCAACCAGCCCGGACGCGCGCCGTCGGGAACGACCGCCAGCGGGAAAATCGCCTCGTAGCAGATGAGCGGCGAGAAAGCAGGGGCACGGGGCGCCGTCAGGTTGCGGCGCGCATAACCTCTGGTGAACCCGCCGGGCGTGCGCACCAGGTTTTCCACCCCGAGTTTCGTCAGCAGATCCCTCAGAGGAAGGTATTCGCCGAAGGGCACCAGATGAACCTTGTCGTAGGCTTCGGTGATGGTTGCATCGTCGGCGATCACATAGACCGAATTGTAGTAGTCGGTTTCGTGACCGGGCCGGGGCTTGGCCGCCGGTTCCGCGCGCGCCGCCCCCGTGATCAGGACCGTGCCCTGCGGCAGAAGGGTATCGATGGCGGCCAGCGCGCCGGGCTGCTCGGTCAGGATGAAGGGAAAGGCGGATTCCGGCCAGATCAGGTGTGTGATGGCGTCGAGACGGGTGTCGTTCGGGCCAAGCGGCGCTGCCGACAGGTCCAGATAGCGCTCGAAGATCCATTGCTCGTTGCCCGGCGCCCATTTTTCCGCCTGCGGAATGTTGGGCTGGACGATACGCAGGCGCACGTCCGGCACGTCCGCCGGACCTTCCTGAGAGAGCCGGAACGCGCCATAACCCAGACAGGTCGCGAAAAGAACGGCGGCCGCCCCGACAAGCGCGAGCCGCCTGCGCGGCGCGGTCGCATCGGCCAGAACCGCGGGACTTGCAAAGACGATGACGGCGACGAGGCCCAAACCGTAGACGCCGATCAGGGCGGCCGGCTGCATCATCACCGTGTTGGCGGCGAAGCCGTAGCCGATGGCGTTCCACGGGAAACCGGTCAGCACATGGCCGCGCAGCCATTCGAACCCCGCCAGACTTGCGGCCAGAACCAGAACGCGGGTGCCGCCCTCCCTCCAGAAGAGCCGCGCCACAAGCGCCGCGCCTGCCCAGAAGAGCGCCAGCCCCGCAGGCATGGCGAGGACGGCGAAGGGGATCATCCACGCGAAGGCGTCCGCCTCCACCAGAAAGGCGGAGCCGATCCACCACAGCCCGGCCAGAAAGTAGCCGAAACCGAACCACCAGCCGACGGCGGCGGCGGCGCGAAGCGAGCGACGCAGGCCTTCCGCCTCATCGGTGACGGTGGCGTCGAGCAGCCAGACAAGACCGGGAAATGAAAGCCAGAGAACGAAGAACCAGTCGTAGGGCGCCTGTGAGAAGGAGGCGAGCGCCCCCAGCACGAAGGCGGCGGTCCAGCGCCGCCAGCCCCACGTCAAGATCAACCTGTCGGCCAGAGCATGGATCATCGCGAAATCCCGAATATCGGCCGCCCGAATCGACGCCTCGGCGACCGCCGCATCATGTGCGCAGCCGGTCGATGCGGGTCAAGTCCGCGCAGGGCCCGGGATGCGACATCAGGGCCTTTCCTGATCTGCCCTGACGACAGGGGAATATTAGGAGTTCCGGTGCTATGTGGTCGGCTAATCATGCCGAGCGGTCCCTTCACCGCAGGCGTTCTTCCAACGCGGCAGGGCCCTTGCGGGCTCTCGCCCGATCCCCAGCGTATTGGCGAGTTAACTTCGATGCGGGCAGCATCCATCATCGTCGACGAGACGTCCGGAAAAGAAGTCGGGGCCGAAGGCACCGATGTCCGGACCAGCTTGCGGCGCGCGCTCGACGGGACCGGGATGACCCCCGACGTCATCTTCGCCTTCTACAGCGAGGAACATGACGGAACGGAGATCGCGCAAACCCTGCATGAACTCCATCCCCGGGCGGCGATCCTCGGCGGCAGCTCCGCCGGCGGCATCATGGATCAGACGGGTCTGCACGGACCGAGTTCCATCGGCGTTTTGATGGTGTCCGACCCACAGGGCGATTTCGGCGCGGCCGCGCGGCCGCTCAACGGCAATCCGGCCGCCGCCGCACAGGACGCCCTGCATGCGGCCCTGCTCGAGGCCGACTGCGACAGCGAATTGCCGGATCTCATCTGGATCTTTCAGACGCCGGGTCACGAAGAAGAAGTTCTGCGCGGCCTCAAGCAGATTGTCGGCGACCGCTGCCCGATTGTCGGCGGCAGTTCCGCCGACAGCACGCTGTCGGGCAAGTGGACCCAGATCTGCGGCGGCGAGGCGATGTCGGACGCCGTCGTGGTGTGCGTGCTCTTTCCCTCCCAGACGCTGGGCATCGGGTTTCAGGGTGCCATGGAGCCGGGGGTCGTCAGTTGCCAGGAACGGCGCGGCGACGGCGGACGCATCACGCGGATCGAAGAGGGTGGGCGCGGGCGCACCATACTGGAAATCGACGGGAAACCGGCCGGTCCCGTCTATAACAGGTGGATCGGCGGAGCCCTTGGACCGCTTCTCGACAATGGCGGCATCATCGTCAGGCAAAGCACGATGACGCCGCTTGCCGTTATCAGGGGCAGCGAGAACGGCTCCGAGCGCTGTTTTCTGGTCCACCCCCGTACGCTGCGCCCCGACGGCGCGCTCACGACCTTCGCCGACGTGGAGGAGGGGGAAGAGATCCACTGCGTACGCCGCGATCCGGAACTGCTGATCCGGCGCGCCAGCCGGGTGTCCCATCAGGCGGTGCAGCAAATTGCGGGCACACGGCCCATCGCTGCGGTGATGACCTTTTGCGGCGGCCCGGGCATCGCCGGCAACGACAATCTGGCGGGCCTTGTGGAAGTGCTGAAGGCGCAACTGGGAGACCTGCCGATCCTCGTGTGCTTCACCTTCGGCGAGCAGGGCCCGGTCCTTGGCGTCAACAAACACGGAAATCTGATGATTTCCGCCGTCGTATTCGGTTCTTAGGCAACTCAACGCAATGGACGATCTGCAATCCATCTCCTCTCTCCGCGAGACCGTTCAGGCCCTGCAGCAGGAAAATGCGGTCCTGCAGGCGCAGGCGTATGAGTCCAATCTGCTGTTTTCCGGATTGCGCTCGTTGCTGACGCTCGATAACGGGATCGATCCGTTTCAGGTGGTCTTTTCTTCATTGCGCGAAGTCTTCGATTTCGAAAACGCCTGCACTCTTGTCGATGAAGACGAGGCGATGGACTGCATCGCCTCCACCTCCCCGGCCCTGATGGGGACCCGGTGGATGAAATCGCGCATGATGCGCAAGGTTCTGGACGGGCGCGCGCGCGCCAAGCTGGAGCGATACGGCCGCACCCCGATCATCGACCATCCGGAGCTGGTGAGCGCCGATCAGCCTGCCATGTTCCTGCCCATCCGGCTGGAGGCGCGGCGCGGGGCGATCGTCTTGCTGCGCGCGCCCGGAGAGCCCGGCTTCTCGCGCGACGACGTGGTTCTGGGCCAGCGCTATGCCCTGCTCGCCGCCCATGCTCTCGGCATCCGGCGTCACCATCTGAGCGAAACGGAAAACCTGCGTCTTCAGGAACTGACCCGCATTCTCGAATACCGGGCTCTCCATGACGAACTGACCGGCGTCGGCAACCGGGCGCGGCTGAACCAGTTCATCACCAGGGCGCTGGCGGAGCGCAAGCCCGATGAGCGGTTGGCGTTGGTCTTTGTCGATATCGACCGGTTCAAGCGGATCAACGACTATTTCGGCCATGAGGCGGGCGATGCGCTGCTGAAGGCTATCGCGGAGCGGCTTTCGAGCGAAGTGGCGGGCCATGATTGCGTGACCCGCATGAGCGGCGATGAATTCATCGTCGTCCTTTCCGGCTTGAAGGACATGGACCACGCACGCGCGCGGCTGGAGCGCATTCGCGACACCCTGTGCGGCTCATATCAGCTGCTTGGCAGCCGGGTCGATGTGACCGTCTCCATCGGCGTCAGCCTGTGTCCGGAAAACGGCAGGAATTTCGGGGATCTGCGGCGCAACGCCGATTACGCCATGTATCGTTCCAAGGCGGAGCGGCACGGGGCGGTGGTGTTCTACTCGCAGGAAATGGGCCGCGCCCTCTACAGCTCCCTGCAGCTTGAGCAACTGTTGCGCGAGGCGGTGAGACGGAAGGATTTCGAAGCCGCGCTTCAGCCCAAGGTGCGCATTTCCGATTACCGCGTGACCGGGTTCGAGGCGCTGGCGCGCTGGCGCGAGGATGACGGCACCGTGCGCGCGCCGGGCGAATTCATCCGCGCGGCAAGCGAGCTGGACCTTCTCAACCCCATCACGCTGGCCATCACCGAGGACGCGTTGTCCACCTTCGACCGGCTGGACGAGCGCTTCGGCGACAAGACGACGGTCTCCATCAACATTGCGGGCATTCAGGCAAACGATCCCATCTTCATGTCCGAACTGGTGGCGCGGGTCGTCGCCAGCGGTCGCGCCAACCGGCTGGTTCTGGAACTGACCGAGGATGCAATGGTGCAGGCGCCGCAATTCCGCGCCCTCGTCCAGCCGATGCTGAGCGCCGCAGGTATCCGGCTCGCCATCGACGATTTCGGCACCGGCTATTCCTCGCTTTCGGTGATCGCGGAACTTGAGGCGCACGAACTCAAGATCGACCGCTCCTTCATCACCAACATCCACGAGAACCCGGTCAACCAGCGCATCCTGCGCGCCATCGAGCGGCTCGGCCAGTCCATGGGCCTTGTGATGGTGGCCGAAGGCGTGGAGAAGCTGGAGGAACTGACCTATCTCGCCCACGAGACCAGCGTGGAGATCGTGCAGGGCTATTATTTCTCAAAGCCCATGTCGGTACCGCAGGTCATCGAGTGGCAGGGAATGGAACTGCCGCAGCTTGCCGCGGAGGCGAGCTGACACGCGACGACGGGCGGGCATGTAAAGACTGGCCGCGGGCACCGGACAGCAAAACGGGGCGGAACAGGTCCGCCCCGGATATCGGTTTCCAAAAACGAAAAGACGCGGTGAGGTACGGGGGGCTTCCGCCACCCACTGTTTCACGGCCCGCTATTCCGCCGCCCACTACTCCGCGGCCATGTCCTCGCCATCGCCGCGGCGCGGCCTGCGGCGGCTTTCGGCCGTCCCGGCCGCTGCCTGTTCGCCGGACTGGCGGAGGATCCTCACCCGTTTCACGCGGCGCGGATCGGCATCGATCACCTCGAACTCGAACCCGGCCATCTCGGGCGCGGTGATCACCTCGCCGCGCACCGGCACGCGGCCGACGAGCGTGAAGAGCAGGCCGCCCAGCGTGTCGATTTCCTCCGACATCCCGCCAATGTCAAAGGCGTCGCCAAGCTCTTCCTGAAGATCCTCGATCATCACGCGCGCATCGGCGACCCAGGCCGCCTCGTTCTGGCGCACGAGCATCGGCTCTTCGTCCTCGTCGTATTCGTCCTCGATGTCGCCGACGACGGTTTCAACGAGGTCTTCCAGCGAGACGAGGCCGTCGGTGCCGCCGTATTCGTCGATGACGAGGGCCATCTGCACACGCGAGGCCTGCATCTGGGCCATCAGATCGGCCGCCCGCATGGAGGGCGGGACGAAGAGAACCGGGCGGATGATTTCAAAAGCGCCGAGCGGCTGGGTCATGTCGAGCTGACAGGGGGCAGGCCCGCCGCCGGATTCCGCGCCCGCCTCGCCGGAGGTCGCCTCCGCCTCGTCTCCCGTCGCCGCCTCGCCGGTCCCGGCATGCGCGGTGTCGTTCAGCGCGCCGGAGAAGAAGCCCAGCAGGTCCTTGATGTGAACCATGCCGCGCGGGTCGTCGAGCGTGTCGTGATAGACGGGCATGCGCGAATGGCCGGAGGTTCGAAACACCTCCATGAGTTCGGCAAGCGAGATGTTTTCGTCGACCGCGTCGATATCGGCGCGCGGGACCATGACATCGTCCACCCGCACCTCGCGCAGGCGCAGGATGTTGCCCAGAAGAACCCGTTCTTCGGGCGAAAAATTCGCGTCTCCGCCGTAATCGGCGGCGAGCACATGTTCCAGATTTTCACGGAGGCTGCCGTTTCTGCGCAGCACCAGCTGGCTGATCAGGCGCGACAGCCAGGGACGGGAGTCGCGCTCCGCTTCGCCATCGTGGCGGGAAGCAGGCGCGGTGGAACTCTGGCCGGGTTCTTCGGCCGAAGACGGCCCGGGATCTGAGGTGTCAGGCAATGTCATCGTCTCGTCCGGTCGCATCAAAGCGTCCGTGTTTCATCCTGTGTTGGCGGATCGTTGCGGTAGGGATCGGCTATGCCGAGGCCCGCCAGGATCCGGGTTTCGAGGCCCTCCATTATGTCGGCCTCTGAGTCAATTTGGTGATCATACCCGAAAAGATGAAGAGTTCCGTGTACGATTAAGTGAACGAGATGCGCATCGAAGGCGATTGCACCCTCTTCCGCCTCGCGCATGACCGTCTCGCGGGCCAGCACGATATCGCCCAGAAGGGGGCCGAAAACCGGGCCTTCCTCGTCGCCGCCGGGGAAGGAGAGCACATTCGTCGGCTTGTCCTTGCTGCGGTAGTCGCGGTTGAGCACCTGCACTTCTGCATCATCGGAAAAGACGAGGCTCAGCTCGGAACCCGGCAGATAGCGCAGGTCCGCGGTCGCAAAAACCGCCCCAAGGGCACGGTGCGCCAGCGCTTCCAGCGCCTCTGCCGAAGGCCAGCCATCCGCGTTGATCGCCAGATCGATTTCCAGATCGTCGGGGACCCGCCCCGTCTCGTCGCTCGCTTCGGTCATCGCCTTGCTGCTTTCAGACCCGCTCATTCACGCCCGTCATCCGCGCCTGTCATCCACGCCGCGGCGGGGTGGTGTGGCCCGTATCGACGCCGCCGTCTTCGGCTTGCGCGGTGGCGCGGTCGTAGGCGGCGACGATGCGCGCGACAAGCTCATGGCGCACCACGTCCTTGTCGGTAAAGCGCACGCGCGTGATGCCTTCCACCCCGTCGAGCACGGCAAGCGCCTCGCGCAGACCCGAAACCATGCCGCGTGGCAGGTCGATCTGGCTGGGATCGCCGGTGACGATCATCTTGGCGTTGTCGCCCAGACGCGTCAGGAACATCTTCATCTGCATGGAGGTGGTGTTCTGCGCCTCATCCAGAATGACCACCGCATTCGACAGCGTGCGGCCGCGCATGAAGGCGAGCGGCGCGACCTCGATCACGCCGGAAAGGATGGCGCGTTCCACCTTCTCGCCCGGCATCATCTCGTAAAGCGCGTCATAGAGCGGGCGCAGGTAGGGATCGACCTTTTCCTTCATGTCGCCGGGCAGGAAGCCGAGGCGTTCTCCCGCTTCCACCGCGGGACGCGACAGGATGATCCGGTCGATCTCACCGCGTTCCAGCAATGCCGCCGCATAGGCCACCGCAAGGAAGGTCTTGCCGGTGCCCGCAGGGCCGATGCCGAAGACCAGATCGGCCCGGTCCATCGCGCGGATATAGGCGTCCTGCGCGGGCGTGCGGGCGACGACCGTCTTGCGTTTGGTGGAGATCTGGGCGAAGGCCAGCTTTGAGCGCGGCTCCATCGTGGGCAGCGAGAGCTGGCCGGTTTCCGCGCTCGCCATACGGATCGCGCCTTCCACGTCGCCGGGATGCAGCTCGTGGCCCTGCTGGAGGCGGTGATATAGCCCCTCCAGCGCCAGACGCGCCTGTTCGCAGCCTTCCTGGGAGCCCTTGAGGGCCACCTGGTTGCCGCGCCCGACCGCTTCCACGCCCAGACGACGCTCGATCAGGGCCAGATTCTGGTCGAACTGACCGAACAGATCGCCAATGAGACGGTTGTCATCGAAGGCCACGACTACATGGGTCATGTCGGAAGCGGGCACCGACCCGCCGACCGCACCTTCGGCACCTTGTGCTGGGGTATCCCCCGTCAAGCCCTGCCTCCTGCTTCCGCCGCCACGCGGCCATCCGCACCCGACGGCGTCGCCGCCGCCTCGTTACCGGTCAACCGGCCCACAAGCGAGTTGGGGCCGACATCCTCGATCACAACCTGCCGGATCTCACCGAAAAGCTCCGCCGGCGCGTCCACGTGAACCGCCTGAAGCCAGGGCGAGCGCCCGCCGAGCTGACCTTCGAACCGGCCCGGCTTTTCGAACAAGACATCCATCACCGCCCCGCGCTTGGAGGCGTTGAAGGCCTGCTGCTGCTGCGACAGGAGCGCCTGAAGACGGGCGAGCCGTTCCGACTTGACCTCTTCGGGCACCTGATCGTCAAGAGCGGCCCCCGGCGTGCCGGGACGCGGGCTGTATTTGAACGAGAAGGCCGAAGCGTAGCCGACCTCTTCCACCAGTTTCATGGTGGCGCGGAAATCGTCTTCCGTCTCGCCCGGGAAGCCGACGATGAAATCGCCGGAAAGCGCAATATCGGGGCGGGCGGCGCGGATGCGCTCCACCAGCGCCAGATATTCGGCCGCCGTGTGCTTGCGGTTCATCATGCCGAGAATGCGGTCGGAGCCTGCCTGCACCGGCAGGTGCAGATAGGGCATCAGCGCCTCGAGGTCGCGGTGCGCAGCCATCAGCTCGTCGTCCATGTCGCGCGGATGGCTGGTGGTGTAGCGCAGGCGGTCGAGGCCGGGAATGTCGGCCAGCGCGTGCAGCAGGCGGCCAAGGCCCCAATCTGAGCCGTCCGGCCCCTTGCCATGATAGGCGTTGACGTTCTGGCCGAGCAGCGTCACCTCGCGTACGCCTGCATCCGCAAGACGACGCGCTTCATCGAGCACTTGCGAAATCGGGCGGGATACTTCCGCGCCGCGGGTGTAGGGCACCACGCAGAAGGTACAGAACTTGTCGCAGCCTTCCTGCACGGTGAGGAAGGCGGTCACGCCGCGTTTCACCGTCACTTCGCGCGAGGCGGCGGGCAGCGCCTTGAACTTGTCCTCGGTGGGAAGATCCGTCTCCACGACATGTTCGCCCTCGGCCGCGCGCTTCAGCAGTTCCGGCAGGCGGTGATAGCTCTGCGGGCCGAAGACCAGATCGACCGCGGGCGCGCGGTGCATGATCTCGTCGCCCTCGGCCTGCGCCACGCAACCGGCCACCGCCAGCGTCATCGGCTTTGCCGTGTCCGCGCGCGCATCCTTCAGTTTCCGGATGCGGCCGATTTCGGAATAGACCTTCTCCGCCGCCTTTTCGCGGATGTGGCAGGTGTTCAGGATGACGAGATCGGCGTCCTCGAGATTATCCGTGCTGGCGTAGCCTTCGGGCGCCAGCGCGTCCGTCATACGATCGGAATCGTAGACGTTCATCTGGCAGCCATAGGTACGAACGAAGACTTTCTTGGCGTCACTCATGAATGTCGAAACCAGACCTTGCAGGCATTGTCCCGTGCAGCCGACAGCCTTGTGCCTCAGCATGCACGCGATGCGGGAGTTAAGGGAGCCCTTTTCAAGGAGAAGACCTCAAAACACGGGAACCATCCCCTCATTTTTGCAGGCCGCTTCCTCTGCTTCGCAGGGGCATTTGTCAATGCGCCGGGCCAAAAAGAACCCAGCGAGACGTTTTCGCCCTCAGCACTAACGGTTTTTGAGCGATATGAGAATAGGCTGTTATTGCGGCGCGGCAATGTTTTGGCGCGCCTCGGGCGACGCCAGTGCCGAAACTTCGTCCGCAGAGTTAATTCGCGGCTCCGGCTCGCGCCCCAGAAGCGTTGCGTTGACGGCATCGCGCACCGTCTGCTCCAGCTCAGCGGCCAGCGCCTTGCGGTTGGTGGAGGGGGACACGGCAACCGGTTCGCCCCAGATCAGTTCCACATCCACCGCGCCTTCCTTCATCAGCCGCCACAAATGCGGGGCGAGATCCATGTCGCCGTACCAGCCGATGAGCGGGCGGGTGCGCCGGTCGAGCGGCAGGCCCTGAAGCTTTGTGTAGACAACGGCGAGCGGCTGGACCCACACCGTTTCCGGCCCCGCATCGCCATTGCCGGTAAGAGCCGCCTGCGCCGCGCCGATCAGGGCGCTTCGGAAGGGCAGCACCCTTGAGCCGTCGGACGAGGTGCCCTCGGCAAAAAGAACCATGGCGTCGCCGTTGGTGAGCCGTTCGGCAATCTCGGAATTGGTGCGCCCTGTGGCGGAGCGGCGCTGACGGTCCACGAAGACCGTGCGCTGCAGGCGGGCGAAGGTGCCGAACAGCGGCCATGTGGCCACTTCCGATTTGGCGATGAAGGAGAGCGGCACGCGCGAGCCCAGCACCACGATATCGAGCCAGGAAACATGATTGGCGGCCACCAGCAGGGGGCGCGTGGCGTCCAGACGACCATGCTCGGTGATGCGCACGCCCAGAAGGCGGCACCCCACCCGGTGAAACAGCACCGGGATCCAGCGCCTGGCCTGCCAGCGGAAACGCACCGCAAGCCATTGCAGCGGCAGAAGAATGAGCGTGACGACGGTCAGGCCGGCAATCGCCAGACAGGCGCGCAGGGCGGGCATGGCCTTGAAGTCTCCTCACTCAGGTCGGGGTCGCTCGCAAAAGCGGCGACGGATCCTGCAGTATCGCGCGTGAGCCGACGAGGTCAAACGGCGCAGAACGGCAGCACACACCTAGCCCACATGTTGCGTCAAATGGATGACAGCGGACCGAATCGCCTCGCCGCATCTCAGACGTTCTCAGCCCCCACGCCGCCCTTGCGCGGGCGTTGCGGCGGCGTCATTTCGCGGCGCATGACGAGCGCGGTGGAAGGTCCGCCGTTCTTGCCGGTTCCCGGATAATAGCCCTTGCGTTCGCCCACCACCTTGAAGCCCAGCCGCTCGTAAAGCTGACGGGCAGACTCGTTGTCACCATCGACCTCGAGAAAAACGTTAAGAACACGATCCGCATAAAGACGGCGCATGGCGGCTTCCATCAGAAGCTGGCCGTGGCCGCGCCCGCGCCAGCGCGGGTGAACGGCGATGGTCAGGATTTCGGCCTCGTCGGCCACCGTGCGCACCATCACGAAGCCGATTGGCTGGCGCGAAGCGGTGGGCGGGGCGCGGCGCGTCACCAGCGAGAAGACCCCGTCGCCCGCCATGAGCGAGGCGATTTCGTCTTCGCTCCATTCGCGGGCAAAGGACAGCGCGTGCAGTTCCGCCATGACCGGGAAATCTTCACGCTCAGCTTCGTTGATGCGCGGCGGCGCAGAGGAAAACCAGCGCCCGATCATGCGCGTGCGATCCTGAATCGCGTCTGCGGCTTGGCGTCGGGCGGCTTCAGATAAAGCGGAGCGGGCGGCGCATCCGGCACCGGAGCGGAAAACCCGAGCCGCGCCACGCAGGCAATGTCGGGCGCAGCAGAACGGTCGATGATACAAAGATCCGGTCTGAAGCCCGCAATCGTATCGGCAGCAGCGCCCGCAAGCCTCGTCTCGGGGGCAAGCGCCTTCGCGAAATCCGCCGCCTCAAGGGCTGCGGGCGCGCCGAGGGGCGCGCCGTCCTCATCGAAGACCTGCGCATAAACCTCGCCGCCACGGGCGGGCAGGGCGACGGCGATCGGGTGGCCTTCAGCCATCTCGCGCGCGCCTTCGGCAATGGCTGCAAGCGTCGTCACGCCGACGAGATCGACGGGAGCGACGACCGCGAAGCCGCGCGCAACCGACAGCGCCACGCGAAGGCCGGTGAAACTTCCCGGCCCGACGGTTACGACGATGCGGTCGAGATCGGAAAACCCGGTCTGCGCCTGTTCCATCGCCTCGCGCACCATTCCAGCGAGATGTTCGGCATGGCCGCGGCCAAGTTCGGCGCTGACAGTGCAAAGCGCGCCGTCATCCTTGAGGACGGCGGCGGAACAACGCGCAAGGGCGGTATCGAGCGCAAGCAGGGTCATGGCGCATGGCTAGCGTCACATGAGCGTCATGTCGAGTGGGGAAATGGATTAAGAACCGACCATCACGCCGCAGGCCGGATACGGACCTTGCGACACGGGCGGGCAGAGGGGCGAAGCGGCGCGAACGCCGCTTCCTGAAGGTTGCATGACCCGGAGCTTACATTGCCCAGAGCTTACATGGCCCGCACTTCTTCCACTTCGGGAATGAAGTGGCGCATCAGGTTCTGGATGCCGTGGCGCAGCGTCGCCGTGGAAGACGGGCAGCCCGCACATGCACCGCGCATGGAGAGATAGACGATCCCGTCCTTGAAACCGCGGAAGGTGATGTCGCCGCCATCTTGCGCAACGGCCGGGCGCACGCGCGTCTCCAGCAGTTCCTTGATGGTCGCCACCGTCTCGCTGTCGTCCTCACCGAAGAACTCTTCGGCGTTCTCAGCCGCGCAATCGGCTTTCAGGACCGGCTGGCCGGACATGAAATGCTCCATGATCGCGCCGAGCACGGCAGGCTTCAGGTGCTGCCAGTCGCTGTCGTCCTTGGTGACGGTGATGAAGTCATAGCCGAAATAGACGCCCGCCACGCCGGGCACCTGAAACAGCTTCTCGGCCAGGGGCGAATCATGCGCGCCATCCGCCTCGCGGTAGTCGCGCGTGTCGCCTTCAAGCACCACGCGGCCCGGAATGAACTTGAGCGTCGCCGGATTGGGTGTTGCTTCGGTCTGAATGAACATTGGATCTGCCCTCTGGGGATCTGCCTTTTTGGGTGTTCGCCGCCGGTGGTCGGAGCCTCGCATTGCGACATCTGCCCGGCATATGGGGCGGATTTCGCCGGGATCGAGACTTGAGCTGACCAGCGTTGCCAATCTGTCGCACCCCGCAAGACGACAAAAAGTCGCCAGAACGGGAAAGGTGCGCGGCAGAAAAGGCCCGATCGACAGGCCACCGCCTGTTGCACCAGTTTTGAATTATTCCATTCTAGCGCAATTAGGCCGTTTGGCAACGCAAACAAGGGGGCGGCCTCACGGTTTCCCCCATCGCGAAGGATGAGCGCGCGGATTCAGGCCAGCGTCGCGATTTCCTCGTCGCTCAACGTGCCGGGCACGATGGTGACGGGAATGGGGAAGGAGCCCGCGCTCTTGGAGGCAAAGGAGGAGACAAGCGGGCCAGGGCCTTCGGAACTGGTACCGGCGGCGAGCACGAGAATGGCGATATCCTGATCCTTCTCGATCAGGGTGATGATCTCGTTGGCGAGCGTGCCTTCGACAATGACCGTCTCGGGATCGACACGGGCGACGGCGCGGATCTTTTCCGCCGCGCGGGCAAGCGTCGTCTCCGCTTCTTGCTGCGCTTCGGCGCGCATGATGTTTTCCACGCCGATCCAGTGCTGGAAGTCGGCGGGCGCGATGCAATAGAGCATGACGACGGCCCCGCCGGTGCGCTCGGCGCGCATTCCCGCATAGACCAGGGCCCGGTCGCATTCCGGCGTCTCGTCAACGACGACCAGAAACTTGCGGCGGTGGCCTTCCTCGAAACTGCGTCTCTTTACCATGCGCGCATGCTGCCACCCGGCTCCGAAAGCGGCAAGTCCGTTCATGCCGCTTTCGGAAAAAGGGAGAGGCGCGCGCGCCTCAGTTGGCGGGTGTCAGGATCGCATCGAAATAGCCGGCCAGCGCCTCATATGCGTCGAGCGGCAGCACCTGAGCGACGTACTGATCGGGCCGAACCACAACCAGACAGCCCTTTTTCCGGTCGATTCCGCGCGCCTCATAGATATCCTGCCCTCCCTTCAGGTCGGGGCAGAAAATCTTTTCGTAATCGATGAGCCCGTAGCGCCCCTTCTTCGGCAAAAGCAGGGACGGCATGGCCTCAAGGCTCAGGGTCTGATGACCGAAAGGCAGCACGGCGCGCAGATCGATCAGCGAATCGATGTCCTCACCCGTCCGCGTGAAGCGGCGGACCGGGGAGGCCGGATCGGTTTCCAGCCAACTGCAAAGACGGGCGAGCGGCGAGGCGGCGTCTGCCGGATCGCTTTCATCGGCAAAGGCGAAGAGACGCCAGCGCCCGTCCGCGGTCACCGTGTGGCCCAGATGCATGTGTTTGGCGTCGGCAAGGCGGATGACGGGGAAGGAATGAAACCGCATGCCGGGCGTGAAGCCCGACGCCAGACCCGCATGGGCTGTATCGCCGGTCAGCACCGATGGCCGATAGTGAGTCGCAACGCCCGCGGTAAAGCGCCCGAAGCGCAGGAAGTGGCGCTGGAATTCAGCCGGATCGACCGCATCGGCGTCGGCTTCCGCGCCGTCCTCCTTCGGGCGGGCGGAGAACATGCGCGCCCAGTCGCGGTCGAAGTCGATGAGGTCCTGCGCGATCCGCTGGCGCTCATCGGAATAGGTGGCGAGCAGCTCCGGCCCGCTGCGCCCGGTCAGCACATGGGCGAGCTTCCAGCCGAGATTGAACGTGTCCTGCATGGAGACATTCATGCCCTGCCCCGCCTTGGGACTGTGGGTATGGCAGGCATCGCCCGCGATGAAGACGCGCGGGGTGCGATTGCCGATCTCGTCGTCGGCCACATCGTCGAAGCGGTCGGTGAGGCGCTGGCCGATCTCGTAGACCGACCACCACGCCACTTCCTTCACCTCCAGCGACCAGGGATGGAAGATCCGCTTGGCGGCCGCAATCAGGTGATCGGACGTGATGTTGCGGCTGGCGACGCGCTCGTCTTCGGCCAGCTTGTCCATCTCCACATAGAGGCGCACGAGATAGCCGCCCTCGCGCGGAATGATCAGCACGTTGCCTTCATCCGCTGAATGGATCGCCGCTTTCAGGCGGATATCGGGAAAGTCGGTGACGGCCAGAACATCCATCACGCCCCATGCCTGATTGGCCGAATCGCCGCTGAGGTTCCGTCCCAGCGCGCGGCGCACACCGGAGCGCGCGCCGTCGCAGCCGACCACGTAGCGTGCGCGCACCGTCTCCACCGTGGCCGGAGCGCCGTTCTTGCCCGCCCGCTCGATGCGCACCGTCACCGGGTGGGAGGCATCCGGGTCGGGATCGACGGTGAGATCGAGGAAGGAACAACCGTAGTCGGGCGTCAGGCGGCGGGCGCTGTTGGCCATCACATCCAGATAGCAGTCATGCACGCGGGCCTGATTGAGGATCACATGGGGAAATTCCGAAAGCCCGTCCTCCACATCCTGCACCCGGCCATGGCGAATGACGTTGGAACGGTCCGCCGGGTCCGGCTTCCAGAAGGTCATCTCGTTGACCCAGTAAGCCTCCCGCTCGATGCGCCCGGCGAAGCCGAAGGCCTGGAACATCTCCATGGTCCGGCACGCGATGCCGTCGGCCTGCCCGAGGCTCATCGGGCCGTCCTTGCGCTCCACGATGCGGGTCTCGATTTCGGGAAAGGCCGCAAGCTGGGCTGCCAGCGTCAGGCCCGCCGGGCCGCCGCCGACGATCAACACGTCGAGTGTCTCGGGCAACACATCAAGTGTCTCGGGCAGGGTTTGCGACTGTTCGCCGTCCATGGCCGGGGCGATATCGGGATCGCCGGGCTGAAATCCGTTGAGATGAAACTGCATGATCGGCCTCCTCCGCGCCGAATGCGCCATCGCACGCTGCCCCTCCTCGGGCCGGTGCGCAATGGCGAGGTTCTTTCTGGCGGGGGACGGTAGGAGCCGATCCTTCGAGACGCCTGCTATTCGCAGGCTCCTCAGGATGACGTTCTCGTGTCGGGAAATCGCGAGACCATCAACACACACAACGTCATCCTGAGGAGCGGTCGCAAGACCGCGTCTCGAAGGATGGGCTCCGGGCTCCAATCGCTACGCCCCTGTTCGCACCACGAACACGGTCGTGCCGCGATCGGGCTCCCGCTTCCCTCGCGTAATTGATCAGTACACTGATTTTCAGTATACTTGCAATAAGAATGATTCAAGCTTGCGCCGCAAATACCGACCTGCATCATGCATCCGCGCCGGGGGAACGGCCGGGGGAGAGAGACGAAACGATGGTCGATGCGAACGATATGCCGGGCCACCTGATCCGGCGGCTTCAGCAAAGCGCTGTGGCGATCTTTCATCACGAGGTGGAGGGTGCAGGCATCGACCTGACGCCGGTGCAGTTTGCAGCCCTCGATCAGGTCGCGCGCACGCCCGACATCGACCAGGTGACGCTTGCCGGGCTTATCGCCCATGACCGCACCACCATAACCGGTGTCGTCGACCGGCTGGCCGCCAAGGGCCTCATCACCCGCACGGTCAGCAAGAACGACCGGCGCGCGCGCACGCTGCATGTGACGGAAGACGGGCTCGCCCTCATCGCCCGCGCCCGCCCCCATGTGGAGGCGGCGCAGACGGCGATGCTGCAGGGCCTTGAAGCCCGCGAGCAGGAAGAGTTCCTGCGGCTTATGAAAAAGGCGCTGGAGGCGACCAACGCACTCAGCCGCGCCCCGCTGAAGACGGGCTGACGCCGCATCGAAAGAGCCGAACGCAAAAGGGGCCGGCGAATAGCGCCAGCCCCTTCTTTTCGTCTTCTGACGCCCTGTTTCAGACGCCTACAGGATGAAGCGCGACAGGTCCGCGTTGGCGGCGATATCGCCGATATTGTCGCGCACATAGTCCGCATCCACCACGAAGGTGTCACCGGAGCGATCCGGCGCGGTGAAGGAGATTTCATCGAGAATGCGCTCCATCACCGTCTGAAGACGGCGCGCGCCGATATTCTCGATGGAGGAATTGATGTCCACCGCGATGGAGGCGATCTCGTCGATGGCGTCCTCGGTGATTTCCAGCGTCACTTCCTCGGTCGCCATCAGCGCCACATACTGCTTGATGAGGCTCGCCTCGGTATCCGTCAGGATGCAGCGGAAATCGTCGCGCGTCAGCGCCTTCAGTTCCACGCGGATGGGCAGGCGGCCCTGAAGTTCCGGCAGGAGGTCGGAGGGCTTGGCGACGTGGAATGCGCCGGACGCGATGAAAAGGATGTGGTCGGTCTTCACCGCGCCGTGCTTGGTGGTGACCGTCGTTCCCTCGATCAGCGGCAGCAGGTCGCGCTGCACGCCCTCGCGGCTGACATCCGCGCCGCCCCGGCTCTCGCGCGCACAGATCTTGTCGATCTCGTCGAGGAAGACGATGCCGTTTTCCTCCACGATGCGCACCGCTTCCTGAACGACCTGATCCTCGTCGAGAAGCTTGTCGGATTCCTCGTTGATCAGAAGCTCGTAGGAATCCGCGACCGTGACGCGTTTGGTCTTCTTCGCGCCGCCGAAAGCCTTGCCGAGCACATCCGACAGGTTCATCACGCCGACGGAGCCTGCGCCCATGCCCGGCATGTCGAAGCTTGGCATCGTAGGGGCGGCGGTCACCTCGATCTCGATTTCCTTATCGTCAAGCTCGCCCTCGTGAAGGCGCTTGCGGAAGCTCTGACGGGTGGCAGGCGATGCCGCCGGGCCGACGAGGGCGTCGAGCACACGTTCCTCGGCCTGATCCTGCGCCTTGGCCTGCACGGACTTGCGCTTGTCGGCGCGCACCAGCGCGATGCCCGCTTCCACCAGATCGCGCACGATCTGTTCCACGTCGCGGCCCACATAGCCCACTTCCGTGAACTTGGTGGCTTCCACCTTGATGAAGGGCGCATTGGCGAGCTTGGCGAGACGGCGGGAGATTTCCGTCTTGCCGACGCCGGTCGGGCCGATCATCAGGATGTTCTTGGGCAGCACCTCGTCGCGCATGTCGCCGGTGAGCTGCTGACGCCGCCAGCGGTTCCTGAGCGCGATGGCCACGGCGCGCTTGGCGTCCTTCTGGCCGATGATGTGGCGGTCGAGTTCGGAAACGATCTCCCGGGGAGAAAAGTCGGTCATTTTTCAAGTGTCCTGATGGGAGGGACAAAGTCGAAAAGCCCGCTATCGACGAACGGCGCCAGCATCGTGCGGCGCACCGACGTCCAGCCGGAGCCGAGGGTGAGAACGAAAAGGCCGAGGATCAACAACACCACGGCAAGGCCGCTGTCGGCCTGTACGTTGGCATTGCCGAAGAGCTGGGCGAGCGCGATACCGAGATAGACGAGACCGGACACCAGCAGGGCCCGGCGGTCAACGACGAGAGCGACCACGCCCAGCGCCAGCACAACGCCGATGATGACGAAAGCCTCGCCCGTGCTGCCGGTATCGGAGCCCACCATCATCATGGCGGAATGCATGATCAAAGGTGCGGCCAGCAGATGCAGCCAGAAAGCCTTGTCGGTGTTGAGGGTGGTGCGGTCCAGATCGTGGGCGTCGAACCGCATGGCGAGCGCAAAGCTGACCACACCGGCCAGCAGCATGAAGGCCGCGGGGTGTTCGCTGACCAATCCGGGCGACGCGATTTCAAGGGCCGCACCGGCTGCGGCCAGACCACCGGCCACGAGACCGCTCAATGCGATGGGAACCTGAAAGCGCCAATAGTAGAGCGCGCCGGCGCCGAAGGCGGCCAGACCGAAGACCAGCGGGCCACTTTGCTGCGCCTCCCAGCTTCCGAAGAACAGGAAATCGAGCCTGTTCGTAAAGCCGGGCACGCCTGCCAGAACCCCGTAGAGGGCCATCACGCCAAGGGCGGCGAAGACGGTGAACAGGATGGAAAGCACGATCGCGGGCAATGCCAGCTTGCGGCGACGCGCCAGCCACTCCGCCAGCCCCCACGCCACAACCGCGGCGGTCGCGAATGTCGGCAGGTTCTGGCGCGAGCCCTCGGGCATCAGCGTCCCGAAGGCGACGAAGAGCCCCGTAAACAGGATCACGATGCCGATGGTGATGAAAACATCGTGGAAGCCGCGCGCAAAGCGCACCTCCTCGCGGTCGGCCAGCGGATCGACCTCGCGTTCATAGTAGGAGATCAGGCGGTCGGCCTGCGCAGAGGTCAGAATGCCTGCGCGAACCGGCCCGTCGAGTTCGTCACGCTCCAGCATCGAGGCTTTCCACCACCACGTTTCCATTGGTGTAGACGCAGATATCGGCGGCGATCGCCATGGCCTTGCGGGCAATCTCTTCTGCACTCATGTCGGTGTCGGCCAGCGCACGCGCGGCCGCCAGCGCGTAATTGCCGCCGGATCCGATGCCGGTGATGCCGCCTTCCGGCTCCAGCACGTCGCCCGTTCCCGTCAGCACCAGCGAGACGCTCGCATCGGCCACGATCATCATGGCTTCCAGCCTGCGCAGGTAGCGGTCGGTCCGCCAGTCCTTGGCCAGTTCCACGCAGGCGCGCATGAGCTGGTTGGGATATTGCTCCAGCTTGGCTTCCAGCCGTTCAAACAGCGTGAAGGCATCGGCGGTGGCGCCCGCAAAGCCTGCGATCACATCGCCCTTGGCGAGCGGGCGCACCTTGCGGGCGGTGGACTTGATCACCGTGGGGCCGAGCGAAACCTGCCCGTCGCCTGCAATCACCACCTTGCCGCCCTTGCGGACCGTGACGATGGTTGTGCCGTGCCAGACTTCGATTTCGCTCATTCTCAAGCTCCGCTTGGTTGCGAACGGGCGCGTACACCCGTGTCGTTCGCCCTTATTTATGCCCGACGGGGCCATGTTCCAACCGCCGCCGCGAAACTGTTTCGCCGCATGGGTGCAGCGGAGGCGGCGCGCACGCCGCTCAGATCAGGTATCGCGTCGCCTCGTCGATCAGCCGGCGCGTGACCGCGCGCATGAACCCGGCGGAACGTTCGTCGGATATGCCGCCTGCCTCGTTGAACGCCTTGTCCGCTTGCGCCAGTGCGATCTGCTCCGGAATGACCAGCGCGCCCAGTCCCAGTTCCAGAACGGGGCGCAAGGACACAAGCGCGCGCATGCCGCCGTACTGGCCCGTGGAGGCGGAGGAAACCGCAAAGACCCGGTTGCGGAAGGGATTGCCCCTGCCCGCATCGAAGGCGCCGGGGCGACTCATCCAGTCGAGCGTGTTCTTCAAAAGAGCCGGAAAGGAGGCATTGTATTCGGGCGTCACAATCAGAACGCCCTGATGGGTCTGAAACAGGCGCGCGAGTTTTCCGGCTTCTTCCGGCACGCCCTTGTTCCGTTCCAGATCCCCGTCATAGATCGGCAGCGGATAATCGGCGAGCGAGATCAGCGTCACCTCCGCGTCCGCCAGTGCCATTTCCTTGGTCATGGCGGCGGCGAGCTTCGCGTTGAGCGAGCCTGCACGGGTGGAGCCTGCGAGAACGAGTATCCTGGGGTGACGCATTGCTGCCTCTCACTGACACGAATTGCGTCCCAGACTTAGGCAATGGAAAAGCGGTATTCAAATATTCTCTTGAAGAGCCTTCCGCGATGCCTAACGGCAGCCTGTACATTGCGGGGGGACGGCCCCCTCAGGCGCCGCCCGAGAACGGTATCACGCCTTGCGATAGATCCAGACGCGCGCGGGCGGCAGGTTCATCAGGACCCAGGGCGAGCGCTCGACCGTGAATTCACCGGAGATGGCGGGAACCGGCGGCACGAGCGCATAGGAAAACTGGATGAAAGGCGCGCCCGGCTGCAACAGATCCAGCGCATCCTTCAAAAGGGCGCGGCGCTCGGCAGGCGGGCGGGTGAAGAGCGGCAGGGAGGAAATCATGCTGGCGAGCGAACCGGGCTCGACATCCTTCAGCGTGGTCTTCAGCGCATAGGCGTCGCCGCGCACGACCGAGATATTCGGAAAGCGGCGGTGCAGCAGGACGCAGAAATCGGGATTGTATTCCACCGCCACGAGCCGAGCGGGGTCGATGCCGCGCGCCACGAGCGCCTTGGTCACCACGCCGGTTCCCGGCCCCAGTTCCACAACCGGACCGTCGCGATCAAGCTCGGCCTCGCGGGCCATGAGTTTGGAAAGGGCGGGGCCTGAGGGGCTGACGGCACCGGTCTTGAGCGGATTTCCCATCCAGCTACGGAAAAAGCGCGCTTCGTCCTTGAGCTTGTTGGAGATGTGCCTGGCACGAACCGCGACGCGGTGATTCATCGAAAGCCCCCGGATTGCTGGATGTCTTTTAATTTTACGAATTCGGCATCCTGACAATAGGGGGTCTGATGGCAAATGTAAGGCCACGGATCACCTTCGCCCGAAGCCCATGACCTGCCGCACCCCGTTTACCGGAGCGCCCGCATCGGTCTAACTGCCGAGATTGTCGATGAAATCCTTCACGCGGGCAAAGAATCCCGTCGATTCCGGGTTGTTCTCCTTGGAGGAGACCTCTTCGAATTCCTGCAGAAGCTCACGCTGCCGCTTCGTAAGGTTCTGTGGAGTTTCCACCGTCACCTGAATGTACATATCGCCATATTGCGAGGAGCGCATGACCGGCATGCCCTTGCCCTTCAGGCGGAACTGCTTCCCGGCCTGCGTGCCTTCCGGCACCTTCACGCGCGTCTTGCCGCCTTCGACGGTGGGCACCTCGAACTGACCGCCAAGGGCCGCCGTCGTCATGGAAATGGGCGCACGGCAGAAGATGTCGGCCCCGTCGCGCTGGAAGAAGGCGTGGGGACGGATCGACAGGAAGATGTAGAGATCGCCCGACGGCCCGCCGCGCAGGCCCGCCTCGCCTTCGCCCGCCAGACGGATACGTGTGCCGTCCTCGATGCCTGCGGGAATGTTGACCGACAGCGTGCGCTCTTCCACG
The DNA here is from genome assembly GCA_963678585.2 of Breoghania sp. Lineage (GTDB taxonomy): Bacteria > Pseudomonadota > Alphaproteobacteria > Rhizobiales > Stappiaceae > Breoghania. Next base: position 31,195 of record CAXXGA010000003.1, read on the forward strand.
CGGCGGCCGGAGCCGGAGCAATCGGGGCAAGGGTCGGAAATGATCTCGCCGCGGCCCTGACAGGCCGGGCAGGTGCGTTCCATGGTGAAGAAGCCCTGCGTGGCGCGCACGCGCCCCGCGCCGCCGCAGGTGCGGCAGGTGGTGGGGCTGGAGCCGGGCTTTGCGCCGGTGCCGGTGCAGGTCTCGCACACGATGGAGGAGGGAACCTCGATCTCCACCGTCTTGCCGGTGTAGGCCTCCTCCAGATCGATATCCATGTTGTAGCGCAGGTCCGCGCCACGCTCGCGACCTCCGCCGCCGCCGCGGCGAGCACCGCCCGGGCCGCCCATGCCGCCGAAGAACTCGTCGAAAATGTCGGACATGGTGGAGGCGAAATCGCCGGAGAAGCCGCGCTGCCCGCCCATGCCGCCGTTCTCGAAGGCGGCGTGGCCGAAGCGGTCGTAGGCGGCGCGCTTGTCGGGATCCTTCAGCGCGTCGTATGCCTCGTTGATTTCCTTGAACTTCGCCTCGGCTTCCGAATCGTCCGGATTGCGGTCGGGGTGGTACTTCATCGCAAGCTTGCGGAAGGCGCTTTTCAGCGTCTTGTCATCCGCATCGCGGGTAACACCGAGAACCTCGTAAAAATCCAGCTTGGCCATTGGCTGTCCATATCCTGATGACGGCGACGCTGCGGTTCAGCCGTGAAAAGGCTGCCTCCGCTCACCCCCGCCCCCGGACCTGCGTCGCAGATCCGTAGTCCGTCACCCCTTCTCAGAGGCGCAATCTCGATGAATATGCGAAAGCCGGCGCACCCGGCACCGGCTTTCGCGATTTTCAATCAGCGACGCATTCAGGCCGACTTCTTGTCGTCGTCGACTTCCTCGAAGTCGGCATCGACAACGTCGTCCGCATCGTCGCTCGCGGTCTCGCCCGCGTCGGCGTCCGCGCCGCCTTCCTCAGCCTGCGAAGCCTGATACATGGCTTCGCCCAGCTTCATGGAAGCTTCGGCCAGCGCCTGCGAGGCGGCCTTGATGGCTTCGCCGTCTTCGCCCTCGTTGGCGGTCTTCAGCTCGGCAAGGGCGGCTTCGATGGTCGACTTGTCGGCCTCGGAGACCTTGTCGCCATGCTCGGCCAGCGTCTTCTCCGTGGAATGGATCAGCGCTTCGGCCTGGTTCTTGGCTTCCACCAGTTCCTTGCGCTTCTTGTCTTCCTCGGCGTGCGCCTCGGCGTCCTTCACCATCTGCTCGATGTCGGCGTCCGACAGACCGCCAGATGCCTGGATGCGGATCTGCTGCTCCTTGCCGGTGCCCTTGTCGCGGGCCGACACGTTGACGATGCCGTTGGCGTCGATGTCGAAGGTGACCTCGATCTGCGGCACGCCGCGCGGTGCGGGCGGGATGCCGACCAGATCGAACTGACCCAGCATCTTGTTGTCGGCCGCCATCTCGCGCTCGCCCTGGAACACGCGGATGGTGACCGCGTTCTGGTTGTCCTCGGCGGTGGAGAAAGTGTTGGACTTCTTCGACGGGATCGTCGTGTTGCGATCGATCAGGCGGGTGAACACGCCACCCAGCGTCTCAATGCCCAGCGACAGCGGGGTCACGTCGAGCAGCAGCACGTCCTTGACGTCGCCCTGCAGGACGCCGGCCTGAATGGCCGCACCCATGGCAACCACCTCATCCGGGTTCACACCCTTGTGCGGCTCCTTGCCGAAGAAGCTCTTCACAACTTCCTGGATCTTGGGCATGCGCGTCATGCCGCCGACGAGAACGACCTCGTCGATCTGGCCGAGCGACAGGCCCGCATCCTTCAGCGCCGCCTTGCAGGGCGCCATGGTCTTCTGCACCAGATCGTCCACCAGCGCCTCGAACTTGGCGCGGGTCAGCTTCATGGTCAGGTGCTTGGGACCGGACGCATCGGCGGTGATGAAGGGCAGGTTGACTTCCGTCTGCGTGGAGGAAGACAGCTCGATCTTGGCCTTTTCGGCCGCTTCCTTCAGACGCTGCAGGGCAAGCTTGTCGCCCTTCAGATCGATGCCCTGATCCTTCTTGAACTCGCTGGCGAGGTAATCGACCAGACGCATGTCGAAGTCTTCACCGCCCAGGAACGTGTCGCCGTTCGTGGACTTCACCTCGAACACGCCGTCGCCGATCTCCAGGATGGAGACGTCGAAGGTGCCGCCGCCAAGGTCATAGACCGCGATGGTCTTGCCTTCGTTCTTGTCGAGACCGTAGGCGAGGGCCGCCGCCGTCGGCTCGTTGATGATGCGCAGCACTTCCAGACCGGCGATCTTGCCGGCGTCCTTGGTGGCCTGGCGCTGGGCGTCGTTGAAGTAGGCCGGGACGGTGATGACCGCCTGATCGACCTTCTCGCCCAGATAGCTCTCGGCCGTTTCCTTCATCTTCTGAAGGGTGAAGGCGGAAATCTGCGAGGGGGAATACTTTTCACCGGCCGCCTCGACCCATGCATCGCCGTTGCCGCCCTTCACGATGGTGTAGGGGACGAGATCCTTGTCCTTGCCGACGGTGGGATCGTCAAAGCGACGGCCGATCAGGCGCTTGACCGCGAAGAGCGTGTCGGAAGGGTTCGTGACCGCCTGGCGCTTGGCCGGCTGGCCGACGAGCCGCTCGCCGTCGTCGGTAAAGGCGACGATGGACGGCGTGGTGCGTGCGCCTTCCGCGTTCTCGATAACTTTTGCATTCTTGCCGTCCATGACGGCGACGCACGAATTCGTCGTGCCGAGGTCAATGCCGATGACCTTACCCATAGCCTGTCTCCTTTCGGCAAACCGCCCGGACCCGTACGGCATCCGGTGAAGCCGGGATCGAAAACCCGGCCGGTTCCCATTTGACTTGGCCAGCGAACAACCTGTCGGCTGGCCTCTTGACCTTGTTGATGACACTTCGGAGCATGGAGGAGCTTAACGCCCCGCGCTCCTGCTGCTGGCTATATAAGAGGCGATTCCAGCGCCTGCAAGGCGCGAACCCCGCATGGATGAATTGATCCGTATTGAAACCGGGGACGAGCGTCATGGCATAATGGACGGCGCAGGTTCATCGCACAAGCAGACAGGCCCGGGCGCATCTGTAGAGACCTGGCAAAGACCCGGCGCAGACCCGGCCTCCAGTTCCGAACCAAGGCGGAAAAACCATGCCCGGCAAAACAACGCCCGATCCAAGGCCCGCCCCGACAGTTCCCGAAGGCTTCCGGCATCTGCCGGGCCATCTGGACCGCGCGGCCCAGCAGGCGCTTCTTGAGGAAATCCGCGAGGTGGTGCGCAGGGCCCCGTTGTTCCAGCCCACCATGCCGCGCACGGGCAAGCCCCTGTCGGTCGTCATGTCGAATTGCGGGCCGCTGGGTTGGGTCGCGGACAAGCAGGGCTACCGCTATCAGCCCACCCACCCGGTAACGGGCGCGCCCTGGCCGCCCATGCCGCAGGCGCTTCTGGACCTGTGGGCGGAGCTTTCCGGCTATCCGGCCCCGCCGGAGGCGTGTCTCGTCAATTTCTATGGGGACAAGGCCCGCATGGGGCTTCACCGCGACGAAGACGAGGAGGATTTCTCCGCCCCCGTTCTCTCCGTGTCACTGGGCGACACGTGCCGCTTCCGCATCGGCGGTCAGGGGAGGAAAGACCCGAGCGCTTCGTTCAAGCTGGCATCGGGCGACATCGTGCTTCTGGCCGGAGACGCGCGCACGGCCTTTCACGGGGTGGACCGGATCTATCCCGGCACCTCGACGCTTCTGAAGGACGGAGGGCGGATCAATCTGACGCTCAGGCGGGTGACGAAGGCGTGAGGGAGCGGGATTTGGGGCAGGGTTCGGAGCCTGCGGCCCATCCTTCGAGACGGCATCTGCGATGCCTCCTCAGGATGACGTTGTTTTTGTTGTGAAATTGAAGAGGCAACTCAATTTGTCCACACCCACCACGTCATCCTGAGGAGGGCCGGAAGGTCCGTCTCGAAGGATCGGCCACACACTCGAATTACCTCACACGAAAAGGGGCCCGAAGGCCCCTTCCACGTCATGTCGACAGGCACTCCGGCAGAGCCGACGCCCCTACCACCAGCCCTGAACGGCAATCGCGACCATGGACGCCGCGATAACCCACAGCGCCGCGGTGCCAAGCCGGTTGTTCTTGCGCGAAGCCCGCTTCCAGTCCTCGACAAGACCCGGCTCGACCTTCACGCCCGAGGCATTCTGCGCCTCGATGCCGTCGATGATGCGTTCGGCGCGCTGGGCCAGAAGCGGCAGTTCACGGCCGAGGCGGAACATGGTCGTGATGGCCTCGCCCGCGTCCTGCATCTTGCCCGCAGGCCCGAGATTGCGCTCGATCCAGCCGCGCACCACGGGTTCCGCCGTGCGCCACATGTCGAGATCGGGATCGAGCGAACGGGCCACCCCCTCCACCACCACCATGGTCTTTTGCAGCAGGATGAGCTGCGGCTGGGTGGTCATGGCGAAAAGCTCGGTCACCTCGAAAAGCTGGGTGAGAAGCCGGGCCATGGAAATGTCGGCCGCCGACTGGCCGTGGATCGGCTCGCCGATGGCGCGGATGGCCTGCGAGAAAACCGCCACGTCCTGCGTCTTGGGCACATAGCCCGCCTCGAAATGCACCTCCGCCACGCGCATGTAGTCGCGGGTGATGAAGCCGAAGAGGATTTCGGCCAGAAACCGCCGTTCCGACTTGTCGAGACGGCCGGTGATGCCGAAATCGACGGCGACCAGATCGCCCGCCTCGTCGACGAAGAGATTGCCCTGGTGCATGTCGGCGTGGAAGAAGCCGTCGCGCAGCGCATGACGCAGGAAGCTCTGGATGACACAAGCGCCCAGCGCCACCAGATCGTGCCCGTCGGCCTCGATGCCCTCAACGTCCGACAGCTTGCGCCCGTCGATCCATTCCATGGTGAGCACGCCCTTGGAGGTGCGCGTCCAGTCCACTTCCGGCACGCGGAAGGCGGGATCGTCAGCCGTGTTCTCGCCGATCTCGGAAAGGGCTGCGGCCTCCAGACGGAGGTCCATTTCAAGCTCGACGGAGCGCGCCAGCGTATCGACCACGGCGAGCGGGCGCAGGCGGCGCGAGGCCGGGCTGAAACGCTCGAAAAGCCGCGCCGCCAGATAGAAGCACTCAAGATCGCGCGCAAAGCGCCGCGCAACGCCGGGGCGCAGCACCTTCACCGCGACCTTGCGGGAAAAGCCGTCCGCATCGACGACCTCCGCCGGGTGGACCTGCGCGATGGAAGCGGCGGCGACCGGTTCGCCGAATTCCGCGAAAATCTCCTCGATGGACGCGCCAAGCGCCTCCTCGATCAGCTTTGCCGCCTCGTCGCGCGGGAAGGCTTCCAGCCTGTCCTGAAGCTGTGACAGCTCGCCCGCAACATCGCGGCCCACCACATCGGGGCGCGTTGCGAGGAACTGGCCCATCTTCACATACGAAGGCCCGAGCCGGTTGAAGGCGACGGAGATACGCGCGCCCGCATCCGCACTGCGCGCGGCGTTGCGCTCCAGAATGCGAATGATCCGCAGCGCCATGCGCGGTCCTGCGGGAAGGTCCGGCAGTTCCACCAGACCGAATACGCCCTCGCGCGCCATCACGTAGCAGGCGCGCAGGAGGCGGAAGAAATTGACCGTCCGTGCCAGCATCTAGAGTTTCCAGCCGGAATGGATGGCGGCGATGCCGCCGGAGAGATTGCGGTAGTCGACGCGCGAGAAGCCCGCCTTTTCGATCATCGCCTTGAACCGCGCCTGATGGGGGAACTTGCGAATCGATTCCACCAGATACTGGTAGCTGTCGCCGTCACCCGTTACCGCCTGCCCCATGCGCGGGATCACGTTGAAGGAATAAAGATCGTAGACCCGGTCGAGCACCGGCAGATCGACCTGCGAGAACTCAAGGCACATGAAACGGCCGCCGCGCTTGAGAACGCGATGGGCTTCCTCCAGCGCCACCTGAATGCGCGGCACGTTGCGGATGCCGAAGGCGATCGTGTAGGCGTCGAAATGATTGTCCGGGAAAGGCAGGCTCTCCGCATTGCCCTGCGCAAAGCGGATGTGTGCGGCATGGCCTGCGGCCTCGGCCCGGTCGCGCCCCACGGTGAGCATGGAATTGTTGATGTCGCAGACGGTCGCCTCGATACGGCCCGAGGACTGGCCCTTGGCGCCGTAGGCCCCGCTTTCCACGATCCGGGTGGCGATATCGCCGGTTCCGCCGGCCACGTCGAGGACGCGCCATGTGCGCCGCGTTTTGCGCGGCGGGGCGAGCCAGGAGACCATGGCGTCCTTCCAAAGCCGGTGCATGCCGCCCGACATCAGGTCGTTCATCAGGTCGTAGCGGCTCGCCACCTGATGGAAGACGTGATCGACCATGCCCTGCTTCTCGCCGAGCGCAACGGTGCGGAAACCGAAACTGGCCTTCTCGCTTCCACCCGATCCGCCTGCCGTCTTGTCGCTGGTGACTTCGCCTGCCATGTAAAGCACTCCTCTTCGGTGCCCGGCCTTTATAAAGGCTGATCTGCGTTTCGGCTTCCCTGAAGATGAAAGCTGACAAACAAATCCGTCGCGGTGCTTGAACGCCCCCGACCCGTGATCCGATTCTGAGCCTTCATAAGGCAAAGCGACGTCAGGAGAAACCATGCCTGAACTGCCCGAGGTGGAAACAGTGCGTCGCGGCCTCGCTCCGGTCATGGAAGGAGCGCGAATCGTCGGGGCCGAACAGCGCAGGCCGAACCTGCGTTTCGACTTCCCGGAAGATTTCGCGGCGCGCCTTGAAGGCAGGCGCATCGAGGCGCTGGGACGGCGGGCGAAATATCTGCTGGCCGACCTTTCCTCCGGCGACGTGCTGGTCATGCATCTTGGCATGTCGGGCTCGTTTCGGGTTGTGGAAGGCCCTGACACACTGACACCTGACACACTGGCACCGGGGGACTTCGCCCATGCGCGCTCCAAAAGTCCGCGCCACGATCATGTGGTGCTGCATCTGGAGACCGCTGACGGCGCGCCCGCGCACATTATCTATAACGATCCGCGCCGCTTCGGCTTCATGACGCTCGTTCCCCGCGCCGGGCTGGAGGCCCATCCGCTCTTCGCCAGTCTCGGTCTGGAACCGCTCGGCAACGCGCTCAATGGGGCCTGGCTCGCCTCCGCCTTCGCCGGTCGCAAGACGCCGCTGAAAGCCGCCCTTCTCGACCAGAAGCTCATTGCGGGCCTCGGCAATATCTATGTCTGCGAGGCGCTTTGGCGCGCAAAACTCTCGCCGATGCGGGCCGCCGGAACGCTGGTCACGCGGTCCGGCAAGCCCTCGGTTGCGGCCGTGCGGCTGGCAGACGCCATTCGCGAGGTTCTGACGGAAGCCGTGGCGGCGGGCGGCTCCACCTTGCGCGACCATGCGCGCACCGACGGGTCTCTGGGCTATTTCCAGCACAGTTTCGCCGTCTACGACCGCGAGGGCGAGCCCTGCCGCCATCCGGGTTGCCGGGGAACCATCGCCCGCACGGTCCAGTCCGGCCGCTCCACGTTTCATTGCAAGGTCTGTCAGCGATAGGACGGCAAGGTCTGCCAGCGCCAGGCCCCTCGCTTGCGGACAAATGCGCCCGGTTCATACGTGCTTCAACTGATCAGTTGCACATGGACCGTTTCGCCGATACGCCTTTAGCGGATGCCGGAGCGACCTTTGACCGGCCGAAACGAGACCAAGGGGGCTCAGGGCAATGTTGCCGAAAGAGCCCTGCCTTCAATTTCGGGGGAACCATGGCCTACAAGAATATTCAGGTGGAGACGCGCGGTCGGGTCGGCCTGATCACGCTGGATCGACCTTCCGCTCTCAATGCGCTTTCCAATGCCCTCTTCGACGAACTCAATCGCGCCATCGACACCTATGAGGCCGACGACAAGATCGGCTGCATGGTGATCACCGGATCGGAAAAGGCGTTCGCCGCCGGGGCCGATATCAAGGAAATGGTCGATCTGGATTTCGCAGAAGCCTACAAGCGCGACCACATCACCCCGTGGGAGCGCGTCACGCGCACCCGCAAGCCGGTGATTGCGGCAGTGGCGGGCTACGCACTGGGCGGCGGCTGCGAACTCGCCATGATGTGCGACTTCATCCTTTGCGCGGACAACGCCAAGTTTGGCCAGCCGGAAATCACGCTGGGCGTGCCGCCGGGAAGCGGCGGAACACAGCGCCTGACCCGCTTCATCGGCAAGTCCAAGGCCATGGAGATGTGCCTGACGGGACGCATGATGGACGCGGAAGAGGCGGAACGCTGCGGGCTGGTGAGCCGCGTCGTGCCCGTGGCCGACCTCGTGGACGAGGCGGTGAGCGTGGCGCAGAAGATCGCGGAGATGTCCCAGCCCATCGCCATGATCATCAAGGAAAGCGTCAACCGGGCCTATGAAACGACGCTTTCGGAAGGCGTGCGTTTCGAGCGCCGGGTCTTCCATGCCTCCTTCGCCACGGAGGACCAAAGCGAGGGCATGCGGGCCTTTATCGAAAAGCGTTCCCCGCAATTCAGGAACAAATAGCGCGAGAGGACCACAAATCGGCCCCGAGGTCGTTGACCTTAAGGCCCGCTCGCACTATAAGCCCGATCCAATCGGTGGCGGTCTTCCGCCGCCGGTTTCGTTTGTGCCGGCAGGGCCGTGCGCGGGAGGTCTTCCAACCATCGCGTGCATATGCCGGATCCGGCACGTCGGAACCACTTTTCGACAGTTTCACTCATTGGACCAGGATTAGAGCCTATGGCCAACACTCCTTCGGCCAAGAAGGCGGCTCGCAAGATCGCTCGCCGCACGGCCATCAACCAGGCACGTCGCAGCCGCATGCGGACGTTCATCCGCCGCGTCGAGGAAGCGATCACCGCCGGTGACAAGACCACTGCCGCTGATGCTCTGCGCGCCGCGGAGTCGCTCATCATGAGCAACGTCTCCAAGGGCGTGCTGCATGCCAACACGGCCTCGCGCAAGGTCTCGCGGCTGAACAAGCGGGTCAAGGCGATCGCCTGATCCGGACGCCGTCCGGCCGCCGGGCCTTCCAGCCCCGGTCAGACCCGTCCATTTCGCCTTCGGGCCCGCTTTCAGCCTTTCGCGAGATCCGGTTTCGCGGAAGCCGTCAGCCTCCGAGCGCAGGGTCATGGCCTCACGGCCATGATCGCAGGCTCATGTGGCTTCGCCGGGTCGATGATCCGGCATCGGCTGTCCCGTTCCGGCAGACGCGCAACAGGGCTTCAGGCGGACGCCATTCCGATAGTCCGATCGTTCTTGCGAAATCCGGTGGGCAAGGTCCAACGGGCTTCCCGGCACGCCCGCATCGGCGTGTCGGCGCAACCGGTCCGGCAACACATAACCGGGTTTCCTGAATCCGGCCCCGAAGAGGGGACAGCAGGGTCGCAACGCGACCCTTTTTTGTCCGCTTCCGCTTCGGGAGTGTGAGAATCGTGAAAAATTACGATACTTATACCTTGGCAAGCGGTCGGAAACGGCCCTTACAGGGATCGAAGACGGTCGCATGCGTGGCAAGGTCGCAATGACAATTTGCGACTTGCAAACGGCGTTGAAAGGCCCGGCTTGAAGCCGGATTTTCTCATTAGTCGGCAAAACGCACAGGCCGCATAAGGCGCTGTGACGGCGTCTTTTCCACCAGTTTTGACGGCTCTGGAGGTGACAAAAAAACCTACGTAATTCCAAACACTTACCTATATGTTGCGACTCCGTAATGAGCAGTTGGGGCGATTCCATACGAGTCAAGGCAAGGTTCGGAAAAAAAAATTGGGCCGCCAATACTGCGCGGCCTCGAGTCGCACAGAAGCTCAAAATCCGTTGAGTCCACACGCCTTATCGAGATGCGTTTACAAATCGGAAACCTACCTTACCCCACGTCGTTCCGGCGCCCCCGGGCGATAGTGGAATCCACGTGGTTGCCCCGTCCAAGCAAGCTGGCTATGTTCAATTTCACCGGGGGGCGGCACCCCGGGTTAATCTAAAAATCAAGCTTAAATGGCCTCTGGTGAGAGCAATGGAAATGTATTGCCTGAAAAAAGATCAATATATTTCTCCTGCTTTCAGAGGCGACGAACTTTACTTCCGAGACGACTCGACAGGACGACTTCACATGCGTATGTGTCCGTCGGCTCGGATCGGAACTCCCGCCGATGAACGACTAGGATAATTCACGAAGCAAGAATAAGGATGCGGCCGACCCGCTCAAGGGCTCCGGTCTGCCGCAAGGGGGTACTATGTCTAATTTCACGGCTGGCGGCTACGCCGGCGACACCTCGGCCACGCAGACTTATGCGGCGCTGGAACAGGATGCGACGGCTGTGCTCGTCGATGTCCGTACCCGGGCGGAATGGTCGTATGTCGGTGTGCCGGATCTGTCGCCGCTGGGCCGTCAGGCCCTGTTCGTGGAATGGCAGAGTTTTCCCGACGGAGCGCGCAATCCGTCCTTCGTTGACGATGTTTGCAGCCTTTTGAAGAAAACGGGTGCGACGAACGAGAATGCCATCTATTTCCTGTGCCGCTCCGGCGCGCGCAGCCAAGGGGCCGCCGCGGCGCTGACGCAGGCGGGCTTCAGCCAGTGTTTCAATGTTGAGAGCGGCTTTGAAGGCCCGCTCGACGAAAGCGGGCACCGCGGGACACTGGCAGGCTGGAAGCAGGAAGGACTGCCCTGGCGACAGTCATAGGTTACGGACCCGGCAGAGCTGCTTCCTGAAGGGAAAGGCTCAAATCGGGCGGGTCTTTTGTTGCCTCGTGCAGGCCGGGCGACGCCGGAACGGCGTTACCGGGCCCGATAACGGGGAGAAGACTTTCAAGACGTCGGACAGCGGGGGCTGACCGGCGCCTCTTCACCGGTCAGCCGACCGGACCTACACACGGCAAGCGGCCAGGGGGCGACACCCCGACGCCGGGGCACGTAACGTCAGGTTCGGGAAATGCGGGCTGGTTAAGGGGACATCACAAGGTGGCGGATTTCATTTGCAGGGTCGTTTCCTGCAGACCGGGATCAGCCGTCAATTTGCAATCTGGCCGTGGCGTATTTCGCGGCCGCTTGAAGATGGTGTGCGGGCGCGGCGGCCCGCCCCGCAAGGACGATTGGAGATGCAGGCAATGGATGTTTCAGGAGCCCCGGGGCCGGAACAATGGAGCCGAGTGAAAAAGCGGCTTCGCGCGGAACTGGGTGAAGACGTGTTTTCGAGCTGGTTTGCGCGTGTCGATCTCGAAAGCCAGGGTGCTGACGGCACTGTCCGCCTGTCTGTTCCCACCCGTTTCCTGAAGCAGTGGATCCAGTCGCACTACCGCGACCGCCTGATCAACCTGTGGCAGAGCGAATGCAGCGACATTCACGGCATCGAGCTGACGGTGCGCGGCGCGGTGCGAGCGCGTCCCTCCGTCGTCGCCCAAGCCGCCAGCCAGGGCGGGGTGGCCACCGCAGGATCGCTCAAGTCTTCCGTGGGCGATGCCCGCTCCGCGCCGATGTCGGCCGAGGTGCTGCAGGTACGTCAGCCCGCTGTTGCCGCGCGTCAGAGCGATAGCTCCGCTGCAGGCGCCAATGACGTTCTGGAAGGCGCCGCGCTCGATCCGAAATACACCTTCTCCACCTTTGTGGAAGGCACGTCCAACGCGCTGGCACTGGCCGCCGCGCGTCAGGTCGCCGGCACCGGTCCGGTCACCTACAATCCGCTCTACCTGCATGCCAGCGTCGGCCTCGGCAAGACCCACCTCTTGCATGCGGTTGCCTCCGAGGCGCGCAACAGCGGCCGCCGGGTTCTGTATCTCACCGCCGAGCACTTCATGTACCGCTTCGTTGCGGCGCTGAAGTCGCAGTCTGCGCTGGCCTTCAAGGACACGCTGCGCGGCATCGACCTGCTGCTCATCGACGACATGCAGTTCCTGCATGGCAAGCAGGTCCAGCAGGAGTTCTGCCACACGCTGAACTCGCTGATCGACGGGGCCCGTCAGGTGGTGGTCGCCGCCGACCGTGCGCCTTCCGAGCTTGAGACGCTGGACGACCGCGTCCGCTCGCGGCTTGCCGGCGGCCTCGTGGTCGGCATCCAGACGCCGGACTACGACCTGCGCCGCGCGATCCTGGCCAACCGCACCCGCGCGGTTTCCAGCGTGCACCCCAATTTCACCATGCCGGATGGCGTGCTGGACTATGTGGCCTCCAACGTCACCGCCAACGGCCGCGACCTTGAAGGCGCGCTGAACCGGCTGGTGGCCCACAATCAGCTCACCAACCAGCCCATCACCACGGAGATGGCCGAGCTGACGCTTCGCGACCTCGTGCGCACCCATGAGCCGCGCCGGGTCAAGATCGAAGACATCCAGCGGGTCGTCTCCAAGCACTACAACGTGTCGAAGCCGGACCTTCTGTCCGCGCGCCGCACCCGCACCATCGTGCGCCCGCGTCAGATCGCCATGTATCTGGCCAAGATGCTGACACCGCGCTCGCTGCCGGAAATCGGCCGCCGCTTCGGAAACCGGGATCACACGACCGTTCTGCACGCCGTCCGCAAGATCGAGGAACTGGTGAAGAACGACGCCACGCTGGCACAGGAAATCGAGCTGCTGAAGCGCATGCTCGACAGCTAAGCCTCTGCCCGATCTGGGTAAAGTGACGTTCCGAAAGGCGGCCCCGGCTTCATGCGGGGGCCGCCTTTTCGCCCTCGGGAAACAGGCTTTGGCCGCCTGCCGGGAAGTGAGGTGCGCGCAGCGCCCCCTGCCGGTCGCACAGCCGGTTCAACAGCGGCCCGCACCTTGCCGCAACTACCGATTCCCACTTGCATTTGCAGTGCAATAGGGGCAGTTTCATACCCCCTCGGCTGACCGGGAAATTGCCGGAAAGCCCTGCGTTTCCGGGCCCTCGCATTTTCGGGCCCCCAGTTTTCCGGGCCTTCCGGCGGCGCGACCGCCCGGGGCCCGCCAACGACGGACCGATCTCCATGAAAGTGACCCTCGAGCGGACAGATCTTCTGAAGTCCCTGACCCACGTTCATCGGGTCGTCGAGCGGCGCAACACGATTCCGATCCTGTCGAACGTGCTGTTGCGCGCCGACGGCGGCGAATTGCGGCTGAAGGCGACCGACCTCGATCTTGAGATTTCCGAAACCGTGCCCGCCATGGTGGAAGCGCCGGGCGCGACCACCGTGCCTGCGCACATGCTCTACGACATCGTGCGCAAGCTGCCGGAAGGCTCGCAGGTGGTGATGGAAACCTCGTCCGACCAGACGACGCTGGAAATCCGGGCCGGGCGCTCGCGCTTTGCGCTGCAGATGCTGCCGGAAGCCGATTTCCCGGACCTGACGGCGGGCGATTTCACCCACTCCTTCGAGGTGCCGGCGGCCGATTTCCGCAAGCTGATCGACCGCACCCAGTTCGCCATTTCCACGGAAGAGACGCGCTACTATCTGAACGGCATCTATTTCCACACCGTCGATGCCGACGGCCCGCGCTTCCGCGCGGTTGCAACCGACGGCCACCGCCTCGCGCAGGCCGAGGTTCCGGCTCCTGCGGGTGCCGTGGGCATGCCGGGCATCATCGTGCCGCGCAAGACGGTGGGCGAAATCCAGAAGCTTCTGGACGAGCCGGAAGCCAATGTGGCGATCGAGCTTTCGGAGACCAAGATCCGCCTGACCACGGGCCCGGTGGTTCTCACCTCCAAGCTCATCGACGGCACCTTCCCCGACTACGGCCGCGTGATCCCGCAAGGCAACGACAAGGAGCTGCGGCTGGAGCGCGACGAGTTCGAACGCGCCGTGGACCGCGTTTCCACCATCTCGTCGGAACGCGGTCGCGCAGTGAAGCTCGCCATGAGCGAGGGCCGCATGGTGCTGACCGTCAACAACCCGGATTCCGGGTCTGCGACGGAAGAACTGGTGGTCGAATACGACGCCGAGCCCATCGAGATCGGCTTCAACTCGCGCTACCTGCTCGACATCGCCAACCAGCTCACGTCCGACACCGCGATCTTCCGGCTCGCCGATCCCGGCTCGCCGACGCTGGTGCAGAATTCGACCGCGGACGACACGCTCTACGTCCTGATGCCGATGCGCGTCTAACATCCGCGCATCCGAACCGTTTTCGGCAAAGGCCGCTTGCCCCCGACGGGGTTTGCGGCCTTTTCCTTGTCCTGTCGCAAGCAGGAGGTGACGGCGGGGCGGGTCTTGGCCATTATCTGCGCCATGCAGCGAATCGCCCGCACATCTTTCCGGCCCCTCATCCGCCTGTCGCCCCGGCATCCCGTTTGCGGGGATGAGAGCCGATGAGCCAGCCCGCGCGCGTTCTGATCTCCCGCCTGACCCTGACGAACTTCCGCAACTATGCCTCGGCGAGCCTTGCGACCGATGCGCGCCTCGTGGCGCTGACCGGCGACAATGGCGCGGGCAAGACCAACCTGATGGAAGCCGTCTCGCTGCTCACCCCGGGCCGAGGGCTGCGGCGCGCCGCCTTCGCCGACATCGTGCGAAAGTGCCCCCCCCATCTGCAAGGCCCCGACACGGAAACGCCCGCACCCGACGGCTGGAGCGTGTCGGCGCTTCTCGACGGCGATACCGGCGAGACGCGAATCGGCACCGGCTTCTCGCTTGATACGGCAAGTCGCCGGGTTCGCATCGACGGGGCCGAGGCGCGCTCTGCCGACGCTTTGAGCGAATATCTTCGCGTCCTGTGGCTGGTTCCTTCCATGGACGGGCTCTTCACCGGCTCCGCGGGTGACCGGCGGCGGTTTCTGGACCGGCTGGTGCTTGCCGTCGATCCCGGTCACGGGCGGCGCGTCGCCGATTTCGACAAGGCGATGCGGAGCCGCAACCGGTTGCTGGAAACGGGTGGCGAAGCCGCCTGGCTCGATGCGGTAGAGGCGCAGATTGCCTCTCTCGGCGTCGCCATGGCCTTTGCGCGCCGCGAGGCGGTGACGCTGCTTTCCAGCCTCATCGCAGAACATGCGGGCGATGACGCCTTCCCTGAGGCCGCGCTTTCGCTGGAAGGGCCCTTCGAGGCGCTGTCCGCCTCCATCCCTGCGGCAGATCTGGAAGATGCCTATGGCGAGCTTCTGGCCCGTGGGCGGCCCCGCGACCGGGCGGCGAGCCGCACGCTGGAAGGCCCGCACCGCACGGACCTCGCGGTCACCCACGTGGCCAAGGCGATGCCTGCGGGGCTTGCTTCCACCGGCGAACAGAAGGCGCTTCTGATCGGGCTGGTGCTCGCCCATGCGGAGCTGACGGCCCGGGTTTCCGGGCTCACGCCGATTTTGCTTCTCGATGAGGTCGCCGCCCATCTCGATCCGTCGCGGCGCGCGGCGCTTTTCGCAAGGCTCGACATGCTGGGCGGTCAGGTCTTCATGACGGGAACGGATCGCGCGCTCTTCGAGGCCCTACCGCACGATGCCGCCCGTTTTGCCGTGTCGGACGGCAGCGTTTCGCCGCTCGACTGAGAGTGTACGGATACGGCGCGCGGCCCATGGATCGGCCCCACAACAGAACGCACCTCCCGGCCACCCTCAGGCCCGGCCTTCCTCCACCGCATGACAGCGCACCAGCGCGCCGTTGGCCGCCAGCGCCTCCGGCTGTTCGGCCCGGCAACGCTCGTTTGCCAGCGGACAGCGCGGATGGAAGGCGCAGCCCGACGGCGGGGAAATCGGGTTCGGGATCTCACCCTCCACTTTTTTCCGGCGCGCTCCCGTCATGGCGAGATCGGGCACAGCATCCAGCAGCATACGCGTGTAAGGGTGGCGTGGAGTGTCGAACAGCTCTTCCGAGCCCGCCACCTCCACCAGACGGCCCAGATACATCACCCCGATGCGGCTCGCCATGTGCCGCACCACGGCCAGATCGTGGCTGATAAAGAGGTAGGTCAGGCCGAACTCGTCCTGAAGATCGCGCATCAGGTTCAGGATCTGCGCCTGAACGGAAACATCGAGCGCGGAGGTCGGCTCGTCGCAGACGAGGAATTCCGGCTTTGAAGCGAGCGCGCGGGCGATGCAGATGCGCTGGCGCTGGCCGCCGGAAAATTCATGCGGGAACTTCTTCGCATCGCGCGGATCGAGGCCGACGAGGCTCAGCAATTCGCCGACGCGGCGCTCCATCGCCTTGCCGTCTTCCTCAAGCCCGAAGGCGCGGATCGGCTCGGCGATGATGCGGCCCACCCGCCAGCGCGGGTTGAGGCTGGCGAAGGGGTCCTGAAAGATCATCTGGATGCGACGGCGCAAGGACCGCATGGCGTCCGCCTGCTGCGCACCCAGCATGTCGTGACCGTCGATGCGGATGTCGCCGGCGGACGGCGGCAGGAGCCCCACCACCATCTTCGCAACGGTCGATTTGCCGGACCCGCTTTCGCCCACCAGCGCGAAGGTCTCGCCGCGCGCGATGGAAAAGGACACGTCCTGTACCGCGCGCAGGTAATGGCGCGTGTCGCGCTCCAGAACCCGGTTGAGCCAGGGTCGGGACACATCGAAAACCCGCGACAGGCCCTGAACCTCGACCACCGGCGTTCCGTCCTGCGGCACCTCAAGCTCTATCACGGCCGCCTCATCTGCCATGCTGCTCATGCCTCACCTCCGGCATCGGCTGCGGCCATCGCGTCCTTTTCCGCCAGCGCCTTTGGCAGCCAGCAGGCAACCTTTGCGGTGCCCATTTGTGTCGGTTCGGGCCGCTCGCTACGGCACCGGCCGAAGGCATGGGGGCAGCGCGGATTGAAGGGGCAGCCCGGCGGGATCGCATCGAGGCGCGGCATGGCGCCGGGGATCTGGACGAGACGATCCACCGAACCGGCAAGCGCCGGGATCGAGCCCATCAGGCCCACCGTATAAGGGTGACGCGGGTTCTTCACCACGTCGGCCACGGGTCCGATTTCCGCGATGCGACCGGAATACATGACCGCCACGCGGTCGGCGGCCTCCGCGATCACGCCCATGTCGTGGGTGATCAGGATGACGGAGGCCCCGCGTTCGCGGCAAAGCTCCTTCAGCACGTCGATGATCTGAGCCTGCACGGAAACATCGAGGGCGGTAGTCGGCTCGTCCGCAATCACCAGTTCGGGTTCGGCGCAGAGCGCAAGCGCGATCACCACGCGCTGGCGCATGCCGCCTGAAAACTGGTGCGGATAGGCGTTGAGCCGCTTGGAAGCCGCCGGGATGCCCACCGCTTCCAATAGAGCCACCGCCCGGTCGCGCGCCTCGCGGGCGGTGACGGGCAGATGGGTCATGATCGTTTCGGTGATCTGATCGCCCACGGTGAAAAGCGGATTGAGGCTCGTCAGCGGATCCTGAAACACCATGCCGATACGCTTGCCGCGCACCTTCTGCATGGCCCTGGGCGTCCACCCATCGATGCGCTCGCCCTGCAACCAGATCTCGCCGCCCGCGATGCGGCCGGGCGGTTCCAGCAGGCCGATGACGGCGGCCCCGGTCAGCGATTTGCCCGCTCCGCTCTCGCCCACCATGCCCAGCACCTCGCCCGGCGCCAGATCGAAGGAAACGCCGTCGATCGCGCGAAGCCGTCCCCGGCGGGTCGGAAACTCGACCTTGAGATCGCGCACGGAAAGAAGCGGAACACTCATGGGGCCTACCGGAGTTTCGGGTTGAGCGCGTCGCGCAGCCAGTCGCCGATGAGGTTCACGGCGAGGACGAGAAGGGCGAGCGCAATGCCGGGGAAGATGGCAATCCACCATTCGCCGGAAAACAGGAAGTCGTTGCCGATGCGCACCAGCGTGCCGAGCGAGGGCTGGGTGGGCGGCACGCCGACGCCGAGGTAGGAGAGCGTTGCCTCGGTGATAACCGCGAGCGCCAGATTGATGGTGGCGATGACCAGCACCGGGCTCATGACATTGGGCAAGACATGGCGCAGCAGGATGAGGCCGGGACGGATGCCGATGAGGCGGGCGGCCTGCACATATTCCTTGTTGCGTTCCACCATGGTCGAGCCGCGCACCGTGCGCGCATATTGCACCCAGAAACTGAGCCCGATGGAGAAGACGAGGATCCAGAAGGCGGAATGCTCGCGGTTGAGATTGCCGAAGATCCCGCGCGCGGCGCCATCGACCAGAAGCGCGATCAGGATGGCGGGGAAGGTGAGCTGCACTTCCGCCAGCCGCATGATGAAGGCATCGACGCGCCCACCCGCATAGCCCGCGATCAGCCCGAGCGTGATGCCGAGCGTTGCCGCAAAGGCTACGGAGACAAGGCCGACGCCGATGGAAATGCGGGAGCCGTAGAGGATGGTTGAAAAGATATCGCGGCCGAGATCGTCGGTGCCGAGCAGAAAGCGGGCGTCGCCATCGACACCCCAGACCGGCGGCAACAGCGAATCCATGAGATCGACGCTCGCCAGATCGAAGGGATTATGCGGCGCGATCCAGGGCGCAAACGCCGCGCCGATGAAGAAGGCCAGCGCCACGATCGCGGCGACGATGGTCACCTTGGAAGACAGGAAGGAGTGCAGGATATCGCTGTCGGCGGCGCGCGCCAGCCAGCCCTTTTCCTGCGGCCCGGATGTCGTACCGGTGGATGTCGTGTCGCTCATCGGCGCGCAAGCTCCTTGGTAAAACGATGACAGGCGGAGGGAAGCCAGCCGCCCAGCCCGTCGGAAACCCGGGTGCCCTCGACACCCTGATCGGTCCATCCGGCCTTTTGATAGAAGCGATAGGCGCGGGCATTGCCTTCCGCGCAGAAGAGATGGGCTGAGGTGATCCCCTCGCCCGTCATGGCTTCTTCGGCTCGCCGCATGAGGTCTGTGGCAAGCCCGGTTCCGCGGGCGCGCTCGCTCACATGGAACTGGTCAAGCTCCGGCCCGTCCCAATAGACGAAACCGTCCGGTTCGCCGTCTGCGCCCAGCGCCACGATCCCGTTGCCCGCAAAGGGTTTCAGGCGGGTCAGAAAGCGGTCCGGGGTGCGCGCTTCCACAAGCTCGGGCTCTGCGAGGGCGAGATGACCGGCGCGCCATGCCTCGTGCCACAGAAGCGCGAGAGCCAGAAGATCGCTCTCCTCGATTGGCCGGAAGGTGTGGGAAGCCGAAGTCGGGCTCTCGCTCATGTCTGCACCGCCCGTTCCACCCGCAGGCGCGGATCGACCACGAAATAGAGGATGTCGACGATCAGGTTGATCACCACGAAGACGAAGGCGATCAGCATCAGGTAGGCGGCCATGATCGGGATATCGACGTTCTGCACGGCCTGAAGGAACAACAGCCCCATGCCCGGCCACTGGAACACCGTCTCGGTGATGATGGCAAAGGCAATGATGGAGCCGAGCTGCAGCCCGGTGATGGTGATGACCGGCACCAGCGTGTTCTTCAGCGCATGGCGGAAATGGACGATGCGGTCGGGCAGGCCGCGGGCGCGGGCGAACTTGATGTAGTCGGCACGGATCACTTCCAGCATTTCGGAGCGCACCAGCCGCATGATCAGCGTCATCTGGAAGAGCCCGAGCGTAATCGCGGGCATGATGATCGCCTTGATGCCGGAAACCGTGAGCAGCCCCGTCGTCCAGAAGCCCAGATCGACCACCCCGCCCCGCCCGAAACTCGGTAGCCATTGCAGCGTCACGGAGAAGACGAAGATCAGGATGATACCGATGAAGAAGGTTGGCAGCGATATGCCTATGAGCGAGATCGTCAGGAACACCTTCGAGAGCCAGGACGTCCGGTTGAGGCCGGTGTAGACGCCCATCGGGATGCCGATCAGCAGCGACAGGATGGCGGAGACGAAGGATAGCTCGAAGGTGGCGGGCAGGCGGGAACCGATGAGATCGGAGACCGGCTGCTTGAACTGGTAGGAGCGACCGAAGTCGAACCTGGACGCATTGATCACGAAGCGTCCGAACTGGACGAGCACGCTGTCATTGAGGCCGAGCTGCTCACGCAGCGCCTCGCGTTGCGCCGGGGTGGTGTCCTGTCCAACCATCTGGTTGACCGGATCGCCGACGAAACGGAACAGCGTGAAGGCGATCAGCGCCACCGCCAGCATGACGGCAACGGCCTGCAACAGACGCCGGATGATGAAGGCGAGCATGGGGCCCTGTCTGTCTTTGCGGGTTGAAGCTCATGTCCGCAATCGCACCCCGTTCGCGCATGCAGCGCAGACGTGAACGGGCGCGAGAGCGGAAGAGAGACGGGGGCGACCCAATAATCAGGGCCGCCCCGCAAGGGCCCCTTAGTCCGTCAGTTCCACGTAGCGGAACTTGAGGATATTGTCGGCGCGCTGGGCGACCTCGACATCGTCGGCGACACCCCATGCCAGACCCTGCTGGTGCAGCGGGATGTAGTAGACGTTGTCATTGGCCTTCTTGAAGGCCTCATAGATCATGGTGTCGCGCTTTTCCTTGTCGTTCTCGACGAGAACCTTGGCGGTCAGCGCATCGACCTCCTCATCGCACCAGCCGCCGTTGTTGAAGGGCGAACCGGCGCCGCTGTCATCGCGGCAATTCATCAGCGAGGACAGGACGTTGTAGGCGTCGAAGGAATTCGGCGTCCAGCCGAGGAGATAGAAGGAGGTGTCATAGTTGCCCGACGCCAGGATCTTGGCGAAATACTTCGCCTTGGGCTGGGCGTTCAGGTCCACCTTGATGCCGACGCGCGCCAGATAGGCGGTGACGGCCTGACAGATCGCCTCGTCGTTCACGTATCGGTCGTTCGGGCAATCCATGCCGACGGTGAAGCCATCCGGATAGCCGGCTTCCGCCAGCAACTTCTTGGAGGCTGCGGGGTCGTAAGGATAACGTTCGAACTCGCCGGAGCGGGAGAACATGAAGGGCGAGATCATCAGCGCCGACGGGGTCGCCAGACCGCGCATCACCTTCTTGACGATCGCCCCCTCGTCGATGGCCTGATAGAAGGCCTTGCGCACGCGGATATCCTTGAAGGGGTTCTTGCCCTTCACGTCGGAATAGAGCAGCTCGTCGCGGCGCTGGTCCATGCCGAGGAAGATCGTGCGCAGTTCCGGACCCGTCAGGGCGCGGGTGCCCTCGTTGCCGTCGACGCGCGGAATGTCCTGCACGGGAACCGGATAGACCAGATCCATCTCGCCCGACAGAAGCGCCGCCACGCGGGTCGCGTCCTGCGCGATCGGGGTGAATTCGACCGTATCGGCGTTGCCCTCGATCTTGCCCCAGTAGTTTTCGTTCTTTTCGAAAACCGTCTTCACGCCCGCCTCGTGGCTGACGACCTTGTAGGGGCCGGTGCCGTTGGCATTGAGGGCCGCGAAGTTCGGGCTGGTGTCGGAGGCCGACGTGACGGAGACCGCGCCGTGCTCCTCGGTCCATTCCTTGTCGAGGATGTACCAGTCTTCCCATTCGTAGTTGAGGATGGGGTTCGGGCTCGGCAGCTCGAAATCGACCGTGTAGTCGTCGATCTTGACGATCTTCACATCCGCACCCATGCGGGTCGTCAGATCGGAACCCTTGGAGCGCACCCGGTCGGCGGAGAAGATCACATCATCCGCATTGAAGTCGTTGCCATTGTGGAATTTCACGCCCTTGCGCAGGTGAAAGCGCCACTTGGTCGGGGAGAGGATTTCCCAGCTCTCGGCAAGCGCGGGCTGGATCTGCAGCTCCTTGTCGCGGTTGACCAGCCCCTCATAGACATTGCCGAGCGTGCCCAACGTGAAGGTCTCGTTGAGCGCATAGGGCTCCAGCGTGCTGAGCACGCCCTGGAAGGCGTATTTGAACGTCTTGGCGCTGGCCGGTGCGGCTGCGAGCAGAGCAGCAGCCACACCGGTTGCGACGGCGGCATTGCGAATGCGCATGTCCCGGTTCTCCTTGGCAGGATGTCAGTTCTGTTCCCTTATTCCTCCGATCCGCAAAGCCGGCGTTTTCGCCATTCTTGCCCCGCGGCCGAACTTTTCACAGCTCACCATCGAAAAAACCGGTTTTCTCCTCCCGGTTCCGCCCGATGTCGCCCGCCCATTCGGGGTCTGTTCCGACCGACCCTCTTTCCGGCGGGCGATGAGCCCTTGAGCGGCATCTTGTCGTCTTCGATGTGACAGGTCCACCCTGAACCTTGTTTGCGATGACAATTGAGGCCTTTCATAGGGTTAACGGCCGCCTCCCGCCTGCCGCGAAGGCAAACGCGACGGTTCCATGACGCAAATTTGATCAATCGGACAACAACCCGGGCGGGTGAGGCCCGTCAGGCGGATGCCATGGTTTCGGGAATTGCGGCCCGTATGTGCGACGCCTGAAGCGCTGCGGCGATCACCGCCGGATCGCGCACCGCCCACACTTCAAGGGGCTCGTTGCGCCCGCGCAGGCCGACCGCATGGGGGGAGGCCGGAACCGGTTCCGCAGAGACGCCGGGAAACGCCAATCCGTCGATCCCGGCGGCTTCCAGAACGCTGTTGGAGATAACCGCAAAGCCCCCCAGTTCCTTGGAAGCGCCTTCCAGGCGGCTTGCCACGTTGACCGTGTCGCCAAGCGCGGTCAGATGCGCCGCGGCCCCCGCCTCGCCTGCCAGCCCGATCCGCCCGAGGATCGCCGGGCCGGTATGGATGCCGACGCCGAGCCGCAGGGGGGTGTCGAGCTGGGTGGCGAGATCGGCATTGGCGCGCTCCAGCGCCTGCGCCAGCGAAAGCACCGCCTGCAAGGCCTCGCGCGCGCCTTGGCCGACGTCGCTCTCCACCCCGAACAGCGCCATGATGCCGTCGCCCATCACCTTGTCGACCATGCCGCCCGCCTTGCGGATCGCCTCTCCCGCGCCATCCAGATAGCGGTTGAGAATGAAGACCACGTCATAGGGAAGGCGTCCTTCCGACAGGGCCGTGAAGCCGCGCAGATCGACGAACATCACCGTGACGGGCCGCTCCACCCCCCAGCGATAGCGGTCATCCGCGGTCCGCGACGGTGCGAGGCCATCGCGATGCCCGACCAGCATCGGCTCGACCTCCAGATCCGACTGGGGGCGGATCTGGCAGGCGAGACGCACCTCGTTGCCCGCCCGGATGCGGGCCAGCACGGTTCGCTCGGCGGCGGATGGCGGGGGCAGCTTGTCGCCACCGGCGAGAATGCGCGTGCGGCAGGTGGAGCAACGCGCGCGCCCGCCGCAGATGGAAAGATGCGGAACGCCGTTGGCGCGACTGATTTCCAGAAGCGAGGGACCGGGCCTGGACCGCACCTGCCGCCCGTCGGGATAGGTGATGGTGAAGCCGTCACCGAACCGGTTCGCCACACGTCGCCCCACGATCGCCAGAACCAAAACGACCAGAACGGCGACAAGGCCCCAGCGGCCCTGATGAATCCACTCCGCCAGAACGGCGCGTTCCTCCGCCGTGTTGTTGAGCCCGAGACGGCCGGTCTCGTCCAGCAGGCGTCCGGCGTTGATCCAGCCGGTCAGCGCCAGCGTGGGCACCAGCAGCGCCGCGCCTGCAAGCCAGAAGCGCACCGCGCGATACCAGCGCCGCAGCCGCAGCCAGTATGCAGGCCGATCATCGCATGGCCCCACACGATCAGGAGCAGAGCCGATTGCCAGAAAACGTTGCCGTCCCAAAGCGCCGTCAGTTCGTGGCGGTAGTCGACATGGGTGTGGAAGACATCCATCGCGAAGCGCGTGGCGACGATGTGCTTGATCAGAAGACAGGTGAT
Source organism: Breoghania sp. (assembly GCA_963678585.2). Lineage (GTDB taxonomy): Bacteria > Pseudomonadota > Alphaproteobacteria > Rhizobiales > Stappiaceae > Breoghania. The sequence goes on from CAXXGA010000003.1 coordinate 54,725, forward strand.
GGAAAGACCGAGCAGAATCTGCGCCGCTTCCCAAAAGGGCATGCGCCATGTGTGACGGCGCGAAAGCTTGATCAACGCCAGCGTCACATGGACCGTCAGCGCGCCGTAAAGCAGGATCTGGCCCGCTCGCGAGGACCAGATCTCGTAGCGCAGGTCCTGACCGGCCTGCATGACCTCCAGCGAAACATTGCCCAGAGCATGATTGAGAAAATGCGTGAGGACGAACGCAAAGAGCACAAGTCCGGCATAAAGCCGCGCCCTTTGCACGAGCGTCCCGCCGGAAGGCGTCGGCACGACCGGCCTGCCTTGCGCCGCTTCGCCCGAGTTGCCTTTCGCGGTCTCGGATGACACACCCTGCCCGGCATCGGCCGACGCCCCCGCAAGCGGCGTCGGGCCCGGCTCCGCCTGCCCCGGATCCTGCGAGGTCCGGGGCTCCCGTGGCGCGCCTGCCTCCTGTTCGTCCATTCAATCGCTCCCCTGGGCCCCCTCCGGGCCACCTCTCAGAACAACAAGTCTAGTCACCAAGGCGAAGGGTTTCGAGGGGCTGCCTGTTTTAAGGGCGAGCGGCCAAGAATCCGGGCACCGGCTTGTCTTGATAAATATCCCGGGTCTGCGCTTAAATGGCGGAAAACAGGGACACAGCATGGACAGGTTGGCCGTTTTCCATTCGGGCGTCGAGGGAATTCCACTCATCGAGGACGCAGCAAGACTGCGTATCAAGAGCCGGGACTTCTTCTGGTTCTCTCCCATCCTGCGCACTGAACTGGAAGGCCGTGTGGCGGACCTTGTCGCGCAACCGCGCGACATGTCCGAGCTGATGCGCGTGGCCGCCGCCGCCGCGAAGGCGCGCGTGCCGCTGACCATGCGTGGCGGGGGAACCGGCAATTACGGTCAGGCCGTGCCGCTTGCGGGCGGCGTGGTGCTGGACATGACCCGGATGAACAGGGTGCTTGAGGTCCGCCCCGGTGCTGCGCGCATCGAAGCGGGGGCGACGATGCTGGAAATCGACCGCCAGCTCAAGCCATCGGGCTGGGAGCTGCGCCTTCACCCCTCCACCCGCAAGAAGGCCACCATCGGCGGGTTTCTGGCAGGCGGAGCGGCGGGTGCGGGCAGTTGCACATGGGGCCAGATTTCCGATCCCGGCGCGGTGCTGTCCGTGGAGGTCGTCACGGTGGAGGAGGAACCGCGCGTCCTGCGGCTTTCCGGCGAGGACGTGTTGCGCGTGATCCATGCCTATGGGGTCAACGGCATCATCGCGCAAGTGGAAATGCCGCTTGCCCCATGCCAGCCGTGGGCTGAGCGCATCTACGCCTTCGACAGCCTGCGTCAGGCGCAAGCTTCGGGCAGGCGCTGACCAGCGCCGACGCCATCGCCAAAAAGCTCGTTTCCGTCCATGACCCGAAAATTCCGCCGCTCATCAAGAGGCTTGCGGCCATCGTCCCGGAAGGGGCGGCCATGGCGATCACCATGGTCTGCGAACCGCAGGCGGACGCGGCGACGCGGATCGCCGAAAAGCACGGGGGCGCTTGCGTCTACGCGCGCAGCGCCGAGGAAGCCAATGAGGCGGCCTTCTCGTCCATCGGCTCCATGCCGCCGCTTTACGAATACACATGGAACCACACGACGCTCCATGCCATGCGGGTCGATCCCGCGATCACCTATCTCCAGCTTCGCTACCCGCCCGATGGCGGGATCGACCTCATCGAGAAGGTGGCAGAAGCCTTTCCCGATACGTTCGTCACCCATCTGGAGTTCCAGAGACGCTTCGGGCGGGTGGCGTGGTCCGGCCTGCCGCTGGTGCACTACCGGGGGCGCGCGCAACTGGCGGACATGGTGGAAACGCTCAACCGGCTGGGGGCGACGGTGGCCGACCCGCACACCTACCGCCTCGACAATGCGGGCTGGAAGCGCATCGACGCGCCGCAGCCCGATTTCAAGGCCGAAGCCGATCCGCACGGGCTCATGAACCCGGGCAAGCTGGTTGGCTGGCCAACGGCAGAAGATCTCGCCGCTGCCCCGACACCCGCCGTAGCGACGCCCGCCGCCTCAACGCCCACGCCCTCCGCGGCTCCCTGAGATAACGACCCTCCAAGCACAGCGTTTTCGCTTTTTCGCACAATGGCCTAAACTGCCCATGCGGAAGCCCTTGTCTGTCTGACCGGTGCAAGGGTGAAAGCCCGGGTGCGCAACGCGGCCCATCCTTCGAGACACCTGCTGGCGCAGGCTCCTCAGGATGACGTTTCCGTGTTGAGGGCCCGTATCGATAGCTTGTGGCGGTGGACCGCAGTGGCAGTCGTGACGGTGGCCGTGGTGGCAGCCGTACTGGTGGCACACTGGTGGCCTTGTTGCTGGGCCGTGGTGGCGGTCGTGGTGGTTGCCGTGTTGCTGGCCATGTTGCCGACCTGTTGTGCGGCCCGTCGCGGTCGCCATTTCGGGACCCGGCCGCAAACACAACGTCATCCTGAGGAACGGTCATCAGACCGTGTCTCGAAGGATAGGTGTGTCTCGAGGGATGAGCCACAGCTTCGCGCAGACGCCGCCTGTTCAAGGCGGATGACGAACACAGGCGCCTCCCGAAGTCAGGTCGGGGAGGACGCGGCGAGGAGGACGCGCGGCGCATGTTCACCTGGGAGGAATTCGTCAAGGCGGTCGAGGGCACGGTCCCTCAGCTGGTGCTGTCGCTGCGCGCGCTGATCCAGCCTTCCGGCATCCTGCAGCTCCTCATCCTGATTCTCGCCTTCGCCGTTGCCCATTACGGCGCGCAGAAGGTGGGGCCACATCTGGAGAACTGGGTGCGGGCGCAGGAAACCTCCATCCGCCGCATGCGCTTTCTGGCGCTGGTGCTCAGACGTCTCAGGGTCATTCTCTTCGTTGCTATCACATGGGCCGTCGTTCTCGTCATGCGCGAGGTGACATGGCCGAGCCGCAGCTACCTGCTGCTGGTGGTGGGCAATCTCGCCGCCGTCTGGCTGGTCATTTCCATCTCGTCGCGCATCATCCGAAACCGGTTCGCCGCGCGTATCGTGGCGCTGGGCGGCTGGATCTTCGTCGCCCTCACCCTGCTCGATCTGACGCCGCAGGCCATCGTCCTGATGGAGGCCATGGCGGTTCAGGTCGGCTCGCTGCGCATCTCCGCCCTGCTGGTCGTGAAGGCGGTGGTGACCCTGACCGTCCTTCTGTGGATGGCGGGCTGGCTCAGCCGGGCGGTGGAGCGGCGCATGGAGCGCGAAAGCGATCTCTCGCCCTCCATGAAGGTTCTGGCGGCGAAATTCACCCGGATCGCGCTGTTCATGTTCGCCGCGGTGCTGGGTCTTCAGACCATCGGCTTCGATCTCACCACCATCACGGTCTTTTCCGGCGCGGTCGGGCTCGGGCTCGGCTTCGGCCTGCAAAAGGTCGTCTCCAACCTCGTTTCCGGCGTGATCCTGCTGCTCGACAAATCGATCAAGCCGGGCGACGTGATTTCGCTGGGCGAGACCTATGGCTCGATCACCTCTCTCGGCGCGCGCTACGTTTCGGTGGTGACGCGGGATGCACGGGAATATCTCATTCCCAACGAGGACCTGATCACCAATCAGGTGATCAACTGGACCTATTCCGACAACAAGGTCCGGCTCGACGTACCGTTCGGGGTGGCCTACGATTCAGAACCCGCGCAAGTTCGGGTGCTGGCCGCAAAGGCGGCGGCGACCGTTTCGCGGGTGGAGGAGGATCCCGCGCCGGTCTGTCATCTGACGGCCTTCGGCGAGTCCTCCGTCGACTTCCTGCTGCGCTTCTGGATCGACGATCCGGGCAAGGGGGTGGTGAATGTCAAGGGCGAGGTGCTTCTGGCTCTGTGGGAGGCGCTGCACGAAGCGGGCGTGGGCCTGCCCTATCGCCAGCACGACATTCATATCAAGGGGCCGGTGGAGATGATCTGCCGGCAGGCTCGGGACGAGCCGCAAGACGGAGACGGGCGTGAGCCAGGGGACGCGTGAAGACAAGACCGACCGTGAGGCGCATGGGGAATTTTCCGGCGGGCGGGGGCGTTTCGGCCCGACCCGCATGGCGCTGCGCCGCCTCTATTTCGGCGACAGCCGCAAGTCGCAGATCTTTCGGACCGGGATGGTCATCTTCGACATCGTGACGGTGTTCTATTTCATCGTCTCGTCGATGATCACGGAACAGCCCTCCCTGCATCTGGCGGATCTCCTGATCGCCGTCGTGCTGATCGCCGACTACGCGACCCGGCTGTGGATCGTGGTGCGGCCGATGAAGACCGCGCTGGAACTGACCACCATCGCCGACCTCATCGTGATCATCTCGCTGCTCGCCGCGAACTTCATCGAAAATCTCGGTTTCCTGCGCGTTCTCAGGATGTTGAGGCTTCTGCGCTCCTACCACGTGCTGCGCGATCTCAGGCGCAACTGGATCTGGTTCAAGCGCAATGAGGAGGTAATCCAGTCGGCGGTCAATCTCTTCGTGTTCATCTTCATCGTGACCGCAATCGTCTTTGTGGCGGAGGCCCATCAGAACGACCAGATCAACACCTATGTCGATGCGCTCTATTTCACGGTGACGACGCTGACCACCACCGGGTTCGGCGACATCACAATTCAGGACACCTTCGGGCGGCTCCTGACGGTGGCGATCATGGTGATCGGGGTGACCCTGTTCCTGCGGCTCGTCCAGACGATCTTCCGACCGACCAAATATCCCTTCACCTGCCCCGATTGCGGGCTCAACCGGCACGACCCGGACGCCATCCACTGCAAGCATTGCGGACGGGTTCTGAAGATCCCGACGGAAGGGGAATCCTGAGCCCTAAGGCGTTTCAAGCGCCCGTTTCGAATGCGTTCGAAACATCGTTCGAACGCATTCAATCCGATCATTGATTCACAACGACTTTCTTTTGAAGGTAACAATCGATCCCTGCGGCCGCCGCAACACCCGTCGCGAAACACGCCTGCAGAAGATATCCCCCCGTCGGGGCTTCCCAGTCGAGCATCTCGCCCGCACAGAATATCCCCGGCCTGTCGGCGAGCATCATGTTCGCGTCGAGCCCGGCAAGTTCGACCCCTCCGGCACTCGATATGGCGCGCTCCAGACCGGCGGTCGCGGTGAGGAGGAGCGGGCAGGACTTTATGAGGCGGGCAAGCCCGGCGGGCTCGGTGGGAAGCGGGATGCCTTTCTGGGCGCAGGCATCGCGCAGCACCGCGATGGCGAGCGGCGAGAGCCCCGCCGCCTTGCGCAGGAAGTTGGAGGCCGACTGGTGGCCGCGCGGGCGGGCAAGGCGTCCCTCAAGACGCTCAAGCGGCGTGTCGGGCCTCAGATCCACCAGAAGCTCGGCCTGACCGTTCGCCTCGATTGTTTCTCGCAGAACGGCGGAAAGAGCATAGACCGGGCCGCCCTCGATGCCGGAGGCGGTGATCATGACGTCGCCGCGGACGGTGCGGGCGCCGAAAGCGAGAGTGACGGTCTTCAGCGGGGTTCCGGCAAACCGGTCGACGAGCACCGGCGACCAGTTCGTGAGAAAACCGCAATTGGCGGGCCGGATCGGGGTAACCGCGACACCGGCCCCCTCCATCAGCCCCGGCCATGCGGGATCGGCACCGAGCTTCGGCCAGCTCAGGCCGCCCAGCGCCAGAAGGGTGGCATCGGCAGGTTTCGTGACCTCGCCGTCGGGTGTTTCGAAGACGAGCGCACCGTCGTCGGTCCAGCCCGTCCAACGATGGCGGGGGACAAGCGTCACGCCCAGCGCGTTCAGCCGGGAAAGCCATGCCCTGAGAAGCGGCGAGGCCTTCATGGCCTTGGGAAAGACGCGGTGGGAGGAGCCGACGAAGGTCTCCGCCCCGAGCCCGTCGGCCCATGCGCGAAGGGCTTCCGGCGGAAAGGCACGGACCGTCGGTTCAAGAACGGGACGGCCTGCCCCATAGCGGGTGAGGAAGGTTTCCAGATCCTCCTCGTGGGTGATGTTCAGCCCGCCGCGACCGGCCATGAGAAACCGGCGCGCGGGCGAGGCCATGCGGTCATAGACGGTGACGGAATGACCGGCTTCGGCCAGTTTCTCGGCTGCGATGAGCCCTGCGGGGCCTGCGCCCACGATGGCGATATCGGCGGAAACGGAAGGATCTTTGGACATGGGCGTGCGGCTATTTCAGCGCGCCGGATTCAAGCGCGATTTCCCAGGCGGTCGGATCGAAGCCCAGCAGCCTGAGGCCGTCGGCTTCCACCACCGGGCGCTTGATGATGGAGGGTTCGGCCAGCATCAGGGCAATTGCCGCCCGCTCGTCGGTAATCGCTTCCTTCACCTCGTCGGGCTGCTTGCGCCATGTGGTGCCGCGCCGGTTCAAAAGCTTCTCCCAACCGAATTCCGCCACCTGCGCGCGCAGCGCCGCCTCGTCGACGCCCTTCTTCTTGTAGTCGTGAAACTCGTAAACGACGCCCGCATCCTCAAGGAAGCGGCGGGCCTTCTTCACCGTGTCGCAGTTGGCGATGCCGTAGAGCTTCATGGGGCGGATCCTTTTCGAAATTCGGGCGTTGCGTTGCGGCCAGATAAAGACCAATCCGGGCGAAAGGTCCAGCCCGCGCGACGGCTCATCTGTCGCGCCGTTGCAAGGCGTGATTTGACAATCGGCTCGCGCCTGCCTATCTGGAGCGCCGGGTGGAAGGCCCCGGCCGCTCGCAACGGCGCATATGCCGATGGTGAAGTCCTTCCGATTTCTCGTTCCGCTGCCACGAATGTCCGAATTGGCGGTGCGACGGCAATGCGAGCCCCGTCCCTTGAACCGCATGCTCGGACCAAACGAGGCTTGCGATGAACGGAATTCTTCCAACACTTGACGAGGCCAAGCGTCAGGCAAAGCGCCTGCGTGGCGACATGGCCATCTCCGGCACCGACCTTTCCCATGGGCGGGCGCTGGAAATCGTCGCCCATCAGCACGGATACCGCGACTGGAACACCTTCCACGCGGCCATCGGCAACGGGCCGCCGCGCGATGAGACACGCCGAACCACCGCGCCGGTGGAACTCGGCGAGATCGTGCAAGGCACTTATCTCGGCCAGCCCTTTCTGGGACAGGTTCTCTCCGTGCACATGATGGGCACACCGGCGCGCTATGCGGTGGAGATCGATTTCGACGAGCCGGTCGATGTCGTGACCTTCGACAGTTTCTCGTCCTTCCGCAAAAGGGTGCGCACCACCCTCGATGCGAACGGCACGAGCGCGTCGAAGACCTCCGACGGCGAGCCGCATATGCGGCTCATCCGCTAAGGCCCCCCGCCGAAAGGCACGAACCGCGGGCGTCCCGGGCGTCCGCGGCTTCACGCCTCGTCCGTTTCATTGCCTCCGGAACGCCCGGTGCTTTCGCGCTCCACCAGATGCGGGGCGATGATGGCGCGTTCCATCGCGGGCGGGGTCTCGTCGTCTCTGGAGGCGATCAGCGACAGGATCACCTGTGCCGCCCGGTCTCCAATCTCCGGGCCGCCGCTGTTGACCGTGGTCAGCGACGGCGTCGAGGTGGCGGCGTCGAGCGCGTCGTCATAGCCGACGACGGCAATATCGCGCCCGGCCTCCAGACCGTGCCTGCGCAAGCCTTCCACCAGGCCGCGGGCGATCATGTCGTTGAAGCACATGACGGCGTCCGGGCGCGGTTTGCGCAGCGCGATGGCCTGAGCGATGGCAAAGCCTTCCCCGCGGGTCATAAGTTCGGGAACATAGAGTTGGCTGAGCGGATCGACGCCCGCTTCCGCGAGCGCTTCGCGCCAGCCTTCCACCCTGTCGCGTCCGGTGGAGGTCTGCTGCCTGCCGCCGAGAAAGGCGATCCGGCGATGCCCCATCGCGAGAAGATGGCGCACGGCCATGCGCACTCCCGACCGGTCGTCGCCGCGCACGACCGGGGCCTGCGCTCCCGCCACATCGCGGCAGATCAGCGTAACCGGAAGACCCGCCTCCACCAGACGATTGATCTCGTCGGCCTGCGTCCCCACCGAGGGACACAGGACCACCCCGTCGGCGCGATGCTGGAGCAGGGACTGTACGAAATTGCGCTGGCGGTCGATGTCGTCGCGATGATTGCAGATGAAGACGATCTGGTCGTTGGCGCCCAGCGCATCTTCAAGCGCGCGGAAAATCGCGGCGAAATAGGGATTGAGAATGTCATGGACGGCGACGCCTACCACGTTGGAACGGGCGGTGCGAAGGGCTGCGGCGGACCGGTTGTAGATGTAGCCCGCCTCGGCGGCCTCCGCCTTCACCCGTTCGCGCGTCGCCTGCGCAACGAGCGGCGAATCGCGCAGCGCAAGCGAAATGGTAGCGGTGGAGACCCCCAGTCTCTCCGCAAGGTTGGCCAGCGTCAGCCGCCGCTTGCGACGGCCGCCTTCCTGCCCCCTCGCCCGTTCGGCGCGGGCGCGCATACGGTTTTCAGGCATTGCTCCCATATCCCGGGCCGGATCCCCGCCGCCGGTCCGCCAGAATGAAGGTCGCGCCGACGCTTTGAGACGCGTCCCGCCACGACCACTTCCCATACCCTAGTGTCGCGCGAGTGCGGGCCGAAAGGAAGCAATTGCCGCAGGGACGCTCTGGCGCGGGGCCGCTCCGGGGCCCCTCAATCCGCGTTCAGGCCTCGGGAACGGGCGCAGAGGCGCGGTTGAGCTGACGTTCGCGATAGAGCAGGTAAAGACCGGAGCCGACGATGACGGACGCGCCGAGAATCGTGGTGAAGCCGGGAATATCGGTGAAGACGATGTAGCCCAGCGCCACCATCCAGACGATCTGGCTGTAGAAGAAGGGCGCCAGCACCGGAGCGGGCACGATGGCGTGCGCCTTGGTGAGAAGCCAGTGGCCGAAGCCGCCGAAAAAGCCGGTGGAGCACAGCAACGCCCAGGTGCCGAGCGATTGCGGCGTTTCCCAGACCGTGACCACGACCGGCGTCATGGCGAGCGCGGCGACGCCGCCGGAAATGAGCAGCATGCCGTCGACGGAATCGGTTTCCGTAAGGATGCGGGTGGTGAGCGCATAGACGGAATAGCAGATCATCGCCACCAGCGAGAGGCTGACCGCCCAGTGCAGCCCGCCGAGGCCGGGGCGCGTGACGATCAGCACGCCGATGAAGCCGACGACGATGGCCGTCCAACGCCGCCGCCCGGCCCATTCGCCCAGAACCGGCCCGGCCAGTGCCGTGACCAGAAGGGGCCCGGCGAACATGATGGTGACGGTGTCGGAAAGCTGGAGATAGCGCAGCGCCATGAAGTTGAAGATCGTGGTGCACAGCAGGCCCAGCGAGCGCACGATCTGGAGAACCGGGCGCTTCGTGCGCAGGATGTGGCGGCGCTTCCAGACCCGGAAGAAGAAGATCGCCATGATGAAGTGGCTTGTGAAGCGGAACCAGACGACCTGAAGCGTGGGCAGTTCCTGGCTCAGATATTTGGCCGTGGTGTCGAGCACGGAAAACAGTGCCACGGCGATGACGATCAGCAGGATGCCCGCAAGGCGCGCCTTGAGCTGTTCCGGCGTGAAATCCTGCGCCCTGTCGACATCGATCGCCGCGCGGGCGGGTTTTCGGCTATCGCCCGTCATGTGATCCCGTTTTCTCCGGAGAAACGACCTGATCCGGGCGCCCCCAAATCGCGGGTTCCCCGGTCACGAGCGCGCGAGACTAAAGCAACCGATGCCGCTACGCCATCGTGCGCCCCGCATGACTTCATGGCCCAGACCCGCGGCTGGCGCATGGTAGGTGTCGCAAGGTCAGATTTTTGGGGAATGGCGCGCAAGCGGGCCGGACAAAGGTTCTGCGGTCCCGCGGCGGGGCGCGTTTCTATTCGGCAGGTTCGCGCAAGGGCACGGGTTCAGGGGCGTCGCCTTGCGAGGCCGCGGCGTCTTCCGCGTCGATTTCGGCATCGAGCGCCACGTCATGGGCGGAACTGGCGGCAAGGTTGCGTTCCACGAGGCGCAGCAACTTGCGCAAGCGCTTGCGGTCCTTGTCATCGAAATCGGCCAGCGCTTCCTTTTCCAGCCGCTTCCAGGCCCGGTCGATCAGTTCCACGCGGGCAAGGCCGGTTTCGGTCAGGTAGACGCGGGCGAGACGGCCGTCGTTTGCCGCCGCGCGACGTTCCACCAACCCTTGCGCCGACATGCGGGTGATCATCTTGGTGACGGTGGGGGGCTGGACGCCGAGCGACAGCGCAAGCTCGCTCATCGACAGCCCGTCGCTGTCGGCCAGAACCTTCAGCACCGCTTCCTGTCCCGGGTGCAGCCCGATGCGCGAGAGATGCGCGCCCGACCGGGCCCGGCAGGCCTTGGCTGTCTGGGCCAGCCGAAAGGTGATGCTCTTCTTGTAGTTGAACGCCATGGCCACGGTCCTACCACCGGTACATGAAACTATCGTGACTGCCTCACGGGCGGGCCGGGCGCGCGAGCGGATCGTGCGTGCCGCACTCATGCGGGCGCGGTCGCGCCTTCGCCGTTGAGCGGGTTCTTCGCCGACCACTTGTAGCGGATGGTCTCCATGCGCATGGAGCGCGCATCGAACAGGATCAACCGGCCCACGAGGTCCTCGCCGAAGCCGACGATCTCCTTGATGATCTCCATGGCCTGCATGGTCCCGATGATGCCGGGAAGCGCGCCCAGAACGCCTGCCTGCGCGCAAGTGGGCAGAAGGCCTTCCGGCGGCTGGCTGGGGAACAGGCAGCGATAGGTCGGGTTGGGATTGCCGTCCGCATCGCTCAGGTGCGGCTTCAGCGTGGTGAGGGAGCCGTCGAACTGGCCGATGGCCGCGGTCACCAGCGTGCGTTTTGCATGGAAGCAGGCATCGGAGACGCCGTAGCGGGTGGCGAAATTGTCGGACCCGTCGGCCACGATGTCATAGGCGGCAATCAGATCCACCGCGTTTTCCGGCGTGATGCGCATGTTGTGCATCTCCACCTTCACATGCGGATTGAGACGGGCCACGGCGGCCTTTGCGCTTTCCACCTTGGGCGTTCCCACCGCACCGGTGTCGTGGATGATCTGGCGTTGGAGGTTCGAAAGCGACACCACGTCGTCATCGACGATGCCGATGGTGCCGACACCGGCGGCCGCCAGATACTGGATCAGCGGCGCACCGAGCCCGCCCGCCCCCACGACCAGCACGCGCGCCGCCTTCAGGCGTTGCTGACCGGGACCGCCGACGTCACGCAGCACGATGTGGCGCGCGTAGCGTTCCAGCTCTTCGCCGGCCAGTTTTTCTCCGGCCGGCTTTTCGCCAGTCTGCCTTTCAGAAGTGCCTGTCATGAAATGTCCTATCCGAGCAGCCGGGAGACGACCCTTGCGGTGTAATCGACCATGGGGATCACCCGGGCGTAATTGACCCGGGTCGGCCCGATGACGCCCAGAACGCCGACGATGCGCTGGTCCTTGTCGCGATACGGAGAGACGATCAGCGAGGAGCCGGACATGGAAAAGAGCTTGTTTTCCGAGCCGATGAAGATGCGCACCCCGTCGCCGCGCTCCGCTGCGCCCAGAAGCTGGATCAGCTCGCGCTTGTTTTCCAGATCGTCGAAGAGAAGCCGGATGCGCTCCATGTCCTCGGCGGCTGCCGCGTCGAGCAGGTTGGATCGACCTCGCACGATCAGCGTGTCGCGGCTGCCGGTCTCGTTGCCCGCCCATGTGGCGAGCCCGGCATCGACCAGCTTGCGGGTCAGCTCGTCGATCTCCGCCTGGCTTTCCTCCTTGGCCTTTTCCATGGTCTGGCGCGATTCCGCCAGCGTACGACCGCGAATATGGGCGTTGAGGTAGTTCGACGCCTCGATGAGCGCGGACGCGGGAAGCCCGTCGGGCAGGTCGATGATGCGGTTTTCGACCGAGCCATCCTCCGCCACCAGCACGACCAGCGCCTTGGTCGGCTCAAGGCGGACGAACTCGATGTGTTTCATGCGGGTGTCGGACTTGTGGGTCAGCACCACGCCCGCGCCATGCGACAGGCCGGAGAGCATCTGGCTTGCCTCGGTCAGCACCTGTTCCACGCCGCGCATGTCGCCGGATGCCTTGACGCGGGCCTCGATGGCCTCGCGCTCGTCGCGGGTGACGTCGCCCACCTCCAGAAGCGCATCGACGAAGAAGCGCAGGCCCAGTTCGGTGGGCAGACGGCCCGCAGAGGTATGGGGCGCGAAGATCAGGCCCAGATGCTCCAGATCCGACATCACATTGCGCACGGAGGCCGCCGACAGGTTGATCGGCAGCAGGCGCGACACATTGCGCGAGCCCACCGGTTCGCCCGTTTCAAGGTAGGATTCCACGATGGAGCGGAAGATCTCGCGCGAGCGGTCGTCCAGATCGCGCAGGCTTCCGCCGAGGCTCGAGATCGCGATGGAAGGCTTGTTCACGTCCTGCATTCTTCGTTCCGGTTCGAATCGATCCTGTTCCGGCCTTCGCCGGTTCAGTGATATTTAGGCTCAAACACCGACAAGTGGGCAAGAGCCCTTTACGCGCCTCGCCCCGCACGGCTACAAGGCAGCCTGTTGGACAGGCAATCGATCGAGTGTGGCCTGTCGCCAGATGCCAGCCGTGACCGACCACGAATGCCGAAGATCGGCGCGGGCCCAGACGGAGACCTTTCATGCGACCTTCCAAACGCGCTGCCGACGAATTGCGGCCCGTGACCCTCGAACGCCGTGTCTCCAAGCACGCCGAAGGGTCGTGCCTCGTGAAGTTCGGCGACACGCACGTGCTGTGCACGGCGAGCCTCGAAGAGCGCGTTCCGCCCTGGCTGCGCGGCCAGAACCGTGGCTGGGTGACCGCCGAATACGGCATGCTGCCGCGCGCCACCGGCGAGCGCATGCGCCGCGAGGCCTCTGCGGGCAAGCAGTCCGGCCGCACGCAGGAAATTCAGCGCCTCATCGGCCGCTCGCTGCGCGCCGTGGTCGATCTGGAAGCCCTCGGCGAGCGTCAGATCTCCGTCGACTGCGACGTCATTCAGGCCGACGGCGGCACCCGGACAGCCTCCATCACCGGCGCATGGGTCGCGCTCAACGACTGCATCGAGTGGATGCGCGCGCGCGACATGATCACCAAGCCGGTCCTGAAGGACCACGTGGCCGCCATTTCCTGCGGCATCTATTCCGGCAAGCCGGTGCTCGACCTCGACTACCTCGAGGACAGCGACGCGGACACCGACGCCAATTTCGTCATGACCGGCTCCGGCGGTCTCGTCGAAATTCAGGGCACGGCGGAAGGCACGCCCTTCTCCGTCGATGAATTCAACCAGCTTCTGGAACTCGCACAGGGCGGCATCGGCCGTCTGGTCGATCTTCAGAAGATGGCGATCCTTTGAGGCCTGTTCAATGACCCGCCGCACGCTCACGCCCGGCCGTCTCGTGCTTGCCAGCCACAATGCGGGCAAGCTCAGGGAAATCCGCGCACTGGTGGAGCCCTTCGGGATGGAGGTGGTCTCCGCCTCCGAACTGGGCCTGCCGGAACCGGAAGAAACGGGCACGACGTTCGAGGCCAATTCGGAACTGAAGGCGCGGGCGGCGGCGGAAGGCTCCGGCCTTCCCGCGCTCGCCGACGATTCCGGGCTTTCCGTCGATGCGCTGGGCGGCGATCCGGGCATCTATTCGGCGCGCTGGGCGGGCCCCGACAAGGACTTCGCCAAGGCCATGGCCGACGTGGAAGACAAGCTCCAGGAGGCTGCTGCAAGCGGCAATGACGACCGCACCGCGCGGTTCGTCTGCGCGCTGTGCCTTGCATGGCCCGACGGGCATGTGGAAACCTTTCGCGGCGAGATCGCGGGTGCGATGGTCTGGCCGCCGCGCGGGGAACAGGGCTTCGGCTACGATCCCGCCTTCCAGCCGGAAGGCCATGCGCGCACATTCGGTGAAATGAGTGCGGACGAAAAGCACGGCTGGACGTCGGGCGACAACAATCCGCTGTCGCATCGCGCGCGCGCCTTCAAGCTTTTCGCCGACACCTGTCTGGAGCCCACACGCGCCTCATGACGCAATTCGATCCGGGATTTGGCATCTATATCCATTGGCCGTTCTGCGCGGCCAAGTGCCCCTATTGCGACTTCAATTCCCATGTTCGCCATCAGGCGATCGATCAGGAACGCTTCGCGCGCGCCTTTGCGACCGAACTTGAGCATTTCGCGAAAAGCACGAAGGGACGGACGGTCTCGTCGATCTTCTTCGGCGGCGGCACGCCCTCGCTGATGAAGCCGCAGACGGTGGAGGCGATCCTCGGGTCTGTCGCGAAGAACTGGTCGATTGCCGAGGACGTGGAAATCTCCATGGAGGCCAATCCCTCCAGCGTGGAAGCCGAACGCTTCCGAGGCTACCGGGCGGCGGGCGTCAACCGCGTCTCGCTCGGCGTTCAGGCGCTCAACGATGCGGATCTGCGCTTTCTGGGCCGCCTGCACGATGTGGACACCGCGCTCAAGGCCATCGAGATGGCGCGCGAAACCTTCCCGCGGCTTTCCTTCGATCTGATCTATGCGCGGCCCGGCCAGACGCCGGAAGCGTGGAGCGCGGAGCTTGAGCGCGCCATCGGCCTTGCCGCCGATCACCTGTCGCTCTACCAGCTGACGATCGAGCACGACACGCCGTTCTTCAAGCTTTACGAGGCGGGCAAGCTGGTGCCGCCGGACCCGGATGCGGCGGCCGATCTCTACGAGGTCACGCTTTCCACCTGCGAAGCCCACGGCATGCCTGCCTATGAGATTTCCAACCACGCGGTGCCGGGGGCGGAATGCCGGCACAATCTCGTCTACTGGCGCTATGGCGACTATGTGGGCGTGGGACCGGGCGCACACGGGCGGCTGACGGGCGGCAACGGCAAGCGGGCGACCGCGACAGAGCTTCACCCCGAAACGTGGCTTTCGCGCGTGGAAGAACATGGCCACGGCATGATCGAGGATCAGGTCCTGACCATGGAAGAGCAGGGCGACGAATATCTGATCATGGGCCTGAGGCTTGTCGAAGGCGTCGATCTGGACCGCTACGAGAAGCTTTCGGGACGCAGGCTCGACCCGCGCCGCCTCAACGATCTCATCGCCCACGGCATGGTGGAGAAGATGGAAGGCTCGCGCGTGCGCGCCACCCGCGACGGCTTTTTCGTGCTGGATGCCGTGGTGGCGGATCTGGCGGCCTGAGGGCCGCCAGCTTTTTGTTCAGCCTCCGGGGCGGCCTGAGGGCCGCCAGCTTTTTCCGGCCTTACAGGCTTTCTCAGCCCTGAACTTCTATTTCGGCCGTCTCGAACTGGGCGGCCGTCTTGTTGAGGAAGGCGATGTCCTCTTCGGTGAAGGGGATGCCCTCGGCCCGGTAGGTCGCCTCCGAGCGCGCGCCGCGTTCGCCCGGCATCAGCACCTCGTCGAAGCCTTCGGCGCGCGGCAGGTCGTGGACGGCCTTTTTCAGCACATCCATGCGGGCGAGGAAGTCCTCCGTGGTCATGAAGAGACCCGGACGGATGACCATGAACATGTGGCCGACATCCTGCGGGCGCGGCCCGCCGTAAAGGTCCGCCACGCCACCGGCATAGCCTGCGCCCGAGAAGACACCCGCCATCACGTCCATCAGCATGGCGAGGCCGGAGCCCTTCGGTCCGCCCATGGGCAGCACCACGCCCTCGAAGGCGGCCTTGGGATCGGTCGTGGGACGGCCGTCCTTGTCGAGCGCGAGACCTTCCGGGATCGGCTTTCCCAGATGGACGGCCCGGCGCAGCGCGCCGCGGGTGGTGATCGCAGGCGTGAAATCGAGAACGAAGGGCGCGACGCCTTCGCCCATCGGCGCACCGGCTGCAAAGGGCGAGGTGCCGAGCAGCGGCTCGCGTCCGCCCCATGCGGGCATGGCGGAGGGCGCGTTGGAGAAGGCAAACGACATGAACCCGGCGTCAGCCGCCTGCATGATGTAGGAGGCGGCCATGCCGTAGTGGTTGGAATGGTTGACCGCGGCAAGCGCGAGGCCGAATTCGCCAGCCATGGCAATCGCCTCGTCCATGGCGCGGGTGGCGGTGACGAAACCCAGCCCGTTGTCGCCGTCCACATGGGCGGCGACCGGGGTCGGCTTCGTGACGACCATTTCCGGGCGCGGATTGATGAAGCCTTCCGTCAGGCGCTCCATGTAGATCTGCATCCGCGTGATGCCGTGGGTGTGGACGCCGCGCAGATCCGCATGGACGAGACAGCGCGCGACAGTCTCGGCATCGGCCTGCGACATGCCCGCCTTAAGCAACAGATCGACGCAATAACGGGTGGCGGCTTGCGGCGTGACGCGCGTTTTGTTCTGGCTCATCGGGGTTATGGTTCCTGGATCTCTGTTGCCGGTTCCCGTCGCGACCCCTCGCGAAACCACGGGCCGGCTCCGATTGTCTGAGGAGCGTTATCTAGCGGAAAGCGCCTGCCAAAACAAGGTGTTCGGATGACATGGACGTTGCCGCAGGGGCACTTCCAAGCCTGCCGCGACGCGCAAAACGCGGCAATCGGGGTCAATCCGTAACGGAAGGTACGCCGTCGAAGACCCAGCGACGGATGAGCCAGTGCGCGATGGAAATGGGCGGTGGCACCTTCAGTCCCGAAGGATGGCGGCCCTCCAGCATCTGGCGGACCTCCTCGCGGGCAAACCAGCGGCAATCTTCAAGCTCGTCATCGCCAAGTACGATCTCGCGGCTTGCCGCCTCGCCCTCGCAGCCCAGCATCAGCGAGGCCGGGAAGGGCCATGGCTGGTTCGACAGAAGCCGCACGGGGCCGACCTCGACGCCCGCCTCCTCCTTCACCTCGCGCCGGACCGCCTGCTCGATGGTCTCGCCCGGTTCCATGAAACCGGCAAGCGTGGTGTAGACGCCTTCCGCCAGCCGGTGCGGACGGCCCAGAAGCGCCATGTCGCCTTCCGCGATCAGCATGATGACGACCGGATCGGTGCGCGGGAAATGGGGTGCGGAACAGGAGGGGCAATCGCGCCGGTAACCGGCCTGCGCCATCTTCGTTTCGTGCCCGCAGCGCGAACAGAAACGATGGCTGGCATGCCAATGGGAGAGCGAGCGGGCCTGCGCGAGAAGCCCCGTATCGCCCGCAGGCAGCGTGCCCTGCATCGCCAACGAGCGCAGGTCGATGAGCTTCAGGGCAGACGAACTGGCCGCCTCGATATCGGCCTCGATCTCTTCGGCTGCCGCAGACACCTGCGCACAGAAGACGGGGCGCGTGCCCTCGTCCTCCATCTGCTCAAGACCCAGCAGCATGGTCTCGCGCGATGCGCCGAGGCTTTCGGCCAGACCGCGGGAATGGCGGATCCGGAGCGTCTCACCGTCTATGGCGACAACCGGCCTGTCGCCCGCCAGCAGGATGAAGACCGCATCCTTGCGCGCCTTCTGCTCCTCCAGCCACGCGATGTCATCGCGGTGCTCGGCAGCGCGGTCCAGTGCATTGTCGCAATAGGCGGGCGGGCGGGCGGCGGACATCTGGTCAGGTGCTCCGGTTGATGATCCGGGGGCCTTCGCGAAGAAGGCCCCCGGCGCGATTTCAGACGTCGAAGCCGTTCTGGGCTGCGAGGTTCTTCAAGGTGGTCTCGGGCCGTGCGCCGACGTGGCCGATCACCTCGGCGGCTGCCATGCAGCCAAGCTCCGCGCAGCGCGCCAGCGGATAGTTGCGGGCAAGGCCGAACAGGAAACCGGCGGCATAGAGATCGCCCGCGCCCGTCAGGTCCACCACCTCGTCGACCGGGTTGGCGCGCACCTGGTAGCTCTCCTCGCGGGTGACCGTCAGCGCACCCTTCTCCGACAGCGTGATGGTGGCGAGCTTCGCATCCTGACGCACCGCATCGACCGCGGTCTGGATGTCGGCGGTTTCATAAAGCGCCTTCAGCTCGTGTTCGTTGGCGAACACGATATCGACCGCGCCGGTGCGGATCAGGTCGCGGAACTCCTCGCGATAGCGGTCCACGCAGAAGCTGTCGGAGAGCGTCAGAGCGGTCTTGCGGTCTGCATCGTGGGCAAGCTTCATGGCGCGGCGGAAGGCTTCCTTCGCAGCCGGGGGATCCCACAGGTAGCCTTCCATGTAGGTGATGGCGGAGCGGGTCACGACCTCGGGGTCGATATCGTCCGGCCCAAGCTCGGTGCAGGCGCCCAGATAGGTGTTCATGGTGCGCTCGCCGTCCGGCGTGATCAGGATCATGGAGCGCGCGGTGGGATTGCCGTCGACGAGCGGCGCGGTGCCGAAGTGGGCCCCGATGCCGCGCATGTCATGGGCATAGGCCTTGCCAAGCTCGTCGTCGGCGACCTTGCCGATATAGGCGGCGGACCCGCCGAGCGAGGAAAGGCCTGCAATGGTGTTGCCCGCGCTGCCGCCGGACATGCGTACCGCCGACCCCATCTTTCCGTAGAGACGTTCCGCCTCCTCCGTGTCAACGAGGCGCATGGAACCCTTCACCAGCTTCTCGTTGACGAGGAAATCATCCTCCACATGGGCGAAGACATCGGCAATGGCATTGCCGATGCCGAGAACGTCGTAGGTCAGATCGGTCATTCAAAAGTCCGTTGGTTCAGTTTCGGGAAGCCGATTTTAATCAGCGGTCTTTTTTGGGCGCGCGGATTACGACCCGCGCGCCGGGTCGGCATATCGGAAGAGTTCCGATAGCAGATGCCTGATATCAGATTTCGACATCAGATTCCGGGGGTCGGCCGAAGGGCCCGGTTCGCTTCCGGCTCCTGGATCTTCTCGCGGAAGGGGCTGGCGCGATAGACGCCCAGCATCTTGTATTCCGCACAGAAGAATTTCAGCTCCTCCAGCGCCAGAGCGACATTGGGCTCGTCGGGATGGCCTTCCACGTCGGCGTAGAACATGGAGGCGAAGAACTGACCCTCGAGCTGGTAGGATTCCAGCTTGGTCATGTTGACGTTGTTGGTCGCAAAACCGCCCAGCGCCTTGTAGAGCGCGGCGGGCACGTTGCGCACCCGGAAGACCATGGTCGTGATGACGGGCTGGCCGTTATCGGCAGCGCTCAGCGCCTCGCGCGAGAGGATCAGGAAGCGTGTGGTGTTGTGCGCGGCATCCTCCACATCGCGGGCGAGGATTTCAAGGCCATAGGCTTCGGCCGCGAGATCCGGGGCGAGGGCGGCGGCGGTCAGGTCGTTGCGTTCCGCGATCTGGCGGGCGGAGCCTGCCGTGTCCGCACCGACCACCGCGTTCAGGCCGAGGCGGCGGATCATGTTGCGGCACTGGCCGAGCGCCATGATGTGGCTCTGCACGCTCTTCAGCCCCTCGATGGTGGCTCCCGGAGGCGCCATGAGCTGGAAGCGGATCGGCATGAAATATTCGCCGATGATATGCAGGTTGGAGCGCGGCAGCAGGTGGTGGATGTCGGCCACGCGGCCCGCGACCGAATTCTCCACCGGGATCATGCCCAGTTCGGCTTCACCGGACTCAAGCGCATGAAAGCAGTCTTCGAACGTGGCGCAGGGCACTGATTCGTAATCGGGATAGACATCGCGACACGCCATGTGCGAATTCGCACCGGGCTCGCCCTGAAACACGATCTTTTTCATATGCGACATTATCGGCTTGGTCCTGGAAATCGTCTCTGACTGGGGGTTGTTCAGGCTTTTTCGGCTTCGCGGGCGGCCTTGGCAAAAGCGGCGCGCACGCGTTCCAGATCTGCGGGGGTGTTCACATCCATCGGCGTTGCCGGAACAAGGCTCACGTCGATGCGCATGCCGGCCTCAAGAGCGCGGAGCTGTTCCAGCTTCTCGCGCGTCTCAAGCGTCGACGGCGGCAGGGAGACAAAACGCTCCAGCGCCGCGCGGCGCCAGGCATAGACGCCGATATGCTGGTAGAGCGGGCCCTCGCCGTAAGGGGCGGTGGCGCGCGTGAAATAGAGCGCGCGATGGCGCTCGCCGCCCAGCGGCGTGGTGACCGCCTTGACGAAACCGGGATCGATGCGCCCCTCCTCGCCGTGAATCTCGGTCATGATCGTGCCGATATCGACGCTTCTGTCCTTAAGCGGCTCGATGGCGGCTTTCAGCGATTCCGGGTCGATCAGCGGGACGTCGCCCTGAAGGTTCAGGATGAGATCGCAATCGGGATCGGCGATCTGCACCGCCTCGCGCACCCGGTCGGAGCCGGAGGCGTGGTCCTTGCGGGTCATGACGGCTCGACCGCCTGCGGCTTCAACCACAGTGATGATGCGCGCATCGTCGGCTGCGACCACCACGGGGCCGATATCGGCCTCCCGGGCGCGCTCCAGTACCTGTACGATCATCGGCTTGCCGTCGATATCGGCCAGCGGCTTGCCGGGAAGCCGGGACGATTCCATCCGCGCCGGAATGACCACGAGAACGCGGGAACGGCGGTTCGAGGAGGCAGAATAGGCAGGCATCAGGCACAGGCTCCCGGGTCGGCACCGGAAATCGGACGGAGGGCGACCCGTGAAGGCCGTCTCCCCGCCGATCGGGGTCAAGGTCATGGAGCCCCCGGCGCCGACCCGAAAAATACGGGGGACGGCGCGGCGGGCGCTCCGGTGTCTGGGCGTCCCGGGCGTTCGGCCGGAGCCGCGAAAGCCGGGGCCTCGCACGCGGTTCGGCGCGCTGATCGGGAACGCAGGAACTCGATGTTTTATACCTATGGACAGCGACGTCAAAAAGTTTGTAGTTTCCGGCGACTTTGGAGAAAAATGCTGACAGGGCCGGGAGGGGTTGCTACCGGTGGCTTGCTGACAGCTGGTCGAATGGAGGAATGGCCGACATGAATAGCTTCGAGCTGAACAAGATCGCAGGTGCGGTCTTGCTCGCCCTTCTCGTCATCATGGCGCTCGGAGTGTCCTCCGACATCATCTTCGACCGTGAAGCGCCGGAAACGCCGGGTTACCCGATTGCGGTGGCCACCGCGGATGGCGCAGGGGAAGGCGCGGCTGCCGAAGCGGAAGAAGTGGTTCCGCTGGCGGTGCGACTCGCCGAAGCCGATGTCGGGGCCGGTGAAAAGGTCACCAAGAAGTGCGCCGCCTGCCACACGTTCGATAATGGCGGCGCCAACAAGGTGGGCCCGAACCTGTGGGGCGTGGTCGGCCGCAAGCCCGCAAGCCACGAGGGTTTCAAGTATTCCAACGCCATGACGGCCTTCGCCGACGAACACGCGGAATGGACCTATGAGCAGCTCGACGAGTTCGTGCTGAAGCCGAAGGACCACATTCCGGGCACGGCCATGGCCTTCAACGGCCTGTCCAAGCCGAAGGATCGCGCGAACCTGATCGTCTATCTGCACTCGCTGTCCGACAACCCGCTGCCGCTTCCCACGCCGGAAGCCCCCGCGGAGAGCGCGGAAGCGCCTGCGGAAGCGCCCGCCGCCCAGTGAGGCCGCATCTTTCGTGATCATCAAGGAGCCGGGCCGATCGTGCCCGGCTTTTTTGTATCCGGAGCCTGCCCGGGGCCGACCGCTTTGCCCCTGAGCGGCCAGCCGCCTTCGCCCCTGAGCGAAATGATGAAATCATCGTAATTTGCGATAGCAGGCGAACCGTGGCCTAGTAGGCCGCTCAAGCCGCAAGCGACGATTCATGAAACAAGCTGCCGAGGATCGATGTCTGGACCGTTCACCCGCTCTCTCCTTGCCGCCCTCATCATTGCGCCCGTTCTCAGCTTCGGTGCGCAGGCCCAGTCGGAGAGCGACGCCGGAAACGAGCCGCAGTGGCATCACGCCACTTCGCTGACGGGTGAGCCGAAATACGGCCCCGACGTCGACCATTTCGACTATGTGAACCCGGATGCACCCAAGGGCGGCACGGTCAGGCTCGCCTCGCAGGGCGGCTTCGACACGTTCAACCCGATCCTGTCGCGCGGCAATCAGGCGCCGGGCATCGGCAACACGCTCGACCGGCTGATGGAAAGCGCGCTCGACGAGCAGAACATCTCCGCCGAATACGGGCTGATCGCGGAGGCCACGCGCCATCCGGCGGATGATTCGTGGGTGGAGTTCCGCCTCAACCCGGCGGCGCGCTGGCATGACGGCGAGCCGATCACGGCGGACGACGTGATCTGGAGCTTCGAGAAGGCGGTGGAGGTGAACCCCTCCATGCGCTTCTACTATCGCAACGTGGTGAAGGCGGAGAAGACGGCCGACGGCGTGGTGCGCTTTTCCTTCGACGTGAAGAACAACCGCGAACTGCCGCACATCATGGGCCAGCTCCTTGTCCTGCCGAAGCACTGGTGGGAGGGCACCAACAACAAGGGCGAGAAGCGCGACATCACCAAAGGCACGCTGGAACCGCCGCTCGGCTCCGGCCCCTACAAGATCGCCTCCTTCGACGTGAACCGCTCTGTCACCTACGAACGGGTGAAGGACTATTGGGCGGCCGATCTGCCGGTGCGCAAGGGCACCAACAATTTCGACGAGATCCGCTACGATTCCTATCGCGATTCCACGGTGGTTCTGGAGGCCTTCAAGGGCGACCAGTACGATTTCCGCTCCGAAAACAGCGCCAAGAACTGGGCGACGGGCTACGATTTCCCGGCCCGTTCCGAGGGCAAGGTGGTTCTGGAGACCTTCCCGGACAAGGCACGCGGCGTGATGCAGGCCTTCGTCATGAACCTGCGACTTGCCAAATTCTCCGACGAGCGCGTTCGCGAGGCGCTGAATTACGCCTTCGATTTCGAGACCGCCAACCGCACCACCTTCTACGATCAGTACAAGCGCATCCCGAGCTATTTCGCGGGCACCGAGCTTGCCTCGTCCGGCCTGCCTCAGGGCAAGGAACTGGAGATCCTGGAGACGGTGCGCGACCTGATCCCGGCGTCGGTCTTCACCACGCCATACGAAAACCCCGTCGGCGGAAGCACGGAGGCCATGCGGGCCAACCTGCGCAAGGCGATAGACCTGCTGAAAGAGGCCGGATACGGCCTGAAGGGCCGCCAGATGGTGAACCTGAAAACAGGCGAGCCGCTGACCATAGAATTCGTGGACAACGACCCGAATTCGGAACGCTACGTGCTTCCCTTTGCCAACAACCTCAAGCGCATCGGCATCGAGATGAGCTTCCGGGTTCTGGACACGCCGCAATATATCAACCGCATCCAGAACCGCGATTTCGAGATGACGACGCTGGCCTGGGGCCAGTCGCTCTCGCCCGGCAACGAACAGCGCGACTTCTGGGGCTCTGAAGCAGCGAACCGCAACCAGTCGCGCAATTACGCGGGCATCAGGGACAAGGGCGTCGATGCGCTTATCGACAAGGTGATCTTCGCGGAGACCCGTGAGGACCTCGTCGCCGCCACCAGGGCGCTCGACCGGGTGCTGCTCGCCCATCACTATGTCGTCCCGCAGTGGTATCTCGACATCTTCCGAACCGCGCGCTGGGACCGGTTCTCGCATCCCGAGCACATGACCGATTACACCCACGGCTTTCCCGATATCTGGTGGTGGGACGAGGCCAAGGCCGCCAAGGCGGGGCGTCAGCCATGAGCGGCGGCCTGAACCGACGAGACCTGCTCGCCTGGGGGGCGGGTGCTGCGCTGACCCCCCTTCTGCCCCTGCCGAAAGCTTTTGCGGAGGCCGCGCCCAATACAGGCATGGGCACAGGCACGGGCACGGGCCCGCGGCACGGGCTGTCTGTCTTCGGCGATCTGAAATACGGGCCCGATTTCAGCCACTTCGACTATCTCGACCCGGATGCGCCGAAGGGCGGCTCGATGGCGTTCACGCCGCCGTCCTGGGCCTATAACCAGAACCCGCTGACCTTCGACACGCTCAACACCTTCGTTCTGAAGGGCAATGCCCCGCCGCGCATGGAGCTGTGTTTCGACACGCTGATGGTGCGCGCGCTCGACGAGCCGGACGCCATGTACGGGCTGGTGGCGGAAAGCGTCGCGGTCTCCGCCGACCGCAACATCTACACCTTTGCTCTGCGCCCCGAGGCGCGCTTTCACGACGGATCGCCGCTGACGGCGGACGACGTCGCCTTTTCGCTGATGCTCCTGAAGGAAAAGGGCCACCCGGCGATCACGCAGACGATCCGCGACATGGAGAGCGCCAGCGTCAAGGACACCTATACGGTGGAGGTGCGCTTTTCCGGCAGGCAGAGCCGCCAGCTTCCGCTGATCGTGGCCGGTCTGCCGGTCCTCTCCAAAGCCTATTACGAGGTCCACGACTTCACCCAGTCCACGCTGGAGCCGCCGCTCGGTTCCGGGCCCTACCGGGTGGGCAAGGTCGATGCGGGCCGCGCCATCGAATTCGAACGTGTCGAGGACTGGTGGGGCCGCGACCTGCCGGTTTCGCGCGGGGCTTTCAATTTCGACAGGCTCCGGGTGGAGTTCTACCGCGAACGCGATATCGCGTTCGAGGCCTTCAAGAAGGGCAATCTCACCTTCCGCGAGGAATTCACTTCCAAAACATGGGCCACGGGCTACGATTTTCCCGCCATCCGGCAGGGCCATGTCATCAAGGCGACCTTCCCCGACGAGCGGCCCGCGGGCGCGCAAGGCTGGTTCTTCAACACACGGCGCAAGAAGTTCTCCGATCCGCGAACCCGCGAGGCCATCGGGCTCGCCTTCGATTTCGAATGGACAAACGAGAACCTGTTCTACGGGCTCTACGAGCGCACCCATTCCTTCTTCCAGAACTCCGACATGATGGCGACGGGCACGCCGTCCGAGGACGAACTGAAGCTTCTTGAGCTTTTCCGCGGGCAGGTGCCGGATGAAGTCTTCGGTGAGGTTTGGACCGCGCCGAAATCCGACGGATCGGGCCGCGACCGCACGTTGCTGCGCCGGGCAAACGATCTCCTGATGGAAGCCGGCTGGGTGCGCAACGGCAAGCAGCTGGTCTCAGCCGAAGGCGAACCGCTCACCGTGGAGTTTCTCGCCAACGGGCCCGCTTTCGGCCGCGTGATCCAGCCCTACGCCAACGCGCTGGCGCGGCTCGGTATCGACGCGCAGTTCCGGCTGGTCGATTCCTCACAATTCCAGTCACGGCTCAACTCGTTCGATTTCGACGTGACCGGGCGGCGTTATGCACTGGCCTCCACGCCGGGCGAAGGCATTCGCGAATACTGGAGCAGCCGGGCGGCGGAGACGCCGGGAAGCTCCAATCTCGCAGGCATTTCCAGCCCGGCCATCGACGCGCTGATCGAGAAGGTGATCCATGCCGACAGCCGCGAGGCGATGACGACTGCCGCGCGCGCGCTCGACCGGGTGCTGCGGGCGGGCCACTACTGGGTGCCGAACTGGTTCAAGGCGAGCCACACGGTCGCCTACTGGGATCGCTTCGGATATGCGGAGCCGATCCCGCCTTACGATTTCCCGGTTGAGACCACATGGTGGTACGACGCTGACAAGGCGAAGCGAATCGGCAGAGCGGAATAACCGCGCCGGAGGCTTCTTCTCAGGCTTTTACGAAACGCGGGCCGGGCATTCCGGCCTGAGCACCAGACGAGATTCCTTGCGATGGGCGCCTATATTCTCAGACGTCTGCTCCTGATGATCCCGACCATCGTCGGGATCATGGCGATCAATTTCGCCATCATCCAGTTCGCCCCCGGCGGACCGGTGGAGCAGATCATCGCCAAGCTTCAGGGCACGGACGTTTCCGCCACCGCGCGCATTTCCGGCGGCGGCGGCGATTTCGGCGGCCAACAGGCGCAATCGGGCGGCGGCGGGGAATCGGGCAGCTCCAGCTATCGCGGCGCGCAGGGGCTCGATCCGGAATTCATCGCCAGTCTCGAAAAGCAGTTCGGCTTCGACAAGCCGCCGCTCACCCGCTTCGGCGAGATGCTGCTGAACTATGCAAGCTTCGATTTCGGCGAGAGCTATTTCCGCGATATCTCCGTCATCGACCTGATCAAGGAAAAGCTCCCCGTCTCCATTTCGCTGGGCCTCTGGATGACGCTTCTTTCCTATGGCATCTCCATCCCGCTGGGGGTGCGCAAGGCGGTCAAGGACGGCTCGCGCTTCGATATCTGGACCTCCGGCGTCATCATCATCGGCTACGCCATTCCGGGCTTTCTCTTCGCGGTTCTGCTGATCGTGCTGTTTGCCGGCGGCTCCTACTGGGACATCTTCCCGCTTCGCGGACTGACGTCGGACAACTGGGAGAGCCTGTCGTGGGGGGCACGGATCGCAGATTATTTCTGGCATCTGGCGCTGCCGCTGACCGCGATGGCGCTTTCCGCCTTCGCCACCACGACGCTTCTGACCAAGAACTCGTTTCTGGATGAAATCCGCAAGCAATATGTGGTGACGGCGCGCGCCAAGGGGCTGACGGAGGGCCGCGTGCTCTACGGCCATGTGTTCCGAAACGCCATGCTGATCGTGATCGCGGGCTTTCCGGGCGCCTTCATCGCGTCCTTCTTCGCAGGCTCGCTGCTCATAGAGACGATCTTCTCGCTGAACGGCATCGGGCTTCTCTCCTATGAAGCGGTGCTGACCCGCGACTATCCGGTGGTCTTCGCCACGCTCTACATCTTCTCGCTGCTGAGCCTCTTCGTGACGCTCATTTCCGACCTCACCTACACGTGGATCGATCCGCGGATCGATTTCGAAAGCCGGGAGGTCTAGGGCGTGGATCAGCAGATCAAGGACCAGCCGGGCGCAGAGGATACGCTGCCCTCGCGCTTCCAGCTTTCGCCGCTGAACCAGCGACGGCTTGCCAGCTTCAAGGCGAACCGGCGCGGCTTCTGGGCGCTGTGGATCTTCCTCACGCTCTTCATCCTGTCGCTCTTCGCCAATGTCATCGCCAATGACCGGCCGATCCTCGTTTCCTACAAGGGCGAGATCCTGAGCCCGGTGCTGGTCGATTACCCGGAAGAGAAATTCGGCGGCTTCCTCGCAGTGACCGACTATCGCGACCCCTACATTCAGGAAGAGATCAACGCCAACGGCTGGATGATCTGGCCGCCGATCCGCTATTCCTACGGCACGGTGAATACCGCCATTCCGACGCCTGCGCCCGCAGCGCCCTCATGGCAGTTCGACACCGAAACGCGCTGCCAGCAATATCCGCTGGGCGCGGAAGATCCCAATTGCACGCTCGGCAACTGGAACTGGCTGGGCACCGACGATCAGGGCCGCGACGTGCTGGCCCGGCTCATCTACGGCTTCCGGCTGTCGGTTCTCTTCGGGCTGGTGCTGACGCTTCTGTCCTCCGTCATCGGCGTCTCGGCAGGCGCGGTGCAGGGCTATTACGGCGGCTGGATCGATCTCGGCTTCCAGCGGGTGATCGAGATCTGGACCTCGATGCCGCAGCTTTATCTGATCCTGATCATCTCCTCGGTGCTGGTGCCGAATTTCTGGGTGCTTTGCGGCATCCTGCTGGCCTTCTCCTGGGTGGCGCTGGTGGGCGTCGTGCGCGCGGAATTCCTGCGCGGGCGCAACTTCGAATATGTGAACGCGGCGCGCGCGCTCGGCGTTTCCAACCGCACCATCATGTTCCGCCACCTGCTGCCCAACGCCATGGTGGCGACGCTGACCTTCCTGCCCTTCATCCTGAACGGCTCGATCACCACGCTGACATCGCTCGACTTCCTCGGCTTCGGCCTGCCGCCGGGCTCGCCGTCGCTGGGCGAACTGCTGAAGCAGGGCAAGGACAACCTGCAGGCCCCCTGGCTCGGGTTTTCGGGCTTCATCACCATCTCGCTCATGCTGAGCCTGCTGATCTTCATCGGTGAAGCGGTGCGCGACGCCTTCGATCCGCGCAAGACGTTCAAGTGAGGCGGCCATGACCATGACAACCGAAACCAAGGCCCCGCTGCTTCAGGTCAAGGACCTCTCCGTCGATTTCACGCAAGGCGGCAACGTCACCCATGCGGTGCGCAAGGTCTCCTTCGAGATCGCGCCCGGCGAGGCGGTGGCGCTGGTGGGCGAGAGCGGATCGGGCAAATCCGTGACCGCGCTCTCCGTGCTGAAGTTGCTCGGCTATCCGGCGGCCTCGCACCCTTCCGGCGAGATCCTGTTCGAAGATCAGGACCTTCTCACCGCCTCCGATCACGCCTTGCGCGGCATTCGCGGCAACCGGGTGGCGATGATCTTCCAGGAGCCGATGACCTCGCTCAATCCGCTGCATCAGGTGGAGCGGCAGATCATGGAAGTGCTGAAGCTGCACAGCGGCATGAGCGACACCAAGGCGCGCGCGCGCACGCTGGAACTGCTCGATCAGGTGGGCATCCGCAACCCGGAAAGCCGGCTGAAGAGCTACCCGCACCAGCTTTCCGGCGGACAGCGCCAGCGCGTGATGATTGCCATGGCGCTCGCCAACGAGCCGGACCTGCTGATTGCGGATGAACCCACCACAGCGCTCGACGTGACCGTGCAGGCGCAGATCCTGAAACTGCTGAAGGAGCTTCAGGAAAAGCGCGGTATGGCGATGCTGTTCATCACCCATGACCTCGGCATCGTGCGCAAGATTTCCGACCGGGTCTGCGTGATGACGGAGGGTGAGATTGTAGAGCAGGGGCCGACGGAGCGGATCTTCGAGACGCCGGAACACCCCTATACGCGCCATCTTCTGGCCGCCGAACCCAAGGGCGCGCCGCCGGAACGCGACACCTCCAAGCCGGTCGTGGTGGAAGCCGACGACCTGAAGGTCTGGTTCCCGATCCGGCGCGGGCTGATGCGCAAGACGGTGGGCTACATCAAGGCGGTGGACGGGATCGACGTCGCCGTGCGCGAGGGCCAGACGCTGGGCGTCGTGGGCGAATCCGGTTCCGGCAAGACGACGCTGGGGCTGGCGCTGCTGCGCATGATTTCCTCAGAAGGCCGCATCGCCTATCTCGGAAACGAGATCCAGGAGAAGTCCTGGCAGGAGATGCGCCCGCTCAGGCGGGACATGCAGATCGTGTTTCAGGACCCGTTCGGCTCGCTCAGCCCGCGCATGTCGGTCGCAGATATCGTGGGCGAGGGGCTTCTGGTGCATTTCTCCGGCCTCAGCGCCGCGGAGCGCGACAGGCGGGTCTGCAAGGCCCTTGAGGAAGTGGGCATCGACGCCGCCTCGCGCCATCGCTATCCGCACGAGTTCTCCGGCGGCCAGCGCCAGCGCATCTCGGTGGCGCGCGCCATGGTGCTGGAGCCGAAATTCGTGATGCTCGACGAGCCGACCTCGGCGCTCGACATGAGCGTGCAGGCGCAGGTGGTCGATCTCCTGCGCGATCTGCAGAAGAAGCACGATCTCGCCTATCTCTTCATCAGCCACGACCTGAAGGTGGTGCGCGCGCTGGCCAATGACGTGATCGTCATGCGCGAGGGCAAGGTGGTGGAACAGGGCACGGCGGAGGCGATCTTCGACCGGCCGCAGACAGACTACACCCGCGCGCTGATGGCCGCCGCCTTCCGCATCGAGACGGCACCGGAAGGCGTCGTCGCGGACTAGGCCCAAGACGGGATCAGGCGACTTCCATTTCCTGAAGCATCCGAACGTTCGGCATCTTCATCAAGGCGTGCGGCAGGTTGAGGTCGTAGGCGCGATGGAGGACGTAATCGACCTCGTTGGGATAGAATGGCTTCTTGATGAAGGCAAAGATGCCGGCCTCACGGCATTCCTCCGCATGGACGGCCATATCCTGCGAGGAAATCATCACCAGTTTCAGAGCCGGGTTTTTCGCACGCAGGCGGCGGGCGGCCTGAATGCAATCGAGGCCGGACATCTTGCAGTCGAGGAAGACGATATCCGGCCGCGTTCCATGCATAAGCTCCAGCGCCGCGTCGCCGTTTTCGACCTCGCTGACCATCAGGTCGAAGCGGCAGGAGGCGAGCACCTTGTAGATGAGCCTGCGGATCGTGGAACTGCCGTCGACGATCATCACGTTCTTGCGCTTCACCAGGCTCATGTAGGAGCGCAGGATGGTGGCGATCTCGCCCTTCGCAAACGGCTTTTTCAGGAAATCGTAGCTGCCGAATTCCGAACCTGTCCTGATCGCGTCCTCGTCGGGCTCCGTCGCCATCAGCGTAACGAAGACGCCGTTGCCCTTGCCGCGCAGCATCATCAGCGCATCGATGCCGCTCATTTCAGGCATGTGGACGTCCATGAACAGGATATCGACGACCTGCTCGCCAAGGATCTCGAGCGTTTCGGTGCCGGTTTCCGCCTCCAGGAGGACCGCATTCGGGGCCAGATCCTCAAGGTAGTCCTTGAGCTGGTCGCGCAAGGTGGACGAGTCATCGGCGATCAGGATGCAGAGTTTTTCTTGGATCTTCATGTCTGCAACGCTTTCCAGTTGCGGCTCCGGAGGCGGCCGCCCGGAAAGGGCGGCATCACAAACACGCCGTCGCCGCCATGCAAGGCGCAAAAGTCGAGACAGAGCCTCCCGCAACGAGAGTTTTTCTTGCTCAACCGCAAGCGCACTGCATGTAGTCACTCCACTTATGTTCGATCCTACGAGTAACGCCCCCTGTTCATTTGAAACAATCTGACATATTTACGCATTAATTCGCTTTCATTTTCTATTGGTTGCCTAGAATATTCGAATTTTACTTAAATATTTAGACGAACTTATGCCATTTTCCCAATGAAGACTTACTCTACGGAAATAATGCCGATCCATATATGTAAGGGGCCGGAATGGCGTCTTCAGAAGGGCGTGCGGGCCTTGAGCGCCTGCGTGAGCGTGCCTTCATCGAGATAATCAAGCTCGCCGCCGACCGGCACGCCGTGGGCGAGGCGGGTGACGGTGACGCCGAGACCGGCGAGCTGGTCGGTCACGTAATGGGCGGTGGTCTGGCCTTCCACGGTGGCATTGACCGCGAGGATGACCTCCTTGACGCCGCCTGCGCGCACCCGGTCCACCAGACCGGCAATGTTGAGGTCTTCCGGCGTCACGCCGTCGAGCGGCGAAAGCGTGCCGCCCAGCACGTGATAGCGCGCGTTGATGGCGGCCGCACGTTCCAGCGCCCACAGGTCGGAGACATCCTCGACGACCACGATGGTGCCCGGCTCGCGGCGCGGGTCGGCGCAGATGGTGCAGGGATCGCTGGTATCGATGTTGCCGCAGGTTCCGCACACCCGCACCTCTTCCAGCGCCACTTCCATCGCCCTGGTGAGCGGCGCGAAGAGCTGGTCCTTCTTCTGGATCAGGTGCAACGCCGCACGGCGTGCGGACCGCGGGCCCAGCCCCGGCAGGCGTGCCAGAAGCTGGATCAGCGTCTCGATTTCAGGACCGGCGACCTTGCGGCTGCTCATGACTGGCGAGGCTCTTTCATGGCGCGGGGTGCGCGGGGATCAGAACGGCAGCTTCATGCCGGCGGGCAGGCCCATGCCGGACATCATGCCCTGCGTCTTTTCCTGCATGGCCGCTTCGGCCTTGGCCTTGGCGTCGTTGTGGGCGGCGACCACGAGATCTTCCAGGATCTCCACCTCGTCTTCCTTGGCCAGAGACGGGTCGATCTTGATCGACTTCAGATCGCCCTTGCCGCTCATGACGATGGTGACGAGCCCGCCACCGGCCGTGCCGGTCACCTCGATCGCGCCGATCTCTTCCTGCAGGTTGCCCATCTGCTCCTGCAGCTGCTTGGCCTGCTTCATCATCTTCATGAAATCCATGGACCCAAACCTTTTTGTTTCCGGGTTCGATTATTGCGTGGGTTTACGGCGACCGGCTGCGACCTCAAAGGTCGGGGTCGTCGTCATCGTCAAGTTCGGCGGCCAGCGTCGGATCCTCGTCCGGGTGCGGCGCGGCCTCATCGACCGCGGCATCCTCGGCGACGCGTACGTCCACGACCTTGGCGCCTGGAAAAGCCTCCAGCACCGCGCTCACGGCCGGATCGGCCATGGCATCGGAAACGATGCGGGCCTGTGCGGCCTCGCGGCGTTCGAAAATGGTTTCCGGCGGATTGTCCGTGCGCACCAGCGTGACAATCCAGCGCTCGTTCGTCCATTCGCCAAGTTTCCGGCCAAGCTGACCGGCAAGATCGGCGGGCGCACCCTGATCGATCACCACCTCGATGCGGCCCTGATCGAAGCGGACAAGGCGCATCTGGCGCTCGATGGCGAATTTCAGCGTCAGATCGCGGTGGCGCGCAGCCAGCGCGGCGACATCTTCCAGCGAGCGAAGCCCACTTTCATATTGCGGGGCCGCCTGGCTGTCGGGGGCCGATTGCGGCGTTTGCTGCGGTTGGGGCGCTTCGGTCATGCCCTGACGATAGGGCTCCGCCTGCGCTTCCGCAGCCGCGCGGCCGCCTGCAACGGCGTGAAGCCGCGGCCCGGATGCGGGAACCGGCGCACCGCCCGGCATGGGCTGGCTTGCCTGCGCGTTGACGGAGCCGCCCGGCCCTTGCGCCATTGCCCCACCACCGCCAGAGCCGCCGCCGGAACCGCCAGCGGAACCGGAAGGAGCCGACGGGGCGGAAAAGCCGCCTTCGGCCAGACGCTTCAGGGCTTCATCCGGGGTCGGAAGGTCGGCCGCATAGCAAAGCCTGACCAGCGCCATGTCGGCGGCAGCCAGCGGCTTGGGTGCGTTCTGCACTTCCGGGATCGCCTTCAGCAGCATCTGCCATGCACGGTTCAGGACCCGCATGGAGAGATCGTTTGCGAAAGCCGCGCCGCGCTGGCGCTCCATTTCCGTTACGGAAGCATCGTCACCGGCATCCGGCACGATCTTGAGCCGGGTGACCAGATGAACGAAATCGGCGAAATCCGTCAGCACGACCGCGGGATCGGCGCCGATATCGTACTGGGCACGCAGTTCGGCCAGGGCGCCTGCAGCATTGCCCTTCATCACATGTTCGAAGAGGTCGATCACGCGGGCGCGGTCCGCCAGACCCAGCATGGAGCGCAAGTCTTCCGCAGTGATCCTGCCCGCACCATGCGCCATGGCCTGATCGAGCAGCGACATGGCATCGCGCACCGAGCCTTCGGCGGCGCGCGCGATCAGCGCGAGCGCCTCGTCCTCGATCTCGACATCTTCGGACGCGGAGATCTTGCGCAGGTGGTTCACCAGCGTGCCCGCCTCCACGCGGCGCAGGTCGAAACGCTGGCAGCGCGACAGCACCGTGACCGGGACCTTGCGGATTTCGGTGGTCGCGAAGATGAATTTCACATGCTCCGGCGGCTCTTCCAACGTTTTCAGCAGCCCGTTGAAGGCCGCGTTGGAGAGCATGTGCACTTCGTCGATGATGTAGACCTTGTAGCGCGCGGAAACCGGGCGGTAGCGCGCGGCGTCGGTGATCTCGCGAATATCCGCGATGCCGGTATGAGAGGCGGCGTCCATCTCGATTACGTCGACATGGCGGCCTTCCATGATGGCCTGACAATGGGTGCCGAGCCGGTCGAGATGAATGGTCGGCTGGTCGATCTCGCCGGGGATCTCGAAATTCAGCGCGCGGGCGAGAATGCGGGCGGTGGTGGTCTTGCCCACGCCGCGCACGCCGGTCAGAATCCAGCCCTGCGCGATGCGGCCCGTCTCGAACGCATTGGAAAGCGTGCGCACCATCGGCTCCTGGCCGATGAGATCGTCGAAATTGCTGGGACGGTATTTGCGCGCCAGAACCCGATAAGCGCCGGAAGCTTGGGGCGCGGGCTGGCCTGCGGGGATGTTTTCACCGTCGCTGGTCAAATCGCCATCCACGTGGCCCAAATCGCCATCCACTTGACCATCGCGCCTTCATCCGTACCGGGCAGGCACCGCGGCCGGCTTTGCAAGCGATCGCGCGCCGTGCGAAGAAATGCAAAGCCCGCGCGCCACACCGGGAAACCGCCTTGCGTCGTTCCGGCAGGCCAAACGCGGGATAAGGGTGGGAGGTTGGACACGGTGACCCGTGCCGATACTCGTTGGGGCTGCTTCCTTCCGGACCTGACCCGGTTGGCGAGTGGCTCGTCCACTAGCCAACCTCCCGAGCCCGTTATATCAGGATGGGGACGGGGTTTGGCAAGGGGCAAGACGCCGATAACCCACATCGCAGGCGTATTACCTGCCTCAACCTTGCCGCTTCCTCGGTAATTTCGCGAAATGCCTTTGCTCCGCGTTGGCGCAAACCGGCAACCACCCCTGATCACGACCCGGAGACACCATGTCCGACGCCTTTTCCCTCGCCCCCCGCCTTGAAGGCGACAGCGTGCCGCTGGCCGAGCTTGCACTTTGCACGCTGCGCGTGATGAAGGACGCGCGCTTTCCGTGGGTTCTGATGGTGCCGCGCAAGGCGGGTCTCGCCGAGATCATCGATCTCGACGCCGCCGAGCGCGCTGTGCTGATGGAGGAGATCGCGGCCGTGTCCACCGCGCTTCGGGCGGTCAGCGGTTGCGACAAGCTCAATGTGGGGGCGCTGGGCAACGTGGTGCGCCAGCTTCATGTCCATGTGGTTGCGCGCTTTGAGGGCGATGCGGCGTGGGACGGGCCGGTCTGGGGCTCGGGCGCGGCGGTGCCTTACGAGCCCGGCGCACGCGAAAGGCTGGCCGATGCGCTTGTGAGCGAGCTGCGTGCGGCGGGCGTCGTCAGCGCCTGAGCCGCATTTTCAAACATCCCAAAACGAAAGCGGCCGCCCGAGGGCGGCCGCAAGCGTTTCGGCGACTGTCGCACTCAGGCTCAGTCGGCGAGATCTTCCACCGAGGCGACGGAGCCGTCCTCATTGAAGCGGTAGACGATGGGCACGCCGGTGCCCAACTCGCGCTTCAGGATCTCTTCCGGCGACAGGTTTTCAAGCTGCATGATGAGCGCGCGTAGCGAGTTGCCGTGCGCGGTCACCAGCACGCGCTGGCCCTTCATGACTTCCGGCATGATCTTCGCGTCGAAATAGGGAAGCACGCGCTCCGCCGTCATCTTCAGGCTTTCGCCGCCCGGAGGGGGCACGTCGAAGGAACGGCGCCAGATTTGGACCTGCTCGTCGCCCCACTTCTTGCGCGCATCGTCCTTGTTGAGGCCGGTCAGATCGCCGTAATCGCGCTCGTTCAGCGCCTGATCGCGGATGCTCTCAAGCCCGGTCTGGCCGAGCTGTTCGAGGATCAGCGCCTCGGTGTGATGGGCGCGGGTGAGCGCGGAGGTGAAGGCGATGTCGAAGGTCAGCCCCAGCTCCTTCAGCCGCTTGCCGGCCCTGATCGCCTCTTCCACGCCCTGTTCCGTCAGGTCGGGGTCCTTCCAGCCGGTGAAGAGGTTCTTGAGGTTCCACTCGCTCTGCCCGTGGCGGACCAGTACCAAAAGACGTTCCATCATTCGCTCCGTAACGATCCGTTGCCTGAGTGCTTCAGGACGTTGTCATCAAAGGCCGAGTACGTCGGCCATGGAATAGAGGCCGGGCTTCTGCCGACGCGCCCACAGCGCCGCCTTCACCGCGCCGCGCGCGAAGATCGCGCGATCGGTTGCCCGGTGGGTCAGTTCGATACGCTCGCCCTCTCCCGCCATGATCACCGTGTGATCGCCGACGACGGAACCGCCGCGAAGCGTCGCAAAGCCGATGTCGCCCACGGGGCGCGGGCCGGTGTGGCCGTCGCGCACGCGGACCGAACGCTCGGCCAGCGGAATCTCACGCCCGTCGGCCGCGGCCTCGCCCAGAAGAAGCGCGGTGCCGGACGGCGCATCCACCTTGTGACGGTGGTGCATCTCCATGATCTCGATGTCGAAATCCTCATCGAGCGCACGCGCGGCGCTGCGCACGAGTTCCGCCAGCAGATTCACGCCGAGGCTCATATTGCCGGACTTGACGATGACCGCGTGCCGGGCGGCCGCCTCGATCTTCGCCTGGCCTTCGTCGTCCAGACCGGTGGTGCCGATGACATGGACGATGCGCGCCTGCGCGGTCAGTTCGGCAAAGGAGAGGGTGGCCTCGGGCAGGGTGAAATCCAGAACGCCTTCGGCCTTGACGAAGGCTTTGAGCGGGTCGTCGGTGAGCGGCACGCCCAGTTCGCCGACACCGGCCAGTACACCGGCATCCTGTCCGAGCAGATCCGAACCTGCCCGCTCGATTGCGCCACTCACGGTGACGCCCGGCATTTCGGTGACTGTGCGCACGAGCTGGCGGCCCATCCGGCCTCCCGCTCCGACGACGACTAGACGCATATCAGACATGGCAGCTCCCACTCTTCTTTCCCGGGCTCTTGCTTGGGCCGCGATATAGCAGGTGGGAAGGCTGCGGCAAAGCGCAACGGCATCGCAGCCAACCGGAAACGACCCCGACAAACCCTATTCGGCGAGGTTGCGAAGGATCTTCAGAAAGGCGGCCTGCAGGCGGGTGGGCCGCCAGTTCTTGCGTTGCGTCAGGCCGACGGGGCGGGCGAGACCGCTGAAATCCACCGGCAGCGTCGCAAGCAGACCCGTGCGCACCTCGTAAGTGACCTGTCGCGGCGAGATGATGGCGAGCCGGTCGCTCTTGAGAAGAAGACCGCGCAAGGCAACCAGAGACGGCGTTTCGATCAGGCCGAAAGATCCGTCATGGCCGATGGCCTTATCGAAATACTCCCGCGTGGGCGTGCCCTCGCGCGGCACGATCCACGGAAAGGCACGCAGTTCCTCGCGCGTGATCGTCTTCTTGCCGTGAAGCGGGTGGCCCGCACGGGCGATGACGGCGAGCGTGTCTTCGAAAAGCGCCACCTCTTCCACGTCATCGGCAGGCGCGGGCTGGCGCAGCGCGCCGATCAAAAGATCGATCTCGCCCATGCGAAGCGCCTGCAACTGGCTGGAATAGGAGCCATCGTCGATGCGGATGGAGGCTTGTGGATAGAGCTTGCACAACTCGGTCACCGCATCGGGCAGGATTTCGGTGCGGATGAGCGGCAGGGTGCCGATGATCAACCGTCCGCGCACGAGACCCTTGGCTTCCTCAAGATCGTCCGTGGCCGCCTCGATCTCGCGAAAGGCGAGCGCTGCGCGCAGCGCCAGCATGCGCCCGAGCGCAGTGAGCGCCACGCCCTGACTGATCCGGTCGAAAAGGGGGACTCCTGCGATGCGCTCCAGATCGCGCGCCGCGCGGTGAACGGAAGGCTGGGCAAGACCCAGTTCGCGCGCCGCCGCCGAATAGCCGCCGGTGCGCGCGATCGCCACCAGCGCACGCAACTGGGCGGTGGTGGCAAGCCGGTCGACCGCGCCGGGCGTCTTGTTTGAGGTTCGCCGCACGCTTTCCGCCAGACGACGCGCGGCCTCGGAAATCAGTTCCAATGCGCGTTCGACGCGCGCGAGCATGATCTCGCCAAGCTCGGTCGGATAGACGCCGGTGGAACGACGCTCGAAGAAGCGGCAGTCGTAGCGCTTTTCCAGACGGGCGAGCGCCTGGGTGACGGCGGGCTGCGAAAGGTGGGCGGCGGCGGCCGCACGGTGCACCGAATTCAAACGGGCGGCCAAAGCAAAGGCCCTGAGATGATGAATGTTCGGCAGTTCGCTCAAGGCTTTACGTCCGAAGGTGCAAAATCATGCGGAAGCCTATAGCGAAAACTTATCATGTGCGAGGTGATTCCGACTGGTCGCATGCGGCGCCTTGGCGCATGGTTTACGCGAGGATGCGGGATCCGGTGAATGCTGGGCCTTGTCTTTTGGCGTGCGCGAACGCGAATATCGCGAACCGCGTCGAAGACCGGCGACAGATCCCGCGAGAAAACCAGAATACCCGGCCCACCAACGGCCGGAACATCGGGAAGGGAGACCCGCGTCGTGAGCGAGACGAAACCAACCGCCCTTGTTGTCAGCGCACATTCCGCAGATTTCGTCTGGCGCGCAGGCGGCGCAATCGCGCTGCATGCCGCGAAGGGCTATGACGTCACCATCGTCTGCCTTTCCTACGGCGAGCGCGGCGAAAGCGCCAAGCTGTGGAAGAAGGAAGGCTGCACGCTCGACCACGTGAAGACCGAGCGGCGCAAGGAAGCGGAGAACGCAGCCGCCGCGCTGGGGGCCGCCGACATCCAGTTCTTCGATATCGGCGACTATCCGCTTGGCATCACGGATGAGGCCAAGTTCCGGCTCGTCGACGTAATGCGCAAGGTGCAGCCGAAGTTCATCCTCTCCCATTCGCTGGCCGACCCCTACAACACCGACCACCCGGCGGCGACCAAGATGACCATCGAGTGCCGGATGATCGCACAGGCCTGGGGTCACAATCCGGGCGAGAAGATCCTCGGCGCGCCGCAGGTCTACCTGTTCGAGCCGCACCAGACGGAACAGTGCGGCTGGAAGCCGGACGTGCTTCTCGACATCACCGAGGTCTGGGACCGGAAATACGCCGCCATCCAGTGCATGCAGGGCCAGGAGCACCTTTGGGAGTACTACACCCGCGTCGCCAAGCAGCGCGGCGTGCAGGCCAAGCGCAACACCGGCGGTCAGGCCGGCGGCAAGAACGTCGAATACGGCGAGGGCTACCAGTCGATCTTCCCGCGCATGGTCTCGGAGCTTTAGGAAAATGGCGAATTACCGACCTGAAATCGGCGAGCATGTCGTTGTCCAGAATATCGAGCGCGCGGATGCCTCCGTCATAGACGGGCTTGCCGAATGCGGCGTGGCGACCGTGCATGAAGCGCAAGGCCGCATCGGCTTGCTCGATGCACGGCTGCGCCCGATCTATTCCGGCGCGCGCATCGCGGGCTCGGCCGTAACCGTCTCCATTCCGCCCGCCGACAACTGGATGATCCATGTGGCGGTGGAACAGTGCCAGCCCGGCGACATTCTCGTCGTCGCGCCGACATCGCCGTCGAACGCGGGCTATTTCGGCGATCTTCTCGCCACCTCGCTGATGGCGCGCGGCGTGCGCGGGCTGATCATCGATGCGGGCGTGCGCGACGTGCGCGATCTCACCGAAATGCGCTTTCCGGTCTGGTCCAGCGCCATCTTTGCGCAAGGAACGGTCAAGGAGACACTCGGCTCGGTGAACATCCCTGTCGTATGTGCCGGTGCTTCAATCTGTCCGGGTGACGTAATTGTCGCCGACGATGACGGTGTTTGCGTTGTCGCCCGAGAACATGCTGAAGCTGCACTGCAGAAGTCTCGCAAGCGTGAGGCGAATGAAGTATCCAAGCGCGAACGTCTGGCCGCGGGAGAACTTGGCCTCGACATCTACGGAATGCGCGAGAGGCTGGTCCAGAAGGGCCTGAAATACATCTGAGCCGATTTTCCGGCCTGTCTTTCGGGACGGTCGGCGGAATCGGACAAGCAAGGCGACCATAATGCGGGCGCAAGCCCGTTCACACTGTGTCGAACCCGGGAGGTTCCTGATGAAAAAGCTCATCCTTTCTTCGCTCATGGCCGCGAGCCTGGCCGTCGGTGCCGCACATGCGACAGACCGCGTCGCCATCGGCACCGGCGGCACCGGCGGCGTGTTCTACGCCGTGGGCGCAGGCATGGCCGACGTTCTGAACAAGAAGGCCGAAGGCATCACGGCGAAAGCCGAAGTGACCGGCGCTTCCATCGAAAACATCCGCCGTGTCTCCATGGGCGAGATGACGATGGGCTTTTCTTCCGCCTCGGTGCTGTTTGCCAGCTCCAAGGGCGCGGACCCGTTCGAGGAAAAGCAGAACGTGGCCGCGATCGCCTATCTCTATCCGGCCATGCTGCAGGTGGCCGCGCTGAAGAGCGCCGACGTGAAGTCGATTGCGGATCTGAAGGACAAGCGCATCAGCGTCGGCCCTCCGGGTTCCAATTCCTCCGTCATCGCCGAACGCCTGCTGAAGGCCTATGACGCCTACAACCCGTCCAACATCCAG
This sequence comes from Breoghania sp., assembly GCA_963678585.2. Classification (GTDB taxonomy): domain Bacteria; phylum Pseudomonadota; class Alphaproteobacteria; order Rhizobiales; family Stappiaceae; genus Breoghania. The sequence goes on from CAXXGA010000003.1 coordinate 94,237, forward strand.
TACCTGTCCTATTCGGAAGCCACCAACGCCATGAAGGACGGCAATCTGGATGCGACCATGGTGCTGGCCGGCATCCCGGCCTCCGCGCTGATCGAACTGGCCACCTCCGAGGACGTCACCTTCGTTCCGGTCGACGAGGCCAAGCTTGCCGATCTCCTGAAGGAATTCCCCTTCTACGCGGTCGACACGCTGCCCGGCGGCACCTATCGCGGCACCGACGGCGACACCGCACAGCTGGCGGATCCGGCCATCCTCTTCACCTCCAACGATGCGGATGAAGAGGTCGTCTACAAGGTCACCAAGACCCTGTTCGACAATCTCGAGACGCTGGGCGCCGTGCATCCGATGGCCAGGCTGATCTCGGTTGCCAAGGCTCCCAAGACCCCGATCGCGCTGCATCCCGGCGCCAAACGCTACTTCGACGAAGCGAAATAGAGCGCGCGTCCTCCCGGCAGCGGCGGCGACCCCGAGGTCGCCGCCGTTTGCTCCTTGTTTGCGTAAAGGCGGTCTGTCCGAACGACGCCGGGCCTGAATGCCGATGCACCGGGCCCCGGAGCGACCGTTTTCCCATTGAAAGCCTGAACATGATTGCGCCTGAACGACGGGATGTCGGCGGGCCGCGTGTTCAACTGCAGGCGGGCCGCGGATCCGGGCGGCGCAACGCAAACGCCTGTCGTGTGCCCGAGCGGAGCTGACATGGAAAATTTCGCCTCACAGGTTCTGCCCAAGGCGCAGATCGAGGGCGCTGAAAAGACTGTCGTTGCGCTGGCGATCGCGGCCCTCGGGCTCGCCGTCACCGCGATGCTGCTTTACACATCCTATTTCGGCGGACTGACGGCGCTGCTGCTGCGCTCGATGTTCTTTTCGATGATGGCGGCGGCGGGCCTTCTGGTCATCGCCTCCAAGACGCGGCTGCCGCTGCTGCGCGCCGTTCTCTACGTGCTCGTCCTCGCAGCCATGTTGCCGGGGCCCTATCTCTACGAGAACTACCACCAGATCATCCGCCGCGGCGCGATCGCCAACGACACGGACAAGGCGCTGTTCGTCGCCACCATCGTGATCGTGCTGGTCATGGCGCGCGCCTATATCGGGCGCACCATGGTCGCGATCTCGGTGCTGGCGCTGGCCTATGCCTATCTGGGCTACCTGATCCCCGGCGAATACGGCCATTCCGGCTATTCCACGGGCCGTCTCGCCTCCAACCTTTTCCTGCGCACCGAGGGCGTGTTCGGCATCCCGATGGGGGTCGCCGCGCAGTACATCTTCCTGTTCTCCTTCCTCGGCGTCCTGCTGATGAAATCCGGCCTCGGCCAGACCTTCGTCGATCTCGCCCATGCACTCACAGGGCGCGTGCAGGGCGGCCCGGCGCTGACGGCCGTCGTCTCCTCCACGCTGTTTTCCTCCATCAACGGCTCGGCCGTTGCGGGCGTGGTGACGACCGGCACCTTCACAATTCCGCTGATGAAGCGGGCGGGCTACCGGGCAAAGACCGCAGGCGCCATCGAGGCCGCCGCATCGTCCGCCGGTCAGATCATGCCGCCCGTCATGGGCGCTGCCGCCTTCCTGATGGCGGAGATGACAGGCATTCCCTATGTCACCATCGCCATGGCGGCGCTGATCCCCGCCCTTCTCTACGTGCTGGCGCTGCTGGTTGCCGTGCGGCTTGAAGCGGGCAAGTTCAACATGGCGCGCGCGCAGGACGAGGACGTTCCCTCCGTCCTCCACGTGCTGACCTCGCGCGGCTACATGCTGGCCCCGCTGGTGGTGCTCGTCGGCTTCCTGATCTACGGCTACACGCCGATGAAATCCGTGGTCTTCGCGATTGCGACAGCCCTCGTCATCATGCCGATGACCAAGGCCACGCGCATTTCCCCCATGGACCTGCTGCTGACCACCACCGAGACCGTGCGCAACACGCTATCGGTCGTGGCGGCGGTTGCCACCGCGGGCGTTCTGATCGGCGTTCTCACGCTGACCGGCCTTGCGCTTCAGATCTCAAGTCTCATCCTCGATGTGGGCGGCGACAGCATGTTCCTGGTGCTGATCTTCACCATGTTCGCCTCCTTCGTGCTGGGTCTGGGCCTGCCGACCTCCGCCGCCTATCTGCTGCTGGCGATCCTCGTTGCGCCCGCGCTTGAAGGCTTCGGCCTGCCGCTCATCGCGGGCCACATGTTCATCTTCTACTACGGCCTGATTTCCGCCATCACGCCGCCGGTGGCGCTGGCCGCCTATGCGGGGGCGAGCATTGCGGGGGCAGGGGCCAACGAGACGGCGTTCGAATCCATCCGCCTCGGCTTCGTGAAGCTGATCATTCCCTTCGTCTTCATCTATTCGCCCGGCCTGTTGCTCATCGGTTCGCCCGCCTCCGTCATCCTGCAGACGACGGCCGCCGTCATCGGCGTGACGGCGCTGGCCACCGCCTTCACCGGCTGGCTGATGGTGCCGCTCAATGTCCTCCACCGCGTAATGCTGATCGCCGGTGCGGTTCTGTTGCTGTGGCCGACCTCCATGCCGGACACCGATCCGCGTTCGCTCGCAATCCGCCTCGGCGGTCTGGCGCTTTGCGGCGCGGTGGTGTTCTTCGCCCAGCTTTCCTCCCGAACCCTCCACAAGGAGCCTGTGCGGTCATGAGTGCCGAGTATCTCGCATTCCACCCCAATCCCAAGAAGCCGGACATCACGCTTCCCGCAGGCGCGGTCGATGCCCATTGCCATGTCTTCGGGCCCGCAGCCACCTTCCCCTTCTCACCGACCCGCACCTATACGCCGGTCGATGCGCCGAAGGAGAAACTGGCCGAGCTTCAGAGCCACCTCGGCTTTGAGCGCGCAGTGATCGTGCAGGCAAGCTGCCACGGCACGGACAATGCCGCGCTGGTCGATGCGCTGGAATGGGGCGAGGGGCGCTATCGCGGCATCGCCATGGTGAAGCCGGAGGTCACGGACGAGGAACTGAAGCGTCTGGACGCGGCGGGCGTGCGCGGCTCACGCTTCAACTTCGTCAAGCATCTGGGATCGGACGCGGCGCTGGCCGCAATGGACACGCTCTCCAAACGCTACGGCGCGCTCGGCTGGCATGTGGTCATCTATTTCGACACGGAAAAGATCCACGACCTTGCGCCCATCATCGAGAACGTTCCGGTGCCGGTGGTGATCGACCACATGGGTCGGGTCGATCCCGCGCTCGGGCTCGACCAGCCGGGCATGAAGCTTCTCGAGGGGCTTCTGTCGAAGCGCAAGGACATATGGGTGAAGGTCTCGGGAAGCGAGCGCCTTTCCCACGACGGCCCGCCCTTTGCCGATTGCGTGGAACAGGCCCGGCATCTGGTGGAGACCTTCCCCGATCAGGTTCTGTGGGGCACCGACTGGCCGCATCCCAACATGAAGAAATGGGTGCCGGACGACGGCCAGCTCGTCGATCTCGTCGGCCAGATCGCGCCGACGCCGGAGCTTTTGAAGAAGCTGCTGGTGGACAACCCGATGCGGCTCTACTGGCCGGAAGAGCTTTAGGGGTTTTCGGGCCCGGGCGAGCTTTTGTGGAGACGGATGGTTCTGCCCCCTCACCCGGACCTGCGGTCCGACCTCTCCCATGGGGAGAGGGTTGGGGTGAGGGGATCTCTCGTGGAGACCCCCGACCTGACCTCCCCCGACGCGTGCAATTTTCGCGGAAGGAATTTCCAAGTGACCAGCCAGATTGCGATCCCCTGCATGCTGCTGCGCGGCGGCACGTCCAAGGGGGCCTATTTCCTGAAATCCGACCTGCCGGATGACCGCGACGCCCGCGATGCGCTTCTGCTGAAGATCATGGGCTCGCCCGATCCGCGCCAGATCGACGGGATCGGCGGCGCACATCCGCTGACCTCCAAGGTCGCCGTCGTCTCGCCCTCGACCCGCGAGGGCATCGACGTCGACTACCTGTTCCTGCAAGTGACGCCCGACAAGCCGGTCGTTTCCGACGCGCAGAACTGCGGCAACATCCTGGCAGGCATCGGGCCCTTCGCCATCGAGCGCGGGCTTGTGACGGCGCAAGACGGCATCACCACGGTGCGCGTCTACATGGTGAACTCCGACAGCCGCGCAGATCTCGACGTTCTCACACCGGGCGGCGAGGTGGCCTATGAGGGCTCCGCCGCCATCGACGGCGTGCCGGGCACCCATGCGCCGATCATCCAGAACTATTTCGAAACGGCGGGTGCACAATGCGGGGCGCTGCTTCCCACCGGCAACGCGGTCGACGTGATCGACGGGGTGCGGGTCACCATGATCGACAACGGCATGCCGAATGTAATCATCAACGCCGCCGATCTCGGGCTGTCGGGTGCGGAGACAATCGCCGAGCTTGAGGAGAATGCGGCGCTGAAGGCGCGGCTTGAGGCGATCCGGCTTCAGTGCGGGCCGCTGATGAAGCTCGGCGACGTGGAAAAGCAGACGGTACCGAAGATGTGCCTCGTCTCGCGCCCTCGCGAAGGCGGGCTCATCGCCACGCGCTCCTTCATTCCCCACCGGGTTCACCAGACCATCGGCGTTCTGGCGGCGGCCACGATTGCCGCTGCAGCGCTTGTTCCGGGCACCACGGCGGCGGAGGTGGCGGCGGAGACGCACGACAATCCGCTGCGCGCCGATATCGAGCATCCGACAGGCAAGCTGGGTGTGGAGATCGAGACGAAAGAGACCGGCGGCGTGCCCGTTCCCGTGCGCTCCGGCATCGTGCGCACGGCGCGCAAGCTCTTTGAGGGAACGGTCTTCGCGCTGCCGTGAGAAACCGGGGCCGTAAGCAAAAAAACGGACGTTCAGAAGAACGCCCGCTCTCGCGAGTCCCGGGAGGTCGGGAAGGATTGCCGCTCAGCGGCGACGGCGGTGCATGGTCTCGGCACGAACCGGGATCGGCACGGGCTCGCCTTGATCGACACGGATGCGACGTCCGCCGCCGGGACGTTCGTCGCGCGGCATCGACATGATGGCCGTGCCCATGGCGGCGCTCGTAAAGGTGATGAGGAAGCCGAAGAACAGCATCGCGATGGGGACTGCAGGCATCTGCGAGCGCGTAATCAGCGTCCAAAGGCCCGCCGGATCCGTCAGATAGATCCCGCCCACGAGCAGGAGCGTGACGGCAAGTCCTGCCAGCCAGTTGACCGCCAACAGGCGGAACAGCGGATTACTCAGGAGCGTGCGCATGTTGAAGCCTCCTCTTCAGCTTCCGAATTCTGCAAGCCTGCGACTTCCCCTCACAGACCGGACCGGATGCGCCAGACTTTCTGTCTGAAGCATGAAGCGCGTGTCCGACAGGCGATAAATTGTCGCAGGCATTATGTCGCCATGCCGTATCGGCACCTTGCCTGAAGCCTAGCCCCAAGCGCGGCTGCGGTCACGATAGTAAATATGCTGTCTTGTCCGGAAAACCAGAGGGCGCGGCAATTTCCGCGAAACGGCGCCCGTCACCGCGCTTGCGACAGTCTTTGCTCGAACACATCCACAAGCCTGATTGCGCCGGAGCGCGATAGGTGATCGTCGTCGTGGTAATAGATATGCGCCTTTCCGGCGGAGTGGCAGGCGGTGTCATCGCAAAAGCGCCCGATCGGGTCGATATGGATGACGTCCGGATCGCCTTGCGCGCGGGCAGCCAGCAGTTCTTCCGTCGACGCACGGCGGATCTCCACGGCTTCGCGCGGCAGGTCGCAGGCGGCCTGCGAGCGGTTCCACGCACGTGCCATGAGCTGACAGCGATACGCATCGAAACCGAACTCGGGCACCTGACCGACGATGAGGACCCGCTTGCCCGCTTCGCGCAGGGCCGACACCGTCTCGTCCAGCGCCTGCGCAAAAACCCTGCGGTTCTCATGAAAACTCAGCCAGCCCCAGCGCGCCTGCGACAGATAAAGATCCGAGCCGCTTTCCTCGCCGAACCGGGTGCCCTCAGCATAGATGGTCCATCGCGCGGCCATGACGACCGTGTGGATCTCGGGATCCGCCAGAATGGCGTCCAGAACCGGGCGGCCGTTTCGCAGGCATTTCGCCTTGGGCCCCGACAGCACGCCATCTTTTACAAAGACATCGATCAGGGGCGGGCAGCCGTCCTGAATGAACCTGCGAAAGCCAAGGTGCTGACGCCGGGCCGCTGCCTCAAGCGCCGCGGAGAGCGCCCCGGCATGGGAATCTCCCCAAAGAGCGACCTTGGAGGCGGGCGCCGGGCGAACCGGGCAGGGGGCTTCGCCCGCCGGGCAGTTTGCATCGCGCGCAGCGCGCGAAGGCGTGTGGCTGTCGGCAGCCAGCAAGGCCTGCGTCTCGCGGGGCCAGCGTTGCGGCAACCCGTCGGAAAACGCGAGGGCCTGTGCCCCGGCCGCCGTGGCACACAGGACAAGGGCCCCGATTGCCAGTTGCCGGACTTCTTTGCGCCCGGCGGACGGGCGGCGGAAGGGCACTTCCACGAAGCGATAGAGAAGGTAGGAAAGCGGGAAACACAGCGCGAAAAGGCCCACGCGGGTGATCAGCCCCGGTTCCAGAAAAGCGTAGTGCCGGTAGAGCGCGAGCAGTGGCCAGTGGACCAGATAGAGGCTGTAGGAAATCGCCCCGATCCACTGCAGGACCGGATGGCCGAGCACGACGATGTTCAGGCGGGACGGGAACCTGTTGGCGAGCAGCCATGCAACGGCCACCGTCGGCAGCAATGCCCCCGGCACGGGCCATGTCATTGACGGAACGAGCAGAAACGGCAGCGCGAACAGCGCCAGCACCGCAAGCCCGTCGAGGGTGCGGGAGGCCCCGGCGGAGCGGATCTGCAGGCCGCCGCGCATTTGCAGGAGTGCGGCCGCCGCACCTGCCGCGAATTGCCAGAGACGGGAAAAGACGCTGTAGAACGCCAGCGAGGGATCACCGATCGACAGGACCGCGCTCAGAATGAAAACGCCCGCAAAGGCGAGAATCGCCGCGCGTCGCCGAAGGCGCTCCGGTAGCCAGAGCCCGACCGCCATGACGAGCGGGGCCAGCAGATAGAACTGGATTTCGACGCTGAGCGACCAGGTGTGCAGCAGGGGCTTGAAGGCGGATGCGGTGTCGAAATAGTCGGCTTCGGCGTTGAAGAACTCGTTCGACCAGAACCCCAACGAGGCGAAACCGGAATTCCCGAGACGGGCATAATCATGGGGCAGCAGAATGAAGCCGCCCGCAAGAAGCGTCACGAGGACGACGACGAGATAGGCGGGAACGATGCGCCTCAGCCGCTTGGCGTAGAAGCGGAAGAAGTAGCCTTTCGGGAAGCCTTCCCCTTCGCATCCCGCGCGCCCGGCGCTGAGGATCTGCGTGATCAGGTAGCCCGACAGGACGAAGAAGACATCGACCCCGACAAAGCCCCCGCCCGCACCGGCAAGCTTGAAATGAAAGAGCAGCACGGCGAGCGCCGCGATGGCCCTCATGCCCTGAATATCGGCCCTGAATGCAGGAGAACCGGCGCGCGGAGGCGACGGGTCGGCCCCGCCGCCGGAAGAGGGTTCGGAAAACTCGCGGATCACGACCGTACCCATACCAACAGTTTTGCCCCGCAGGGCTGACGGCCTTCGCCTTGCTCAAGCCTGACGAGAGAACCTGCCGGCCCGCAGCGAACCTCGACGATCTGGCGCGATAGATTCCAAGGCTCTGTCACCACCTGATGCCTCCGTGACCTCAGTCAGCATATTGATTTAGGAGATCTGCGCAGCTCATCTCAGGATCTCCCGCACTCTGGTTAACTGTCACTTTCGTGACCGTGCGCTCCAGAAATAGGCCATACCGGCGAGAAGCACGAATGATGTATCCGCTGTCCGTCATTGCTGCTCCCCACAAGTTCACCTCGCAAACCACCCCTCGTTCAAGGCGGGTGACCTGGATAGGCGGTTCTGTGGCGTCGGCGATGATTAAGCCCAACCCTGGCACGCCAACGGTTCCCAAGGCGTATCCGCAGAAAATTGGAACAAGCGCAACGCTTCGCACCGCGTGTTTGGCAATTTTCGCATTTTCCAGAACCGGAGAAAAAGCCAGATAACAGTACGCGCCGTAGGCTGCACACCACGTTAGAACATCAGCTTCGGGCCGAATGAAACTGATGTCGAAAACAGCGGCAAACGCCACAACCAAAAGCAGGCCGATTGAGCCAATCGCGAGAGCTTTCGCAGGAAGGTGTCGAGCTCGGCGGGCTTTGAACGCAACCACGGGAGCGACAAGGATCCAAATCCAGATGACAATGAATATGAACCCCGTCAATGTCGCCCTCAGTCTTGCGTATCCTGTCATCTGACAAAATCACGAAGAGCGTTGCAGACTCTCTTCTTTTCCTCAGATGAGACTGAGGAATTCAGGCTCCCTTCTGTAGCCTTTACACGTCCAGATTCGCCACGGTCAGCGCGTTTTCCTGGATGAAGTCGCGGCGCGGCTCCACCTCGTCGCCCATCAGCTTGGTGAAGATGTCGTCGGCGGCATCCGCCTCACGCACCTTCACCTGAAGCAGCGAGCGCACATTCGGATCGAGCGTCGTTTCCCAGAGCTGCTCGGGATTCATCTCGCCCAGACCCTTGTAGCGCTGGAGCGAGAGGCCCTTGCGGCCGAAGGCCAGAAGCGAGTTGAACAGCGCGCGCGGGCCGCGAATGGGCGTGACCGTGTCCTTGCGCTTCAGCATGGCGGCCTTGCCGTACACTTCCTTCAGATGCGCGTGATAGGCATTGAGCTTGCGGGCATCGGCGGAATCGAGAAGCGCCGCGTCGATGGTCGCCACTTCCTTCACGCCGCGCAGCGTGCGGGTGAAGACCAGAGACCCGTCCTCACGCGCCTCACCTTCCCAGCCCTTCTCGAATTCCTCGGCCAGAATGTCGAGACGACGGGCGATATAGGCGGCCGCCTCGCGGGCCTTTTCCCGATCATCCAGAATGACCGGCGACAGCGCGCCCGCAATCGCCGCCTGTTCAACCGCGTTGCGGTCGTAGCGCGAATGAAGCCCGTCCAGCACATTGGAGATGGCGCGCGCCGTATCAACGACCTCACGCAGATCCGCACCGAGGCGCACCTCACCGCTATGCAGGGTCAGGCTGGTGTCTTCCAGACCGGAATTGATGAGGAAGTCGGTCAGCGCCGCCTCGTCCTTCAGGTACTGTTCGGAGTTGCCGCGCTTGACCTTGTAGAGCGGCGGCTGGGCGATATAGATGTGTCCTCGCTCCACCAGATCCGGCATCTGACGGAAGAAGAAGGTGAGCAGAAGCGTGCGGATATGGGCGCCGTCGACGTCGGCGTCCGTCATGATGATGATCTTGTGATAGCGCAGCTTGTCGACGTTGAACTCTTCCTTGCCGATGCCGGTGCCGAGCGCGGTGATCATCGTGCCGATTTCGTTCGACGAGAGCATCTTGTCGAAGCGCGCGCGCTCCACGTTGAGGATCTTGCCTCGAAGCGGCAGCACGGCCTGATTTTCGCGGTGACGGCCCTGCTTTGCGGAGCCACCGGCCGAGTCGCCCTCCACCAGGAACAGTTCGGCCTTGGTCGGGTCGCGTTCCTGACAGTCCGCCAGCTTGCCGGGCAGGGATGCCACGTCCAGCGCGCCCTTGCGCCGGGTCAGGTCGCGGGCCTTGCGCGCCGCCTCGCGCGCAGCTGCCGCTTCCACGACCTTGGAAACGATGATCTTGGCGGGTGCCGGGTTTTCCTCAAACCATTCGGCAAGCGCATGGTTGACCGCGTTCTCCACCACCGGGCGAACCTCGGAGGAAACCAGCTTGTCCTTGGTCTGGGAGGAGAATTTGGGGTCCGGCACCTTCACGGAGAGGACACAGGTCAGGCCTTCGCGGCAATCGTCGCCGCTGAGGCCCACCTTTTCCTTCTTGGTGAGGCCGGAGCGGTCCGCATAGCCGGTGACCTGACGGGTCAGCGCGCCGCGGAAACCGGCCAGATGCGTGCCGCCGTCGCGCTGCGGGATGTTGTTGGTGAAGCACAGCACCTGCTCGTGGTAGCTGTCGTTCCACCACAGCGCGGCCTCAACCGTGATGCCGTCCTTTTCGGTCATCATCACGACGGGGTTTTCGATCAGCGGGTGCTTGGCGCGGTCGATGTAGCGCACGAAGGCTTCAAGGCCGCCTTCGTAATGCAGTTCCACGTCCACCGGCTCGACGCCGCGACGGTCGGAGAGCAGAATGCGCACGCCGGAATTCAGGAAGGCCAGTTCGCGCAGGCGATGCTCGAGCGTACCGAAATCGAAATCGAGCTTCGTGAAGGTTTCCGGCGAGGGAATGAAGCTGACCTCGGTGCCGGTCTTGTCGCCCGCATCGCCCACCACCTTCAGCGGCGCGTCGGCCACGCCGTGGGTGAACGTCATCTCGTGGATGGAGCCGCCGCGATGGATGCGCAGCTTCAGCATGGTCGACAGCGCGTTCACCACCGAGACGCCCACGCCGTGCAGACCGCCGGAGACCTTGTAGGAATTCTGGTCGAACTTACCGCCCGCATGGAGCTGGGTCATGATGACCTCGGCCGCCGAAACGCCTTCCTCGTGCATTTCGGTGGGGATACCGCGACCGTTGTCCGTCACGGTGACCGATCCGTCGGCATTCAGCATCACGGAAACGAGGTCCGCATAGCCTGCGAGCGCCTCGTCGATGGCATTATCGACGACCTCATAGACCATGTGATGCAGGCCCGAGCCGTCGTCCGTGTCGCCGATATACATGCCGGGACGCTTGCGCACGGCGTCCAGCCCCTTGAGAACCTTAATGGATTCTGCGCCGTACTCGTCCGCGCCGTTGCCGTTCTTCGGAGTATCGTTCATACGAATCAGCGACCTGCAAATTGAATGGTTTGGTTAGGTTATAAGGGCTTCTGGCGCGCATTCAACATGAGGAGAACCCGTGGGAATTTCCCTGTGAACGCCCAAGACGAAAAGCACCGGATTAACGACCGCCAGAGCCTCTTCGGCGGCCTCATTCAGCCCCTTCCCGCAGAGCGCGCCCGACGGGCCTTCATGGCACTTGAAACAGGCATTGTTGCGGCGGCTCAGCGCGCGGCAATCATCGCCGCCGCCCCCGCCATGACCGCGCCGACGGTCCTATTGAGCCGACCGACGGCCTTTGGCGTCGAGAACAGCCCGCGCGCCCATTGCGCAAGCAGCACATAGCCGGCAAAGACCACGCTCAGAATCACGAAGATGGTGACGACAAGCTCCGTATAGGCCAGCGGCGTGATCAGCTTCAGATCGAACAGATTGGGCATCAGCGCCAGGTAGAAGACGATGGCCTTGGGGTTGCCCAGCGTGACCGCGATGCCGCCGAGGAACAAACGGCCCGGCCGTTCGGCCGACGGCGTCGGCAGGGAGATGGCATCCGCCGGAGCCGTCCACATCTTCCATGCCAGATAGAGCAGGTAGAGAGCGCCCGCGTAACGCACCACCAGGAAGACCGGCTGAAAGGCGTGCGCGATGAAGGCGAGGCCGAACACCGCAATCGACAGCCACACCGCATCGCCCAGCATCATGCCGCAGCAAAGGGCGGCAGCTCCCTTGCGCCCGCGCACCAGCACGCGGCCGACGATGGCCGCGATGCCCGGTCCGGGCGCAATCGCGGCGACGAACAATGCTGCGGCGAAAGTGGCGAGATCTATCCAGTTCATAGAAGGCGATCCTTCAGGGGGCCGTCAGTGGCAGAGCATTCCGGGAGGCGGAACCGGACAGGTTTACCCGGTTCCCCGCCACTTGACCATTTCCGCAAGGGAATGCGCGACCTCAGGACCGCTCGGGGACGGGCGTTTCCGGAACGGGCGTGAGCGGCGGCTTGTCGTCAAGCCATGCGCAGATATTGTCGACCACAAGCTGGCCCATGGCCTGACGGGTGGCGACGGACGCCGAGCCCACATGGGGCAGCAGCACCGTGTCGGGCAGCGCGAGCAGATCCTCGGGCACGTTGGGCTCGTCGTCGAACACATCGAGCCCGGCCCCGCGGATCACGCCCTTTTCGAGGGCCGCGGTCAGCGCCGGTTCATCGACCACCGTGCCGCGACCGATGTTGATCAGATAACCGTCCGGGCCGATGGCCTCCAGCACGTCCGTATTGATCAGATGGCGGGTTTCCGCCCCGCCGGGGGCGACCACCATCAGCACATCGGCGGCGCGCGCCAGATCGACCGCCGTCTCGTGATAGGGATAGGCGACATCGGCCTGCCGGTGGCGTCCGTGATAATGGATCTTCATGCCGCAAGCCTCGGCGCGCTTCGCAATCGCCTTGCCGATGCGCCCCAGCCCGACGATGCCCAGCACCGCGCCTTTGAGAGAGCCGTGGCTCAGGCGATAGTGCCCCTCGCTCTTCCACCGCCCCTCGCGCAGGTGGCGTTCGGCGGCGTTCAGTTCGCGCACCGTCATCAGCATGAGGGCGAGGGCCGTGTCGGCGACCTCTTCGGTCAGCACGCCCGGCGTATGCGTCACCACGACGCCCGCCTTTGCCGCCGCCGCCACATCGACCGCGTCATAGCCGACGCCGAAGGAGGCGACGATCTCGAGCTTCGGCATCGCGGCGATACTTTTGCCCGTCAGGCCGAGACGCCCCACCGCGACGGCCCGGAACCGGCCGCCCTCGCGGGCGAGAAATTCCGCGTTGTCCGCTTCATTTTCGAGTTCCACGACATCGTGGTGCTGTTTCAGCCTTTCCACGACAAACGGCATGATCGGCCCGATGACGAGCACTTCCTGACGGCTCATAACGCCCTCTTCGACAGTGATTTGAGGGCGAAGGCTAATGCTTTCGGTTGCAATGCGAAAGCCGCGCAAGCCTGCGTTCGGTACGCCTTGTCGCGGCTCGACAAAGGTCCCCTTGCGAAAGCTTGCCGCACAGGCTCTAAATCGCCCTGAGGAAACCGGCCAACGGGAGTGAGAAATGGCGGGCAAGACGAATGCGGGCAACTTCTTTGAGGATTTCAAGCTCGGGCAGATCATCAAACATGCCACCCCGCGCACGGTAACGGCGGGCGACGCAGCCCTCTACACCGCGCTTTACGGCCCCCGCTTCGCGGTGCAGTCCTCCGACGCCTTTGCTCAGGGTCTCGGCTACCCCCAAGCCCCGCTCGACGACATGCTCGTCTTCCATATCGTCTTCGGCAAGACGGTGCCGGACATCTCGCTCAACGCGGTCGCCAATCTGGGCTATGCGGGCGGACGTTTCCTCGCCCCCGTCTTTCCCGGCGATACGCTTTCATCGGTGTCCGAGGTCATCGGCCTGAAGGAAACCTCCTCGGGCAAGACCGGCGTCGTCTATGTGCGTTCCACCGGATACAAGTCCGACGGCACCGAAGTTCTCGACTATGTGCGCTGGGTGATGGTGCGCAAGCGCGACGAGGCCTCGCCCGCGCCGGAACCGGTTCTGCCGGAACTGCCGGAAGCGCTTGAGGCGGATGCGCTGGGCGATGCGGTGCCGCTTCTCGACATGGACCAGTGGGACGCCGATCTCGCCGGGAGCCCGCACCGTTTCGACGATTACAAGGTGGGCGAGAAGATCGACCACGTGGACGGCATGACGGTGGAGGAGAGCGACCACATGCTCGCCACGCGGCTCTACCAGAACACCGCCAAGGTGCATTTCAACCAGTTCACGGAAGGCCAGGGCCGCTTCGGGCGGCGGCTGATCTATGGCGGCCACGTGATCAGCCTTGCCCGCGCACTTTCCTATAACGGGCTTTCCTCCGCCTTCCATGTGGCGGCCTTCAACGGCGGACGGCACGTGGCCCCGCTCTTTGCGGGCGGAACGGTGTTTGCCTGGTCGGAAGTGCTCGACAAATCGGTAATCGCGGGCCGCGACGACGTGGGCGCGCTGCGCATCCGCACCGTCGCCACCGTGGACCGCCCTTGCTCCGATTTCCCGGACAAGGATGCTGATGGGAAATACGATCCGTCCGTGATCCTCGATCTCGACACTTGGCAGCTCTTGCCGCGCTGAGGCGCGGCGGGGCAAATCGGTGGCGGGCACACGGCTGGCGGATGATCGACTGGTGGAGCCGATGTTGAGTGCCACGCCCCAACGCAAACAAAAACGCCACGCACCTTCAGGTGCGCGGCGTCCATCGATTTCAAACTTCCGGAAAACCCGGCTGGATCAGAACGCGTAGCCGAGACGCATGCCGACATTGGTCAGGCCGTCGTTGTCGGAGCAGTAGCCGTTGTTCGACGAATGCTCGATGATGGCCGACACGTTCCATGCCTGATTGATGCGGAAGCCCACGGAAGCGGATTCGTGGAACATCACGTTGCAGCCCAGCGCCAGACCGCCCTGACCCGCCTCGGTGTTGCCGTTATGGACCATGCCGCCGAAGGAGCCTTCGACGAAGAGGTAGTCGGTCAGGTCGATGGACAGGGTGTAGCCCGCATAGAGAATCGACGTGTCGCCGGAGGTGTTCAGGTTGCCGCCGATATGGGGACGCAACATCGACTGGGTGTCGAGGAACGGCGTCTTGAAGGCCAGCGCGCCCCAGCGCATCAGGATCTCGGCGTTGATGTCGACGCCCGATTCGCGGTCCATCGTGTCGTGGAAATAGACACCGCCGCGCACTTCGTTGTAGGGCGCGAAGCTGCGGCTATCCATCGGAGCGGAGCCATACATGTCAGCGGCGAGGGCTGGTGAAGCGCCGGAAATCATGGCGAGAGCGAGGAGCCCGGCGGCAATGCGCTTTCCCGAAGATGCACCCGCAGAGAAAGAACCGCTTGCAGAATGTGCTGACACGGCGGACGCCGCATGGAAACAATCGGAATGAATCACCGCACTGGCCTCGAATTATTGCCCCAATTTGGCGGGTACTTTCGTCAATTCCGAAAGCCGATGCAATCGAAACTCCGCCCACCACCTTCACGCCATTCACTTCACGGCGTTTTGCCGCATGCTGTTGCGCAAGGGTAACATAGGTAAAGCACGCCCGGGACGGGCGGGCAAGCGCAGGGTTCAGATGACAAGACCGGCGACAGGATGGCGCGCATCGACATGAACGACCTTTACACGGAACTGGAACGGGACGGGTTCCTCATCCTCGGCGGTTTCGACTTCAGCCCCGATGAAGACTGGGGTGATCCCGGCGAAGACGGGGAGGCGGAGGGCGGCGCGGCCGGCTCGCTCATACTTGTCGGCAATGCGGGCGGTGCCATGTGGGCGGCGTTCAGGGCCTCGCCGGAGGCCCGTGACGGCAACCCCGATCCGCTGGATCGTTATACGCGGCGCTGCATCACCGCTGTCGCCGAGCCTTTCGGACTTGCGGCCGTCTTTCCCTTCGAGCGGCCTTTCCGGCCCTTTCAGCAGTGGGCGATGCGGGCGGGCGGGTTTTCGCCGAGCCCGCTCGGCGTGCTGGTGCATCGCCGGTTCGGACCATGGGCGGGATTTCGCGCAGCCCTTGTCGGCGAGAAGCCGCTTGAGGCCTATGCGCCGGGCGTTTCTTTCGGATCTGAAGACGATGATGCCGCTTGGGAAGATGAAAAAGCCGGCCCGTGCCCGGCATGCGTCGAAAAGCCCTGCATGGCCGCATGTCCTGCAAAGGCCCTGACGCCGCAGGGCTATGACGTGCCGCGTTGCCTTTCCTATCTTGAAGCGAATCCAGACACCTCCTGCCTGTCGGGATGCCTTGCGCGGGTCGCCTGTCCCCATGGTGCGGCCTGGCGGCAGGGGGCCGAACAGGCGCGATTTCACATGCGGGCCTTCACGGGCGGAAATATCGGGACTTGAGAAATGCGGCGCAGTTTGTCTATCAGTGCGCGCGCTGGCAGTGCGCGCACTGGTTGCGATACCGGACCGGGGACCCGGCCAGCCGGCTTGCCGCAAACACATGGCCGCAAACAAACACATGAAAGGCTCGACCCATGCGTCGATGGATCGTTCTCGCCCTCTTCCTCGTCTTCGTCCTCGGAGCGGGCATGGGAATGGGCTACCTGGCCAGCCTCACCGACTGGTACGCAACGCTTGCCAAACCCGCCTTCGCACCGCCCGACTGGGTCTTTGCGCCCGTGTGGAGCGTGATGTACGTGCTGATCGCGGTCGCAGGCTGGCGCACTTTCGAACGCGACAAGCTCGGCAAGTCGATGCGGCTCTGGGTCGGGCAGATGCTGGTGAACCTGACCTGGCCGGTCGTCTTCTTCGGCTTTCAGGACCCGTATCGCGCGCTGATCCTGATCGTGCTGACCACTGCACTCGTCCTCTGGTACACGATCGAAAACTGGTCGCGCGACCGGATCGCCGCCTACCTGTTCACGCCCTATACGCTCTGGATGCTCTACGCCACGGCGCTCAACGCCGCCGTCTGGCTGTTGAACCGGGCGGCGGAAACGACGCCGCTCTTCGGCGATCAGCCCCCGCTTCTCGGCGGCTGAACCTCACTTCAGGCGACCGATTCTTCAGGCAGCCCATCCTTCAGGCAAGCTGACCGGGCTGCAGGTCGTCGAGGCGCTCGATGGTGTCCGCATCGGGACACTCTGCCAGCGCCTGCGAGGCAGTGAGCCCGCCGCCGATGGGCGCATCGGGCCAGATTTCGGCCAGCGGAACCAGCACGAAGGCCCGCTCGGCAATGCGCGGATGGGGCACGCTCAGCCCCTCTCGCGCGATTTCCTCGCCGCCGTAGATCAGCACGTCGATATCGATCTTGCGCGGCCCCCAGCGGATATCGCGCACCCGGCCGAGCCCACGCTCGATTTCCAAGCCGCGCGCCAGAAGATCCGACGGCTCCAGCGTCGTCTCCACCAGAATGCAGGCATTGACGAACCAGTCCTGATCCGTGAGGCCCCAGGGCGCGGTGCGATAGTCGGCGGAACGCGCCACGAGCGTGATGCCGTCGCTTTCCGCGATCTGCCTGATCGCCTCGGCGAGAAAGCCGCGCTTGTCGCCGATATTGGAGCCGAGGCCCAGAACGGCGCGCACGGGCGTCTTGCGCATCGAAGCTGCCGTCATCGCGTCGTCTCCCCGCAATCCATGCTCTCATGCAACACGGCGTCGGCCACCTTCAGCGCATCGGCGTGGAGCGCCACGTCATGGGCGCGGATGATATCGGCCCCGCGCGCCACAGCCGCCAGATGCGCGCCGAGCGACCCTGCATCGCGCTCCGCAGCCTCCCGGCCCGTCAGCGTGCCGATGAAGCGTTTGCGCGACGCCCCCACCAGCACGGACAAGCCGAAATGCGCCTTTACCTCGTCAAGCCGGTTGAGCGCGATCAGGTTCTGCTCCTCCGTCTTGGCGAAGCCGATGCCCGGATCGAGGATGATCCTGTCCTTCGCGATCCCGGCCTGGTCCGCGATTTCCAGCGTGCGGGCGAAAAAGGCGATCATGTCGGCCACGATATCGCGGGCAGGGTCCACGTGCGCGGTCGGGTCCAGGCCGCGATTGTGCATGGCGATGACATGCGCGCCGGTGCGCGCTGCGACCATTGCCATATCTGGATCGCCCTGCAGGCCGAGAATATCGTTGATGACATGGGCACCCGCGCCTATGGCGGCGGCGGCCACACCGGCCTTGTAGGTATCGATGGAGACGGCGCAGGCAAGGCCGCGCAATTCCGCCAGCACGGGAAGAATGCGGGCGAGTTCCTCTTCGGCCGAAATCCGCTGCGCGCCGGGCCGGGTGCTTTCGCCGCCGACGTCAATGATGTCCGCACCTTGCTCGATCATCGTGCGGGCATGGACGAGGGCGGCTGCGGGCGCATCGTGGCGGCCGCCGTCGGAGAAACTGTCCGGCGTCACGTTCAGGATGCCCATCAGCAGCGTGCGCGCACCGGGGACATGTTCAAGCGGGCCGATCTTGAGAGGGCGTGTCATCGCTATCCGCGGGTTCGATTGGGCTTTTCGCCGCTGCGGCGGGGATTTCGGGAGGGTGATGCGCCGATCGCCCGGCAAATGCAAGGTCGCAAGGCCCCCGGATCGCGGCTATCCAGCACAAACTCGGCCCGCACCGACACCCATTCCCGCAACGTCATGGAAGTTTATAAAAACGGTCACCTCACCGATAACGTAGTGTCATGGACCGCCATCACCTTGCGTCGCCGCAGCATCTGCGCCTCAAGGAGAGAGATCTGACATGTCGTTTTCACGCCGTTCCTTCCTGAAATCCACCGCCGCCACCGGCCTTGTCGCAACCGGTTTTGCGGGGGCTGGCGGCCTCGCCATGCCCGCGCTCAGCCGCGCCGCCAGCCGTCCCGTCATCAGCCACGGCGTCCAGTCGGGCGACGTCACCGCCAATGCCGGCATGGTGTGGACCCGCGCCGACCGTCCTTCCAAGGTGATGTTCGAAATCGCCACCCGCGAGGACTTCGCCAACGCCCGCCGCCTGCCGCCGCTCAATGCGCTTCCCGACAGCGATTTCGCGGTCAAGCGCATGGTCGGGGACCTGCCGTCGGATCAGGAGATCTTCTACCGGGTGACGCTTGCCGACCTCAATGACGTCAACGCCACCTCGCAGCCGATGGTCGGCCATTTCCGCACCGCGCCGACCTCCAAGCGCGACGTGAAGTTTGTGTGGTCCGGCGACACGGTCGGGCAGGGCTGGGGCATCGACAAGGCCCGCGGCGGCATGAAGACCTACGCCACCATGGTCCAGCACCAGCCGGATTTCTTCATCCATTCCGGCGACACGGTCTATTCCGACGGTCCGCTGAAGGAAGAGGTCGAGCTGAAGGACGGGACGATCTGGAAGAACCTCGTCACCCCGGAAAAGTCCAAGGTCGCCGAGACGCTGAACGAGTATCGCGGCCAGTGGAAGTACAACATGATGGACGAGAACGTGCTCGCCATGTCGCGCGAGGTTCCGACCTTCTTCCAGTGGGACGACCATGAGGTGGTGAACAACTGGTCGGGCGCCAAGGACCTGAGCGACGACGACCGCTACACCGAAAAGAACGTCCCGCTGCTGTCGGCCCGTGCAGCCCGTGCCTTCCACGAGATGACGCCGATCTCCTACACGCCCGCAGAGCCCGGCCGCGTCTACCGCAAGATCCCCTACGGCCCGATGCTGGACGTGTTCTTCCTCGACCTGCGCTCCTACCGCGCCGCCAACAGCGACGGCATGCAGGAGACGCTCGACGAGACCTCGCAGGGTCTGGGCGCGGAACAGATCGCCTGGCTGAAGCGCGAACTGCTCAACTCCAAGGCCACCTGGAAGGTCATCGCCTGCGACATGCCCATCGGCCTTTGCGTGTGGGACAAGCACAAGGACGTGAAGCGCGTGGAGGCCGTCTCCAACGGCGACAACGGCTCGCCGAAGGGCCGCGAGCTGGAATTCTCCGACCTGCTGCGCTTCATCAAGACCGCCGGTATCGACAACACCGTGTGGCTGACGGCGGACGTCCACTACACCGCCGCCCACTACTACAACCCGGACAAGGCGGCCTTCCAGGACTTCGATCCGTTCTGGGAATTCGTCTCCGGCCCGCTGCATGCCGGCACCTTCGGCCCGAACGATCTGGACGGCACCTTCGGTCCGGAAGTGAAGTACGTGAAGGCGCCGACGAAGGAGCAGGGCGGGAACCTGCCGCCCTCCATGGGGCTCCAGTTCTTCGGCATCGTGGAAATCGACGGCGCGACCGAGCAGCTGAAGGTCCGGCTGATGGACAGCGGCGACACGGAACTCTACTCCGTCACGCTCGATCCGAAGCTCGCCTGATCACACCTTCGGACACGCGAAAACGAAAAGGGGCGCGCAGACAGTCTGCGCGCCCCTTGTTTCGTTTCTCAAAGCCTTGAACCGGGGCGAGAGCGAAAGCTCTCAGCCCGCTCAGTTACAGGCCCGCTCAGTTCAGGGGCTGGGTGTTGCCCTGCGCCATGTTCTGGCGATAGAGGGCGGCAAAATCGATCGGATCGATCATCAGCGGCGGGAAGCCGCCGTTGCGGGTGCAATCGGAGAGGATCTGGCGCGCGAAGGGGAAGAGCATGCGCGGGCACTCGATCAGCACGAAGGGGTGCATGTGCTCTTCGGGCACGCCCTGAATGCGGAAGATGCCGCAATAGACAAGCTCGACCGCGAACATGGCGGTGCCGCCGTTGACGGCCTTGGCTTCCAGCGTGAGGGTCACCTCATACTGGTTGTCCTCGTGCTTCGTCGCGTTGACGTTCACGTTGATGTCCAGCTGCGGCTGCTGCTGGCTCGGGCGCAGGGTGGCCGGGGCGTTCGGATTCTCGAACGAGAGGTCCTTGATGTACTGCACCAGGATGTTGATTGCGGGCTGCGGCGGCTGCTGCGCACCGGCGTTGGGCTCGTTCGTGTCGCTCATCGAGTGTCGTTGTCCGTGTGTCGGGTCCTTCTGGCGGGCCGCATTTCGGGCCGGCCTCGATGAGGCTGGCTACCACGGTCGGGCGGGGGGATACAAGCACGTAGGTGCGACATTGCAGCCAAAACCCGTGCCCCTCGTAAAAATTGCCCCTACGTTAAACCACCTATAGTCGATTATTGGCCGACACAATGGCTTGGCGGGAAGCGTCAAGCAGTCTATCAGGGGGTGTATGGTCGTTTCCAAGCAACGCCACATGGGAGCTTGAATGCTCGGAACTGCCCCTTCGCACAATGACTTTGGTGAAAGACTCCTGAAGCTCGACACTCTGGTACGTCTGCGCTGGTTCGCGGTCGCAGGACAGAGTGTCGCTGTGCTTGTGGTACAATACGGTCTGAACTTCGACGTCCCTCTCGGACCGGTCTTCGTTCTCATCGCCCTGTCGGCCTGGCTCAACCTCGCCCTGCGGTTCGTGCGCTCCAAGGTCCAGCGCCTGCCGCAGCGCCTCGCCACCTTTCTGCTGGGATACGACATCTTCCAGCTTGCGGGCCTGCTGTTCCTGACGGGCGGGCTCGGCAATCCCTTCGCCATGCTGCTGGTGGTGCCGGTCACCGTTTCCGCAGCCGCGCTTCCCGGACGCGAAACCGTCATTCTCGGCGGCATCGCCGTCTTCGCCACGATCCTGCTGGCGATCTACCAGCTCCCCCTGCCGTGGATCGACGGCGAACATCTGGAGCTTCCGCAAGTCTACCGGTTCGGCATCTGGGTCGCGCTGGTGGCCACGCTGACCTTCATCGCCGTCTATACCTTCCTCGTGGCGGCGCAGACGCGCCAGCTTTCGCAAGCGCTGGCGGCCACGGAACTGACCCTTGAGCGCGAACAGCACCTGCATGCGCTGGACGGCCTCGCCGCCGCCGCCGCCCATGAACTCGGCACCCCGCTCGCGACCATCGTGCTGACCGCCAAGGAGCTGGAGACAGAATTCGAAAAAGGCAGCACGCAGCGCGAAGACCTTGAACTCATCCGCTCGCAGGGCGACCGCTGCCGCGAGATCCTGCGCAAGCTGACGTCGCTTTCCTCCGACCAGTCCTTCTTCGCCGCGCGTCTCTCGCATCTGATCGAGGAAGTGGCGGAACCCCACCGCGATCAGGGCGTCACCATCAC
The DNA here is from genome assembly GCA_963678585.2 of Breoghania sp. GTDB lineage: Bacteria > Pseudomonadota > Alphaproteobacteria > Rhizobiales > Stappiaceae > Breoghania. Next base: position 115,605 of record CAXXGA010000003.1, read on the forward strand.
CATCATGAAGGACAGCGCACAGGGCAAGCCGCTCGTTCGCCGCAACGCCTCCATTCTCTACGGTATCGGCAATCTTCTGGAAAACGCCGTCGATTTTGCCGAGAGCGCGGTCAGCGTGAGGCTGACCTGGAACCAGACCAGCGCCACGGTGACCATTTCCGACGACGGTCCGGGCTTTGCCGATGAGGTGATCGACCGGCTCGGCGAACCTTATGTCACGACGCGGGCGCGCTCCGGGGCGCTGCCCAAACCATCCGCACAGCAGGCCAATGCCGGGGGGCTCGGCCTGGGCTTCTTCATCGCGAAGACGCTTCTGGAACGCACCGGCGCGCGCCTGGCGCTGCGCAACGGTCTGGAAGGAGGCGCGGTGGTACAGATCCAGTGGCCGCGCATATCGCTGGAAGAAGCCGAAGACTCCGCTGCAGCAACCGAGGGGCAGCACGCGTAGCAGTGAAGACGCCGCGCTCTGCGCGGCAAACCCCGAGGGGGGATAAACCTGGAACGATGCGATTTGCACGGGCAAGCCGCGTTTCCTATATAAGTAAAGTTGTGAGGCTTTCCTTAGCCTCCCTATGAATGCAGGAAGTTCAAATGACAGACGACGTGCACAGTGAGCCGATTGTTGGAGATATCGCCGGCGCCCGCCTGTTGATTGTCGATGACGACAAGCCGTTTCTGCAACGGTTGGCGCGGGCGATGGAAAAACGCGGTTTCGTGACCGAGGTTGCGGAAAGCGTTGAAGAAGCGCGCGCGAAAATCGTGGCCGAACCGCCCACCTTTGCGGTCGTCGACATGAGGCTCCAGGACGGTAACGGTCTTGATGTCATTGGTACGTTGCATGAGCACAAGCCCGAGGCACGTGCCATCATTCTCACCGGCTACGGCAATATCGCCACGGCGGTGACAGCGGTGAAGCTCGGAGCGATCGACTATCTCGCCAAGCCCGCGGACGCGGACGACATTTTTGCCGCCCTGACCCGCAAGCTCGACGAAATGGCGGCCCCGCCGGAAAACCCGATGTCCGCCGATCGCGTGCGCTGGGAGCACATCCAGCGCGTCTACGAGCTTTGCGACCGCAATGTCTCGGAAACCGCACGCCGGCTGAACATGCATCGCCGCACCCTTCAGCGCATTCTCGCCAAGCGCGCCCCGCGCTGAGCCCGACTGCGCACCGGGCCCCGGCCCGGCGACAGGTTCCCACATTCTTGCCGCCCCGCTGAACAACGGGCTGGGCGGACAGGGTTTTGCGCCCTGCATTTCCTTCCCGCCGCGCGTATCCCTTACGCCCCGAACAGCCCTATCCGCCCGGCATCTCCTTGTCCGGCATCTCCTTGTCCGCCCGGCATTTTCCCCTCCCGCCCTGACGCCCCGCGATGCGCCTTGCGCAAGGCTCACACGCCGAAGCCGCTGCCGGCTTCCCCGCCGGTCATGGCGGGGTCCATCAGATCGTGCAGCCGGTTGGCGGCGAATTGCGCAAGCCGCAAGGTGACGGCCTTGCGTCGTGCGGCGGCAAGCGGATGAGCGGGGGCGGGGCGCAGGATATCCGCACCGAAACCGTCAGACATCATCAGCCCCGCCTCTTGCGGGAAAATCTCTTCCGGCACGTCCGGATGGGTAGCGAAGAAGAAACGATCGCACCATTCTCGGTAGTCGGGCCACTTGGCGTCGGCCCGGAAATCGGCAACGGAGGATTTCACCTCCACAATCCAGATTTCCCCCTTCGCGCCCACCGCGATCAGATCCGCGCGCCGGCCCGACGGCAGGGTGACCTCGAACAGACAGGAAGCGCCCGAGCGCCGCATCAGCCGCGCAACGCCACGCCGCACCATCAACGCGGCTTCCGACTGCCGCCCATCGATCAGCCCGGCCTCGATGGCCTGTTCGAACGGGTTCATGCTTTCTTGTCTCCAAAGACTGTCATTACTGACGTGTCGCCCGCTCGAATCAAGTCAATCGCGCCAACCTGCGTGCATATCGTGATACCGCATACCGGCAGTGGTTCTAACAGGGGCAAAAAAACACAATCAACCCTTTGTTAACGCTGCTTCAAACCACACGTATTTCTCCTCAGGAATATATCAGACAGCGATTTTATATTTAACTTCATAATGATAGTACTTCAAAATGCGCGTTTTAAGGCAATTCGGCCTTGCTGACAAAACGGATTTTTAAAGTCTTCGGCCGTTAGATGCGAGCAGTGGCGAACAAGCCGTCAGAACAACACTCGAAAGCCGCGGACCGCACTATATGGTCGAAGCAACTCAGCGCAAAGCCAAGCAAGCCCCTCCTGTGGCGAACAAGTCCCCCGCCACGTCCCCGGCGAGCGCGGACAAGCCACGCCCGATGGTCGCGGAAGCGGAGATGGAAACGCTTCTGTCGCTTCTGCGCGTGGCGACGTGGACCTATGACCCGATCAAGAACACGGTCACCTGGCAACGGATCTTCGCGGAGACGGTCGGAGAGACGCGCCCCCAGACGACCGAACGTCTGGCCGATGTGGTTGCCCGCTACAAGGAAGAAGACCGTCCGACCCTGCTTCGCCATTATGAATCGGCGCTGCGCGACGGCAATCACGGGCCGGTGCGTTTCACGGTGATGAACCGGGCGGGCGTTGCGACCCACATCGAGAGCGCCGCAATCCGCACGGGGACGAAGTCCGGCACGCCGATGGTTCAGGGCGTCTTCCGCAATTGCGAGGACGACGTGGGCCGCGAAGTCGCCCTTCAGGATGCGCTGACCCTGCTGACGCGCCTGACGGCCATGTCGCCTTCCGCGATCATGCTGCTCGACGGGACGGGCCTGATCCGCTCCGCCAACCCGGAGTTCCTGCGCGTCTTCGGCATATCGGACGAGCGCATGCTGGTGGCGCGCCATATCCGCGCCTCCGCAAGCCTTCTCGGCAAGCCCTTCGTCTCGACGATTTCGGCGCTGCTCGACAACAACAAGGAAGTCATGAAGGCCGAGCAGCGTTTCCAGCTGGCCGACAATTCCATGATCGACATGAAGTTCCGCTGCCAGCGTTTCGGCGTGGACGATTCCGGTTACGGGCTGTTGTTTGCCGGCGAGGTGACCGATCCGGGCTGGGTCGATATGGGCATGGTCTTCGACAAGCTGCCGACGCCCTCCATGGCGATCTCCACACCGGACAACGTCATCATGGCGGCCAACGCGGCGGCCCTGCGCATGTTCGGACTGCGCCGGGAGCACGTGGGTAACGACACGATCACCCAGATTCTGATGCGCTCGGAGGATCTGAGCCAGATCCAGAGCGACATCGCCGTCGAAGGCGGAGAGGACGGGCTGACCTGCCCGGTTCGCAACCTGCAGGGCGGCGCGGCCAACTACCAGATCAAGGCCACCCGGTTCTCCGAGGACGGGCGCGCTTTCATGGTGCTGGAATTTCACGACGCCAAGGCGAGCGGGGCAAGCAAGGGGCAGAGCAAGGCCCCTGCGCGTGCCAAGGGCAAGAGCAAGGGATTGCTCAGCCGCGTCGTGGATCACCTCGACTTCTGATCGGGCCATCCCCGCGACAGCTTTCGTGACGCCGGTCGCCCGGCGATCTGCCGCGCGCGCATTCGCGGAGCGCACACGGATCGCGTGCCGATGCGGTCTTTGGGGGACATCCGGTACACGGCATGGCGGATCGCACGCCTATTCGGTTGCCTGCGGCTTCGCGATAAGCTATGCAACGCCTGTTCCGGCGCTGGCCATGCCCAAACGGCCTTGCAAGCACCCGTAGCTCAGCTGGATAGAGCGCTGCCCTCCGAAGGCAGAGGTCACAGGTTCGAATCCTGTCGGGTGCACCATTCTTGCCCAGCACATTCCCACCAACAGTCTCGGATCGCATGAGACTGCACCGGACCTTCCGATCATCTGTGGACGCATTCACGAGATTTACCCCGAACGCTCCATGTCCGTACGACCGTGCCGGTGAGACCCAACACGAACCTGACATCACACTCGTCCGGCGCAACGGGGCCCTGTTGCCTGTGGGTCGTTACGAACCTTCACCGGCCGCCCGAATTCCGCATGCGTATCTTGCCAGGGCGTTTTTGCGCGGCTGGCACGTATGCCTTGCGGGCACAATCGCGGCAATAGACCTCTCCGGCCTGCGTCGGTGCCCCGCAAAAGCGAAAACTCGGCAGGCGCGGATCGCCTATGGGCCAGCGGCACGTGTTTGGCCCCAGCTCCGCCAGGGTGAGGTGCCGGACCATCTCGATGACGTCGGCCGAGGCGGCCTGATCTTCCGGCTCTGGCTCATAGCATGGCTTTTCACTGAGTTCCGCGCGGGCCTCCATGGCAGGAGCCAGAGCTGCGCGTGAACGCGACCGACGCTGGGTGAGAGAACCTTCTGCGGATGCTTTTCCGCCCCCACACCGTCCACGCCCCGACGAGCCGGGCTCCCTCACGGCAGTCACCTTGCGACCCGACAGACCCAGCCGATGAACCTTTCCGATTACGGCATTGCGCGAAACGCCGCCAAGCTCCGCCGCAATCTGACTGGCGCTCAACCCACCGGCCCACAACACCTTGAGCTGCGCCACACGCTCATCACTCCATTGGGCACTTGTCTTCAACATCAATATCCATTTCCGCGCATAAGCCGCGCTCTCGTGAGGAAGCGCTTGCACTTCTGTCGAGCTAGATTGTTATGTTATAACATCACATCTCATTAGGCCCTTTGACCTCCTCCCTCAAGCTCAGCGGCATGATCCGAAGCCCGCTATCCCCCGCCAAACGTGCGAACCGGACCGCCACCATGCGTTTTCATCGCTGCGAGCGACCAAAACAGATCCCACAACGTTCCTGAATCCGGAGATTGACATCCGATGACCATTGCCGAATCCCCGCCTCCCGCGTTGCCCACAGACAAGCATTTCCGGAAACGCCCGACACGTGCGGAGGCGGAAGCCGCTGCCCGCCTTCTGATCGAGTGGGCTGGTGACGATCCGGACCGCGAGGGCCTGCGCGACACGCCGGCGCGGATGGTGCGCGCTTACGAAGAGTACTTTGCGGGTTACAGAGAGGACCCCATAGAGCTGCTGACGCGGACCTTCGAGGAAACGGACGGTTATGACGACATGATCGTGCTGAGAAACCTGCGCCTGGAATCGCATTGCGAACATCACATCGTACCGATCATCGGCAAGGTTCATGTCGCCTACCTGCCGGACAGTCGGGTCGTCGGGATCAGCAAGCTTGCCCGTGTTGTAGAGACCTATGCGAAGCGCCTCCAGATCCAGGAAACACTCACCTCCCAGATTGCGCAGACCATCGCTCAGGTTCTCAAGCCGCGCGGCGTTGCCGTCGTCGTGGAGGCCGCGCATATGTGCATGACAACCCGCGGAATCCGCAAACCCGGGGTCACCATGATCACCCGCCGTTTGCTCGGCGAATTCCGCTCCGACGTTCAGCTTCGCAACGAGTTCCTGTCGTCGCTTTCGGCACCACAGGAACGTTTCGGCTGAGGCATTTTTCAGGTTACGCTAGCGACAGATGACGGGGAGGCGGTCAGCCTCCCCGTTTCATGATCAAAAACCCGGCCCCATTCCCGGCAGTCAGGCAGCCTGTCCGCCGCGCACCCAGCGCGGGAATGGGTCCGCCAGGTGCCTGTACATGTTCGGCTCGAAGCGGTCGGCGTCATCCGCATCCACGAGGCAACGCTCCAGCATCGCCTCGATGCGGGGCCGGTTCATTTCCCTGAAGATGCCGATGAACACGATCTCCTGCCGCCGGTCGCCGTAGACGGGATCGAAAAGCTTCAGGACCCGCTCCTGGCTTTGCTCATCCTCGGGCCAGAGCGTGCGGGGCACGGCGGCCCACCAGAAGCCGAGCGGCTTCGTCACCGCCTGTGCGCCCGCCAGACTGAATTCGCCCACCCAGGGCGCCCGCGTCGCCAGCCAGAAATGGCCCTTGGCGCGAATGACGCCGGGAAGCGGCGTCTGTAGGAATTCGTTGAACTTCTCGGGCACCAGCGGACGGCGCGCGCGCCACACGAAGCTGGTGATGCCATATTCCATGTCTTCCGGCACATGGTCGGCGAAGCCGTATAGCTCCTTGAACCACATCGGATGCTCGTGGGCGCGGGCGAAATCGAACAGGCCGGTGTCGAAGAGATCGTCGGCGGACACCTTGCCGTAGTCGGTCTCGATCACGCGGGCGTCGGCGTTGAGGGCGTGAACGATGGAGCGGGCCGCATCGAGCTGAGACGGCGTGGCGTCGGAGACCTTGTTCAGGACGACAATATCCGCGAACTCTATCTGTTCGACCAGCAGATCGACCAGCGAGCGGGTATCGTCCGCGCCGTTGGTTTCGCCCCGCTCGGAGAGAAAATCGGCCGATCCGTAATCCTGAAGAAGGTGCATCGTGTCGACCACGGTCACCATCGCATCGAGACGCGAGATGTCGGATAGGCTCTGGCCGTCGTCGTTGCGATACTCGAAGGTGGCGGCAACCGGCAGGGGCTCCGACACGCCGGTGCTCTCGATCAGCAGGTAATCGAAACGGCCCTCTTCGGCCAGCCGACGCACCTCGATGAGCAGATCGTCGCGCAAGGTGCAGCAGATGCAGCCATTGTGCAGTTCAACCAGCTTTTCCTCCGAACGGTTCAAAACCGTCTCCTCGCGCACGAGATCGGCGTCGATATTCACTTCGCTCATGTCGTTGACGATGACCGCCACACGGCGCCCCTCGCGGTTGTTGAGGATGTGGTTGAGGAGCGTGGTCTTGCCCGCACCCAGAAAGCCGGAAAGCACGGTTACGGGCAGGCGGGTGTCGTTCGGTCCAGACTGCAGCATAATCTCACTATACGTAATGTTATAACATAACATTCATTAGAAGCACGATGCTGCGCCTGTCAAGGCCCGCGGCGTCGGCCACACGCTCCGCAATACCACGCCGCCCGGAAAACCCGATGCCGGAACAGGCCGGCGAGACAAATCGCCTAAGGTCGCGCGCGTGGAAACGAAAAGGGCCGCGCAATCGCTGCGCGGCCCTCGTTTGCTTTGCGAAATTTTCGCGGCCGGTCTTACCAGGAATTGTAGCTCAGGTACTTGCCGGACATTTCCACCTTAACGCGGTCGCCCTTGGGATGGGGGACACGGCTGACGTTCAGGTCGAAGTCGATGGCCGACATGATACCGTCGCCGAATTCCTCGTGGATCAACGCCTTGAGCGTCGCACCGTAGACACCCACGACCTCATAGAAGCGGTAGATGCAGGGGTCGGTCGGCACCGTCTGGTCCCAGACCTTGGTCGGGCTCTCGACAAGCACCTCGATCACCTCCTGCGGGAGACCGAGAACCTGCACCAGCGCCTTGGCCTTTTCCTCCGGCATGGCGTTCATGCCGACGCAGGCCGAATGCGTCCAGACCGCGGACATGGAGATCTTGTCCGCAATCTCTTCCCAGGTCATGCCGGACTTCTTCTTCGCGGCCAGAATGATCAGAGCAACGTCGTCCTTGGACAACATCTGGGGAATTTCAATCGTCATGATGGTGTCTTTCCTTCCTTGTTATTCGTTCACCGCACGCAGCTTCGGGTTGTCCTTCCGCTCCTCGGCCCCCGTTTCCGCGGCATCAGCGTCCGCCGCCACTTCCTTGCCGTCGAAGCGGACGGGCTGCGGCTTGTTGAAGCCCTCTTCCACCTTCTGTCCGGCAAGCTCGCGGGAGCGGGTGGCGAGGAAATGGATCAGGTGATTGCGGATCGCGTAGTAGTGCGGGTGCTCGATGATCTCTTCGCGCTTGCGCGGTCGCGGGATGGTGATCTCCACGGATTCCGCAACGCGCGCATAAGGACCGTTGGTCATCAGGAGGATGCGGTCGGCCAGCAGGATCGCCTCGTCGACGTCATGGGTGATCATGAAGACGGTCTGCTCCGTGCCGCCCCAGATCTTCAAAAGCTCGTCCTGAATGGTGCCGCGGGTCAGCGCATCGAGCGCGCCGAAGGGCTCGTCCAGAAGGAGCAGCTTGGGGTGGTTGGCGAAGGCGCGTGCGATGGAGACGCGCTGGCGCATGCCGCCGGAAAGTTGCGAGGGCTTGCGGTGGATGGCGTCGCCTTCCAGCCCCACCATGGCGAGGAACTTCGTGGAGTGTTCCACCACCTGCGCCTTCGACCAGTCGGGGTGGCGGGCGGCGACGCCGAAGGTGACGTTCTTCAGCGCCGAGAGCCAGGGCATCAGCGAATAGTTCTGGAACACCACGCCGCGGTCGAGGCTCGGGCCGGAGACCTCCTTGCCATCCATGACCACGCCACCGGACGTGGGCTCGGCGAGCCCTGCGAGGATGTTCATGATCGTGGACTTGCCACAGCCGGAATGGCCGAGAATGCAGACGAATTCGCCCTTCTCGATGCCGAATGTGACGTCCTCGAAGACCGTCAGCTCCTCGCTCTTGCCGGTGACAAAGCGCTGGGTGAGGTTTTCGATGGACAGGAATGAATGGGCCATTTTGAACCTCCTATTCGGCGTAGGCGACGGCGCGCTGAAGCATGCCGAAGGCGGCGTCCAGCGCCATGCCGACCACACCGATCACCAGGATGGAGAAGATCACCGAGGTGAGATCCAGATTGTTCCACTCGTTCCAGACGTAGTAGCCGATGCCGGTCCCGCCCACGAGCATCTCCGCCGCCACGATCACGAGCCATGCAATGCCGATGGAAATCCGCATGCCGGTGATGATGGTGGGGGCAGCCGCGGGGAGGATCACGGTGAGCGCCGTGCGGAACGATCCAAGCTCATGGGTGCGCGCCACATTCACCCAGTCCTGCCTGACGCCCGCAACGCCGAAGGCGGTGTTGATGAGCATGGGCCAGATGGAACAGATGAAGATGACGAAGACCGCAGACGCGTTGGAATCCTGGATGATGAATAGCGCCAGCGGCATCCAGGCGAGCGGCGAGATGGGCCTCAGCACCTGAATGAACGGATTGAGCGCCTTGTGGGCGACCGGGCTCATGCCGATGAGGAACCCGACCGGGATGGCGATGAGGGCGGCGAGGAAATAGCCGGAGAGAACCCGGTAAAGCGACCACGCCACCTGAATGCCGATGCCCTTGTCGTTGGGCCCGGCGTCGTAGAACGGGTTGGAGAGCTGCTCCCACGCCTTGTGAAGCACCTGACTGGGAGGCGGAACGCCCGCCTTGGGCGCGCCGCCGCCGGTCAGGCGCTCGTATTCGGTCAGCTCCGATGCCGCCTTCTGAGCCGGGATCGCGGCCTCCCACACGAGGAGGCCGGCAATCAGGATGATGAAGGAGAGCAGCAGTGCGCGCTGGTTCGTCGTCAGGCGGTCCATGGATCAGGCCCGCTTGATCGCGAAGCTGTCGACATAGGCTTCCGGCTCGGCCGGATCGAAGGTCTTGCCCATGATCGTGTAACTCTCGTAGGTCACGTCCGGCGCGCTGTAGCCGAGATCCTCCATGATCTTCTTGCAGTCGGCGGCCAGATAGACCTCCTCGGCGACCTTCTTGTAGTCGACATCGCCCTCGATATAGCCCCAGCGCTTCATCTGGGTGAGGATCCACACGCCCATCGAGTGCCAGGGGAAGGGATCGAAGTCGATGCGATCCGGCACTTTCTTCACTTCGCCCAGACCGTCCGCATAGGTGCCGGTCAGCACCTGCTCGATCACCGGAACCGGCTGGTTGAGGTAGTTGGCGGGTGCGATGGCGGCGGAGATTTCCTTTCGGTTTTCCGGATCGGACGCATATTGCGTGGCGTCCACGATGGACTTCAAAAGCGCGCCGTAGGTGTTGGGCAGTTCCTGCGCAAAGGAGAGCGGGCAGGCGAAGGCGCAGCAGGGGTGGCCTTCCCAGATGTCCTTGGTCAGCGTGTGCAGGAAGCCGATGCCTTCCCACACGGCGCGCTGGTTGAACGGGTCCGGCGAGAGGTAGCCGTCGAGGTTGCCGGCGCGCAGGTTGGCGACCATCTCCGGCGGCGGGACGACGCGGATCTGGATATCGGTGTCCGGATCGAGCCCGTGCTCGGCCACGTAGTAGCGCAGCAGGAAGTTGTGCATGGAATATTCGAACGGCACGCCGAAGGTGAAGCCCTTCCACTGCTTCGGGTCGCGCTTGTCGAGATGCTCGTTGGACAGGACGATGGCCTGACCGTTGATGTTCTCGACCGCCGGCATGATGTAGGGGGTCGCCACGCTGCCCGCACCCAGCGACATGGCGAGCGGCATCGGGGTCAGCATGTGGGAGGCGTCATATTCGCCCGCCAGCGACTTGTCGCGCGCAACCGCCCAACCGGCGGTCTTGATGACCTGCGCGTTCAGGCCGTGCTTTTCGTAAAAGCCCATGGGCTGGGCCATGATGATGGGCGTGGCACAGGTGATCGGCACGAAACCGATATTCAGATTGGCCTTTTCCGGCGTTCCGAGCGTGTCGAGAATCGCCGCCTTGGCCTTGTCGATGGGGAAGACGGAGGACAGTGCCGCGGCGAAGGCACCGCCGCCGACGAGGCCCATGAAGGACCGGCGGGAGAAGTCGTTCTGGCCGAACATGGAGCGCACGACGGCGTTTTCGATCGCGCGCTCCATCATGTCGTCGGACGACATCGGAGAGGACAGGGGCGCGCATTCGAATTCGTCATGCGCCTTGCTTGCACAGGCATCGCACCCACACCCTGCGCCGTGACGCAGGTCTGTCTTGTGTGAAAACGGGTTACCGAGGCTCTTGGTCATTCACTGTCACCTGCGTTGCTGGTGTGGAACCGGATTGACCCCTAGGGTAGCCGCGGCTTTCTGCGCCGATTGTCCTTGCCATGCAAAATGCAGAAAATTTTTTAATACGTGAAAACATATATTTACGAAAAATGTTGCAATGCGACAGTTACGTAATATCGTAAATTACGTATTTTCGTACAACTCGCCGAACCGCGGAGCCCGCCCCCTGAATGGACAAGACCCTTCTGGATACATCCGGCGATTTCCCGCAGAGCATCGTTCTGGAACAGCTGCCGTCGGCCGCCATGATCGTGGATGCGGCCACCGACAGCATTCTCCAGTCCAATCCGCATGCGCGCCGTCTGCTGGGCGATGCGGTCGCCAATGGGGCCCTTTTCACGCATTTCGTCAAAAGCGACCGGGGCGATTTCATCGTCTTTCTGCAGGAGGTGCTGCATCGCGGTCAGGCGTGGACGCGCAACATCGTCCTGAAAAACGAGGCGGGCGAGGACATCGCGGTGGAGATCCGTGCCTGCGGGCTGGAAGGCAGGCGCACGCGGTTCCTGTTTCTGCTGCTCGATCTGGAAGAAGTGCGCTGGCACGAACGCATCACGGAAACGGAGCAGCTCTACAGCGAAGGCCTGATGGGCTGGCGGCGCGCGCAGGAGTTCTTCTCGGAACTGGAATTCCAGAACCAGCTCATCCTCAATGCGGCGGGCGAGGGGATCTACGGCGTCAACACCAAGGGACAGACCACTTTCGTCAACCGGGCAGCGCAGGAGATGCTGGGCTGGGACACCGAAGACCTGCTGGGAAAGCCGATCCACGACATCATCCACCACCACCATCTGGACGGGGCCGTCTATCACGCCCACGACTGCCCGATCTATCAGGCGTTCCGCTCCGAAAAGGTCAACCGGGTGGAGGACGAGGTTTTCTGGCGCAAGGACGGCAAGCCGATCCAGGTCGAATATGTCTCCACACCCATCTACCACCAGAAGGTTCTGGCGGGCGCGGTGGTCATCTTCCGCGATGTGAGCGAACGCAGGCTCAACGAGAAGAAGCTCCATGCGGCGCTCGACGAGGTGGCGGACCTGCGCGACCGGCTGGAGCAGGAAAACGCCTATCTGCAGGAAACCATTTCCAACGAGCGCGCGCGCCACGACGTGATCGGGCGCTCCGCCGCCATCCGCCAGACGCATGCCCGGATCAAGCTGGTCGCGCCCACCGATGCGCCGGTCTTCATCACGGGGGAAACGGGCGCGGGCAAGACCATCGTCGCCAATTCCATTCACAAGGACAGTTCGCGTGCGCGCCGTCCGCTCATCCAGTTCCGCTGCGCCGCGATCAGCCGTCGGTCCATGGAGGCGGAGCTTTTCGGCCGCGCCGCCGGTCCCGACGGGTCAGGGGGCGAGATTTCCGGCGCGCTGGAGCTTGCCAACGGCGGCACGCTTTATCTGGAGGACGTGTGCAACCTGCCGCTGGACCTTCAGGGCGAGTTGCTGCGCGCGCTTCAGGACAAGAAGTTCAAGCGCGTGAACGACACGCTCACGCGCAACCTCAACGTCCGGGTGATCGCCTCGAGCGCCAAGAACGTGGAACAGGAGGTCGCCGTCGGGCGCTTCCGCGAAGATCTCTATCTCCACCTTTGCGTTTTCCCGATCAATTGTGCGCCGCTGCGCGCGCGGCCTGAGGATATCCCGGCGCTTGTCGCCCATATTCTGGATCTCGCCTGCGAGCGGCTGAACCGGAAGAAACCGATCATCACCGAGCGCACCATGCAGACGCTGATGGACTATCACTGGCCGGGCAACATCCGGGAACTCGGCAATGTGATCGAGCGCGCGGCCATCGTCTCCACCGGCGGCAAGCTGATCGTGGAGCTTGGCGAGGCAAGCAGGGCGCATGAGGCGGACCGGCGCACGGTGCGCACCGAACACGAGATGCAGCAGGAAATCCGCGCCAATCTCGTCGCCGCCCTGCGCGAAACCAGCGGGCGCGTTTCGGGCAAGGAGGGGGCCGCCGCCCTTCTGGAGATGAAACCGACGACGGTCTATTCGCGCATCGACAAGTTCGGCATCGAACAGCACGAATGGGCCCCAGACTGAACGCATCGCAGACGGCCCTGCCCTGCCGGTTCACGCGCCCTCGGCATCCGGGGCGCTTGCCTGCGCCTCAAGGCAGCGAATGACGTCCTCGTCCTCCAGCTGGCGAAAATCGTCGTAATAGGCTCCGATGGCCACGAAATCGCGTGCAGGTTCCAGACAGATCACGGCGTCGGCCTCTTTTTCCAGCCGGGCGACCACGTCCACCGGCGCGACCGGGGTCGCCACGACGATTGATGCGGGCTCGCGCCGCCGGAGCCCACTAATCGCGGCGCGCATGGTCGCGCCCGTGGCGATACCGTCATCGACGATAATGACCGTGCGCCCCGCCACCTCCGGCATCGCCCGGCCGGAGAGATAGCGCGTCTTCCTGCGTTCCAGTTCCTGCTCCTCCTTGCGGCGGACCCGGTCGAAATCGGCCTCGGGAATGGCGCCCATGCGGATGACGTCCTCGTTGCGCACGACGACCGGCGCATCGCCGTCGACGATTGCGCCCATGGCAAGTTCCGGTTCCCATGGCACGCCGATCTTGCGCACCAGCAGCACACCCAAAGGGGCTTTCAGGGCCGCGGCGACCACGGCGGCGACCGGAACGCCGCCACGCGGGAGCGCCAGCACCGCCAGATCCTTGCCGCGGTATCCCTCCAGCGCCGCCGCCAGACGTTCGCCCGCATCGACGCGATCACGAAAGCGCATGGGCCACCTCTTCCTCATCGTCGCCGCGTTCGCGCTCGCGCCCGCGCACGACGCGTTGGCCCGCCAGCGGCCCGCGGGTCTCGCTCACCACCGTGCGGCGGCCCTCGGGCATATCGTCGGCATGGAAATAGATCACGACCCAATCCTTCGTCTTGCCGAGGTCATGGGCGCGGGCGGTGTTCGAATAAAGCGCAGTGAAATGCCAGGGCGCATGCCGCGCGTGCAGGACCGGCAGCCACGCCTCGCCGGACGGGTTGAACCGCTTTGGGGCGATTTTGCGCAGCGTGCCCGCCTCGGCCTTTTCCCGGTACATCCGGTCGACCTCGAGCAGAAGCGATACGGGCGGCTCGGGCGCGCCGCGATCAAGGCCCGCGACCGGTCGGCCGAGCCGTTCGGCAAGAACCGCGCTCAGCATCCGCCGCCTGCGCGGACCCAACCCCGGAACCTCCAGATTGCCCAGATGCAGCACGGTCTCAAGCTCCTCGAGCGTCTCCAGATCCGCATCCTCGGCAAGGCGATGGGCGAGTTTCGGGCCGATGCCGGGCAGGGTGAGAAACAGGACTTCCGGCACAAGCTCGCCGCGCAGCCGTTCCAGTTGCGACCAGCGGCCCGTCGCGACCATTTCCGCAATCGCCGCGGCAATGCTCCGCCCGATGCCCGGCAAGGCCACGAGACCTTCGCGTCCCTGCTCCGACAGGATCGCCGACACCGGTCTCGACAGGGCCGACACGGTTTCGCTGCCCCGGCGGTAGGCCCTTTCGCGAAAGCCGCCCTCTCCCTGTTGCTGCAACAGATCGGCGAAATCGCGCAGGCGATTGGCGACAGCGGCGTTTTCCGGCAGGGGGCGGGACGGCGCGCCCGCACCGCCTTCCACCACGCTGGCTTCCGCTTGCGAATGAATGATCTTGTCTATCATGGTCCGTGCCTTTTCATGTGCTCGGACGTCGAAACGGGCCAATCCGCCTTTACATGAAACGCGCGACGCCAGCCTCCGGCAGCCTTGCCGCCAGTATCTTCTCCCGTCGGTTCCGGCGAGATCCGGCGGCCATCGTCGCAGGCAACTGCCTCAATCGCCGGTCAACGCACCGTTCCGCCCTCAAGCCTGTCGCGGATGAAGGCGCGAAGGTCATGCACGGGCATGCCGACGAGATTGGCGGCCTCCTCTTGCATGACAGCTCCGCCGAGACCGGCCGGCAATTCCTTGCGCAGGACGCCCAGCATTTTCGGCGAGGCGAAAATCGTGAGACGGTCGAAGTCTCCGGCACCGCGATGCTTCTCCAGCACCTTGAATGCCTCCTGCGCAAAATCCTGCATGTCGCGCAGGGCCGTGTCAGCGCCCGGTTCCATGGCGGAGCGTCGTCCGCTTCGGTCGCTGGCGTGACTTCTGCCGCGTTCCTCGCTCTGCGCGTCACGCTGGCGGGTGGCGCTCGCCTTGTTGGTCAGTTCGATCGGACCGTCCGTGTCGGCGCGATCGAGACCGCGAAGGATTTGGGCATGCTCGGAGTTCATCACGAGTGCCCAGATTACTTGTCTACGCATGATTGAAGACCCACCTTTTGATGACCCTGAATGATGCAAGAAAATTCTACGCCCGCACTGATGCCCGTCAACAGGGTGATGAAAATTTACTTGAGTGATACCCTAGGGGATGATGCGCACCTACTTCGCCGCATTTCCGCTCAACACCGCCGCACACTGAATTCATCCAGTGGAATCAAGCCCGTTACATTGATGAGCGGACCTTTTAAGCGGCTGCCCCGGCCTGCGCACGGGGCGCGGGCCCTGTCGGCGTCGGATTTGTTGCGCACGCCCGAGATGTCGCCTCGACAAGCCTTCGGACCCGGCGCTAGTGTTGGCTGTTCCTGCGCCGTGAACCTCGCTGCCGGGCCAGAAAGTGCAATGACAACAAGAATAGACATCTTTTACGCCAGCCACGACGGGCACACCCTCAAGATCGCGCGGTTCATCGAGAAGATCCTCGCAGGCGCATTCGAAGGCGAGGTCGCGCTTCATTCCGCCGAATGCCCGGACCCCGCGTGCGAGCGCATCGGGCAGGACAGTTTCACCGTCGTCATAGCGCCGATCCGCTATGGCTTCCCGCTTCGCGAAGCGGAAACCTTTCTGCGCGCCAACAAGGCCCGCATCGCGCCGGAGCGCCTCGCCATGCTTCTGGTGTGCCTCACCGCGCGCAAGCCGAACCGGCAGACGGTGGAAACAAACGGATATCTGCGCAAATGGCTGGCGCGCCACGATCTGAGGCCCGCCATCGCCGCCTCCATTGCCGGAAAGCTCGATTATCCGCTTTACGGGCCCTTCGACCGCTTCATGATCCGCCTCATCATGACCATGAGCCGGGGGCCGACCGATCCGTCCACGCAGATCGAGTTCACCGACTGGGAGCAGGTCGAGGCCCTGTCGCAGGAGATCGCCCGGCTTGCGAAAGGCGCACATGCGCCCGAATGAGCGGTGGCGGGAACACCCCACAACAATCGCCCCTCAATAATCGCCCCTGCATTTGAGATACTTAGTGCAGTTCCGCAGGGTCACCTCCAACCGCAGCAACGAGATTTTGCCGCCATCCGGTTGAGCATTTGCGCAAATCACGGCAGCTTTCAGTTGATTTATTCATTGCCGTGGACTTAAATTGTTGCGCTGCAGCAAAGATCAGGAAGGGCGTCTGAATGTCGTTTCACGAGTTGTTCCAGGTCCCATATTACCAGCTTCACGAACTCAACCACGCCGCACTGAGCCCCATGCGGGCGGCGGCCGACGTGACCCGGCTCTATTTTCAGAACCCGCTGAACCCTGCAGCGCATACGCCCGTGGGCCGCAGCTTCGCGGCTGCCTGCGAGCTGTTCGAACGCGCCACCCGGCGCTATGGCAAGCCCGCCTTCGGCTTTGAGACGGTGACGATCAGCGGCATGCCCGTGGCGGTGCATGAGGAGGTTGTCTGGCAACGTCCCTTCTGCCGCCTGATCCATTTCCAGCGCGCCCTGACCAAGCCGCGCAACGATCCGAAGCTGCTGATCGTGGCCCCGCTGTCGGGCCATTACGCCACGCTTTTGCGCGGAACGGTGGAAGCCTTCCTGCCCACCCATGACGTCTATATCACCGACTGGATCGACGCCCGTCAGGTGCCGCTTTCGGAAGGCCGCTTCGATCTCGACGACTATATCGACTACGTCATCTCCATCCTGCATCGCCTCGGCGGCGACACCCATGTGATGGGCGTGTGCCAGCCAGCCGTCCCGGTTCTGGCCGCCGTCGCGGTCATGGAGGCCGACGGCGACCCTTACGCTCCCAATTCCATGACGCTGATGGGCGGGCCCATCGACACGCGTGAAAGCCCGACGGCCGTCAACGAGATGGCGCTTTCCCATGACATCGACTGGTTCGCCAAGAACGTGATCATGCAGGTGCCGTTTCCCCACCCCGGCTTCATGCGCGAAGTCTATCCGGGCTTCTTGCAGCTTTCCGGCTTCATGAGCATGAACCTCGACCGCCATATCATGGCGCATCACGAGTTCTTCAATCAGCTCGTATCCGGCGACGGCGACAGCGCGGAAAAGCACCGCGAGTTCTATGACGAATATCTGGCGGTCATGGACCTGACGGCGGAGTTCTATCTCCAGACGGTGGACACGGTCTTCATCCGCCAGGCGCTGGCCAAGGGCGAAATGATGCATCGCGACCGGCCCGTGGAACCGGCGGCGATCCGCAACACCGCGCTGATGACGGTGGAGGGCGAGAAGGACGACATTTCCGGGATCGGCCAAACGAAGGCCGCGCACAGGCTGTGCCCGAACATTCCCGATGAAAAGCGCGTCCATTACATGCAGGAAGGCGCGGGCCATTACGGCGTCTTCAACGGCTCGCGCTTCCGCGCCGAAATCGCGCCGCGTATTTCCGACTTCATCCGCTCCAACCGCAGGCCGGTCGCGGGCGCAACGCCGCAGCCGCCGCAGCCGATGAAGGCGGTCGAGCCCGCGACTGTGCCGGCTCCGGCAAAGGCTCCGGCTTCGGCCCCGGTGAAGGCGAAAGCCGGAAAGCCGGTGGCGAAGCCCACGCGCGCCAAGCCAAAGGCCGCACCGGAGGCCGACACGGGGCTTTCGGCCATCGCCCTTGCCGCCCGTGAAGGCGCGGCGGACGATCTCACGCGTATTTCAGGCATCGGGCCGAAGCTCTCCGAAGCGCTCAAGGGCGTCGGGATTCATCATTTCCGGCAGATTGCGGCCCTGAGTGCGGCACAGCTTGCGGAACTCGACGAAAAGCTCGCCCTGCGCGGTCGCGCAACGCGGGACAAATGGATTGCGCAGGCGAAAAAGCTCGCCTGAGCGCGCTTTTCCACACGCCCCGCGTGTGGCGGCTTGCCGCAGTATAACTATTTTTCGAGGCACGCAGCACATGGTGTCGCGGGCTTATCTTCGCCTCTACCGGCACGAGAACGCAGCAGGATGCCCGTTCTTCCTTAAATCACAGGCACTTGCTCGATACACAATAACATCGTGTATCGAGCAAACAATTGCGGCATCAGGAATGTATACTTCATTTGTAACAAAGTGTTGCTGGGCACATCTGGATTTAACCGGCAACTCTGCTAAATTTGTTCTCAATAAAGGCATATAGAAAGACAGCCGAAAAAACTGATCGTTTCCCGCGGGCCGGGCGATATCGCCGCCACTCTCCCCCTTTTCCCCCGAGGGGGGCCCCATACGGTCGGACGCTGCCGATGCGCGCGCGCTTACGCATTGGCGCCTGACCGACGGGCCGGAAATGACCGGCCTTTCAAGCGAGAGTGGCCTGTCGCGGCCACTCTCGCTTTTCTCTGTCGCAATCCCGGGTTCTTCGGCGGCTCCGGCTCCCCGATCTCTCCGGCATCGCGCTTCGGATCATGAACCTTTCGCAACGGCGCGCTATGCTCTATCGGTTCGTATCGTGCAAAAGCGCGCCGTTTCCGCTTTCACACCTTGCCTGTTTCACACATCGATACCCCGGACGCCTCGATGCGGTTTTTCTCCTCCGGCAAGACCGAGCCGGATCACCTGATGCTCGAGATCGACGGCCACCCGGTGCGCGTGGCCGTGCGCCGTCATGCGCGCGCCAGCCGCTACTCGCTGCGTCTTCCAACGGCGGGCGGCGATCCCGTTCTCACGATCCCCACGCGCGGCAGCTTTCGCACGGCGCAGCAGTTCGCCGAAGACCACCGCGGCTGGCTGGCCGAACGGCTGCGGAAGGCTCCGCCCGCCCAGCCCTTCGTGGCGGGAAGCGAGGTGCCGCTGCGCGGACTGGTCCACCGCATCGAACACGTGCCGACACCGCGCGGCACGGTGAAACGGCGGGAGGGGCCGGAAGGCCCGGTGCTCGTTGTGGCGGGAGACGAACCCCATCTGGCACGCAGGCTCACCGATTATCTGAAAAAGGAAGCCCGGGCGGACCTGAACGAGGCCGTGGAGCGTCATGCGTCCACGCTCGGGCTCAGCCACCCGCGCGCGCGCCAGCCTTCGGGCATCACCATCCGCGACACGCGTTCGCGCTGGGGTTCATGTACCGCGCAGGGGCGGCTTTCCTTTTCCTGGCGGCTGGTGCTGGCCCCGCCCTTCATCCTCGATTACGTGGCCGCCCATGAGGTCGCCCATCTTGTGGAGATGAACCACTCGGACCGCTTCTGGGCCGTGACGCAGGATCTCTTCCCCGAAACGGACCACGCGCGCGCATGGCTGCGCCGTCATGGCGGCGCGCTTCACAGCTACGGCTAGGGTGTGAACTCATAAATGAGATAGGAATGGTTTGGCTGAGCGGTTCGAATGCAAGGCGCAAGCCCACAGGAAACCATTCGGTTTGCAAGGGGTTGCAACGCTGCAGTCGGATCGCTCAGCCAAATCCGACAGGACGGCGAAAGAGCTTCGACCTGCCACGTCGAGCCGCTTGAGCGGGCACAAAGCCCGCTCGGCCCGTCTCTCCTTGCATCTCTTCGCCCTTTCGCCGCCATTCCTGGCTCATTTATGGGTTCACACCCTAGGACCGGTCGCGCCCCGAGCCCCAGGGCTTGGCCGAGATTTTGCTCAAGCTGCCGCAACGGACTCGACACCGCTGCTGTTTCCGGGGAAGTTACTGTAGGATATGGCAATGGAATTCATTCCCAGTTGGGGGCAAACTCGACTTCGAATTTCGCTTTAGCATCAAAGAAATCCGCTCATCAAAACCGCTGCGTATGCGTTGACCAGAACGCTCATGGGGGACAGGTCATGGCTGAAGTCGTCGTAAGTTCCGCTCTTCAATATCTCGAAAAGGCAATGACAACCCTGCGCGACCTCGGTCTCGTGGAAGGCAAGTCGGAGGAAGCTCCGATTGTCGGGTTGCTTGAGAAGATCTCCGATATCGAACCGGAGAAGATCGCCATCATCACCCGCACGCTGCAACAGATGAGCATCTTCAACGAGGTGGTGCGCGAGCAGGTGGCCGAAATGTCGATCGGCCAGCGCTACGAGGAAATTTCCGAAGCCTTCGATTCCATCCGCGACGACGCCAAGGGCATGGTGGACCAGCTTGAGGACGGCAAGATCGACCTCTTCGAGCGCGCCACCAACACGTGGATGAAGATCTCGCGCGGAGACATCGCCTCGCGCTTCGACAAGATCAAGGACACCTACCTTGAGGTCTCGCGCGACACCAAGGCCAATATCGAGCGCGAACAGACCATTCTGGAAGCCTATCGCGACTTCCGCGGCGCGCTGAAACACGGCGAAGTGGCAGCCTTTGAGATTCTGGAAGCCGCCACCGCCCGACTGGACACGGCAAAGGGCGAACTGGCCAAGGCGTCGGATGCGGTCAGCGCCTTTCCGGAAGGCGGAGAGCTTGCCGAGCGCGCCAAGCTGGAACTGGTGCGCGACGAACATCTGCGCCGGGTCCAGAACGAAGAAGCCCGCTACCAGATCGCCAAGGATCTCTCCGACAATCTGACCATCAGCTACAACACATCCGACGTGGTGATGGCGCGGTTGATGCAGACGACCAACGCCAAGGAGCGCGTCTATCAGCAGGCCGTCTCGTTCTTCTCCACCAACGAATCCGTGCTCACCGCGCTGAAGGCATCGTTCACCGGCCTCTTCGGCCTGCACGAGGCAACCCAGACGCTGAACGAGATGAAGGAAGGCGTTTCCAAGTCTCTGGAAGTGCTGGCGGAGATCGGCGGCAAGGTGCAGGAGGAGGCGCTGAAGGCAGGCTACGGCCCGACCATCCGCGCCGATGCGGTGAAGAAGTTGGTCGACAGCGTGGTCAATTTCCAGGTCCGCTCGGTGGAGATCGTAAAGGAAATGCGCGAGCTTTCCACCAAGAACAGCGCGGAAATCCGCGACGCGGTGGAAGCCGGCAAGAAGCGGCTCGCCCGGCTTGCCAGCGAAGGCGAGGCGCTGCCTCTCGACGGCGAGATCTTTTAGGCGGAAATCACAATGACCACAGCCACTTCAGGGTCTGCATCCGTCCCGTCGGGATCCTCCGGCGGGAAAGGGCAGTCGCTCGACGAGCTCATGCTGGCCATGGATGTCGTCGACACGTTGCGGCACCACGAGGCCGTCGCGAAACGCGAGATCGCGCAGGACGGCCGCGATGAAGGGCTGAAGGAACGGCTCAGAAGCCTCTATGAGAGCCAGGGGCTTGAGGTCTCCGACCGCATTCTCGACGAGGGCATCGCGGCGCTGAAAGAGAGCCGCTTCACCTACGAGCCGACGCCGGCGGGCCTTTCGCGCACGCTGGCGGGGCTCTGGATAAGACGCGGCCGCGTGATGGCGGGGATCGCAACGCTGATCGTGCTGTTCGTCGTCTGGTTCGGCTATTCGACGTGGATGTCGCTCTCGCGCGAACAGGCGGCGGAAGCGGCAAGGATCGAATTGGCCGAAACGCTGCCCGCGAACGCGAAAAAGGCCGAAGAGGCCGCTCTGGCCGAGGCCCGCACCAAGGCCGCGCAGGACCGTGTCCATCAGCTTTACAGGGACGCCACATCGGCAATCGCGCGCTCCGATGCGCCCGCCGCCCGCGTCGCCGTCACCTCGCTGGAGACGCTGCGCCGGTCCCTCGTCCAGACCTACGAGCTTCGCATCGTCTCGCGACAGGGCGAGCAGAGCGGCGTCTATCGTATCCCGGACGTCAATTCGGGGGCGCGCAACTACTACCTGATCGTGGAGGCCGTCACGCCGGAGGGAAAGGTGCTCTCCTTCCCCATCCGCAACGAGGAAACCAACCGGACGAGCGTGGTTTCCAAGTGGGGCGTGCGCGTTCCGGCCGCCACCTACAACAAAGTGCGCGACGACAAGATGAATGACGGCATCCTTCAGAACGACGTTCTGGCGACCAAGCCGCGCGGCGCGCTCGAGCCTGTCTATGACATGCGCGTTTCCGGCGGCGCGATAACGAAGTGGTAGGCCCGAGATGATCAGCGTTTTCGAGACGATGAATTCCATTGACCGGGCCGGAGACGATCTCCGCAAGGACGAAGACAATCTCACCCGGATTATCGACGCGGCCACCGCGGAACTGGCAAAGCTGCAGACCGAAGAGGCCGCGCTCTTCAAGGCGCTGGCCGCTCTCAGGCTCGACGCCATCCAGCAGGATCAGGTCTCGGGTCGGCTGGATGCGGTGGAGCGCCGGGCACTGGCGGCCATGGAGGAACGGCAGGCAAGGCTCATCGAGCTTGAAGGCGGCCGGGAAATTCTGGCGCGCGATCTGAGGGAAGCGCGCGAGGCCCGCGCAGAAAGCGAACGCAAGGTTGAAGCGGCGGCGGACGCCATTCAGGACCTTGCGGATGCCACCGAGGACCGGATTTCCGGCGATCTGGCATGGCAGGAGCAATCGGCCCGCGTGGCCGGGGCGCAGGCCCGCACCGAAGCCGCGTCCGAAAAGGCGGACCAGTCGGAAGCCGACCGGGACGAGAAATCAAAGCCCTATCTGGACGATCCGCTCTTCGTCTACCTGTGGGAGCGGGGCTACGGCACGTCGCGCTATGCGGCCGGATCGCTCGTGCGCATGGGCGACGATTATGTGGCCCGCGTGGTGCAATACGAGCCCGCACGTCAGAACTATTATGCGCTGACCGAGATCCCCAAGCGCCTGCGCGAACATGCCGACAGGCTGGCGCGGGAGCTTGCAGACGAAGAAGCGAAGCTGGTTGCGCTGGAGCGCGAGGCGCTTGAAGCGGACGGGATCGGCGACAGGGAAAGCGCGCACGCGGCAGCCGAGGCCGAGCTGCGCGCCTGCGACGAGCGTATCGCCAAACTTGAGGCGGAGGACCGGGACCTTGAGGCGGAACGGGCGGAGCTTACCGGCGTCAGTCCGGGCTCGGACCTGTCGGATGCGCTCGACGACCTTGCGGCCTCGCTGAAGCGTCAGGATCTGCAGGATCTCCTGCGCGATGCGCTCGATACCCCGCACAAGGACGACGACCAGATCGTGCGCCGCCTTCAGGACATCGAAATCGAGATGGAGGACAAGCAGCGCGAGATAGAGCGCACGCGGCGAACCGCACTGGAAATCGCCCGCAAGCGTGCGGAACTGGATCGTTCGCGCGAGGAAATCCGCCGTCAGGGCTATGACCGGCAGGGCGGCGGGTTCTCCAACGAACAGCTGATCGGCAACATTCTCGGCGGGATTCTGGCGGGCGCGCTGTCGTCCCGCGATCTGGGCGATGCCATGCGCAGCGGCTACCGCGGCGGCTCCAAGCGCTCCCGGCGCAAATCGCGTTCGCGCGGAGGCGGGTTCGGCGGCGGCTTTGGCGGCGGAGGCTTCGGAGGAGGCGGGTTCGGCGGCGGCTCATCGGGCGGCGGCGGGTTCCGCACGGGCGGCGGCTTCTAAAGGCCGCCCGCACCATCTTTCACCCGATAAGGGACGCCCTCAGTGCGCCTCGTCCCAGTTGGACGCCGCGCGGGCATCGACCTGAAGGGGCACCCGCAGGGCAAGTGCCGGAGCGGGTGCGTCTTCCATGATGCGGGAGACGAGCGCGATGGTCGGATCGACCTCCTCGTCCGGCACCTCGAAGATCAGTTCGTCGTGCACCTGCAACAGCATCTGCGCACTGAGCTTCGATGAGGCCAGCGCATCCTCCATGCGCACCATGGCGCGGCGGATGATGTCGGCGGCAGAGCCCTGAATGGGCGCGTTGATCGCCGCGCGCTCGTAGAAAGCCCGCATGTTCGGGTTCTTGGTGTTCACATCCGGATAGTGCGCCTTGCGCCCGAAGATGGTCGAGACAAAGCCATCCGCATGGACCTTGCGCTTGGTCTCTTCCATGTAATCGCGGATGCCGGGGAAGCGCTCGAAATAGGTCTTGATGTAGTCGCCCGCCTCGCCGCGCGAGATGCCGAGCTGGTTGGCCAGACCGAAGGCCGAAATCCCGTAAATGATGCCGAAATTGATAGCCTTGGCGCGACGGCGCACCGACGGATCCATGTCCTTGACCGGCACGTTGAAGATTTCCGACGCCGTCATGGCGTGAATGTCGAGCCCGTCGGCAAAGGCCTGCACGAGCTGCGGGATTTCCGCCATATGGGCGAGCACGCGCAGTTCGATCTGGCTGTAATCGGCGGACAGGAGCTTCGCGCCTTCCGGTGCCACGAAGGCCTTGCGGATCTTGCGACCCGCCTCGGTGCGTACCGGAATGTTCTGAAGGTTCGGCTCCGAGGAGGACAGCCGCCCCGTTGTGGTCGACGCCAGCGAGTAGGAGGTATGGACGCGGCCCGTCTCGCCATTGACGTAGTTGGGCAGCGCGTCCGTGTAGGTCGATTTCAGCTTGGAGAGCTGACGCCATTCCACGATCTTCTTCGGCAGTTCATGGCCCTCGGCGGCCAGATCCTCCAGCACGGAAGCCGACGTCGACCATGCGCCGGTCTTGGTCTTCTTGCCGCCGGGAAGCTCCATCTTGCCGAACAGAATGTCGCCAAGCTGCTTGGGCGAGCCGACATTGAAGTTCTCGCCCGCCAGCTCGTGGATCTCCGCCTCCAATGCGGCGGCCCCTTGCGCCAGTTCGCCGGAAAGCCGCGACAGCATCTGCCTGTCGATGCGCACGCCGCGCATCTCCATGCGCGCAAGCACCGGCACCAGCGGGCGTTCCAGCGTCTCGTAGACCGTGGTCATGCCTTCCGCGGGAAGGCGCGGTTTCAGGACCTGCCAGAGCCGCAGCGTGACGTCGGCGTCTTCCGCGGCATAGGCAAGCGCCTTGTCGAGCGGCACCATGTCGAAGGTGATCATCGACTTGCCCTTGCCGCAGACCTCCTCGAACTTGATCGGCGTATGGCCGAGCCAGCGTTCCGACAACGCATCCATGCCGTTGCCACCCGCAAGGCCTGCATCGAGCGTGTAGGAAAGCAGCATCGTGTCGTCGTAAGGCGCGACCTCGATGCCGACCCGCTTCAGGATCACCCAGTCGTATTTCAGGTTCTGCGCGATCTTCAGAACACTCGGCGCTTCTAGAAGCGGCTTCAGGAGCGCAATCGCCTCCTCGCGCGGGATCTGGCCCTCGACAAGCCCGCCACCGCCCAGAAGATCGCCCTCGCCGTCGCGGTGGCCAATGGGGATGTAGCAGGCCTTGCCCGGAGCGATTGAGAGCGAGACGCCGCAAAGTTCGGCCTGCATCGGGTCGAGCGAGGTCGTCTCGGTGTCGACGGCGACATGACCGGTCTCGAAAGCCTCCGCGATCCATGCCTTCAGGCGTTCCGCGTCGCGCACAAGCTCGTATTTGGAGGTGTCGAGCGGGATCTTGCGAATTTCAGCAGCCTTGGCATCCGCAAGGGTGCCCGGCGCCCCGCTGCCGCTAGCGGCATCGCTCTTTGCCGAAGATCCTTCCTCGCCCGCCTCGCCAGAGGCTGCTGCCGGAGCTTCCCAGCCCTTGATGGTCAGCTCTGCGGGCGAAACGTCGGAAGCTTCCACACCCGACGTTTCCGCCACGCGGCGGGTGAGCGTCGTGAATTCCATGGCCTTGAGGAAGGCCAGCGCCTTTTCGCCGTCGAGCTTGCGCACCGCGCCCTCGCCAAGCGGCATCTCCACCGGCGTCTTCGTGTCGAGTTCGACGAGACGGCGGGAAATGCGGGCCTGATCGGCGAACTCGATCAGGTTCTCGCGGCGCTTCTTCTGCTTGATGCCGTCCGCGCCCGCGAGCAGGGTTTCCAGATCGCCGAACTCGTTGATGAGCTGGGCAGCCGTTTTCACGCCGATGCCCGGAACGCCCGGCACATTGTCCACGCTGTCGCCGGCCAGCGCCTGCACGTCCACGACCTTGTCGGGCGTGACGCCGAATTTTTCCAGAACCTCGGGCTCGGAAATGCGCTTGTTCTTCATCGTGTCGAGCATCACGACATGGGGCCCGACGAGCTGCATCAGGTCCTTGTCGGAGGAGATGATCGTGACATCGGCGCCCGCATCCACCGCCTGATGGGCATAGGTGGCGATGATGTCGTCCGCTTCAAAACCCGCTTGTTCGATGCAGGCGACGTTGAAGGCACGCACCGCGTCGCGGATGATGCCGAACTGGGGTCTGAGATCCTCCGGCGGCTCGGGCCGCTGGGCCTTGTACTGGTCGTAGATCTCGTTTCGGAAGGTTTTCGACGAGTGATCGAAGACCACCACGATATGGCTGGGCGTGACGCCTGCCGCCGTTTCGTCTGCCTCCTGCAAGAGCTTCCACAGCATGTTGCAAAAGCCCGCGACCGCGCCGACGGGCAGACCGTCGGACTTGCGCGTCAGCGGGGGCAGCGCGTGATAGGCGCGGAAAATGTAGGACGAGCCGTCGACCAGAAAAACATGGTCGCCAGCCTTGAGGGGGGTGGTGGATTCGCTCGACATGGGCGGATCATGCCCATGCCGGGCTTTCATGGAAAGAGCGAAACCGGCAAGGCGTCGATTTTGCCCGCAAAGAGTTCGCTTTCAGTGTGTTTGGCAGTGTGTTTGTCAGCCGGTTCGACAGCCTATTCCGCAGCTTGAAGCGCAGACCTGGGTGCGCTCAGATGGGCCCAGCGCGGGCGCTTGAAGAGGAAACCGAGCCGCGTGCCGCGCACGACCACGAAGGCGATCATCGGACCGATCACGCCGGCGGCCGTCACCAGCACCGCGACCGTGCCCAGATCGAGGAACGGCGCGAATTTCAGAAGCACCGCCCGCGTCACGCCCATCGGAAAGAAGAAGGCCAGATAGATCACGATGGAGTTCTGACCGCAAAAGCGCAGGAAACCGGCGTAATTCAGCCGCGACAGCAGGGCGGAGACCAGAATGACCGCACACGCCCCGGCCGCCCCCAGCGCCAACGAAACGAAGGGCAGCAGCGAATAGCCCGACGCCACGACGATGCCGTTCATCAGGCCCCAGACCAGAAGGCCCATCAGCGCAAGCCTCGCATTCTCCATGGCCCAGTCGGCCAAACGGAAGATGTGAGGAGCCGCGATATAGCCGACGTAGAAATAGACGAAACGGGCGGCGAACTCGTCGATCAGCACCGAGCCGGTGGGGAAGGGCGAGAGGCCGGAGGATGCGCCCGCCGCATGGACGATTTCCAGAACCACGCCGACGGCCAGCACCATCTGCCAGGGAACCTTCGCAGCGCGCGCGGCCTTCGCCACGATGAAGAAGATCGGCAGCATGTAGATGAACCACAATGTGCCGAAGGGCTGCCAGAAGGTCTGAAGATAGGCGAAGATCGTGCCCTGTACGCCCATCTCGCCGACGTAGACCGGCGATTTCAGGATGAACTGGATGGCGCACCACAGGACGTAGAAGTAGGCGAAATGGACGACCTTGCGGTCCAGATAGAGCCGCCAGTCACGGTCGATCACATTGGCGAGGAAAAGACCGGAGATCATGAAGAAATCGGGCATGCGGAAGGGGCGGCAGAATTCCACCACATAGGTCATCCAGCCGGTCTCGCCCGCCGCGCGTTCGACCCCCAGCGTGGAATGCATCATCACCACCGCGATGATGCAGAAGCCCTTGGCGTAGTCGACCCAGTCAATGCGTCCGCTTGCCATTTTCCTGCCTCTCCGAATTGCACGCAGAAGTGCCAGAGGGGGCCTTCTGCAAGCGCGGTGGCAAGATAATTCAGATTTTAATCAAAGTCGCCCAGCGTAAGGCGGCCAGACTGGCATTGTTCAAAACAGGATTAACGCGCGGGCCCCGGCGGGTAATGGGCCCGCGAACCGATCAGTTCAGATGCTTGCCGTTCCACGGGGTGTCCGGATTCCCGGGCTTTCTGCTCCATTCCTCCTCGTCGAGATCCACCACGGGCTCCTGCGGATGACCCGGGCGATGCCCCGGATGACGTCCGGCGGAGGCCATGTCGATCACGACAACGTGTTTGGCGACGAAGCGCCAGAGGGCGGAGCGGAAGGCGGGAACGAACAGCAGGAAGCCGATAGCGTCGGTGACGAAGCCCGGCGTCAGCAGAAGGACGCCGGCGACGAGGATCATCGCGCCGTGGCCCAGTTCCGCGCTCGGGATGCGCCCGGCTTCGGTTTCGCTGCGGATGCGGGCGAGCAGGGAAAAGCCCTGATGGCGCAGCAGGGCGGTGCCGATGACGGCGGTGACGAAGATCATCGCCAGCGTCGGGAAGACGCCGATCAGGCCGCCGAGCTGAATGAAAACGGCGATCTCGAGGATCGGAATGCCCAGAAGGGCAAGCGGTAACAGCAGTCCTGGTCTCATCGTGCCTCGCAAGTGTTCCTGCGTTAGATAGGTGGAGGGCGGCCCCGATGCCAGCCAAAGGTGGCAAAACACCTGCGCCCAAACGATGCAACCCGGCAATTCCGGCAATATCGCCCTGTTTAGACCGCTTTTTTCGGCAAACTGCACAGAGGGCTTGTGCTAGACGTTGGATGCTGGTTCAAGGGAACCTACATTGTGGGAGAAACCCGGCGACGGAACCTGTGGCAAGATTGAGCGAAAGCTCCACGGCTCGGATAGGAGCCGGGCGACAGACCTCCCGCCGACAATCAGAAGACAAGACAGCCGGTAGCGGGATATGGGTGATTTTCTCGACGTCTACAGCATTATTTTCCTCGTACTGGCCGTCGTCGTCCTGTTGAAATTGCGCAGCGTGCTTGGCCAGCGTACCGGAAACGAACGACCCCCGGTCGATCCCTATTCCGAGCGCCGTCGCGAAGACAACTCCGCGGCCAACGGGAACAACGACGCGCCGGACATCAACGACAACGTGGTCTCCCTGCCCTCGCGCAACGAGGACGATGAGGAGCGCCGCCGCGAGGCCGAAGACCGCCGTCTGGAGAAGGTTGCGCCCGCCGGTTCGGCCCTCAACGAGGCGCTGCGCGCCATCATTTCCTCCGACCGTTCCTTCGAACCGCGCAATTTCGTGAACGGCGCGAAGGCGGCTTACGAGATGATCGTCACGGCGTTTGCCGCCGGCGACCGCAAGAGCCTCAAGAACCTGCTCTCGCGCGAAGTCTATGACGGCTTCGTCGCCGCGATCACCGACCGGGAATCGCGCAAGGAAACGGTTTCCTCCACTTTCGTCGGCATCGACAAGGCGGAGATCGTGGAAGCCTCGCTCAAGGACAGCATCGCCCAGGTGACGGTGCGCTTCCGCTCCAAGCTGATTTCCGCGACCCGCAACGAGGACGGCGCGATCATCGAGGGCGATCCGAACCAGGTCGTCGACGTCACCGACATCTGGACCTTCTCGCGCGACGTGACCCAGCGCGATCCGAACTGGAAGCTGGTGGCGACCGAAACGGCAGACTGACATGCCACGGTATCAGGGCCCGCAGGCGAGACGCGACTTTTCGCGGCCTGCGGGCCTTTTCGTTTTCATGGCCCTTCTTGCGGGCGACGGCATGGCGGCCGGAAGCGAACCTGCGGGTGCGCACGAGAAAAAGAACGGCAAGGCGGCACAGTTGAGCGAGTTCAGCGACAGGGACCGGAAAGCCGAAGGCGTTCCTTCCGGGGCGACGCCAAAGCCGAAGCCGTTGCCGGACGACGCCGCCTGTTCCTCCACAACACTTTCGTTCGAATGCCTGCCGGGCTGGGAGAGCGACGACCATCTCGCAGCCCTCTCTGTCTTCGTACAGGACTGCGATACCGGTCTGGACCGCATGGCCGCGCGGACGGGGATGCTCGGCGTATCCGGGGCGGATCTCGCCGCGCTGTGCAAGACGGCCCGCACAATTGCCCCGACCGCGGCGGCTGCAAAAGCCTTTTTCGAGACCAATTTCGTGCCCGTGCAGTTGGAGGAGCCCGGTTTCGTGACCGGCTATTTCGAGCCCGCGATTTCGGGAAGCCGGGTGCGCACGGAGCGGTTTTCGGTTCCCATCTATGGCAAACCCGACGATCTGGTCGCTATCGACGCGGACCGGCACGCCGCGGCACGCAAGGCGGGGCTTTCCGAAGACACGGCCTTCGCCCGCCTGAAGGATGACGGCGGGCTTGCCGCCTATCCAGACCGCGCGACAATCGAGGCCGGCGCGCTTGCCGGACGCGGGCTTGAGATCGCGTGGGTGGAAAGCCCGCTCGATGCCTTCTTCATCCATATTCAGGGCTCCGCCCGCATCCGCCTTCCTGACGGCGGCCTGATGCGGCTCGCCTATGCGGCCAAAAGCGGCCATCCCTATACGGCCATCGGCGGCATACTGATTTCGCGGGGAGAAATCTCACGCGAGGCCATGAGCATGGAGACCTTGCGCGCGTGGCTTGAGGCCAATCCGGCGGAAGCAGGCGCGCTGATGGCACAGAACCGCTCCTTCATCTTCTTTCGCGAGATCGAGGCGGACGAGGACCGGGGACCGGTGGGTGCGGCGGGGGTTTCGCTTTCGGCCGGTCGCTCGCTGGCCGTCGACAAAAGGCTCCACGCCTTCGGCACGCCGATCTTCGTGGAGGCCGACCTGCCTAAACGCGCGGGCGGAAGCTTTTCCCGGCTGATGATCGCGCAGGACACCGGTTCGGCGATCGTGGGGCCTGCGCGCGGCGACATCTTTTTCGGAACCGGCGCGGAAGCCGGTCAGATTGCCGGTGAAATCCGCCATGCCGCGCGTTTCACGGTGCTTGCGCCGCGCGGCTCGGACCTTGCGCGTTCCGCCCGCGGGGAGGATGCGCAGTGAGCAAGGGTGGGAAACGCGGCCGTCCGCTCTCCCCTGAGGAGAAGCACCTGTGGCAGAAGGTGACGCGCACGCTGACGCCGCTGCCCGGACGCAGCCTGCCCGGGGACGAGGCGGAAGAACCGCAGGCCCCGACTGCGCGCGAGCCGGAGGAAAAGCCCACGGTCAAGCGCACGCAGACCTCTGCCGCAGCCCTCAGGCCGCCGCCCTGCGTGCCGGCGCTTGCGCCGCTCGATCGCCGCACGCGCCAGAAACTGGCGCGCGGCAAGACGGATATCGATGCGCGCATCGACCTTCACGGCATGACGCAGGACCGCGCCTTCGGCCAGCTTCGCATGTTCCTCGCCAACGCCCAGCTTCACCGCATGCGGCTTGTGCTGGTGATCACCGGCAAGGGCGGCGGACAGGGCAAGGGCGAAGGGGTGCTGAAGCGCATGGTGCCGCTGTGGCTGGAACGTCCGGAATTCCGCAATATGGTGATCGGCTTCGAACAGGCCCATGTGGGCCATGGCGGCGCGGGCGCGCTCTATGTCCGCATCAGGCGGGCGGATCGCGGAGGCAGACGATGACCCCTTTCGGCGCGAAACTGCGCGACATGCGCCGCAAACGCGGCATCACGCTGAAGGAAATGGCCACGACGCTTCAGGTCTCAAGCGCCTATCTCTCCGCATTGGAACACGGAAAGCGCGGCCGCCCGACGTGGTTCATGGTCCAGCGCATCATCACGTTCTTCAACGTGATCTGGGACGAGGCGGAGGAATTGCAGCGCCTTGCCGAGGTCTCCGATCCACGCATCACGGTGGACACGGCCGGGCTGGAGCCGGAAGCGACCGAGCTTGCCAACCTGCTGGCGGCCAAGGTGGGCGGACTTTCAAAGGAAAGCCTGAACCACCTCATCCACCAGCTGCGCGTGGTCGCCTCGAAAGACGGGGTTTGACGGCGCTCTAGAGCGCTGCTTCGATTTCCGCAACCACGGCTTCCGCCGCCGCGCGACGGTCGGCGGCACCTGTGATGGGACGGCCGCAGACGATATAATCCGCGCCCGCGCGGATCGCATCGCCCGGCGTCTTGATGCGCTTCTGATCATCGGCGGAAGAGCCCGCGGGCCGCACGCCCGGCGTGACCAGCACCATGTCGGGACCGGCCAGCTCGCGCAGGGCGCCCGCCTCGTGGGCGGAACAGACAAGACCGCCCATGCCCGCCGCGCGTGCCGCAACGGCGCGCGACTTCACCAGTTCCGCCGCCGCGCCCGCATAGCCCGCCGCCTTCACGTCCTCGTCGTCCATGGAAGTGAGAACGGTGACGCCCAGCAGGCACAGGTCCGCCCCGTCGAGACCGGCGACGGCGGCGCGCATGGTGCGCGGATAGGCATGGATGGTGACGAAGGTCATGCCCATTTTCGCGATGTTGCGCACGGCCTGTTCGACGGTGTTGTCGATGTCGAGCAGCTTCACGTCGAGAAAGACCTTGTGGCCCTCGCGCACCAGTTCTTCCGCAAAGGCCAGACCGCCCGCGAACTGAAGCTGCATGCCGACCTTGTAGACCCCGACGACCCCCTTCGTCTCCTCGACGATTGCGCGGGCCTCGGCGACGGTGGGCACGTCGAGCGGAAGGATCAGCCGGTCGGTCGCATTCCGGGGTTTGAAAGACATCGGCAGGCTCCTCGAATCGATGTTTGCGCCTATGGTTAGTCCATCTGCGCGGATGAGGGAATCGTTGGTCCAGAATATAGAAAGCGCATCCTGAAGAGGGATGAAATCGCCCCGCCGCGACACCGGCCTTGGCAAAAGCCACTATCGCGAAACGGCAATGGCTATTTTCTCCGGCCCGCTCGGCTGCTAAGAAGCCCCGTTCCTCGCATTTTGAAGGATGGATATCGCATGCGCTCCGCCTCGATCACGCGCGCCACCAAGGAAACGGACATTCAGGTCTCCGTCGCTCTCGACGGAACCGGGTCTTACGATGTCGAGACCGGCATCGGCTTTCTCGATCACATGCTGGAGCAGCTCGCCCGGCATTCGCTGATCGACATTACCGTGCGGGCTGCGGGCGATACGCATATCGACTTCCACCACACGACAGAAGACGTCGGGATCGCGCTCGGTCAGGCGCTGCGTCAGGCGCTGGGCGACATGGCGGGCGTCACCCGCTATGCCGACGTGCACCTGCCGATGGACGAAGCGATGACGCGCTGCGCCATCGATGTCTCAGGCCGCCCCTTCCTCGTGTGGCAGGTGGAGTTTTCGCGCGACAAGATCGGCGAATTCGACACCGAGCTTTTCGAGGAATTCTTCCGCGCCTTCGCGATGAATGCCGGGATCACCCTGCATGTCGCCAATCTCTACGGCACCAATTGCCATCACATCGCGGAAACCTGCTTCAAGGCGGTGGCGCGGGCGCTGCGCGTCGCCATCTCGCACGATCCGCGCCAGGGCGAACGCGTGCCGTCGACCAAGGGCCGTCTGGGAGACTGATCGCGATGACCGTCTACATGGTGATGGCGCCGCCGCCGTCACGGGATCCGGCAGGCGATGCGGAAGACATGGTCTTCATCAAGGAAGGCATCTGCTGGCCCGCCTTCTTCTTCTCCGCACCCTGGCTCGTTTTCCGCGGGCTGTGGCTTGTGCTGTTCGGCTATCTGATCGCGGCCATCGTCGTGGCGGGCGTTGCCGACACGATCGGCGGCTATGCGCCGCCAGCCGTGGGGATTGCCTTCTCGATCCTGTTCGCGCTTGAGGCCAATTCCCTGCGGCGCTGGACGCTTGAACGGCGCGGCTGGGATTTCGTCGGCATCGTCGCAGGCGAAAACCGCGACACCTGCGAAGCCCGCTTCTTCGCCAAATGGGCTCCGCATGCGGAACGCGGGCTGCGAGGCGGCACCCCCGAGACCCCGGCAGCTTCCGCCAGTTCCGCCGCCCGACCGTCCGTTCCGCAGGCCGGTACATCTACTCTTCGCCCTTCCACGCCGTCGGACGCGGTGATCGGGCTCTTTCCGGAGGCAACGCGATGAGTGTCGCCATTATCGATTACGGGTCCGGCAACCTGCATTCCGCGACCAAGGCTTTCGAGCGCGCGGCGCGCGACAACGGTCTGGACAGCCGGATCATCCTGACCGACGACCCGGATGTGGTGGCAAAAGCCGACCGCGTCGTGCTGCCGGGCGTGGGCGCCTTCGCCGACTGCCGCCGCGGACTGGCGGCTGTTTCCGGCATGGACGAGGCGCTGGCGGAAGCGGTAACGGCCAAGGGCCGCCCCTTCCTCGGCATCTGCGTCGGCATGCAGCTGATGGCGGAGCGCGGGCTGGAATACGAGACCAGCGAGGGTCTGGGCTGGATTAAGGGCGACGTCGTGCAGATGGAGCTTTCCGATCCCACGTTCAAGATCCCGCACATGGGCTGGAACACGATCAATATCCCGGCATCGGGCAAGGTTCACCCGGTGCTTGACGGCATCAAGACGGGCCCTGACGGACGGCACGCCTATTTCGTCCATTCCTACCATCTGGCCGCGACGCGCCCGGAAGAGGTGGTGGCGACGTTCGATTATGGCGGGACCTTTACCGCGATGGTCGGGCGCGACAACATGGTGGGCACTCAGTTCCATCCCGAAAAGAGCCAGCAACTGGGCCTCGCCCTTATCGCCAATTTCCTGAAATGGAAGCCGTGAGGGGCTGAACGCCCCCGGTTTCCCGCACAACGCGGACCCGTTCATGATTCTCTTTCCCGCGATCGACCTCAAGGGCGGCCAGTGCGTGCGCCTGAAGCTCGGCGACATGGAACAAGCCACCGTCTTCAACGACGACCCCGGAGCACAGGCCCGCGCCTTTCAGGAGCAGGGCTTCGAATGGCTGCATGTGGTGGATCTCGACGGCGCATTCGCCGGTGAAAGCCGCAATGGCGCAGCGGTCGATTCCATCCTCGACTCCACCACCAACCCGGTGCAGCTCGGCGGCGGCATCCGCACCATGGAGCAGATCGACGCCTGGCTGGAAAAGGGCATCCGCCGGGTGATCCTCGGCACGGTGGCCGTGCGCGATCCCGATCTCGTCAAGGCCGCCTGCAAGGCCCATCCGGGCCGCATTGCGGTGGGCATCGACGCCAAGGGCGGCAAGGTCGCCGTGGAAGGCTGGGCGGAAACCTCGGAGCTTACCGCCGTCGATCTGGCGAAACAGTTCGAGGATGCGGGCGTCTCCGCCATCATCTACACCGATATCGACCGCGACGGCGTTCTGAAGGGGCTCAACGTCCCTTCCACGCTGGAACTGGCCGAAGCCGTTTCCATTCCCGTCATCGCGTCGGGCGGTCTCGCCTCCATCGATGACGTGAAGCGGCTTCTGGAACCCGACTGCGCCCGCCTCGAGGGGGCGATTTCCGGCCGGGCGCTTTATGACGGCCGCCTCGATCCGGCGGAAGCCCAGGCGCTGATCAAGGCCGCGCGAGGAAACTGATCATGCTCAAAGCCCGCGTTATCCCCTGTCTCGACGTGAAGGACGGCCGTGTCGTCAAGGGCGTCAACTTCGTCGATCTGATCGATGCCGGCGATCCGGTGGAGGCCGCCAAGGCCTATGATGCGGCGGGGGCGGACGAACTGTGCTTCCTCGACATCACCGCCAGTCACGAGGACCGCGGCATTCTTCTCGACGTGGTGCAACGCACTGCAGAACAGTGCTTCATGCCGGTGACGGTCGGCGGCGGCGTGCGCACGGTGGAAGATATCCGCGCGCTCCTGAAAGCGGGCGCGGACAAGGCCTCCATCATGACGGCGGCGGTCAACGACCGGCAGTTCGTGCGCCGGGCGGCGGAGAAATTCGGCAACCAGTGCATTGTCGTGGCCATCGATGCAAAACGGGTCACCGAGCCGGGCGCGGAGACACCGCGCTGGGAGATCTTCACCCATGGCGGACGCAAGCCCACCGGCATCGATGCGCTGGAATATGCGCAGGAAGTGGTGGAACTGGGCGCGGGCGAGCTTCTGCTCACCTCCATGGACCGCGACGGCACCAAGATCGGCTTCGACATCGAACTGACCCGCACCATTGCCGATGCGGTTCATGTGCCGGTGATCGCGTCGGGCGGCGTGGGCACGCTCGATCACATGGTGGAGGGCATCCGTGACGGGCACGCCACGGCGGTGCTCGCGGCCTCGATCTTCCACTTCGGGACCTATACCATCGGCGAAGCGAAACGCTACATGGCGGACGCCGGTATTCCGATGCGTCTCGACGCGGACGAAGAATTATCCTAAAGGAAGCCTCGCAAGCGGCCGGGTACGGGTTTATGACCATAGGTCAGATACCCGTCCGGCCACGCCTGACGGCGAAAACGACCAAGGCCTGCCATGTCGACTTTCACGCTCAACGATCTCGCCCGCATCGTCGCAACGCGCGCGCATTCGGGAGATCCCGGCTCCTACACCGCCAAGCTCATGGGAAAGGGTGTTTCCAAATGCGCCCAGAAGCTGGGCGAGGAAGCGGTGGAGACGGCGATCGCCGCGGTTGAAGGCGACCGGGACGGCGTCGCCAGCGAGGCGGCCGACCTGCTGTACCACCTGTGCGTTCTTCTGGAAGCGAGCAACGTGCCTCTCGACGAAGTCATGGAGAAGCTCGCCGGACGCACAGGGCAGACGGGTCTGGAGGAAAAGGCATCGCGCAAACCCGACTGAACGGGACTTGCACGACGTCACGATAACTGCCGGCGTTTCTTTGCCGGTTGCGGATCGACCCTCTGGCCGATCGCATGGCCATCCGGGAGGACAGCGCGAGAATGCTGCGGATGAACCGAAACTGCAGGATCGGGTTGGAGCGCGCCAGATGATGCGCGGTGAATGCATGGACGAGATTTTCCCGGCGGAACTGTCGCCGTACAGGGCTTTTTCCGAAGCCGAATGGGCACGGCTTCGTGCCGATACCCCCATGACGCTGACCGAGGAGGAGGTGGTTCGCCTCCAGAGCCTCAACGACCCGGTGTCGATTGCGCAGGTGGAAAGCATCTATCTGCCGCTGTCGCGCCTGCTCTCCTTCTATGTGGAGGCGATGCAGCATGTGCACCTGGCCTCCAACCGCTTCCTCGGCACACGCGACACCATGGTGCCCTACATCATCGGCGTGGCGGGCTCCGTCGCAGTCGGCAAATCCACCACCGCGCGCCTTCTGCAGGCGCTGCTGGCACGCTGGCCCGCCAGCCCCAAGGTGGACCTGATCACCACCGACGGCTTTCTCTTTCCCAACGCCACGCTGGAACGCGACGACCTGATGCGCCGCAAGGGCTTTCCGGAAAGCTACGACCTGCCGGAGCTTCTGCGCTTTCTCTCCGAGATCAAGGCCGGGCGGCGCAACGTACGTGCGCCGGTCTATTCTCATTTCTATTACGACGTGATGCCTGGCCAGTCGGTCTATATCGACCGGCCGGATATCCTGATCGTGGAGGGGCTGAACGTCCTGCAGACCTCGAAACTGCCGCGCGACGGCAGGGCCGTGCCCTATGTGTCGGACTTCTTCGACTTCTCCGTCTATATCGATGCGGAGATCCCGGTTCTGCACAAGTGGTACGTGGAGCGCTTCATGCGGCTGCGCGAAACCGCCTTCCGCGACGAGGGTTCCTACTTCCACAAATACTCAAAAATCAGCGACCGGGAGGCCCTGGAGATCGCCAACGATCTGTGGACCAACATCAACCTGGAAAATCTGGTCGAAAACATCCTGCCCACGCGCCCGCGCGCCGATCTGGTGCTGACCAAGGCGCGCGATCACACCATCGGGCAGGTGGCGTTGCGCAAGATCTGAGACGCAGGATCCGGGCCGCAACGTGCGGCTTCGATCACACGAGACATTGAAAAGCCCGCCGGATCGCTCCGGCGGGCTTTTCGTTTTCCGGGCTCACAGCTCAGGCCGCGCTGCGCGAGACCTTGCCCATGAATGTCGAGACGTTTGCGTTCAGGAGCCCCGCTTCGCGTTTCAGTTCGCCCGAGGCCGCGCCCACCGTGGCGGCCGCCTCGTTGGTGATCTGGGCCACGGAGGAAACGCCCTCGATATTGGAGGAGACTTCCTGCGTTCCGCGCGAGGCCTCCTGAATGTTGCGCGCGATTTCCGCGGTCGCGGAACCCTGTTGTTCCACAGCCGCCGCAATCCCGCCGGTGATGTCGTTGATCTGGTCCACAGTCGCGGTGATGGCGGCGATGGCGGATACCGCCTGTTCGGTCTCGTTCTGGATGGAGGAAATCTGCGCCGCGATGTCCTCCGTCGCCTTGGAGGTCTGGGTGGCGAGTTCCTTCACTTCCGAGGCCACAACCGCAAAACCGCGCCCGGCTTCCCCGGCACGCGCAGCCTCTATCGTGGCGTTCAGCGCCAGAAGATTGGTCTGTTCGGCAATCGCCTGAATGAGACTGACGACCTCGCCGATGCGCGTGGCCGCTTCCGACAGACCCTTGATGCGGATGTTGGTCGTGTCGGCCTGATCGGCGGCTCTGGAAGCGATTTCGCTGGAAACACCGACCTGGCGGGAAATCTCCGCTACCGAGGCGGCGAGTTCTTCCGCCGCAGAGGCGACCGTTTCCACGTTTGCGGAGGCTTCCGCAGCCGCACTGGCAACCGCGCGGCTCTGCCCCGTGGTCTGCTCCGCGCCTGCATTGAGGTTCGTGGACGCGTTTTGCAGATTATCGACGGAGTTGGTGATGGTCTCAAGGAGCGAGGCCATCTGGCCCTGAAAGTCCTGCGCGGCCGTCTCGAATTCCACAGCTCGCCGGCTTTCGCGCTCCAGGTCGCCCCGGCGCGCCGCTTCTGAGTTGCGGCGCTGGCGTTCGTTTTCGACAAGAACCGTCAGGGCGCGGGTCATCGCGCCGATCTCGTCGCCCCGCGCGCCGTCGAGGCCCTTCCTCGACTTGATATCGAGTTCCACATCGCCGTCCGCCAGGGCTCCCATCGCGGAGGTCAGAGACTGCAAGGGGCCCGTCACCGAACGCATGACCGCGAAGGCCATGGCGAAAGCGACGCCGGCGGCGATCAGGCCAAGCACGATCAACAAGCTGGCGTTGTCCCAGAACTCCGCCATGACGTCATCAAACGGGATCGTCGCCGAGAAAGACCATTCCCACGGCCGGAAGCTCAGGTTCAGATGGGTTTCATCCTGTGCGGCCGCACCTGCGGCCGGGCCTTCGAGAAGCCTGACAGGCGCACCGGCGCCGTCACCGATTTCGGCCAGAAGCGCGCGCGCATGTGCCGTCGCCTGCGAAGTGGTCAACTCCCCGACCTGCACCCTTTCATGAAAATAGGTGGCCACGGATTCAGACACCCTCACAGCGGTACGGGCGCGATCGGTGCGCTCATGCATCAGCTCGCCGTGCAGCGCATAAAGAAACATGGCTGAAAGAATGCAGCCAATGAAGGCAAGGGTCAGGACCGGGAACCAGACCTTCTTGCCGATAGAAAACTTATCGAGAGACATGAATTTAATCTCATTTATCGCGGATTGGTGCGGACAATTACCTCCCTCTGGCTTAACAACACGTAAAACTTGCAATGTATCTTAAATATCATATTCGTTCGTAACGTCACTTATTCTTACGTATAGTCAGTATTGAGCGTTTACCTCATTAGGAACCGAGACGGGATCATCTGCGGTTCGCCAATTTGCCGGCAGAATCAGGTTCCTCCCCGTTCGTATGCGAAAACAAAAACCCGCCGGATTGCTCCGGCGGGTTTCAGATCCAACGCACGTGCACCCGTTAGGCGGCGTCGGACTGGTTGATGGTCTTCAGGAAAACGCCGACTTCGTCGCGAAGGATATTGGCCTCGCGTTCCAGACCGGAGGAAGCCTGCGCAACCATGGTGGCCGCCTCGTTGGTGATCTGGGCTGCGCTCGACACGCCCTCGATGTTCTCCGAGACATCCTGCGTGCCACGCGACGCTTCCTGGACGTTGCGGGCGATTTCGGTCGTCGCCGCGCCCTGCTCTTCAACGGCGGCCGCAATACCGGACGTGATCTCGTTGATCCGGTTCACCGTGTCGGTGATCTCGACGATCGCCGTAACGGCCTGTTGCGTCTCGCCCTGAATGGAGGAAATCTGGGAAGAGATTTCTTCCGTGGCCTTGGAGGTCTGGTTGGCCAGTTCCTTCACTTCCGCCGCCACGACGGCGAAGCCCTTGCCGGCTTCACCGGCGCGCGCCGCCTCGATGGTGGCGTTCAGCGCCAGAAGGTTGGTCTGCTCGGCGATGGCCTGAATGAGGCTGACCACTTCGCCGATGCGCGTTGCGGCTTCCGACAGGCCCTTGATCCGCACATTCGTGCTGTCGGCCTGATCGGCGGCCTGAGACGCGATCTCGCTGGAGGAGGAGACCTGACGGCTGATTTCCGCAAC
This sequence comes from Breoghania sp., assembly GCA_963678585.2. Classification (GTDB taxonomy): domain Bacteria; phylum Pseudomonadota; class Alphaproteobacteria; order Rhizobiales; family Stappiaceae; genus Breoghania. The sequence goes on from CAXXGA010000003.1 coordinate 155,496, forward strand.
CGAGGCAGCCAGTTCCTCAGCGGCCGAGGCAACCGTTTCCACGTTGGCGGAGGCTTCGGCGGCAGCGCCGGACACGGCCCTGCTCTGGCTGTTGGTCTGCTCAGCGCCCGCCTTCAGGTTGGTCGAGGCGTTCTGGAGATTGGCCACAGACTGCGCCACGGTTTCCAGAAGATTGCCCATCTGGCCTTCGAAATTCCGCGAGACGGTCTGGATTTCTTCCGCCCGCTGGCGATCTTTCTCGAAACGCACGGCCTGTTCCTGCTCAAGCTCGCGACGCTTGCGTTCGTTGTCCACGAAGACCTTCATGGTCTTGGCCATCGCGCCGATCTCGTCATGACGATCGTCGCCGATGATCTCCATATCCGTGTTGCCTTCGGCCAGGCGCTGCATGTGACCCGTCATCTGCGCGATGGGCACGGTCACATTGCGGATTGCGGCAAAGGCGACGGCAAAGGCGATCAGACCGCCGGCAAGACCGACACCGAGGACCAGGAACGCGTTGTTCCAGAACGTCGTGCTGATGTCGTCGACGAAGACGCCCGTGCCCAGCACCCATCCCCAGGGCTCGAACAGCTCACTCCATGAGATCTTGGGAGAGGTTTCGGTCGCACCGGGACGGTTCCAGTAATAGGTGGACGGGCCACCACCGGCCTTCGCGGCATCGAGGATTTCGCGAATGTAGTGGTTGCCTTGCTTGTCCTGGCGGTCGATGACGTCCTTGCCGACTTCCTCAGGCTTCAGGGGCAGCAGGATATAGCGCCCCTCGGTGGTGAAGCCGAAGACGTAGTTGTTACCGTCGAATCGGAGGGTGTTGAGGGTTTCCAAAGCGCCCGCGGTGGCTTCCTCATGGGTGAGTTCGCCGGACTGCTCTCGTTCATAGTACCCTTGGACAATCGACTCTGCCGTATGGACCACGACTTTCGTCATGCCCTGGCGCTCCTCATAGAGCGTCGAGTCCAGCGTGTACAGGAAGACGGATGACAGACCGATGCACAGCACCGTGAGCATTAGGACCGGAAGCCAAACCTTAACGCCGATCTTGAATTTGTTGAGGATCATGGTCGTTGCCTGCATGCCTAGTGTAGATGTTAATCAGTTTTGTCTTAGGCCATTAACAAGTAGTAAAATGCAGTATACAACTTCTTTCGTTCGGCATACCGAAACTCAATAAGTAAAACAGACCCATTACTATCTTTAAGGATTCTAATAATTAGCTAATTAACCAAATTATACTTGTTAGTGATAATATTTATTTGGCGAAATGGCGCACAACCCGATCTGAAGCCAGAATATGCGCCTCATAATTGGGCATACCAATCAGGTCATAAGTAATTTCTCTGACAAAAATAACTATGATATGCGGATCTCTGCGACATACTCACCTCGGATTCATATATCTGAATACATTCATGTTCCGCTGCGTAAGCGTGTGCGGGGAGGCTTCCGGGGTCGAAAACCGCCGGTTTCAGAGCGATAAAATATTTTAAAAAGGCGCGGAAAATGTTCTTCCTGGTGCGTCGGCGACCCCCAAAGCACCCTTCCGAGGAGCAATGCTTGCGTTTCGACGCTTTCCGACGGGGCGCGTTTCAAGGGTTGCAGTCGCTTCCAGCGCAAGCTGAGCTTGCTGGCTCACGTTCTAGTCGCCGCCGAACAGCCTGCGGAAGAAGCCGCCGCCGGCCGGAGGAAGAATCCGCTCGCTGCCGGGCTGCTGCCTGCCCACATCACGCGGTGGCGCTGGGCGGGGCGTTTCCTGAACGACGGCCGTACCGCCGACCGGGATGCCGGGCAGTTCCACCATGGGCATGTGCTCGTGGGCGACTTCCATGTAGTCGTGCCAGATCTCGGCGGGAAGCGTGCCGCCGGTGGCCGAACGCGAGGGCGAGCCGTCGTCGTTTCCAAGCCAGACGGCGGTGGTGTAATTGGCGGTGAAGCCTATGAACCACGCGTCGCGCATTTCCTGACTGGTGCCGGTTTTGCCACCCGCCGGGCGGTCGCCCAGCCGGGCGCGCTTGCCGGTGCCCAGAAACAGGGTTTCGGCGAGCATGGAATTGATCTGGCGCAGCTTGTCGGGCGCGATCACCTGTCCCGGACCGCCGATCTTGCGGTGGAAGAGCACCTTACCGTCCTCGGTCTTCACCTCGCGGATGACATGGGGCAACACCCCCCAGCCACCGTTGGAGAAGGGGACATAAGCGGCCGTGATCTCAAGCGGGGTCACCTCCGACGTTCCCAGCGCAATGGAGGGATTGACCTTCAGCGGCGAGGAAATGCCCAGACGCTGCGCGGTGGTAGCCACCCTCTTGGGGCCGACCTCCTGACCGAGCGTGGCGGCAACGGTGTTGAGCGAATAGGCCAGCGCGCGGCGCAGCGTCACCGGGCCATAATATTTCTTGGTGTAGTTTTTCGGGCTCCATCCCTTGATCGACACCGGCTGGTCTACCCGCACGGTGTCCGGCGTCAGGCCTGTTTCCAGCGCGGCCAGATAGACGAAGGGCTTGAAGGCGGAGCCGGGCTGGCGCATGGCGGAGACGGCGCGGTTGAACTGGCTCTTGCGATAATCGCGCCCGCCCACCAGCGCCTTCACCGCGCCGGAGGTATCCAGCGAGACCAGCGCACCCTGCGAAACGCCGAGTTTCTTGCCCTGCTTGTCGAGTGCTGCGGAAAGAAGCCTTTCCCCCTCGCGCTGAAGACGGCTATCGATGGTGGTGGAGACGATGACGTCCTTGTCGAGACGCCCGATATAGCCGGGCAACAGATCCATCACCCAGTCGGCGACATAGTTGGTGCCCGCGGCCCGGTTGCCTGCAACGGCCAATGCGGGATTGGCGATGGCGTTCTTGGCGTCGCGCTCGGAAATGAAGCCGGAATCGGCCATGGCCTCGAGCACGAGCTGGGCGCGCTGTTCGGCCAGATCCGGATTGCGGTTGGGCGCATAGCGGGTGGGAGCCTTCAGGAGGGCAGCCAGCGTGGCGGCCTCCGCCAATGTCACCTGCCGCGCCGACTTGCCGAAATAGCGCCGCGCCGCGCCGTCCACCCCATAGGCGCCCGCGCCGAAATAGACGCGGTTGAGATACATCTCGAGGATCTCGTCCTTGGAGTGGCGCGCCTCCAGCCACAGCGCAAGCACCACTTCCTGCATCTTGCGGCTGATGGTGCGCTCATGGGTGAGGAACAGGTTCTTGGCAAGCTGCTGGGTCAGCGTGGAGCCGCCCTGCACCACGCCGCCGCGCATCACATTGGTGACCATGGCGCGGCCCAGACCAATGACATCGATGCCGAAATGGCTTCGAAACCGCCGGTCCTCGATGGCGATAACGGCTTGCGGCAGATATTTCGGCAGTTGCTCCAGCCGCACCGCCTCGCCGCCGCTTTCGCCGCGATTGGCGATAAGCTGCCCCTCGGCGGAGACGATCTTCACGTTGGGCGGCCGCGCGGGCACGGTCCAGTCGTAGCTTTGGGGAAGCTGGGCGGCGAAATAGGCAAGAACGGCGACGACGGTCACCGTCCCCCAGATCCCTGCGACCATACCCCAGTAGAACAGGCGTTTCACAAGACGCAGAACCCGCCCGCTGCCTGCCCGGTCCTTGCGGCGCGACTTTCCCGATTTCCACGGCCCCGCCTTGCGGGCTGCGGGGCGGCCCTTTGCCGGACGCTTTCGGGCCTTGGGGCGGGGCTGAAGCTCGAGGCCGAGTTCCTGCGCCAGCGCCGCATCGGGACGAGAGGTGGCTTTTCGCTTTCCCGCCTGCTTTGCGCGCGCGCCCGAGGCCGTGGCCGCCTTGCCGGTTTTCGCTGCCCCGGCACTCGCCGGCTTGTGATTTGCGCGCTGGACGGTCTTCTGGCGCGAGGCGGCGGATTTCTGCGGCTTGGGCCGGGAAGGGGCAGCCGGACGGTCGCGCGGATCGACGCGCAGGTCGGATGCGCCGCGCACTTCGCCCATGGTCGGTTCGATCCGATCGCCGCCTTTGCCGCGCCTGGTGGCCATCGACCGCCTCGCGCCTCCTGTCGATGAGAGAGCAATGAAGGCGACGGAATGAAGTGGCCGCCGCACAGGTTCGACAAGCCTAGGCCGCGGCGTTTTAAGGGCCGGTTAAGATTGACGGTCCCTTACCCCTTCCGGAGCGTCATTTCCGACAGGGAACGAATGCGTGGGCGGAGAAGATTTCGGCCTTGAACCGCGCCCGCGCCTGTCCAAGACTGCGTCTTCCTATTTTTCTCAAGGGAGGCCGACATATGGCGAAGGGATACTGGATTGCGCGGGTCGATGTGGACGATCCGGAAGCCTACAAGGAATACGTGGCGACGGCGAAGCCGGCCTTTGAACGCCACGGCGCGCGCTTTCTGGTTCGCGGCGGGAAATACGATGCGCTCGAGGGCACCTCGCGCGGGCGCAACGTCGTGATCGAGTTTTCCAGCTACGACGAAGCCATCGCCTGCTACAACTCGCCGGAATATCAGGCGGCCAAGGCCATCCGGCAGAAGGTCTCCACCGGCGATCTGCTGATCATCGAAGGCTACGAGGGCTGAGAAGGCGGATAAGCTGCGGGCGGCCGAGACCGCCCGCGACCCCCTCGCGGGTGTCAGATCAGGCGGCGAAACGCTCCGCGCCGCTGCCGTAGTAATTCACGTAACGCGCATTGAGCGAGGCGACGGGCGCCACGATGAGCACGTCGGTCGTGCCGAACTGGTGATCGATCACCGCACCGTCGCCGATCTGCGCGCCGATCCGCATATAGCCCTTGATGAGAGGCGGCATTTCGCGAAGCGCACCGCGCAGGTCGATGGCCTCTGCGGGCATGCGGTTCATGTCGACGAAACGCTCATCGAGCGCACGCACCCGCCATTCCTCCGGCGCACGGGCGAAATGGTGCAGATAGGACAGCGGCAGCGCGAGGCGGTCCGGATCGGTGCCCTCGAACGAGGCGCAGCCGATCATCGCGTCGATGCCGTGCATCAGCACATAGGCCCAGATGCCGTGCCACAGCAGCTCCACCGTGCGCTTGTTGCGGTAGGGCTTGAGCACGCAGGAGCGGCCAAGCTCGAGAAACGTCTGGTCGGGCTTGGCGTCGAGCAGGGACTGGATGTCGTATTCGCCGGCGGTATAGAAGCCGCCCGCACGTTCCGCCACCGACTGGCGCAGAAGACGGTAGGTCGCCACGATCTTCGGCTTGCGCCGCCCGAAGGGCTTGGCGCGGGCGGGAACGTCGTGATCGAGAACGAGCAGGTGGTCGCAGATATCGTCGAAGGTGTCGGCATCGCGGCCCGAAGCCAGCGTCTGGCCATCGGCGATCGCCGACATTTCCTCATAAAAAACCTGGTAGCGCAGTTCCTGCGCCTTGCGGATTTCGGACGCCTTGCGGGCAAGCCGCACTTCCAGCGGCCCGATGCGCCCGAGCGTGACGGGTGCGGCGGAACCGTCACGCGCGTCCACACCCGACAGATCCGATGCAAACCCGCTTCCAACCCCGTTTCTGGGCATCCAGTTCGCAAAAAGAGATGTGTCGCGGTGGAGCGGCATGAATTTACGCACCAGTCGCGTGGGCGATAATTTGCCTTGCTGTCTCATCTATTCCTGGCCTCTGCCCCGCATTGCCTGCGGCTGGCCCGCAAGCGGCTCGGCGTTTCCCAACCATGGCTGACCTTTTGGCCGGCTCATTTTCCTGTGACGCCGAAGCCGGAGTGTTTGCCGTAGCGAACACCGGTCCAGCCTGAACGGTCATAAACCACAGATTTCCAACAATTCTATGACACGGAAAGATCGAACCCGCGCTGCGGCGGGCCAATGATGCCGCGATCATCGCCATTGTTGATTAGCCGGCAATATAACCGGACTGTACAGCTTCGTCACGCGCGCGTTGCTCCGCAAAAGCCGTCTCTCAACTGCGAACGTGCTGTCGGCAGTCCGCAAGATCTGCCGGTTTACGCAGTTTTCAACGCCTTCGCTGCCGCTTTGTCGACGGATCCGGCGGGCCCAGGCTCAGCGAAGACCGGCGCGTGAAAGCAGAGCGGAAAGCCCATCGGGATCGAGCGGTTTGATCAGGAAGTCGTCCGCCCCGGCAACCTCCGCCTTGGCCCGCGATTCCGGCGTGATATCGGCCGTCAGGGCGAAGATCGGCACGGCTTCCAGCCCATGGGCGCGTTCTGATTCGCGAATGCGCTGGATTGCTTCCAGCCCGTCCAGACCCGGCATGTGCAGATCCATGAAGATAGCGGCAAAGGCCGGGTCCTCGCCATCGCGGCTGCGCCGGACGAGATCGAGCGCCGTCTTGCCGTCCTTGGCCACGACGACATCCGCATCGTGCTTTTTCAAAAGCGCCCTGGTCAGCATCAGGTTGATATCATTGTCCTCGGCGACCAGGACCCGCATTTTGCCGACGCGCCGAACCTCCCGCATCTGCCCGTTGCCCATCGGCACGGCGGCCGCCTGCCAGCTTTCGTCGCCGTTGCCGACCGGCTCGCCCGCAAGCAGGGCCGCCGTCACCTTGACCAGCGAGACGCTGCGCACCGGCTTGACGAGATAGGCATCGAAACCGGCTTGCCTCAGACCGGGCAACTGGCTGCGCTCCGTGGGCGTGACCAATACGATGGCGGGGGCCGAGCATCCGCTGTCGCGCATCCTTGCGAGCCACTCGTCGGCTGCGGGCAGGGAGGCATTGTCGGCCAGAAGCAGGTCGCAGGTCGCCAGCGCAGCCGCCTCCGCCGCGCGTTCTTCCAGCATGCTCACCGCAAATCCGAGATCGTTCAGACGACGCTGCATGAGCGTCGCCGCCATGCCGTCGGCATAGAGAAGGCCCACCCGACGCCCGGCAAAGGGGGCAAGTGAGGCGGATGTCGCCTTGACCTCCGAGGATCCGGCATCGAATTCAAAGGAGAAGGTCGCCCCCCGCCCCGGATCGCTGTCGATGAATATGCGCCCGTTCATGGCGCCCACGATGCGCTGCGAGATGGCGAGGCCGAGGCCGGTGCCGCCGTAGCGGCGGGCGGGGCCGGGATCGATCTGCTCGAACTCGGTGAAAAGCCGCGACGCCTCCTCGCGCGTCAGGCCGATGCCCGTGTCGTGGATACGGGCGGTCAGGCGCAAGGGGCCGTCGGCGCGTGTGGCTGCGGGGGATTTCAGGATTTCGATCAGAACACCGCCGCGTTCGGTGAACTTGATGCCGTTTCCGGCCAGATTGATGAGCACCTGCCGCAGGCGGGCCGCATCGAGCATGACCTCCTCGGGCACGTCCGGGGCGACATAACAGGCAATGTCGAGGCCCTTGGCCTGCGCGCGCGGCGCAAGCAGTTCCACCACGCGTTCCGCCAGAAGTTCCAACCGGGTGGAGGTGGGCTGGAGTTCGAGCTTGCCCGCCTCGATGCGCGAGAAATCGAGCACCTCGTCGATCAGTTGCAGGAGCGCATCGCCCGACGTGGCGATGGCTTCCACGTAGCTTTCCTGTTCGGCGGTAAGGCTGGTGTCGCGCAGCAGCGTTCCCATGCCCAGAATGCCGTTGAGCGGCGTGCGGATTTCATGGCTGACGGTGGCCAGAAAGCGGGATTTGGCCTGATTGGCGGTCTGCGCCTGATTGCGGGCGACGACCAGCGCCTCCTCCGCAACGTGGCGATCGGTGATGTCGCGCAGGATCGTCTGGACGACCGGCGCGCCGCCTTCGCCGCGCACGGGCACATCGAGCCGGGCGAACCAGCGCGGCCCGGCAGGCGTTTCAAGCGGCAGGTCGCCGGTGCCGGAAAGGGTTTCATCGACAATCGCGGCGGCTTGCGCGCGCGGCAGCCGGAAGGGTTGGCCGACGGCGGTGGCAGCCTGAGCGCCGAAACTGCGGTTGAAGGCGTCGTTGGCATAGACGATCCGGCCTGCGCCGTCGCGCCGGAAAATCACATCTCCAAGCGCATTGATGATCGAGCGGTGCCGGTCGTCGGATTCGCGCAGCTCCCAGACAAGGTCATCCATCTGCTCAAGCTGGCGGCGCAGACCTTCCGTCTGCTCCTGCTGGGCCGCTTCCCCGGCGGCCTGATAACCGCCGATATCGACGCTGCGAATGATGGCGACCGCACCCGCGCCCGCCAGGAAGACCAGCGCCAGAGCCGCCAGAGGAGCCGGGCTCGCCTTGTCCATGAGAAAGATCCCGACCGCGATGGCGGCGAGAACGAGCGCGGAGGCCGCGCCCAGAAGCCATGGCCGGATGCGGTTTTCGGGCGCTGCGAGCACCTCCGCATTCCAGTCGTCATCCCAGGCATCCGTGCGATCAGGCTCACCGGGATCAACGGGCTGCGCCGGGCGTGCGGCAGGGTCGCTTGCGGGCAGGGGATATCCGTCCGGCAGGCTGCCGTCCCCGTTTTCCGGCGCTGTCCGCCGATGTTCCGCCCCTTGCTGCATGGCCTCGCAGGCCCCCTTTTCGCGCACGCGTCCGTGCGCCAGACAGACCGGACCGCAGGTTCAGCGGCCGCGCGGGAGCCCGCCTTGCGGGCCCGCATATATCCATTTTGCCGAAAAGGCGTTGCGAAACCCTTGCCAATCCCGGCAATGAGAATTCAGGGCAAGAGGTTCGGGATCCGGACAATGTCGCTCCCTGAAGGCAGAGAGATCCCGAACCGGCAAGCCCTCAGGCAGCGCTTGCGCGTTTTGGTCCGATACGGCGATAGGCAAGCGCTTCGGCGATATGGATGCGCCCGACATCGGCGCAGGCATCAAGATCGGCCAGTGTGCGCGCGAGCTTCAGGACGCGGTGATAACCGCGCGCCGACAGGTTCAGCGCATCGGCCGCGTCTCCCAGCAGGGCAAGCCCCGCCTCGTCGGGCTGTGCAATGCTCTCGATCAGGCGCGCGCCCGCCTGCGCGTTGCACCTCGCGCTCACATCGAGCGCGGCATAGCGTTCTTCCTGCCGTCTGCGGGCAGCGGCGACCCGTTCGGCAATCGCCGCGGAGGATTCCGAGGTTCCGGGGCGGATCAGATCGCGGGCGGTGACGGCAGGAACCTCGATGGAGAGATCCACCCGGTCCAGAAAGGGACCGGAGATGCGGGCCTGATAGTCAGCGGCGCATCTTTGCCCGCGCGCACAGGTGTGACCCGGCTCGCCCGCATGGCCGCAGCGGCACGGGTTCATGGCCGCGACGAGCTGGATGCGGGAGGGATAGGTGACGCGGTGATTGGCGCGCGCGATCACCGTTTCCCCGTTTTCAAGCGGCTGGCGGAGGCTGTCGAGGACCTGTGGATTGAATTCCGGCAGTTCATCCAGAAACAGCACGCCGTTATGGGCGAGCGACACCTCGCCGGGGCGCGCCTTGGCGCCGCCGCCCACAAGTGCTGCCATCGATGCGGAATGATGGGGGGCGCGGAAGGGGCGCCTGTCGGACAACCTCCCTTCGGCCAGTTCGCCTGCCAGCGAGGCGATCATGGAAACTTCCAGCAATTCCTTCGGCGTCAGCGGCGGAAGGATGGAGGGCAGGCGCGCGGCAAGCATCGACTTGCCCGCCCCCGGCGGGCCGACCATCAGAAGGTTATGTCCCCCGGCGGCCGCCACTTCCAGCGCCCGGCGTGCGCTTTCCTGACCGCGCACCTCCGCCATGTCGGGAAGGTCGTTGGCGGACGGCTTGAGACCGGCGCGCGGACGGGCAAGCACCTGCGTGCCCTTGAAGTGATTTGCAAGCTGAATGAGGCTTTGCGGCGCGAGAATATCCATTTCCGAACTCGCCCAGGCCGCTTCCGGCCCGCATTCGGCGGGACAGATGAGCCCGCGCCCCATGCCGTTGGCCCCCATGGCGGCGGGCAGGGCGCCCGCGACCGGCGCAATCGTTCCATCGAGCGCCAGTTCGCCGACAACGACATAATCGGCAAGCTTGTCGGCGGGCACCGCGCCCATCGCCGCCATCAGGCCAAGCGCGATGGGCAGATCGTAATGGGAGCCTTCCTTGGGCAGATCGGCAGGGGCGAGATTGACGGTGATGCGCTTGGCGGGCAGCGACATGCCGGAGGCGATCAGGGCGCTGCGCACCCGTTCCCGGCTTTCCGCCACCGCCTTGTCCGCCAGACCGACGATGTTGAAGACCACCGAGCCCGGCCCGACCTGCACCTGAACATCGACGGCCACGGCCTCGATGCCCTGAAAGGCCACCGTTGTGACGCGACTGACCATGGCTTGACCCCCAAGGCATCGGCCCCTTCGCGAAATCCGGGCCGCCTGTTCCACCGTGTATGCCCGGCACGTGCGGCGGGCATGAACGCCCGACAAAGCGCGCGCAGGGCGGATGAAATCCGATTGGCTGAAACGGAAATTACCCTACGTCATATTGCCAGTGGTATCAAGAACGAACTAGGAACGATGTTGCCCGAGGCCGGATGCGCTTCAATAGAACCGGGATCCGAATGCAAAGAAGGCCGGCGAATGCCGACCTTCTTCATTGCGCACGGTGCGTTCACGCACCCGCTGCTTTGGCTGGCTTTCCCGCAGGAAGGTCCAGTGCTTTTGAATACCCTTACACGCCCGCGATCATGATCGCGGTTGCAGTTCCACCCGTGATCAGGGGAACGAGCAGGAAGGGGAACGTCAGGCGAAACATCTTGTTTCCTTTTCATCGCCGGGTTCAGGTGAAGGCACATATAGGGACGCTTCGTGGCGTTTTCCTGCCGTAATGGCAGCTGCCACGCAAACGTGAATACATGCGTGATCGCGCGTGAACCGGCTTCCGTCGGGCCACGCGCCATAACGTTTTGAAATGACTGGTTTTGGCTTCGATCAGCCCTGTCGGCGGGCCTCGATCACATCCCAGACACGACCCGCAATATCGGCTCCGCCGAGGCGGGCGACGGCGCGGATGCCGGTGGGCGCGGTGACGTTGATTTCCGTCAGCCAGCCGTCGATCACGTCGATGCCCACCAGAAGCAGGCCGCGCTCCTTGAGAGCCGGGCCGAGACGGGCGCAGATCTCGCGCTCGCGATCCGTCAGATCGGATTCCTTCGGTGCGCCGCCGCGCACCATGTTGGAGCGCAGGTCGCCCTCCGCCGGAACGCGGTTGACCGCGCCCGCGAACTCGCCGTCCACCAACAGGATGCGCTTGTCGCCGTGGCGGACATTGGGCAGGAACTTCTGGATCACCCAGGGCTCGCGGAAGGTGACGGCGAAGAAATCATAGAGGGAGCCGTAGTTCAGGTCGTCCTGCGTGATGCGGAAAACCGCCGCCCCGCCATGGCCGAACAGCGGCTTCATAACGATCTCGCCGTGCTCGGCGCGGAAGGCGTCGATCTCGTCGCGGTCGCGGGTGATCAGCGTGGGCGGCATGAGATCGGAAAACTCGGTGACGAAGAGCTTTTCCGGCGCATTGCGCACATGGGTCGGATCGTTCACCACCAGCGTCTTCGGGTGGATCTTGTCCAGCATGTGGGTGGCCGCGATATAGGCGAGATCGAAGGGCGGGTCCTGACGCATCAGGATGACGTCCATCTCGCTCATGTCGGTGCGCACGCCCTCACCGAGGGTGAAGTGATTGCCGGGCTCGTCGCGCACCTCCACCGGCTCCAGCCGGGCGGTGACGGTGTTGCCGGTCATGGCGAGGCGGTCGGGGGTGTAGTGATAGAGCCGATGGCCGCGCTTTTGCGCTTCCAGCATCAGGGCAAAGGCGCTGTCGCCGGCAATGTTGATCGAGGAAATGTGGTCCATCTGGACCGCTACGCGAAGCGACATGAGCAAGGCTCCGATGCAATCTCGGGTCGCCCGGGTGCGGTGACGCTTGCGGGCGGCTCAAACTGGGAAACAGAAACGGGACGACCAACAAGGCCGAACGGGCGGGTGTTGGCAGACATATGTGGCGGGCGAGGCCATTTGTCCACGCCCGCTGAAATTTCGCGAACTCAGTGCGTGCCGGTGGAGCCGAAACCGCCGCTGCCGCGCACGGTGGCGCCCAGATCGTCCACGACGCTGATTTCCGCCCGCGCGACCGGCGCGATGACCATCTGCGCGATGCGCAAACCGCGGTTGATCTCGAAAGTCTCGGCGCCCAGATTGATCAGGATGACCTTGATCTCGCCGCGGTAATCCGCGTCGATGGTGCCGGGCGTATTCAGCACCGTCACGCCGTGCTTGACCGCAAGGCCGGAGCGGGGCCGGATCTGGGCCTCGAAACCCGGCGGCAGAGCAATCGCGATGCCGGTGGGAACAAGCGCGCGCTCGCCCGGCTCAAGCCGCATCGGCTCCAGTTCCTCCACCGCCGCCGTCAGGTCCACGCCGGCAGCCTCATCACTCTGATAGGCGGGCAGGGGCAGGCCGACACCATGCGCCAGCAGACGCAGCTTCACCGGAACGCTCATTCTTCCTCCGTTGCAGCCGTTTTACGGAAATGGTCGGCAATGCGTGCCACCAGCCGTTCGGCCACCTGTTGCTTGTCGAGACGCGGCCAGGGCTCCACACCCTCGCGCGTCAGTATCCGGATCTCGTTGGCGTCGCCCCCCATGATGCCCTCGCCGCTTTCCGGCAGGCTGACATCGTTGGCGATGATCCAGTCCGCGCCCTTGCGTTGAAGCTTGGCGCTGGCATTGGCGATCAGATCCGCCGTCTCCGCCGCAAAGCCGACGACCAGCGCCGGGCGGCCTTCCTTGCGATTGCCGATCCCGGCAAGAATATCCGGGTTCTCGGCGAACTGAAGCGCGGGCGGACGGCCGGAGCCGTCCTTCTTGATCTTCTGGTCGGCCGCTCCCTCGACGCGCCAGTCGGCAACGGCGGCGGCCAGAATGGCGATATCGGCGGGAAGAGCGTCTTCCACCGCGGCCTGCATTTCGCGCGCAGTCTCCACGCGGACCACCGTAACACCGGCAGGATCCGGTTGTGTGACAGGACCGGAGACCAGCACGACCTCCGCGCCCGCCGCAGCCGCAGCCGCCGCAATCGCGTGACCCTGCTTGCCGGAAGATCGGTTGGCGATATAGCGCACGGGATCGATGGGCTCATGGGTCGGGCCGGAGGTGATGACCACCCGGCGACCCGAGAGAGGGCCCTTCTCCGCGATGGCGAGCATTTTCGCGGGCAGATGCGCCTTGGAGAAATGCGCCTCGACGGCGGCGACGATATCCAGCGGTTCCGACATGCGCCCGCGCCCCGCCTCGCCGCTTTCCGCCATCTCGCCCACTTCCGGGCCGATGAAGGAGATGCCGTCGCTGGCAAGCTGGGCGACATTGCGCCGGGTTGCCGGATTGGACCACATGGCCGGGTTCATGGCGGGCGCCACAAGTACCGGCCCCGTGCAGGCCAGCAGCGTCGCAGACGCCAGATCGTCGGCAAGGCCATGCGCCATCTTCGCCATGAGATCGGCGGTGGCCGGGGCGACGACGACGAGATCGACATCCCGCGACAGGCGGATATGGCCGATATCGTGCTCAGCCTCGCGGTCGAACAGTTCGGTGAAGACCTGCTCGCCGGTGATCGCGCCGAAGGTGAGGGGGGTGACGAATTTCTGCGCCGCGGGCGTCATCACCGCACGCACCTTCGCGCCGCGCTCACGCAGGCGGCGCACCAGATCGAGCGACTTGTAGGCGGCGATGCCGCCGGAAACGATCAGAAGGATCTGCTTGTCTTGCAGCATGGGTCAACCCTTGCGGCGCAGCCCGCGCCGGAGAAAGGCCCTCCCGCCGGAGCGGCGGGAGGGCCGCGTCTCAATCAGTTGATGGCCTGGAAGGTCTTGGGGGCGGGCGCGAGAACCCGCGAACCGGTGCCTGTCGCCTCGTAGACGGTCAGCCCGCGCTCGTTGGTGCCGTTGCGGTTGAAGCGGAAGACGCCGTCGATACCGAGGAAGCCGTCGCGGTTGGTCAGGACGCCGGTTGAGAAGCGGCGCTGACCGGCGCTGCGCACCAGACCGGCGGCGAGCACGGTTGCGTCATAGGCAAGCGTGGCATTGCGCGGCGGCTGGGAGCCATAGGCGGCGGCATAGCGCGGCGCGAAGGCCTCGAAGCCCTTCTTGTCGGGAGCCGGATACCAGCCGCCCTCCAGCATGCGATCCGACAACACCTTGGGATCGTCCCACTGGCCGGAGCCAAGGAACTTGACCTGCTTGCGGTTGATGCCCTGTGCCGTCAGCACGCCGATGGCATAGGCCGGAACGCCGCCGCCATCGGGAATGAAGATGGAATCGGCCCGGCTTGCAGAGGCCGCCAGCGCCGTGGCGCGGGCCTTCAGATCCGCCGTGTCGACGCCGCGTGCGGGATCGACCTTGTAACGCTCGATGCCGACGATGCGCCCGCCCGTGCGGCCGACGGCCTGACGGAAGGCGGCTTCGGCGACCGCGCCGTAGCTGTTGTCCGGAATAAGCGCCGCATAGGACGAGCGGCCCTTGGAGCTGGCGTAAGAAATGATGCGGGTGACGTCTTCCTGCGGCAGGAAGGAGAGCAGATAGACGCCCGGCGATGCGGTGGAGGCATCCGACGAGAAGGCGATGATCGGAACGCCTGCGGTGCGTGCCGCCGCGCTTGCGCCGGAAACGGCGGGGGCGAAGACCGGCCCGAGGATCAGTTCAGCCCCTTCGGAAATGGCAGCCTGCGCTGCGGCGCGGGCGCCCTCCGACGTGCCGCCGGTATCCTTGACCAGCACCTGAACGTCTGCGCCGGGGAAATCCTTCAGCGCGAGTTCGGACGCATTGCGGAAGACGGTTGCGATCTGGCCTGCATTGGAGCCCGCCGAGCGCGGCAGCAGCAGCGCAACGCGCACCGCGCCGGAGCCCACGACCTCGCCGGTCGGCACGCCGTTCATGCCGGGCCCGGACTGGGGATAGAAACCCGGCGTCGAGCCCGTGCAGGCGGTAAGCGCCAATGCCATAGCCGCCGCCACAAGGAGCCTGGGCTTTCTGATCTGCCCGAATACGCTGCGCACGTCTTTATCCTTCCCCGAACGTCCCAAGTCTTTACGAGAGAATGCCGAATTTTGGCGATTTGGCGGAAGCCTGTCAAAAGGTTCGCAAAAATCGCTTCATCGGCGCGGGAGATCGATCATCGAACGCCCTTGCCGGTCCACCGCAGCGAGCCTTGCACATGTTGCCATTTGCAGGCCCGGCGGTTGCCCCGCTACAAGGAGTGCAGCACCGCAACCGGTGCACATGCCTCACCGGCGGGTCATGGCGCATTTGTGCCCGTCAGGCAAGGCCGTGAATCGCCGCAAATCCATAATAACCGCAGCGTAACAACTAAAAAGTGCCAGCAACAGCGCACTGGCGATACCGGGAACACACATATGGCAAGCAAAGCGGCAAGCGCACACGAAACTGCCGGGCCCGCCGGACCCGCGACGGCAAGCCGCGACCGGCGTTTCGCCATCGGCACCAACAGCTTTACCGCGCCCGCCGCCGAACCGGCGCTTCATATTGTCTCTACCCCCATCGGGAATCTTGGCGATATCACGGTTCGCGCGCTGGAAACGCTGGCGGGATGCGATCTGGTGGCCTGCGAGGACACCCGCGTCACCCGCGTTCTCATGGAGCGCTACGGCCTTTCCACCCATCTCATCGCCTATCACGAACACAATGCCACCAAGGCCGGGCCGAAGCTTCTGGCCGCACTCGACGAGGGCAAGGCCGTGGCGATCGTCTCGGACGCGGGAACGCCGCTCATCTCCGATCCCGGCTACCGTCTGGTTGGTGCGGCCGTCGAGGCCGGACACAAGGTCATCCCGACGCCAGGCGCTTCCGCCATGCTGACCGCGCTGGTTGGCGCAGGACTTCCAAGCGACACGATCCTGTTCGCCGGGTTCCTGCCACCGAAAAAGGGTGCCCGCCTTGCCCGGCTTGAGGAACTGAAGGGCGTGAGCGCCACGACGGTCTTTTACGAATCACCCCGGCGTCTGTCCGCCACCCTTGCCGACATGATCGAGGCCCACGGGCCCGATCACCGGGTCTGCGTCGCCCGCGAACTCACCAAGCGCTTCGAGACCTTCGAGCGCGGAACGCTGGCAGAGGTCGCGGAGCGCTTTTCAGAGACGCCCAAGGGTGAGATCGTGATTGTGCTCGCGCCCGCCGCAGCAAGGCAGGCGGATGCAGCGGATGTGGAGGAGATGCTGCGCGAGGCGCTCTACGACATGCCGGTAAGCGCGGCTGCCGCCCATGTCGCCAAGCGGATCGGAGGGGACCGCAAGGCGCTCTACAAGCAGGCATTGGCGTTACGCAAGGCGTCCGAGGGGGGAGAAAAGGGCGATGCGGGGGAGAAAGACTGAACCCGGCAGATCGCGCCGGGCGGCCTATCGGCTGGGGCTTTCCGCGGAAGCACGGGCTAGCCTTTGGCTGCGGCTGAAAGGCTACCGGATTCTCGCCAAGCGCCACCGGACACCGCGCGGGGAGATCGATCTCATCGTGCGGCGCGGCGGGACGGTCGCCTTTGTCGAAGTCAAGGCGCGCAACACGCGGGAAGCTGCGCTGGAGGCCATCACCGCGCGCGCGCAGCACCGCATCGTGGAAGCCGCCCATCTGTGGCTCGCGCGCCATCCTCACCTGATGGATGCCACCTTGCGGTTCGATGCGGTTCTGGTCACACCGCGCCAAGTGCCCCATCATGTGGTCAATGCGTGGGAGGCGCATCGCTGATCGGAGCGACCACAACCGGGAGGGATTGAAACATTATTTGGCTATTTAAGAGCTTGCAGCAGATCGAGAGCATGAATTTGCTCAAAATCGTCCTGCATTAGAATTTCATACTATTCATATGCCTTGTCGATCCCCCTGCCGAACTGGTGGGGCGGGACGGGGCGCATTAAGATCCATGCCCAAAGTCAGCCCGGATACTCAGATCATCCGAGCCGCAGCAAAGCCCGACGGGAGAGCGGGCGGGGCTTCAATTGAAAAAGGGAGCGCACCGATGAGCGACAAGCCCGGACGCGGACAGATTTACAATTCCATCATCGACACCATCGGCAACACGCCGCTGGTCCGGCTCGACAAGCTGGCCAAGGCGCAAGGCGTCGAGGCCAATCTTCTGGCCAAGCTCGAATTCTTCAACCCGCTCGCCAGCGTGAAGGACCGTATCGGCTTCGCGATGATCGACGCGATGGAAGCCACCGGCCAGATCACGCCGGGCGTTTCCACCTTGATCGAGCCGACATCGGGCAATACCGGCATCGGGCTTGCCTTCGTGGCGGCCGCGCGCGGCTATCGTCTCATTCTGGTGATGCCGGAGACCATGTCCATCGAGCGGCGCAAGATGGTGGCGCTTCTGGGCGCGGATCTGGAGCTGACCGAAGGCGCCAAGGGCATGAAGGGCGCGATTGCGCGCGCCGAGGAACTCCTGAAGGAAATCCCGAATTCGGTGATCCCGCAGCAGTTCGAGAACCCGGCCAATCCGGCCATTCATTCGCGCACCACGGCGGAAGAGATCTGGAACGACACCGACGGCCAGGTCGACGCCTTCGTTTCCGGCATCGGCACCGGCGGCACGATCACCGGCGTGGGCAAGGTTCTGAAAGAGCGCAAGCCGGACGTGAAGGTGATCGCGGTGGAACCGGCGGACAGCCCGGTCCTTTCCGGCGGCGAACCTGGCCCGCACAAGATCCAGGGCATCGGCGCAGGCTTCGTGCCCGGCGTGCTCGACACCAAGGTCTATGACGAGGTGGTCAAGGTCTCCAATGACGACGCCTTCGCAATGGCCCGGCTTGTGGCAAAGACGGAAGGCGTTCCGGTGGGTATTTCCTCCGGCGCGGCGATCACCGCCGCCATTGAGGTCGGAAAGCGGCCGGAGATGAAGGGCAAGAACATCGTCATCATCATCCCGTCCTTTGCCGAGCGCTATCTCTCCACGGCCCTCTTCGAGGGGCTTGGGGAATAGGTCGGACGACCGCGATTTTTGAAAACGAAAACGCCCCGGCGGAGACATCCGCCGGGGCGTTTTTCATTGAGGCTTTGACGCCGGACTATTTACGGGTCGAAACGAAGCCCACGATGTCCTTCACGCCCTGCAACACGGGCCGCGCGATGGCGTCGGCGCGGTCTGCACCATCGGCCAGCACGCCGTCGATATAGCCCGGATCGGCCTTCAGGCGGCGCATTTCATCGGCAATCGGGGCAAGCTTCGACACCGCCAGATCGGCCAGAGCCGGCTTGAAGGTGGAGAACTGCGCGCCCGCATGATCCTTCAGCACGGAAGCGACATCCATATCGGCAAGAGCCGCGTAGATGCCGACGAGGTTTGCCGCGTCCGGGCGCTCCTTCAGGCCGTCCTCTTCGCCGGGAAGCGGCTCGGTATCGGTCTTGGCCTTGCGGATCTTCTTGGCGATCGCATCGCCATCGTCGGTCAGATTGATGCGGGCCAGATCGGAGGGATCGGACTTCGACATCTTCTTCGTGCCGTCGCGCAGGCTCATGACACGCGTCGCCGCACCGGAAATGAGCGGTTCCGTCATCGGGAAATAGCCCTCATCCGCGCCAAGTCCCAGTTCGGCGATGCGCTCGGCATAGTCGTTGTTGAACTTGGCCGCGATGTCGCGCGTCAGCTCCAGATGCTGCTTCTGATCCTCGCCCACCGGCACATGGGTGGCCTTGTAGAGCAGGATGTCGGCGGCCATCAGGCTGGGATAGACGAACAGCCCGGCGGAGGCGTTCTCGCGGTTCTTGCCCGCCTTTTCCTTGAACTGGGTCATGCGATTGAGCCAGCCCATGCGTGCGATGCAGTTGAACACCCAGGCAAGCTCGGCATGACCGGAGACCTGGCTCTGGTTGAAGATGATCGAACCCTTGGGATCGATACCGGCGGCGATATAGGCGGAGGCGACTTCGCGGATCGCCGCCTGCAGAACAGCCGGATCCTGCCAGACCGTGATGGCATGCATGTCGACGACGCAATAGACGCAATTGTGGGTCGACTGCAGACCCGCAAACCGCTTGATCGCACCGAGATAATTGCCGAGATGGAGATTGCCGGACGGTTGGACGCCGGAAAACACGCGAGCTTCAAACGCACTCATCGATGGGTAACCCTTCGTAAAAATCCGCTCCGGTGGAGAGAGCTTGCGCGTTATCGCCAACGCGGGGCCCGCGCGCAAGGGTGTTGGAGGACTGTTTTTCGCGCAGCGGCTGCTGCGATCAGCCTTTTCGCGCCTTGCGGCGGTTGAGCGCAGCCTTGAAATAACCCATGAGATCGGAGGCTCCGGTGAGCTGCACGAAAAGCGCGAAGGTCACCATTCCCGCCAGAACGAGCCCGGCCAGCGCCGCAAAGCGCGCCGCCAGCGTTCCCGTGGCGAAGATGCCGGAAAGCGGAAGATATCCGACAAAGACCACCACTCCCATCAGCACGCTCGCCAGAAGCAGCAGGGGCAGGCGCTTCTTGAGGGCCGCATCCGGCGCGAACTGGTCGCGCCGCCACAGCGTGAAGATAAGCAGGGCGGCATTGACCCAGCCCGCCAGCGAGCCAGCAAGCGCGATGCCGACATGGGCGAAGATCGGCGCGAGCAGCAGCGCGCCGCCGACGTTGATCACCATGCCTGCGCCCGCAAACCACATGGGCGTCGCGGTGTCCTCGCGGGCGAAGAAGGCGGGCGAGAAGACCTTGATCAGCACGAAGGCGGGCAGGCCCAGACCGTAAGCCGCAAGCGCAGACGTGGTGGCCGCCACGTCCTCGGCAGTGAAGGCTCCGCGCTGGAACAGCACGTCGATGATCGGATAGGGGATCGCGATCAGCGCGATGGCTGCGGGCAGGGTCAGCGCAAGGCCGAATTCCAGCGCCCGGTTCTGCGTGGTGAGCGCGCCGCGGGAATTGCCGGAACGAAGCAGGCGGGAAAGATCGGGCAGCAGCACGACGCCGATGGCGATGCCGACGATGCCGAGCGGCAACTGGTAGACCCGATCGGCGTAATAGAGATAGGAGACCGCGCCGGCCTGCGTGGAGGCGATGATGGTGCCGACCGCGATGTTGATCTGGGTGATGCCGCCCGCCACCGCACCCGGCAGACCGAGCTTCCAGAGCCGCTTCACGCCGAAGGTGTAGCGCGGGCGGCGCAGCTTGATCGGAAAGCCGAACCGTTTCAGCGCATAGGCGAGCGAGGCGAGCTGGACGACACCCGCAAGCGCCACGCCGCCCGCAAGCACCATGCCGGAGGCATGGCTCGCATCGAGCCGGAAAACCGCGATCACCGTCAGAACCGCAATCATCACGATGTTGAGCAGGACGGGCGCCAGCGCGGAAGCCGTGTAGCGGTTGAAGGTGTTGAGAATACCGCCCGTCAGCGCGATCAGCGACATGCAGAGCAGATAGGGAAAGGTGATGCGCGAGAGCAGCACCGCCAGATCGAACTTTTCAGGATCGTCGGCAAAGCCCGGGGCCAGCACCCAGACGAGCGCGGGCATGGCGATCTCGGCAAGCGCGGTCAGCCCCACCAGCAGCCAGAAGAGTGCAGCCAGCACTTCCTCAGCAAAACGGCGCGCGCCGTCGCGCCCGTCCTCTTCCACGGAACGGGCGAAAAGCGGCACGAAGGCGGAGTTGAACGCGCCTTCGGCAAAAAGCCTGCGGAAGAGGTTCGGCAGGCGGAAAGCCACGAAAAAGGCGTCCGCCACAGGGCCCGTTCCGATGAAACCGGCAATCATCACGTCGCGCGCGAAGCCCAGAACGCGGCTGGCGGCGGTTGCACCGCCCACGGTGACGAAGTTGCGCAACAGGCTCATTTGACGGAGGCCACTGCACGCTGGCCGGGCTTTGCCGCCCGGGCCCGGCCCTCGCCGTCAAAGGCTTCGGTGAGCCTTTGGCGGATGGTCGCCTGACGCGTGATGTTGGAGATCTTCTGGCCCGTCAGATCGGTGACATAGAAGACGTCCACCGCCCGTTCGCCGAAGGTCGCCACATGGGCGGAGGCGATGTTGAGATTGAGGGCGGAAATCTCGCGGGTGAGATCGTAGAGCAGGCCCGGCCGGTCGAGACCCGACATTTCCAGGACCGTGTGGTTCTCGGACACGGAGTTCTTGACCAGAACCTCGGTTTCCAGATGGAAGGCGCGGAAGCGGCTGCGCCCCAGGCTCTTGTGAACCACGCTTTCCGGCAGTTTCTCCTGACCGCTCAGCGCGCCGTGGATGATTTTCGTCACCCGTTCGCCGCGCCGGTGCTCATCGGCATCGTCGGGCAATTCGCGCGTGACGAAGATGGTGTCCAGCGCCAGCCCGTCGGTGGTGGTGTAGATCTGCGCATCGACGATATTCGCGCCCGCCACCGAGCAGGCACCCGCGATGATGGAAAGCAGGCGCGGATGATCGGGGGCCAGCACCGTGATTTCGGTGACACCCTCGAAGGCATGGGGGTGGACGCGCGTTGCAAGCCGGTCGTCGGACGTGTCGGCATCGCGAATGAGGGCTGCGTGCGCGAGCTGGTCCTTCAGATCCACCCGCACCCAGTAGGCCGGGTAATGGCGGGTGCGATAGGCGGCGATTTCCTCTTCGCCCCAACCTTCCAGCTTCTCGATGAGCTTGGCCTGTGCGGCCGCGACCCGGCTTTCGCCGACATTGGGCGAGCCGCCGGAAAGAAGCGTCTCGGTCTCGTAGTAGAGTGTGCGCAGGAGCTGGCCCTTCCAGCCGGTGAAGACGCCCGGACCCACGGCCTTGATGTCGGCAACGGTGAGGATCAGCAGAAGTTTGAGGCGCTCCGGCGTCTGCACGACGCCTGCGAAATCCGCGATGGTCTTGTGGTCGTTCAGATCGCGCGACTGGGCGACCGTGCTCATGAGCAGGTGGTGCTCGATGAGCCAGCTCACCGTTTCCGTCTCGCCCGGTGTCAGGCCGAGACGCGGGCAAAGGCGCTTGGAGATGCGCGCGCCGACGATGGAATGATCCTCCGGGCGGCCCTTGGCGATGTCGTGTAGAAACAGCGCCACGTAGAGCACGCGGCGGTTCTGGATTTCCTTGATAAGCCCGGTGGCCAGCGGGTGATCGTCGCCGCGCTCGCCGCGTTCCAGTTCCGACAAAACGCCGATGGCGCGCAGGAGGTGCTCGTCGACGGTGTAGTGATGATACATGTTGAACTGCATCATCGCCTCGACTTTCCCGAAATCGGGAATGAAGCGCGAGAGCACGCCGGTTTCGCTCATCCGGCGCAGCACCGTTTCCGGGTCGTTGCGCGAGGTCAGGATATTGATGAAGAGCCGGTTGGCTTCTGCGTTGTTGCGCAGATCCTTGCCGATCAGCCGTCGGGAGCGGCGCACCAGACGCATCGCGTCGGGGTGAAAGAGCAGATCGTGGCGCTCGGCAAGCGCGAAGATGCGGATCAGGTTCACCGGATCGCGCTCGAAGACCTGATCGTTGGTGACGTTCAGGCGCTGGTTCTCGACCACGAAGTCGGTGGTGCCGTCGAGCGGACGACTTTTTCGCGAGCCGCGCAGAACGCCCAGGAACCGCGACAGGCCCGGCGTCTGCTTGACGTGCTTTTCTTCCAGATCGGCGCACAGGATGCGGGTCAGATCGCCCACATCCTTGGCGACGAGGAAATAGTGCTTCATGAAGCGTTCGACGTCGCGCTGGCCGGGATGCTCGGTGTAGCCGAGGCGCTGGGCAATCTCGCGCTGGATGTCGAAGGAAAGGCGCTCCTCCGCCCGTTTGGTGAGGAAATGCATGTGGCAGCGCACCGCCCACAGGAAATCCTCGCATTGCCGGAAGCGCTTGTTTTCGCGCTTGGAGAAGACGCCCGCCTTCACCATCTCGCTGCCAGACTGGACCTGATAGGCGTATTTGGTGATCCAGAAGAGCGTGTTGAGATCGCGAAGACCTCCCTTGCCCTCCTTGACGTTGGGCTCCACCAGATAGCGCGAGGCGCCCTGACGGCGGTGACGCTCGTCGCGCTCGGCGAGCTTGGCGGTAACGAATTCGGTCGCGGTGCCCTTCACGACGGATTCATTGAAGCTCTTGATCAGATCGTCGAAAAGCGGCTTGTCGCCCCACAGGAAACGCGCCTCCAGAATGGCGGTGCGGATGGTCATGTCGGAACGCGACAGGCGCACGCAGTCATCGACCGAGCGCGTGGCGTGGCCAACCTTCAGGCCCAGATCCCACAGCATGTAGAGGATATATTCCACCACCTGCTCGCCCCAGGGCGTCTGCTTGTAGGGCAACACGAAAAGAAGATCGACGTCGGAACCCGGCGCGAGCGTGCCGCGCCCATAGCCGCCTGTCGCTACCACCGCCATGTGTTCGGCGGACGACGCATTGGTCACGCGGTAGACGTGCCAGATGGCGAAATCGTAGATGACGCGGATGATCTCGTCCTGCACATGGGCAAGCCGGTTGGCGCAGCGCAGGCCGCCGCCATCCTCGCGCAAGCGGCGCTCCACCTCGTCGCGCCCGGCCTGATAGGCAAGCTTCAGTTCCGCCAGCACCTGACTGCGGATTTTGGGGTCGGAACCGTCCCCGTCCTTCGTCATCGCGGACAGCTTGTCACGCAAGCCATCGGCATCGATCAGTCCGGCGAAAATGTCGCTCTTGCTCGTCATGGGGAGGGATCCGGAAACAGAGATTCGCGCAAGGTTATAGCAGCGCCGGACGCAACGCACGCGACGCTTTTGCAGGCAGGCACACCAAAACGGCAATCTGGACGCCCCCAGCGTCCAAATCGCGCCTCACCGCCCGACCGGGGTATGCTCACGAATAGCATCATCCGCGAGCCGGGCCGTCAGCCAGAATCCGTACCGCGCCGGAAAGTCGCCCGACGGCGGCCCGACGGTGAAAAGCCGGATATCAGCCGTTCTTGCCTGCCCGCTCCGCCTTCAGCCGGTAGAGCGCCTCCTGCGCCTGGCGCGGCGTCATGTCGTCGGGGTCGAGCGTGTCGAGAAGCTCGCCCAGCGCATCGTCGACGGGACCCGCCGCCTGCGGCTTTGCCACATGAGCGGCAAAGAGCGGCAGATCGTCGATCAGCGCCTCGGCGGGTGCGCGGCGATCCTGTTCCTCAAGCTGGGTGAGAACCGCGCGGGCGCGTTCCACCACAGCCGAAGGCAGACCCGCCAGCTTGGCAACCTGAATGCCGTAGGAGCGATCCGCGGCACCCGGCACGATCTCGTGCAGGAAGACCACGTCGCCCTGCCATTCCTTGACCTTGACGGTGGCGTTTTCCAGCCGGTCGAGACGTTGGGAGAGCGCGGTCAGTTCGTGATAGTGGGTCGCAAAGAGCGCGCGCGCCCGGTTGACCTCATGCAGGTGCTCGATTGCGGCCCATGCGATGGAGAGACCGTCGAAGGTCGCGGTGCCGCGCCCGATTTCATCGAGGATCACCAGCGAGCGCTCGCCCGCCTGATTGAGGATGGCCGCCGTTTCCACCATCTCCACCATGAAGGTGGAGCGCCCTCGCGCCAGATCATCGGCTGCGCCCACGCGGGAAAAGAGCCGGTCGACCACGCCCAGATGGGCGTATGAGGCGGGCACGAAGGAGCCGATCTGGGCGAGAACCGCGATCAGCGCGTTCTGGCGCAGGAAGGTCGACTTACCGGCCATGTTGGGACCGGTCACCAGCCAGATCCGGCCATTGGCGCCGGGCGCAGCCTTGCCGACGTCCGGCCCGAGATCGCAGTCATTGGCAACAAACGGCTCGCCGCTGTCGCGACGAAGCGCCTGTTCCACGACCGGGTGACGCCCGCCCTTCACATCGAAGGCGAGGCTGTCATCGACCAGCGGGCGGGCATAGCCTTCCGCTTCGGCCAGCGTTGCGAGCGCCGCCGTCACATCGAGCACAGCCAGCGCCTCGGCGGCCGCCTTGATGGCATCGCCCGCGGCCACGACCGCCGCGGTGAGGTCCGCGAAAACGGCCTGCTCGATGCCGAGCGAACGATCGCCGGCGTTTGCGATCTTTGTTTCCAGATCGCTCAGCTCGGTGGTGGTGAAGCGCATCGCGCCCGCCATGGTCTGGCGGTGGATGAAGGTGCCGGGATCGGCGGTCAGCTTGTCGGCATGGGCGGCGGGTACTTCGATGAACCAGCCGAGCACGTTGTTGTGCTTGATCTTCAGCGCGCGGATGCCGGAGGTGACGGAATAGTCGTTCTGAAGCCGGGCAATGACCTTGCGGCTTTCGTCGCGAAGCTGGCGCAACTCATCAAGCTCCGCCGAATAGCCCTCGCGCACGAAGCCGCCGTCGCGCTTCAAGAGCGGCAGTTCATCGGCCAGCGCACGAGCGAGATGATCGGCCAGATCGCGCGGGGAGGAGGCCAGGTCGGCGGAGGCAGCCTCCAGTTCCTTCGGCGGCACGCCGGGGCAGGCGGCCATGAGATCGGCGATGGCATGGCCCGCCTCAAGACCGTGGCGGATGGCGGCAAGGTCACGGGGACCTGCGCGGTCCATGGCGATGCGCGACAGCGCACGCGGCATGTCCGGAGCCTGACGCAGCGCGCCCCTCAGGCGTTCGCGCAGCAGCGTATCCTCATGGAGGAAGGCCAGCGAATCATGACGCGCGGCAATTTCCTGCGGGTCGGTGAGGGGAGCCGCGAGGCGGCCTGCCAAGAGGCGCGAGCCGCCGCCGGTCACCGTGCGGTCGATCACGGAGAGAAGCGAGCCGGACTTCTCGCCCGACAGCGTACGCACCAGTTCCAGATTGGCCCGCGTCGCCGGATCGATCAGCATGGCGCGCCCGGCATGATCGCGCTGGGGCGCATCGAGCGGCGGGCGCTGGCCGAGCTGGGTCTTCTCCACATAGGCAACGACGGCAGAGGCCGCGCAAAGTTCCGCCCGTGTGAAGGTCCCGAAGCCGTCGAGCGTCGCGACGCGGAAGAAGCCCGCCAGCCGGTCGGCAGCCGTTGCGCCATCGAAGAGCGCGCGCGCGACCGGGGTCACCGAGCCTCGCAGGTTCTGCCAGATGGGGCGCAAGTCGGCGTCATCGTCGAGCGCATCGGATATGACGATCTCGCTGGCGTCGATGCGGGCAAGCTCTGCGGGAAGGCTGAACGCATCGGCTTCCGTCACCCGGAAGGCGCCGGTGGAGATATCGATCCACGCCAGTCCGAAGGTTCCGGCCCCTTCCCCGGTGCGAAGGCGCGAGACGGCGGCCAGATAGTTGTTCGCGCCCGCATCCAGAAGGCGCTCTTCGGTCAGCGTGCCGGGGGTGACGAGGCGCACCACGTCGCGGCGCACCACCGACTTGGAACCGCGCTTTTTCGCTTCCGCCGGATCTTCCATCTGCTCGCACACCGCGACGCGGTGGCCGAGCGCGATCAGCTTCTGAAGATAATCGTCGGCGGCGTGGATCGGCACGCCGCACATCGGGATATCCTCGCCCAGATGCTTGCCGCGCTTGGTCAGCGTGATGCCGAGCGCACGCGAGGCCGTCTCCGCATCCTCGAAGAACAGCTCGTAGAAGTCCCCCATCCGATAGAACAGCAGGCTGTCGGGGTTGGCGGTCTTGATCTCGATGTACTGCTCCATCATCGGCGTGGCTTGCCGGGGCGCAGCGGGTTTTGTCTTGGTCGCGGTGCTCGTCATGGCGGCGACGTTATCAAAATGGATAACGAGTTTCATCGCTACGAAAGCCAAGCTTTCCTTGTGACCCGTGTTTTCGGGGGATAATCTGCGCGACCTACCAAGTCGGCATTTGCCGAAAACAATCCATCGGGGAGGAATTTGATGTCGCCACGAGATACGGCATCCAAAAGCGGCTTGTCTTTCACGGATCAGGAGGCCCTGCTGTTTCATCAGGAGGGCAAGCCGGGCAAGCTCGAGATCGTACCGACCAAGTCGATGGCCACACAGCGTGACCTGTCGCTGGCCTATTCGCCGGGCGTGGCCGTACCCGTTCTCGCCATCAAGGACGACCCCTCCCGTGCCTTCGACTACACCGCCCGCGGCAACCTCGTCGCCGTCATCACCAACGGTTCCGCCATTCTCGGCCTCGGCAATCTGGGTCCGCTGGCCTCCAAGCCGGTGATGGAAGGCAAGGCTGTCCTCTTCAAGCGGTTCGCCGACGTGGATTCCATCGATCTGGAAGTCGATACCGGCGACGTGGACGAATTCGTCAATTGCGTGCGCTATCTGGGGCCTACCTTCGGCGGCATCAACCTGGAAGACATCAAGGCGCCCGACTGCTTCATCATCGAAAGCCGTCTGCGCGAGCTGATGGATATTCCCGTCTTTCACGACGACCAGCACGGCACCGCGATCATCGCGGTCGCGGGCCTGATCAATGCCGCCCTGATCACGGGCCGTGAAATCGGCTCCCTGAAGGTGGTGTGCAACGGCGCGGGCGCTGCGGGCATCGCCTGTATCGAACTGCTCAAGGCGCTGGGCGTGCCGCATGAAAACGTCATCCTGTGCGACACCAAGGGCACGATCTACACCGGCCGCGAAGAGGGCATGAACCAGTGGAAGTCGGCCCATGCGGTGCCGACGGAAGCCCGCTCGCTGGCGGAGGCCATGAAGGGCGCGGATGTCTTCGTGGGCGTTTCAGCCAAGGGCGCGCTAACGCCGGACATGGTCGCCTCCATGGCGGACAAGCCGATCATCTTCGCGATGGCCAATCCGGATCCGGAGATCACGCCGGAAGAAGTGGCCGCCGTGCGCGATGACGCCATCATGGCGACGGGACGGTCCGACTATCCCAATCAGGTCAACAACGTCCTCGGCTTTCCCTATATCTTCCGCGGCGCGCTCGACGTGCAGGCAACCACCATCAACGAGCCGATGAAGGTGGCCGCCGCCGAGGCGCTTGCCGCCCTTGCGCGTGAGGATGTGCCCGACGAGGTGGCCGCCGCCTACAAGGGCAACCGTCCGAAATTCGGGCCCGAATACATCATCCCGGTGCCGTTCGATCCGCGTCTGATCTCCTGCGTTTCTCCGGCGGTCGCAAAGGCGGCGATGGATTCCGGCGTGGCGCGCAAGCCCATCGTCGACATGGAAGCCTATGCGGCGGCGCTCAACGCGCGGCGCGATCCGGTCGCGGGAACGCTGAGCCGCATCTTCACCAAGGTGCGCGCCGCACCGAAGCGGATCGTCTTCGCCGAAGGCGAGGAGCCGCAGGTGATGCGCGCGGCCTCAGCCTTCGTGGCACAGGGCCTCGGCACCGCGATCCTGATCGGGCGCGAGGACGAGATCCAGCGCGTGGCAACGGAAAACGGCATCGATCTCAGACCCGGCATCGAGATCCAGAACGCCCGGCTTTCCAACAAGAACCGCGACTACGCCGAATATCTCTTCACCCGGCTTCAGCGGCGCGGCTACCTGCTGCGCGACTGCCAGCGCCTCGTCAACAACGACCGCAACTACTGGGGCGCGATCATGGTGGCGCGCGGCGATGCCGACGGCATGGTGACGGGCGTGACCCGAAACTATTCGGTCGCGCTCGACACGGTTCGCAAGGTGATCGACACCAAGCCCGGCCACCGGGTGATCGGCGCTTCGCTGATCCTTGCGCGCGGGCGCACGGTGGTGGTTGCGGATACCGCGGTCCATGAAATGCCGACCGCGGAACAGCTTGCCGACATCGCGGAAGAGGCCGCCCATGTGGCGCGGCGGCTGGGTTATGAGCCGCGGGTCGCGATGCTTGCCTTCTCCACGTTCGGGCATCCCGACAGCGAACGCTCCGAACGGGTGCGCGAGGCGGTGGCGATCCTCGACAAGAGGCGGGTCGATTTCGAGTATGACGGGGAAATGGCCGCCGACGTGGCGCTCAATGCGGACGCCATGGCCGCCTATCCGTTCTGCCGTCTGTCGGGCCCTGCCAACGTGCTGATCATGCCGGCATTCCACGCCGCCTCGATCTCCACCAAGATGCTGCAGGAACTGGGCGGCTCCACGGTGATCGGCCCGCTGCTGGTCGGCCTCGACAAGCCGGTGCAGATCGTGCCGCTTTCGGCCAAAGACCGGGATATCGTGAACATGGCGGCGGTTGCCGCCTACAACGTGACCTGAGTTTCACTCACCGATTGAAAAAGGCGAAGGCCCGCCCCCGCGGGCCTTCGTCATGATCCCTAGGCTTCCTTGGAAGCAGCTTCTTCGTCGAAGATCGGCACGTCGTCCGACGTCTTCATAAGCTCGATGCCGTGCACGCAATCGGAACGCTTCTTGTAGCCTTCGCTGCTCACGGCAATCGTGTTGCCGTTGGAAGCCCCGAACGACCAGCGCCACTCGCCAGCCTTGTCCTTGTACAACCTGTAAGACGGAAATGATCTTTTCGACATAGGTCCACCTTCCCTTGAGGGCTCTTCGATCGAAGAGAAACGTGTCGAGCCTGACCCTGGCCGAGACATACGAAACTCCGGCCCACTCAATACATTCGCCCTGCGCCCGGCACAGTATTGCAGGAGGTGCGTGGAAAGCGCCTGCGGGATCGTTCCGGCCGCTTCCTGTTACACCGTCACGGCAACTCTGGTTCATCGGGAGCAGGAGTCAACAATCACCTGACCAAAGGTGAGCTTTCTTTTCTGTTCAGGGAAAGTTCGTCCTTCCTGTGCAGACTGCGGTCGTCAGATCCGCACAGGCTGTGCAAAGCAGCAAAACGGCTTATATTCGCAAACACCAATTGCTTCTTTTCGGAATTCAGATGCCCACCCGGATCAAGATCTGCGGACTTTCAACGCCGGAAACGATGGAAACGGCGCTGGAGGCGGGGGCCGATTTGGTCGGTCTCGTGTTTTTTCCGCCAAGCCCGCGCCATGTCTCCACGGACCTCGCCGCCCGGCTCGCCGCTCAGGCGCGCGGCCGCGCTAAGATCGTGGCGCTGACGGTCGATGCGGACGACGCGCTCATCGACGAGATCGTGCGCGAGGTCGATCCGGACATCTTCCAGCTTCATGGCAAGGAGCCGCCGGAACGGGCGGACGAGATCCGGGCGCGGACGGCCAGGCCGGTGATGAAAGCCTTCGGCATTCGCGAAGGCGGCGATCTGGAGGCGGTTGCAGCCTATACCGGACACATCGACCTGGTGCTCTTCGACAGCAAGCCACCGAAGGACGCCACGGTTCCCGGCGGAACGGGCAAGAGCTTCGACTGGCATCTCATGGAAAGCCTTGACCTCGATACGCCCTTCATGCTTTCCGGGGGGCTTGATGCCGGAAATGTCGCGCAGGCGCTCTCCGTCACGGGGGCGGAGGCAGTCGACGTTTCCTCCGGCGTCGAGGCGGCGCGCGGCGTCAAGGACCCGGCGTTGATCCGCACATTCATCGAGACAGTGCACGCATTCGATAACGAACGAGGACAGGCGAAGTGAGCCAGAAGCCGAACACATTGCGTTCCGGACCGGACGATACCGGTCATTTCGGCATTTACGGCGGTCGGTTTGTCGCCGAAACCCTGATGCCGCTGATCCTCGATCTTGAGGAAGCCTATACCGCGGCCAAGGCCGACCCGGCCTATGCGGCCGAGCTTGAGAACCTCAACACCTATTATACCGGCCGTCCGAGCCCGCTCTATTTCGCGGAGCGGCTGACGGAGGAGCTTGGCGGCGCGAAGATCTACTTCAAGCGCGACGAGCTGAACCACACCGGGTCTCACAAGATCAACAACTGCCTCGGCCAGATCCTGCTCGCCAAGCGCATGGGCAAGACCCGCATCATCGCGGAGACCGGCGCAGGCCAGCACGGTGTGGCCACCGCAACGGTGTGCGCGCGCTTCGGCCTGCCTTGCGTGATCTACATGGGCGCGACCGACGTGGAGCGTCAGGCGCCGAACGTGTTCCGGATGAAGCTTCTGGGCGCGGAGGTCGTTCCGGTGACCGCGGGCGCGGGCACGCTGAAGGACTCCATGAACGAGGCGCTGCGCGACTGGGTGACCAATGTCGCGGACACCTATTACCTGATCGGCACCGCCGCAGGCCCGCATCCCTATCCGGAGATGGTGCGCGACTTCCAGTCGGTGATCGGGCGCGAGACGCGCGAGCAGATCATGGAAGCGGAAGGGCGCCTGCCGGACGCACTGGTCGCTGCCGTGGGCGGCGGCTCCAATGCCATCGGCCTCTTCCATCCCTTCCTCGACGACGAGGACGTGAAAATCTACGGCGTGGAAGCGGGCGGTCTCGGTCTTGAGGGCGACGAGCACTGCGCCTCGCTCAATGCGGGCAAGCCCGGCGTTCTCCACGGCAACCGCACCTACCTGCTGCAGGACGGGGACGGCCAGATCTTCGAGGGCCACTCCATTTCGGCCGGTCTCGACTATCCGGGCATCGGGCCGGAGCATTCCTGGCTCAGCGATATCGGGCGCGTGAAATACGTGCCGATCATGGACACGGAGGCGCTGGACGCCTTCCAGCTCCTGACCCGTGTGGAAGGCATCATTCCGGCGCTGGAGCCCGCGCATGCGCTGGCGCAGGTGGTCAAGCTCGCGCCGACCATGGATAAGGATCAGATCATCGTCATGAACCTGTGCGGGCGTGGCGACAAGGACGTGTTCACGGTCGGAAAGATCCTCGGCTACGACTTGTAAGATGCGCCAAGCATTGGCAGTTTGCCGCGGTCGGCGGTGCGCCGGTGCATTGACAGTGGGTCGCCGCACCTCCTACACCCTTACGACATTCCATGCCCGACGCGGCGCGCGGGCAGACAGACCATGGGATACATGCCGATGAGCCCGACGAACGGGACCCGGATCGACCGCCGTTTCGCCGCCTGCGCCGCTGAAGGCCGCCCGGCGCTGGTCACTTTCGTCACCGCCGGCGACCCGGATTACGACACCTCGCTGGAAATCCTGAAAGCGCTTCCGGGCGCGGGCGCGGATGTCGTGGAACTCGGCATGCCGTTTTCCGATCCCATGGCCGAAGGCCCGACCATCCAGCTCGCCTCCCAGCGGGCGCTGGCCGCAGGCCAGACCATGAAGAAGACCCTCTCCATGGTCCGCACCTTCCGCGAGAGCGACACCGAGACCCCCATCGTGCTGATGGGCTACTACAATCCCATCTACGCATATGGCAACGACGCCTTCCTGAAGGATGCGCGCGAGGCGGGCGTGGACGGGCTGATCATCGTCGACCTGCCGCCGGAAGAAGACGACGAGCTTTGCATTCCCGCAATCGAAGCGGGCATCAACTTCATCCGCCTTGCCACGCCGACCACCGACGACAAGCGGCTTCCCGCCGTTCTCGCCAATACCTCCGGCTTCGTCTATTACGTTTCCATCACCGGCATCACCGGCACGGCGGCACCCGATGCGAACCGCGTGGCGGATGCCGTGACGCGGATCAAGGGTCACACCTCGCTGCCGGTCGCCGTCGGCTTC
Source organism: Breoghania sp. (assembly GCA_963678585.2). GTDB lineage: Bacteria > Pseudomonadota > Alphaproteobacteria > Rhizobiales > Stappiaceae > Breoghania. Next base: position 187,590 of record CAXXGA010000003.1, read on the forward strand.
GGCGTGACATCGGCCCGGCAGGCAAGGGAAATCGGCCGCAATGCCGACGGCGTGGTCGTCGGCTCGGCAATCGTCAACGCAGTGCGCCAAAGCCTCGATGAGGACGGTCGCGCCACACAAAGGACCGTTTCTGCCGTCACAGATCTTGTCGGTGAACTCGCCAGCGGCGTGCGCGAAGCCCGCGCCGAGCCGGCGAAATAACGACCCTTCGGCAGACCGCCCGCTTCAACTCAGATCGGAACTCAGGCCGTGAACTGGATCAACAACGTCGTCCGCCCGAAAATCCAGGGATTCCTGCAAAAGCGGGATACCCCGGAAAATCTCTGGATCAAGTGCCCGGAGACGGGCGAGATGGTGTTCCATCGCGACCTGGAGCAGAACCAGTGGGTGGTTCCCAGCTCCGGCCACCACATGCGGATCTCCTCGCAGCGGCGGCTTGAATTCTTCTTCGACGGCGGCGTCTTCGAAACCATCCCGACGCCCGAGGTTTCCGTAGATCCGCTGAAGTTCCGCGACGAACGCCGTTACACCGACCGCCTGAAGGACGCCAAGGCCAAGACCGGCATGGACGATGCCGTGATCGTGGCCACCGGTTCGGTCAAGGGCCTGCAGATCACCACCGCGGTTCAGGACTTCGCCTTTATCGGCGGCTCCCTCGGCATGGCGGCGGGCGAGGCGATCATCGCCGGTCTCGACCATGCCCGGAAGACGGGAACGCCCTTCGTGCTGTTCGCCGCGTCCGGCGGCGCGCGCATGCAGGAAGGCATCCTGTCGCTGATGCAGATGCCGCGCACCACCGCCGCCATCCGCCTGCTGCGCGAGGCGGGCCTTCCCTATATCGTGGTGCTGACCAACCCGACCACGGGCGGCGTTACCGCGTCCTATGCGATGCTCGGCGACATCCACATCGCCGAACCCGGCGCACTGATCGGTTTCGCCGGGCCCCGCGTGATCGAACAGATCATCCGCGAGAAACTGCCGGAAGGCTTCCAACGGGCGGAATACCTGCTCGATCACGGCATGGTCGATATGGTTGTTCACCGCCACGCAATGCCGGAAACGATCGCGCGCATCTGTTCGCTGCTGATGAGCGAACCCGTCATGGCCAAGCCCATCCCGGTTGCCCCGCCGGAACCGGCCGAAGAGGCGGAAGAAACGGCCGACGCGGACGCCTGATCCGCGTTTCATCTTTCAAATCCGAACCTTAGAAGATCCGCCGATGGATCATAGCACGCCTATTCTGGAGCGCCTGCTCGGTCTCCATCCGAAGGAGATCGACCTGTCGCTCGGCCGCATGCAGCGGCTGCTCGACGCCATGGGCAACCCTGAGCGGCGCCTGCCGCCGGTCTTTCATATCGCGGGCACGAACGGTAAGGGATCGACCACCGCCTTCCTGCGCGCCATGCTGGAGGCTGCGGGAAAGCGCGTCCACGTCTACACCTCTCCGCACCTTGTCCGCTTCCATGAGCGTATCCGGCTTGCCCATGAGGGCGGCGGGCGGATCGTGGAAGACGATGTGCTTTGCGCCGCGCTGAAGGAGGTGGAACAGATCAACGACGGCGCGCCGATCACCTTCTTTGAAATCTCCACCGCCGTCGCCATGCAGTTATTCGCCACCCATCCGGCGGATGTCCTGCTGCTGGAAGTCGGGCTTGGCGGACGGCTCGACGCCACCAATGTCATCGATGCCCCGCTCGCCAGCATCATCACGCCGGTGTCGATCGATCACGAGCGCTTTCTCGGCAGCCGGATTGAGGAAATCGGGTTCGAAAAGGCAGGCATTCTCAAGAAGGGCCGCCCGGGCGTGATCGGACCGCAGACGGACGCGGTGCGCGAGGTCATCGAACGCGAGGCCGCCCGTGTCGGCGCTCCCCTGATGATCCACGGTCAGGACTGGATGGCGCATGAGGAACACGGTCGCCTGATCTATCAGGACGAGCAGGGACTGCTCGATCTGCCGCGCCCGCGGCTCATCGGCAATCACCAGTTCGAAAACGCGGGCACGGCCATCGCCGCGCTGCGCGCGTCCGGCATCTGGCCGGGCTCGGAAGCGGTTCAGGAGGGGCTTTCCGCCGTTTCCTGGCCCGCCCGCATGCAGCGCCTGCGCGAGGGCGAGCTTTTGCAGCATATTCCGGAAGGTGCGGAAGTCTGGCTCGACGGCGGGCACAATCCGGGTGCCGGCATGGTCGTATCGGCTGCCATGGCGGAGCTTGGCGACAAGGTGGATCGTCCGGTCTATCTGGTTGCCGGAATGCTCAACACCAAGGATCCGGTCGGTTTTTTCAAGGCTTTCGAGGGCCTTGCCCATTACGTGCTGACCGTGCCGCTTCATTCCTCGCAGGCCGGACGCACGCCGGAGGAACTGGCAGGCTTTGCCGCTGAAGCCGGGCTGATCGCGGAACCGGTCGGAGATATATTCGAGGCCCTTTCGCGCATCCGCACGCTTTGCGCAGGCGATACGGCCCCACGCATCCTGATGTGCGGCTCACTCTATCTGGCGGGCGAAGTGCTCGACCTGAACGGCACGCCGCCGCAATAGCGGTTCTGTCCGGATCGGTTCGGGTCAGGCCGTGGCTGGCTCCGCGAGACCCGCTTCCCAGCCCAGAATGGCCTTCTTGCGCGTCAACCCCCAGTGGTAGCCGCAAAGCGCGCCGGTCTTTCCAAGAACGCGATGGCACGGCACCACGAAGGAGACGGGGTTCTTGCCGACCGCCGTTCCCACCGCGCGTGCCGCTGACGGCTTGCCGAGCCTTGCGGCGATATCGGAATAGGTGGTGGCGCGGCCGAGCGGGATCGCCAGCAGGGTCTCCCAGACGCGCACCTCGAAATCGGTCCCGATCAGAACCACCCGCAAGGGCGTATCCGGCTGCCAGCGCCCGGGATCGAAGATCCGCGTCGCAAAGGGTGCGGTGGCGGCGCTGTCCTCCAGATATTCGGCATTCGGCCAGCGGCTGCGCATATCGTCGAGCGCTGCCTTCTCCTCGCCAGGATCGGCAAAGGCAAGGCCCGCAAGGCCGTGTTCGCTTACCATGATGAGGGCGTGCCCGAAGGGCGAGGGATGAAAGGCCCAGCGGATGACCAGCCCGCGCCCGCGCGCCCGGTAGACGCCGGGGGTCATGGCCTCATGCACCACAAAGAGATCATGGAGCCGCGCGGGACCGGAGAGGCCCACCTCGTAGCTCGTGTCCAGCACGGAAGCGGACTGGCGCAGGAGGTGGCGGGCGTGATCCAGCGTGATCGCCTGAAGGAACTGCTTGGGCGTCAGCCCCGCCCAGCGGTGAAAGACCCGTTGCAGGTGCATCGCCGAAAGCCCCGTGCCGGCGGCGATCTCTTCAAGACCCGGCTGGTCGCGCCAGTTCTCCGTGATGAATTCCAGCGTTCGACGCACAATCGCGTAGTCGCCGCCCATTTCCTCACCGAGCGGCTTCAGGGCCGTATCGCTTAATCGATCCATTGCCGTGGTCATGATTGTCCCTCCGCGCGATAATTGCGCTCTCCGGCTGACTTGTCGAAAAGGCTAGAGGGGAGACGGCTCGCCAGCCACCCGTTTCTTGCGCTCAGGCGCTTTCGGACGTGGTTTCCGCGGGCGCGGCGTTGGGATTGCCCGAGCCGGTTCGCCAGCCGAATTCGGGAATGGCGATCTGGCGATTGCCGGAAAAATCCGTGCTGACGACGACGAAGTCGCGCTCTTCCATATAGGCGATCAGGCGGCGGGCACGGCCGGTGGAGCGGGTGCCGTAGATCCGCGCGATCTCCGCGTCGCTGGGGCACGGATCGCCAGCCATCGCCGCGCGCGCCAAAACCAGGAACACCCCCTGCATGTCGTCGGGCAAGGCGTGCGACAGTTCGATCGCATGTTCCCAGTCGGGCGTCGCTTCCTCATCCTGCCCGACACCGGCACGCGCCACGGCAAGGCGCTGGCGGAAGGCGGGCAGGTCCATGGCCGGACCCAGCCGGGCGATGCGCATGCGCACCTGAAAGTCCTGATAAAGCACCGAGACGGAGCGGAAACCGGCCTCCGGATCGTTCAGGATCTCGTGCAGGATCTTGTCGATTTCCGCCTCGCGCTCCGCTTCGTCCATGGCCGGAGCGGCCGCTTCGGCCTGCGCATTGGCGCTGACGCGGGCTTCCGCCAGCTGGGCCAGAAGATCGGGGGCGGGGGCCGGGGCCGGGCGACGCACGGGGCGCTGATATTCCTCCGGCTCGTTCTCGCCGCGGGTGAAGATCAGGTCGCGCGCATCTTCCGGCGGCTGTTCGGGCAGCGGCATGAGCTTCAGCCCGCCGCTGCGCGAGGCCGTTTCAACGGGTCCGATGGTCACCGTTTCGGCGCGCCGCGTGATGGCGGAGCCGAGCGCGATGAAGCGGCCGCGCTCCAGATTGCGGAAGGCTTCCGCCTGTCGGCGCTCCATGCCGAGAAGATCGGCGGCACGCGCCATATCGATATCGAGGAAGGTGCGGCCCATCAGGAAGTTGGCGGCTTCCGCGGCCACGTTCTTGGCAAGCTTGGCAAGACGCTGCGTGGCGATGACGCCCGCCAGCCCACGCTTGCGGCCACGGCACATGAGGTTGGTCATCGCGCCGAGCGAGACCCGGCGCGCCTCGTCGGACACCTCGCCGCCGACGGCGGGCGCGAAAAGCTGGGCCTCGTCCACAATCACCAGCATCGGGTACCAGAGATCGCGCTCGGCATCGAAGAGCCCGTTCAGGAAGGCAGCAGCCGCCTTCATCTGAAGCTCCGCCTCAAGCCCTTCCAGATTGAGCACGACGGAAACGCGATGTTGGCGCACACGACCCGCGATGCGGGCAAGATCGCCCTCGCTGGTGCCCTGCGCATCCACGATCACATGGCCGAATTTTTCCGCCAGCGTGACGAAATCGCCTTCCGGATCGATGACGGCCTGCTGCACCCACTGGGCGCTCTGTTCGAGAATGCGGCGCAGGAGATGGGATTTGCCGGAGCCGGAATTGCCCTGAACGAGCAGGCGGGTCGCCAGCAGTTCCTCAAGATCGAACATGGCCGTCGTCCCGTGCGACGTCGTACCGATGTCGATGCCGACCTGCATGTCTGATCCTGTCTCCGGGCTGATAGAGGGCGGCCGGAACACGGGCCGACATCCTGCTGGGTCTCGAATTAGCACAAATCCGCCGGGCTGCGGCAATAACCGGCCGGGTACTCCACAGCTTAGCGGCGGTAATTGGCGGTTCAGGCCGGGTCTGGTCCGGCTGCACCCTGTGGCGCGGGCCCACCGGAGCGCGCCGACGACAACGCGCTGCCCAGGGCTGAGGCAAAATCCTGCCGATCGACGGGGCTCAGGAAATGGCCCAGTTCAACCTCCTTGCCGTGCGAACGCAGGCAAAGCCGGGTCATGCCCTCATCCTCGATCCGCTCCACCCCCATCCTGACCCAGACGGGATTGAACCGGAAAAGCTGAGCCTCTCCAAGCGGCGAGACCTTGCGCAGGATCACCTCGCAGGGCGAAACATGCACTTCCTCAAAGGCGCGCGCCTCGCGATAATTGCGGCTGAAGGCGAACCAGACCAGCGCCACATCGAGACCGAAAAAACCGAAAATCGGCCAGGCGCCGATGAAGACGAAGAACAGCCCCGCGGAGAAAGAGACGCCGCCAAAGAACAGCATCAGCACCAGAAACCCCTTCGCACCGAGGGATCGGTAAGGGGTCAGAACGGCCGAAAAGAACGGATCTACGGGAGTTTCCCGCCCCGCCGGATGCGTTTGCGCCCCGGCAGGATTTTTCAAGTTGGCGTCGCTCATGGGGGTTCAGTATAGAAGACAAATGACCAGAACCAAGCCAGAGTCTCATTCTTCCAGTTCCAAAGCAGCGACCGCCAAGGCGAAACCTGCTCGGAAAACAGCCGCCAAACCGAAGCGGACGAAGACGCCGAAATACACGCGCGCGGAGATCGAGGCGATTTTCGAGCGTTTCCATGCGCACGATCCGGAGCCCAAAGGCGAACTGGAATATGTGAACGCCTTCACGCTGCTGGTGGCTGTGGTTCTTTCCGCTCAGGCGACCGATGCGGGCGTCAACCGCGCCACCCGCGAGCTTTTCGCCGTGGCGGACACACCGGAAAAGATGGTCGCGTTGGGCGAGGACGGCGTGCGCGAGGCGATCAAGACCATCGGGCTCTTCCGCAACAAGGCGAAGAACGTGGTCGCGCTGTCGCAAATGCTGATCGACAAGCATGGCGGAGAGGTGCCGCGCTCGCGCGAGGCGCTGGAGGAGTTGCCGGGCGTCGGCCGCAAGACCGCGAATGTGGTGCTCAACATCGCCTTCGGCGAGCCGACGGTTGCGGTCGACACGCATCTCTTCCGGATCGGCAACCGCCTCGGCATTGCGCCGGGCAAGACGCCGCTGGCGGTGGAACTCGCGCTGGAAAAGATCATCCCCGACGCCTACCGCCTGCACGCGCATCACTGGCTGATCCTGCATGGACGCTATGTCTGCAAGGCGCGCACGCCCGATTGCGGGCGCTGCATCATCGCGGATCTGTGCAAGTCACCGGAAAAACGGGTGCCGGATGCATCGAAAAGCGACGCGGAAGGCGCATCGGGCAAAGCCTGAGCGTCGACGCCGCCCGCGACGGACGGCGGCAAGAACAGGAGCTGTCGGGAGTTGAGCGGAGGCGGCCGGACGGTTGCAAGACGCGGAATGCCGCCGATGGGCGCATTCGCGGTCCGGCTCGAGCCATGCCCGCAATTATCCACAGGTTTTCAGATTGAAAACCAAACGGAAAAACGCGGCAGGTTGCCGCGCTTCTTCCTTAGCGATCAGTCATTGCGGCGCAGACGAACGACGACGTCCACGCGCACGATTTCCATACCGTCGGGAGCAATGGGAAGACCTTCGACCGACACATTGGGTCCCGGAATGTCGACCACGCGATTTTCTCCTTCGATGAAGAAGTGATGGTGATCGCCGACATTGGTATCGAAATAGGTCTTGGTTCCTTCGACAGCGACTTCGCGCAACATGCCTGCTTCGGTGAACTGATGCAGGGTGTTGTAGACGGTCGCCAGCGAGACGGGGACGCGGGCAAGAACAGCTTCTTCGTGAAGAAGCTCCGCCGAGATATGACGATTGCCCTTTGAAAACAGAAGCTCGGCCAGCGCAAGGCGCTGACGGGTGGGACGCAGCCCCGCGTCACGCAGCATGTCGCGGACACTGTGCCGCGTGTGAGGCGTATGCATTTCCATAGGGTGGTCGGCCATGATGATTTCAGAGCTGCCATTCAATAGCTGTCACCCGTAGGCACAGCTGCCACAGTTCACGCCGCCTGGAACACGATTTCGGGAGCATCGGGCTCGACATTCGGCACTCGACTGGCTTTTCGCCGGATTTTGCGGGAACCGTCCGGGAAGAACATGGAAGAGGTCTTCCAATCGGTCATTCTTTCGATCAGCCCCGCAGACGACCTGATCGCCAGCTTCACATTAGTCTAGATAATAGGAAATCTGCGAACCATGCGCAACTAGACTGAATTGACGCACCCCTTATCCAGTTTGCCCGCAATGTCCGCAGATGTCCCGATTCCGCTGCCCTGCACAGCCCGGGGATTGATTGAAATCACGATAATCCTTGCCCTTTCGAACCCGGTACTCCTGTGATAGGAAAGCGCCATTATTCGAAGCGGCGAATGCCGGTATGGTCGCCATGTGCGTCCCGATGGACCTCGGACCGATCATTCACTTCAACTGGCAAGTCTACAGGAACTGGCAAGTCCAGGGGCTCATCCACGAGCAGGCCTTCCGGCAAGCCTCACAGAAGCTCACCAAGACTTCGCCATAACAACAAATGCGGGATCGGAATGCAGGAACGCGCCTCAAGTTACGACTATGAAGACCTTCTCGCCTGCGGGCGCGGCGAGTTGTTCGGCGCGGGCAACGCGCAACTGCCGCTTCCGCCGATGCTGATGTTCGACAAGATCACCGAGATCAGCGAAGACGGCGGGGAATTCGGCAAGGGCTGCGTGCGCGCCACGCTGGCCATCAAGCCGGACCTGTGGTTCTTCCCCTGCCACTTCAAGGGCGATCCGGTGATGCCGGGCTGCCTCGGCCTCGACGCCTTGTGGCAGATGGTCGGTTTCTACCTCGGATGGCTGGGCTCCCCCGGCCGCGGCCGCGCGCTCGCGGTGGGCGAGGTGAAATTCACCGGCATGGTGACGCCGAAGGTCAAGGAAATCGAATACGGCGTGGATCTGAAGCGCGTCATGCGCTCCAAGCTCGTCCTCGGCATCGCAAATGGCTGGGTGAAGGCGGACGGCGAAGAGATCTATCGCGCAGCGGACCTCAAGGTCGGCCTGTTCCAGAGCTGATCGATCCGGCAGATCTCGCCGACCGGGCGACAGAACGTAGCGGGCGCGGGGATCCGTCGCGCCCCTTTTTGCCGAATTGAGTACTTTTACCACGGCGCTGCCAACGTTCTGGCGCAATAATAAACCACCAACAATTGTTTCCGCTTGCCAGAACCCCATCTGTGTTGGCGCAAACGAAACGAAACAAAATTGAGGAGACCGCCATGAGGCGTGTGGTCGTCACCGGAATGGGCATCGTGTCGTCGATCGGCAACACGACGCAGGAAGTTCTGACGAGCCTTCGTGACGCCAAGTCGGGCATCGTATTTGCCGAGGATTATGAGAAGCTCGGCTTCCGCTGCCAGGTTCATGGCGCGCCGACGCTCGATCCGAGCGAAGTGCTCGACCGGCGCACGACCCGCTTCATGGGCACCGGCGCGGCCTGGAACTACATCGCCATGCAGCAGGCGATCGAGGATTCCGGACTTGAGGAAAGCGACGTCAGCAACGAGCGTACCGGCCTGATCATGGGCTCCGGCGGCCCCTCCACAAAGGCTATCGTGGAAGCGGCCGATATCGCCCGCGCGAAGGGTCCGCGCCGCATCGGGCCGACCGCCGTTCCCAAGGCGATGTCGTCCACCAACTCCGCCACGCTCGCCACGCCCTTCAAGATCCACGGCGTGAACTATTCGATCTCGGCGGCCTGCGCGACCACCAACATCTGCATCGGCAACGCGGCCGAGCTGATCCAGTGGGGCAAGCAGGACATCGTCTTTGCCGGCGGCGGCGAAGAACTCGACTGGACGCTGTCGGTGCTCTTCGACGCCATGGGCGCGATGACCTCCAAGCACAACGACACACCGTCGACCGCCTCACGCGCCTATGACGCCACCCGCGACGGTTTCGTCATCGCCGGCGGCGCGGGCGTTCTGGTGCTTGAGGAATACGAACACGCCAAGGCGCGCGGCGCGAAGATCTACGCCGAAATCGTCGGCTACGGCGCAACGTCGGACGGTTACGACATGGTCGCTCCGTCGGGCGAGGGTGCAGCGCGCTGCATGAAGCTGGCGCTGGCCAATGTCGATTGCCCGGTCGACTACATCAACCCGCACGCCACCTCCACCGTGGTCGGCGACATCAAGGAAGTGGAAGCGATCCGCGAGGTTTTCGGCGACAAGATCCCGCCGATCTCCGCCACCAAGTCGCTGACGGGCCATTCGCTGGGCGCTGCCGGTGTGCAGGAAGCGATCTACTCGATCCTGATGATGCAGAACAACTTCATCGCCAAATCGGCGCATATCACCGAAATCGACCCGGATTTCGCCGATCTCCCGATCGTGCGCGAGCGTGTCGACAACGCAGAACTCAACTGCGTGCTGTCGAACGGGTTCGGGTTCGGCGGCACCAACGCCACGTTGGTTTTCAAGCGCGTCGACGCCTGATATTGAACACGCCTCACGTCGGGCGTGAAATTTCCGCCTTGACGCGGCAATCACGGGCGGCCGTACTGGCCGCCCGTATTTTATGAAAATCCGGTTTGCGACGCGCGCCCTTCCCGGCGACGCGGCAACCATCTGAATTCGATAAGGAGAGGTCGCATGACCGGTTTGATGAAGGGCAAGCGCGGCCTGGTCATGGGTGTCGCCAATGATCACTCGATTGCCTGGGGCATGGCGAAGGCCCTGGCGGATCAGGGTGCGGAACTCGCGTTCACCTATCAGGGCGAAGCCTTCGGGCGGCGCGTGAAGCCGCTGGCGAATTCCGTCGGCTCCGATCTGCTCATCCCGTGCGACGTGGAAGACATCGCCTCCGTCGATGCCGTCTTCGCCAGACTCAAGGAAGAATGGGGCACAATCGATTTCCTCGTTCACGCGATCGGCTTTTCCGACAAGAACGAGCTGAAGGGGCTTTATGCGGACACCACGCGCGAGAATTTCTCGCGCACGATGGTCATCTCCTGCTTCTCCTTCACCGAGATCACCAAGCGCGCCGCAGCGCTCATGCCCGATGGCGGCTCCATCGTGACGCTGACCTATGGCGGCTCCACGCGTGTCATGCCGAACTACAACGTGATGGGCGTGGCCAAGGCGGCGCTGGAATCCTCGGTGCGCTATCTGGCGATGGACTACGGCCCGCAGAACATTCGCGTCAACGCGATCTCCGCCGGTCCCGTGCGGACGCTGGCGGGCGCAGGCGTTTCCGATGCGCGCCTGATGTTCAACTACCAGCGCGAACATTCCCCGCTGCAGCGCACCGTCACCATCGACGAGGTGGGGGGGACCGGCGTCTACCTGCTGTCTGGTCTTTCTTCCGGCGTGACCGGCGAGGTCCATTTCGTCGACAGCGGCTACAACATCGTCTCCATGCCGCGTCTCGATGCGCTGAAGGAACACGCGCAGGCCACCGGCGAGTAAGCGAACCGGCGCACCGATATCAAGGACAACCGAAAACGGCCCCGGGCGACACGCCGCGGGGCCGTTTTCATGTTCGCTCAGGCTCCCGCGGACGGGGGGGCGGAATCAATCGAAAGTTTCGTCGGGATAGACGCCGAAAAGCAGGGTCTGATCGACCCAGCCGGCCCAGTCCTGACCTGAAACCCGGCAGAACCCCTTGCCGCATTCGGCAACGGAGGCCAGCACGTTGGGCTCCAGTTCGCCGACGATATCGGCATTGGAACTGGGACTGGCGCGCAGCGGCACCGTGCCGGACTTGTCCCAGGGCTTCACGAGCGCGGTGCGGCGGCCCGACAGCAGCGAATGGAAAACCCAGCCTTCGCTGCCTTCCCAGTCGCGGATGCGGCGCCAGTTCTCGAATTCCTGCACGATCTCGAGCGGAAGACCGGCGCGCACGAAGGTCCACACGACCTCATGATCGCGTCCCGGTCCGCGACGCACATTCACCCGGTCCGACTTCAGGGAAACGAAGCGGGGAACCGGCAGACCGCTCGCGCCCTCCGTCGTTCCCTGTGCAATCGCCTCGCCCCTTACGCAGACGAGGATCGGAATCAGCAGCGCAAGCGCAAACAGAAAGCGCGCAGTGGCGGCGAAACGGTTCGGCTTTGACAGATTTCGGTTCATATGGCTTCGACGTCCGTAATCCATGTGTCTAATCGAGCGCTTCAATGCATTGTTCAGCTTGAAGACACCCACTTGAGGACGCTACGGTCTTGTACGAATCCCGCCGGTGTTACGCAGCGGGCGCTGGCGCGGGTCACGTAATGTGCGCGTCGGGCCGCGGCGGCAGCTGGTTCGGCTTGTTTCTTCCCTGCCATCTGGTATGGAAGCATCAAGTCGAGGCCGACGCCGCTCGGTGGCACAATGCGACGATTACGGTTAAGGACCCCTCAACGAACTGCCCTAGGCGAGGACCGCAATGTCCATCAAGAAACCCCTTGTCGTCGTCACCCGGACATTGCCGGATGTTGTCGAGACCCGAATGCGCGAGCTTTTTGACACGCGCCTGAACGACAGTGACCGGCCGATGAGCCAGGCCGAACTGGTCGAGGCCGTCAAGACGGCCGACGTGCTGGTACCCACGGTGACCGACAAGATCGATGCGGCCGTGCTGTCCCAGGCTGGGCCGAATCTGCGTCTCATCGCGAATTTCGGCAATGGTATAGATAATATCGACGTGAATACGGCGAACAACCGTGGCATTACGGTTACCAACACGCCGGGCGTGCTGACGGAAGACACCGCCGACATGACCATGGCGCTGATCCTCGCCGTGCCGCGCCGTCTGGCGGAAGGCATCAAGGCGCTGGAAAATGGCGAGTGGCAGGGCTGGTCCCCGACATGGATGCTGGGCCGCCGGATCTGGGGCAAGCGCCTCGGCATCGTCGGCATGGGCCGAATCGGTCAGGCCGTCGCGCGCCGCGCCAAGGCATTCGGCATGTCGATCCACTATCACAACCGCCGCCGCGTGCCCTCCAAGATCGAGGACCAGCTTGAGGCGACCTATTGGGACAGCCTCGACCAGATGCTCGCCCGCATGGACGTCATCTCCGTCCATTGCCCGCATACGCCCGCGACCTTCCACCTTCTGTCCGCGCGTCGGCTGAAGCTGATGAAGCCGGAAGCCTATCTGGTAAACACCGCGCGCGGCGAGGTGATCGACGAGGCTGCGTTGACCCGGATGATTGAGGGCGGCGATCTCGCCGGTGCCGGACTTGACGTCTTCGAGCGCGAACCGGCTGTCAATCCCAAGCTCCTGAAGTCGGAAAAGGTGGTGCTTCTGCCGCATATGGGTTCGGCCACCATCGAGGGCCGTATCGACATGGGCGAGAAGGTGATCATCAACATCCGCACCTTCATGGACGGGCATCGTCCGCCGGACCGGGTTTTGCCGTCGATGCTGTAATCGGCATCCGGATACAGAGAAGGGGCGCATCGCGCCCCTTTTTCGTTTTCGGATCCGGCCTTTTCTTAAAGGCTGTTTCAGCTCTTGGCTTCTATCTCGATATATTGCCGCCAGACGGCCTCGTCGCCGAGCTTGGCGACGAATTGCACATGCGCCTCGATCTCCGCTTCGCTGAGGCGCGGGGGCAGAGGCGTGGGGCGCGGCTGGACCGAGCGCCCGCCGATGCTGGGGCCGCTGTCGCCTTCGTCCTGTTCGCTCGAGGCGGAGACAAGACCGAGCGACGACTGCTTGCCGCCGATCAGCTCGATATAGACTTCCGCCAGAAGCTCCGCATCGAGAAGAGCGCCGTGCTTGGTGCGGCGCGAATTGTCGATGCCGTAGCGCGAACACAGCGCATCGAGCGAGTTGGGACCTGCCGGATGACGGCGGCGGGCAAGCGCCAGCGTGTCGAGCACCTGTTCGTTGCCGATGACCGGCAGGCCGAAACGCTCCAGCTCCATGTTGATGAAGCCCATGTCGAAGGACGCGTTGTGGATCACCAGCGTCGCATCGCCCACGAAATCGCAGAACTCCTGCGCCACGCCCGCAAAGACCGGCTTGTCCTTCAGAAACTCTTCGGAGAGGCCGTGAACGTTGTAGGCCTCTTCCGGCATGTCGCGCTCGGGATTGATGTAGACGTGATAGATCTGGCCGGAGGGAATGTGGTTGACCAGTTCCACGCCGCCGATTTCCACCAGACGGTCTCCGCCACGCGGGTTCAGGCCGGTGGTTTCGGTATCGAGCACGATCTCACGCATGATGGTCTTTCGGGCTTTCAGAGCGGGTCGGACGCGGGAAGGAGACGACCCGGTTCGGGCGCATATTCCGTCTCACAACGCGGAAAACCGGATTCTCGCCTTCAAAGCCCGCTCCGGCAAGCATCGCGGCGGGGTTATCCCCCCATTGCACGGCTGCTTGTTGCCTGATCGGCGGTCGCCTGCCCCATTGTCGGGCCGCTGATCCCGGAATGACTGCGGACCGGGCCGCCCATTGCCGCCATGGCGCGCAGGATCGCCGCCACCCGGCGGCGCGCCAGTTCCACACCCTTGCCAGTTTCCACCAGAAAATGCGAGCGCAGGCGCTTTTCGGCGTCCGGCATCTGGCGTTCAAGGATCGCGTCCAACTTTTCCGGCGTCATGTCCGGTCGCTTCAGCACCCTTTCGCGCTGGATTTCCGGCGAGGTGGTGACCAGAACGACCACATCCACACGGGCCTGGCTGCCGGTTTCAAAGAGGAGCGGCACGTCGAGGATCGCGATATGGGCGCGGTTGCGCCGTGCTTGCGCCAGAAACGTCTCGCGCATTTCGCGCACCAGCGGATGGATGATCGTTTCCAGCCGGGCCAGAGCCTCGGGCTTTCCCATGACGTGACGGGCAAGCTCGTTGCGGTCGACGGTGCCGTCCTTCACGGTGCCGGGAAAAGCGGCCTCGATCAGCGGTGCAGCCTTGCCCGAATAAAGCCGGTGAACGCAATCGTCGGCGTCGTAGACCGGAACGCCTGCTTCAGCGAAAAGCTTGCCGGTCGTCGACTTGCCCATGCCGATGGACCCGGTGAGGCCAACCACGATCATCGGCCCGTCTCCCCGGTTTCTTCCGATAGTACGGCCGCTTCTTGCGGATTGTCGTCCTCAAGACCCATGTCGGCCAGCACGAGGCGGCGCAATTCGTCGGTCACCTCGGGACGTTTCCCGAACCAGAGTTCGAACCCCGGAACCGCCTGATGAAGCAGCATTCCAAGCCCGTCCACCGTCACAAGCCCGCGCTCACGTGCTCGAAGAAGCAGGGGCGTCATGAGAGGGGTATAGACAATATCGGTGACAACGGCATGCTCGGGGAGTGGCGAAAGGTCGATATCGAGGGAGGGCTTGCCGCCCATACCGGCCGATGTCGTGTTGACGAGAAGCGAAGCGCCCTCAAGCACCGCGGCCATTTCCTCAGGCCCATGCACATGGACACCGGTTCCGAAATGTTCCGCCAGCGCTTCTGCGCGGATGCGGGTGCGGTTGAAGAGATGGACCGTCAGGCCGCGCGAGAGAAGCGCCCAGATAATGGCGCGCGCTGCCCCGCCTGCGCCCAGAACAACCGCCGAGCCGCCCTTCCTGTCCCAACCCGGCGCGCTATGATCAAGCGAGTTCAGAAAGCCCAACCCGTCGGTGTTGGAGCCGAAGAGCCGGCCGTCCTTCAACACAAGCGTATTCACGGCGCCGAGCGCGCGGGCCGTTTCATCGACCTCGTCGCAGCAGGCAAAGGCCGTTTCCTTGTGGGGGATGGTGACGTTACCGCCGATCAAGCCGCTATCTGCAAAGGATCTGAAGAACGCATCCGCCTCGTCGGGTGCGACGGCGCGGCCTTCGTAGGAGCCTGCGAGATTGAGGGTCTTCAGCCAGTATCCGTGAATGATCGGCGAGCGGGAATGCTCCACCGGCCATCCGATCACCGCGGCGCGCGGCTCACTCGTCATGTTTTCCCCCTGCAATTCGTATCGGCGGGCCGTCCTCCGCACCCGCCCCGGCCTCCCGCCGGTCTTGTTTGAAGCCCCTTACACCGGATGCGGTCAAGTTTCGATTATCCCTTCGCCGCGCAGGAAACCCAGAAGCGGCATCAGGGGCAGGCCGATGATGGTGAAATAGTCGCCCTCGATCTTTTCGAAAAGCTGGATGCCTCTGCCTTCGATCTGATAGGAGCCGACGCTTTTCATGGCATTTTCGCCGATTTCCGCCAGATAGTGGCCGAGAAATTCCGGCGTAAAACGCCGCATGGTCAGCGTGGCGGTGGCCACATGACGCCAGACAGGCGCGCCATCTCTCACGCAGACGATGGCCGAGCGCAGATGATGCGGCGCGCCCCTGAGCCGGAAGAGATTGTCGCGCGCCTCTTCCATCGTCTCCGGCTTGTTGAACATCTCGCCTTCGAATTCCAGCACCTGATCGGCACCGATCACCAAGGCTCCGGGATGGCGCAAGGACACATCGGCGGCTTTAGCTTGCGCCAGAACAAGGGCAACGTCTTCCGGCGCAAGCCGCGCCTTGCGCAAAGGCGCATCGACGACGCGTTCATCGATTTCGGCGGCTTCGGCAGTGATTTCCAGCCCGGCATCGCGCAACATGGAGGCGCGCCAGGGGCTGGCGCTGGCAAGGA
Organism: Breoghania sp.; assembly: GCA_963678585.2. GTDB lineage: Bacteria > Pseudomonadota > Alphaproteobacteria > Rhizobiales > Stappiaceae > Breoghania. The sequence continues at coordinate 203,438 of CAXXGA010000003.1, forward strand.
CGAGCTTGGGCAAGGCGGGATTCTCCGTTTTTCGGCGCGGGCAGGGCAGATTTCTGCGGTCGGCTATTCGCCGACCTGGCTGGGAAGTTTCTTGCGCTCCTTCATCAGGGACATGATGGCGGCCGCCGTTTCCTCGATGGAGCGGCGGGTCACGTCGATGACGGGCCAGTCGTTCTGACCGCAGAGCCTGCGCATGAAGCTGATCTCTTCGGAAATCGCCTTGCGGTCTACATAGCGGTCGTTCTGCCCGATGGCATTGAGCGACAGGAGCCTGTTCTGCCTGACCTGAAGAATGCGCTCGGCGCTTGCCACGAGCCCGACCACGAGGGGTCGGCGAACCTCGAACAGGGCCGGGGTGATTGGCACTTCCGGCACCACCGGGATATTCGCCGCCTTGATCCCACGATTGGCAAGATAGATGCAGGTCGGCGTTTTCGACGTGCGGCTGATACCGATGAGAATGACGTCGGCGTCGTCCAGCCCTTCCGGCACCTGACCGTCGTCGTGAAGCATGGTGTAATGCATGGCGTCGATGCGGTTGAAATAATCGGCATCGAGCGCGTGCTGGCCGCCGACCCGGCGCGTTTCCTCTACCTTGAGATAGGACTGGAAGACGGCGAAGACGGGATCGAGAATGTTCACGCAAGGCACGCCGTGCTTCAGGCAGATCCGTTCCAGCCGCTGGACCTGCTCGTCGATCATCAGTGTATAGAGAACAATGCCCGGAGCGGCCTCGATTTCGGTAAGAACGCGGTCGAGCTGACGGTCGGAGCGCACGAGCGGATAGACATGCTCGATGGGCTGGATGTTGTCGTATTGCGCAAGGGCGGCGCGCGCGACGGTCATCAGGGTTTCGCCGGTGGAATCCGAAATCAGGTGTAAATGGAAGTAGCTACGCGGATCACCCACGTTTTCATCCCCAGACGAGGTCGTTCCCTGTGTATGAGCGGGCATGGATCTGCCTCCTTTGCGAAAGGACCCTTTCATCATGCCCATATCACTTATTTCATCAACAGCGAGCGCCATTCGGGAAAAATCCCGGCAGGGGTTATCCGGAATCGGGGATTTCGCATGACGGTCACGAGTTACCGACTCCCTATTCGGATTTCATCCACAGCGCCCAATTCGTTAACGAACCGTTAACGTGCCCGGATTCCTTAAGGTTCGCTTAAGCTGTGAGGCGGGTACACAGTCGTCTGTTCAAATCTCTCCCCAGCCCCCCTGTGCGCGGAATAACCGATCGGATAATTGTGGATGGCTCGTAATCACGGCAATCCACACACAAACCTAAAAAACAAATCTCATAACAAGATTCATTGATAAGAGATTTGGTGGGAAAAGGGACGAAGGCATGCGATCCGAAGAACGCTCCGTCATGCGGGTGCTCGCAGGAGAAAGGCTCTGGCCGCCTCCCGTCTGGATGATGCGCCAGGCAGGCCGCTATCTACCCGAATATCGCGAAACCCGAGCCAGGCAGAAAGACTTCCTGAAGTTTTGCTATGATGTGGATCTGGCGGTCGAGGTGACGCTCCAGCCCATTCGTCGTTTCGGCTTTGACGCATCCATCCTGTTTTCCGACATCTTCGTCGTTCCCGACGCACTCGGATACCCGGTCACCTTCGAAGAAGGCCGGGGACCGGTCCTGACGCCGCTGTCGCGCGAAATCCTTGACGGGTTGGACCCGGACAGGGCCGAGGCGCATCTGTCGCCGGTCATGGAGATCCTTGAAAGGCTTCGGGCGGAGTTACCCGCCGAAACGACGCTCCTGGGCTTCTGCGGGGCTCCCTGGACCGTTGCGTGCTATTCCGTGGCCGGTCACACCACCGCGGAGCAGACAGCGGCCCGTATCGGCGCCTACAGCGATCCGGAGACCTTCCAGATCTGGATCGACATGCTGGTCGAGGCCTCCGCAGCCTATCTGATCCGTCAGCTCGATGCGGGCGCCGACGCGCTACAGATTTTCGACACCTGGGCCGGGGTGCTGGACGATGCGGGCTTCGAGCGGTGGTGCGTGGAGCCGACGCGGCGGATCGTGGAGAAGGTTCGAGCCGTTCGGCCGGATGCGAAGATCATCGGGTTTCCCAAGGGCTCCATCGGGCGTCTGAAGACCTTTGCGGCAAAGACGGGCATAACGGCGGTCGGGCTCGACTGGACGGCCCCGCTCGACATGGCCCGCGAGGTTCAGGCAGATCTTCCGGTTCAGGGCAATCTGGACCCGATGCGGCTGGTCGCAGGCGGTCAGGCGCTCGATGAGGGCGTCGATACGGTCCTCAACGGGCTTGGCGGCGGGCCGCTGGTCTTCAACCTCGGCCATGGCATCGTTCCCCAGACGCCGGTTGCTCATGTGGAGCAGATGGTGAAACGGGTGCGCGGCGCAGCCGATACGTTCTGATCGGCGCGCCCGGCGCTTCTATCCAGATGATTCAGGCCGGTTAGCTGGTCTGAATCGCCGATTTCATTCGAACGCTTCCGTTGTTGATTGGGGGAAATCTCGTGCTTTGGATCAAGGCTATCCACATCATGGCCGTCATCTCGTGGATGGCGGGGCTGTTCTATCTGCCGCGTCTGATGGTCTATCACGTGCAGGCGGAGCCGGGTTCCGACAAATCCGAGACGTTCAAAATAATGGAGAGGCGTCTTTACAAGGCCATCATGGTTCCGGCCATGGTCGTTGCATGGATATGCGGTCTTGTTCTGGCCGTGGAATGGGATTACTTCAGTGAAGGATGGTTTCACGCAAAGTTGTTATTTGTCGTAATACTTACGGTTTTTAACTTTATTCTCGGAAAGAGACTGAAGGATTTCGCGGATGACCGGAATCAATATTCAGAAAGATATTTCCGTATCATCAATGAGATCCCGACACTGATCATGATTGCAGTTGTCATTCTGGTGATACTGAGGCCCTTCTAAGGAAGGGCTACGCATTTTTCCCAGTTTATCTTCAAATGGACATTATATTTTCAAATCGAATTGGCGGTTGCAGTTGCGACGAATTGGCAGACCCGGTTTTCGCCCCCTTGTAATGGCAGACCAAAAGTGATTATGTTCGCGATACCCCACAAAATGCAGACAGGCGTTCGGCGTTTTTAACTTGAGGCGCCAAAGCGGCGATTTCCAAAGTCGCGACAAGATCTGCTGCTCCCCAAATCGCTTTTTCATCTATCAGCCGGCACATCCCATCCCCTGCCGGCGTCAATGCGGACCAAGATCCAGCCCATGCGGGAAATGAAACTCCAGGATTTGAAATCCAAATCGCCTACCGAGCTGCTCGGCTTTGCCGAAGAGCTTGAAGTCGAGAACGCCAGTACGCTGCGGAAGCAGGAACTGATGTTCGCCATCCTCAAGCAGTTGGCGACGCAGGACGTCATTATTATTGGCGAAGGCGTCGTCGAGGTATTGCAGGACGGTTTCGGCTTTTTGCGCTCTCCGGACGCGAACTATCTGCCCGGCCCGGACGATATTTACGTCTCGCCCTCGCAGATCCGGCGCTTTTCGCTGCGCACCGGCGACACGGTTGAAGGCCAGATCCGCTCGCCCAAGGAAGGCGAGCGCTACTTCGCGCTTCTCAAGGTCAATTCGATCAATTTCGAAGATCCGGAAAAGACGCGCCACAAGATTCACTTCGACAACCTGACGCCTCTCTATCCGGAAGAACGCTTCCGGATGGAGGTGGAGAATCCCACCATCAAGGATCTCTCCCCGCGCGTCATCGATCTGGTTGCGCCGCTCGGCAAGGGTCAGCGCGCACTCATCACAGCGCCGCCCCGCACGGGTAAAACGATGTTCCTCCAGAACATTGCGCGCGCCATCACCACGAACCATCCCGAGTGCTATCTCATCGTTCTGCTGATCGATGAACGCCCGGAAGAAGTTACGGACATGCAGCGCACGGTCGACGGCGAAGTGGTCTCTTCCACCTTCGACGAACCGGCTGCCCGCCACGTGCAGGTGGCCGAGATGGTCATCGAAAAGGCCAAGCGTCTCGTCGAGCATGGCCGCGACGTGGTCATCCTGCTGGATTCCATCACCCGCCTCGGTCGCGCCTACAACACCGTCGTGCCGTCTTCGGGCAAGGTGCTGACCGGTGGTGTCGACGCCAACGCCCTGCAGCGGCCGAAGCGCTTCTTCGGTGCGGCGCGTAACATCGAGGAAGGCGGCTCGCTCACCATCATCGCGACTGCACTGATCGATACGGGCTCGCGTATGGACGAGGTCATCTTCGAAGAATTCAAGGGCACGGGTAACTCTGAAATCATCCTGGACCGCAAGGCCGCCGACAAGCGCGTCTTCCCGGCGATTGATATTCAGCGGTCCGGCACCCGCAAGGAAGAGCTTCTCGTTGCGCCTCAGGAGCTCAAGAAGATGTATGTGCTGCGCCGTATCCTCAATCCGATGGGGACGACGGACGCCATCGAGTTCCTGCTCGACAAGCTTCGCCAGACGAAGAGTAATCAGGACTTCTTCGACAGCATGAACACCTGATCCCGCTTTGTCGGTTCGGAGCTTATCTCTGGATAAGCGATTCACGTGAAACGGATTGGAACGCGCCGGAGGCTATTCTCCGGCGCGTTTTTGTTTCACGTGAATCAGTCGATTCGGATCCGGTTCAAACCTTGGATATTTGAAATGACCTACACCGACTGCCGTGATCCGGCGTTTCGGATGGAGACGGATCGCCTGATCCTGCGCGCCTGGCAGGACACAGATCTAAAGCCGTTTGCCGAGATGAATGCCGATCAGGAGGTCATGACCTATTTTCCGAAGACGCTCGACATGGAGGAAAGCGCGGAGCTGATCGCGAAGATGCGGGAACGCACCATCGTCAACGGTTTCGGCTTCATGCCGGTCGAGGAAAAGGGGAGCGGGCGGTTCGTCGGTTTCGTCGGATTGAACCGTCCGGTTTTTGCAACGCCTGTCGGCTTTGAACCTTGTATCGAAATCGGCTGGCGGCTCGCGCGCTGGGCGTGGGGGAAAGGCTATGCCAGCGAGGCGGCGCGGGCCTGGCTTGGATTCGGGTTCGAAACCATCTCTCTTGAGGAAATCGTGGCGTTCACGGTGGTCTCCAATGAGCGGTCGCTGAAAGTCATGCGCCGCCTCGGGATGCGGGAGGGGCAGGTGTTCGATCACCCCTCCGTGCCGATGAGTTCACCGGATTTGCGTCCGCACAGGCTTTTTTCCCTGTCGAGGGACGGTTGGTTCGCGAAAGAAGGGTAAGCCCCTCAGACCGGCTTCCTGAGGGCCGCCAGAAGGCTTTCGGCGTCCGTCAGGGGTGCGGAGCAGGTTTGTCCCTCACACAGATAGGCCGTCGCCTTGCCGGGTTTTAGGGCGGTCTTTCCGTTTGCCGGATGACCGGCGGGGAGAGGGGGAGCGTCAGCGGCGCGCCGGATGACGGACAGACTGCTGCTTTCCACCCGGCTCATCAGACCGGCGAAGGGATCCTCGCGCCCGTCGCCTTCGATCAGGATAAGCTGTCTGGCGTGGATGCGGCTGTCGAAGGCACTCAGGAGACTGGCTCCGGAAAACGCGTTCTGGAGGACCTGAGATGTGAACGCCATCAGGATTGCGTCCGCCCGGTCGCGGTAGTCGGGTTTACCCGTTAGCTGCCAAAGCTCCACGAGGTTTGAGGCCATGACCCCATTGGCGTTCGGCGTGGCGTCATCGATGGCGTTGCGGGGACGGATGATCAGATCGTCAGCGTCGTCGGCTGTGAGGAAATAACCGCCGTCGTCGTGATCCCAATAGTGGTTGGTGAAGGCGGCCTCCCATTCGCGCGCCTTCGTGAGATAGGCGGTCTCGCCTGTTGCGCGGTGAAGGGTAAGGGCGGCCCGGATCATGTTGGCGTAATCGCTTGCCTGTGCCGGCAGGCTAATACGGTTCTCGCGCCATGAATGGGCAAGGCGGCCGTTGCTGGTCATCGATTCGGAGACGAACCGGAATGCGTCCACTGCCAGAACCAGCCAGTCTGTTCGCCCGAAGACCTCAGATGCCCGGGCAAGGGCAGCGACCATCAATCCGTTCCAGTCGGCAAGCACCTTGTCATCGAGGCCGGGCCGCATCCGGTGTTCCCGTGCGTCCAGAAGCTTTGCGCGCATTCCGGAGAGTCTGGCCTCGGTCTCGCAGTCCCGAAGCGGCTGGCTCCTGAGGCGATTGAGGATCACCTTGCCTTCCCAGTTGCCGCCGGGCGTCACGTCATAGGTCTCGGCAAAGAGCGCGAAATCGCTCGGGCTCAAGAGGTCCTCTATCTCGTCTGCCTGCCAGACATAGAAACGGCCTTCCTCGCCCGCGCTGTCGGCATCGAGGGAGGCGCAGAAAGCTCCCTCTTCCGTTCTCATCTCGCGGGCAAGCCAATCGACGGTCTCTTTGATTCGGATACGGAACAGGTCGTTTCCGGTCGCAACGAAGGCTTCGCTCAGCAAGGAGACAAGCTGGGCGTTGTCGTAGAGCATTTTCTCAAAGTGGGGAACGAGCCAGATCTCATCGACGGCATAGCGGGCAAAGCCGCCTCCGATGTGATCATAGATCCCGCCGCTGCAGATCTGTTCCAGCGTCGTCAAAACGGCCTGCCGGAAATCCGGATCGCCGCTATGTCGTCCCGCGCGCCAGAGAAGATCCAGAAGCGGCCCTTGAGGAAATTTCGGGGCCCCCTTCGTTCCTCCGTTTGCCGGATCCATGACGGAGAGCAGTCGCTCCGCGGCCTTTTCAAAAAGGGTGGGGGAGAGGGTATGAGGGCTCGGGTCGCAAGTGCTGGTCTTATGCAGGATCTCCATGAGCGCCGAGGCGTTTGAAGAAACCTTTTTCGGTTCCTTTTCATGGATGCGGGCGATCTGGGTGAGGACGTCGATAAAGCCGGGCCGGCCCCAGCGGCCTTCTTTCGGGAAATAGGTTCCGCCCCAGAAGGGTTCGGCCTGGGAGGTAAGGAACATGGTCAGGGGCCAACCGCCCTGTTGGCCAAGTGCGTGAAGCGCGTTCATGTAGATCTGGTCGATATCGGGGCGTTCCTCGCGATCGACCTTGATCGGAATGAAGTGGGCGTTGATCGCGTCGGCTACCGATTCGTCTTCGAAACTTTCGTGAGCCATCACATGGCACCAGTGGCACGCGGCATAGCCGACGGAGAGCAGGATCGGTTTTCCCGTTTCACGCGCCTCGGCCAGCGCCGCAGCGTTCCAGGGCCGCCAGTGAACGGGGTTGTCCTTGTGCTGAAGCAGATACGGACTGGTCTCGTTTGCGAGGTGATTGGTGGCCATGTGCTTGTCTGACGGTCCCTTGCGTCTGGCGATTTGCGATGCCCTGAAACGGCGGCTTGGGTTTACGGGCAAATAGGGTTATCCCCGAAGTCTTCAACATGCTCCGGTCGGGCGATGAATATCTATCGCCTGTGCCTTCAATGACGGACCATATGTGCGATGACGCGGGACGAAACGATCTATGCGCTTTCCAGCGGCGGGCTGCCTTCGGGCGTAGCGGTTGTCCGACTCTCAGGCCCTGAGGCTCGATTCGTCCTCGAAACTCTCTGCGGAACCGTTCCGGAGCCGAGGCATGCGAGCCTGCGCCGTCTTCGCGATCCTTCCGACGGGCAGGTTCTCGATGAGGCGCTCGTCCTGTTTTTCCCCAGCCCTGCGAGCTTCACCGGCGAGGATGTGGCGGAGCTTCATCTTCACGGTGGGAGGGCGGTCGTAGCGGCTGTCCTGAAGGCGCTTGAAGGTTTCGACGGTCTGACGCCTGCGCAAGCCGGAGACTTTACTCGCAGGGCGTTTGAGGCGGGCCGTCTGGACCTGACTGAGATTGAAGGTCTCGGCGATCTCATTCATGCGGATACAGAAGCCCAGCGGCGACAGGCGTTGCGCCAGATGGGTGGGGACCTCGGACGGCTCTATGAGCAGTGGCGGGAGGAGCTTGTTCGCAGTCGGGCAATGATCGAGGCGGAACTCGATTTTGCGGATGAAGAAGATGTGCCCGGCTCGGTGGCCGAGACCATCTGGGGCGATGTGATTCGGATCCGAGACGAAATGCGGGCCCATCTGGCGGACAACAGGCGTGGCGAACGACTGCGTTCGGGCCTGCATGTGATCCTGCTCGGGCCGCCCAATGCGGGCAAATCGAGCCTCATGAACGCCCTTGCGCGGCGCGACGTGGCGATTGTCACAGAGGAGGCGGGAACGACGCGGGATATCATCGAGGTCCATCTGGATCTCGGCGGCTATCCTTTGACGCTGATCGATACCGCCGGCTTGCGGGAGGAAGGTGTCGGGGTCGTCGAGCGGGAAGGCATCCGTCGGGCTCTGGAGCGGGCGGGGCAGGCGGATCTGATCCTCTGGCTCGGCACAGCGGGTGAGGCGCGGGACGCGCTCCCTGAGGGACTGGGGGACTGTCCTGTGTGGCAGGTCGCGACCAAGTCCGATCTCGGCGGGGCTTCGGTAGCCGCGGATGAGGTTGCCTGTTCGGTTCGCAGTCCGGGCGGTCTCGACGACCTTCTGGCGAGGCTCGGTGGATTCGCATCCGACACGATAGGTGTGACCGAGGCGCCGGTGCTTACGCGGGCCCGGCACCGCGATGGACTGATGCGGTGCCTGGAAGGTTTGGACCGCTCGCTTGAAGGCGAGGACCGACCGCTTGAATTGCGGGCGGAAGACCTGCGGGTTGCCAGTGACGGGCTCGCCCGGATCGTCGGGAAGACCGATGTCGAGGACCTGCTGGACGTGATTTTTCGGGATTTCTGTATCGGGAAATGATGTTGGGGGCCTGTGGATTGAAACTGAATCACTGGGGATGTTTCACGTGAAACACCCTTAATAAGAGGTTGATTCGGGGCCGTACCGATATTTCCATTTGGGGATAAATCGCCCCGGGAACCATGATCTGAGGCCGGGCGGAACCGTCTCAGAGTTTAGCTCGCTGGCGTTCTCTTCCTTTTGACCCGGCTTCTGCCTTGAGGTATGGAAAGGCATTCAATTCATCCCGACCCATTTTGGATAACCGGTCCGCCAGAACGCGTGGGCGCGGACGGCGTGAAGATTGGTGCTGCAAAAATCATGAAGAGCTTCGACGTTATCGTAATCGGGGGCGGGCACGCCGGCTGCGAAGCTGCGGCTGCGGCTGCGCGCATGGGTGCGCGGACCGCGCTTCTGACCCACCGCCGCGACACGATTGGCGTGATGTCCTGTAACCCCGCGATTGGTGGTCTGGGCAAAGGGCATCTCGTTCGGGAGATCGATGCGCTCGACGGTTTGATGGGACGTGTGGCGGATGCAGCGGGCATTCAGTTCCGCATGCTCAATCGCCGGAAAGGTCCCGCCGTACGGGGGCCCCGCGCCCAGGCGGATCGCAAGCTTTATCGTGAAGCGATGCTGGCGGCCATTGAAGCGGCCGAGAACCTTGTTGTGGTCGAGGGCGAGGCCGACGATCTGGAGATCGTGGACGGTCGCGTTCAGGGCGTGGTTACCACGGACGGTCGTCGATTCGGATGCGGTTCGGTTGTCCTGACGACAGGCACCTTCCTGAAGGGTCTGATCCATATAGGCGACACCCAGACCCCGGCAGGCCGAGTAGGGGAGAAGCCCGCGATCGGTCTGTCGGATACATTGGCACGGGCGGGCTTTGAACTGGGACGTCTGAAGACCGGAACCCCGGCGCGTCTTGACGGGCGGACTATCGACTGGGCCCAGCTTGCGGAACAGCCGGGCGATGACGATCCGGTTCCCTTCTCCACGCTGACCGAAACGATCACCACGCCGCAGGTGCCCTGCTTCATTACGCGGACGACGCCGGAGACCCATGCGGTGATCCGGGCGAACGTCCATCGCTCCGCAATGTACTCCGGCAATATCAAGTCCACGGGGCCGCGGTACTGCCCTTCCATCGAAGACAAGATCATGCGCTTCGGCGAGCGGGACGGGCATCAGATCTTCCTCGAGCCGGAAGGACTGGACGATCCGACCGTCTATCCGAACGGGATCTCCACCTCATTGCCGGCGGATGTTCAGGAGGCTTTCCTGAAAACCATCCCGGGGCTTGAGAACGTCGGGATCATCCGCCCGGGCTATGCCATCGAATACGATCACGTGGATCCGCGTGAACTGACCCGTTCGCTTGAGACGAAGCGGATTTCCGGGTTGTTCATGGCGGGGCAGATCAATGGCACCACAGGTTATGAAGAAGCGGGCGCGCAGGGGCTTCTGGCGGGCGTGAATGCGGCCCTCAGGGCAGGGGGCGGAGAAGAGGTCACCATCGGGCGCGCGGACGGCTATATCGGCGTGATGGTAGACGATCTCGTCACGCGCGGCATCACCGAGCCCTACCGCATGTTTACCTCCCGCGCGGAATACAGGCTGACGCTTCGCGCCGATAATGCGGATCAGAGGCTCACGCCTTTAGGCGTTGCCTTCGGTTGTGTCGGTGAGACGCGTCGAGTCGCTTTCGAAACGAAAATCGGGGCGCTCGAACAGGCCCGCGAGATGGTGAAGCAGCTTTCGCTTTCACCGGCGGAAGCCAGACGCCATGGGTTGGAAATCAACCAGGACGGCGTGCGCCGGTCGGCGTTCGACCTTCTCTCCTATACGGCAATCGACCTGAAGCGCCTTGCAGGCATCTGGCCGGAACTCGGAGGCCTTGCGCCTGCGGTCGCCGAGCAGATCGAGATCGATGCGACCTATTCGGTTTATCTGGACCGGCAGGAATCCGATATCGCTGCCCTCCGGCGCGAAGAAGGGCTCGCTATTCCGGAAGGGTTCGATTACGGAGTTCTGGCAGGGCTTTCCAACGAGTTGCGGCACAAGCTGGAAACGGTCCGGCCGGAAACGCTGGCGCAGGCGGGGCGGATCGACGGGATCACGCCTGCCGCGCTGACGCTCATTCTGGCGCATATCAAGCGCGAAGGCGCGGCAAGGAAGGCGGGGACACGCGGTGCAGCCTGAGACGATGAAAGACGGGCCTGAGGTCTTCGATCACTATTTCTCTGTTTCACGTGAAACGCGCGAACGTCTGATCACCTATGTGGGGCTTCTGCACCGCTGGCAGAAGGCACAGAATCTCGTCGCGCCGTCCACGCTTTCCCAAGTCTGGCTGCGGCATGTGGTCGACAGCGCGCAAATTCACAAGCTTTCACCAGATATCCACCAGTGGATCGATTTTGGATCCGGCGCAGGTTTTCCCGGGCTCGTGACGGCGATCCTTCTTGCAGAGACGCCGGGCGCGATGGTTCATCTGGTGGAAAGCAATCAGCGCAAGGTCGCTTTCCTGCGCACGGTCATTCGCGAAACCTCCATACCCGCAAAGGTTCATGCGGGTCGAATCGAGTCCGTTACGGAGCAGTGGGACGAGGCGCAAGACGGGCACATAGAGGGCGTTTCTGCGCGCGCGCTGGCGTCGCTGGACCTGCTTTGCGGCTATGCCCGCCCCTTCGTGGCGAAAGGGGCGCGTGCATTTTTCCACAAAGGCCGGGAATCCGCTTCAGAGATCGTTAAAGCGTCTCACAACTGGGAACTGGATCTGGTAGAACATAAAAGTCTCATCGATCCGCAGAGCGTTGTCCTCGAAGTCGGACGTATCGACCCCTTAACGTAATGGATATTGAAGCGAGGGTGTTTTTCGCATGAGCGTGCTTCCGAAGTCTCCGCGTGTGCTCTCGCTCGCAAACCAGAAGGGCGGCGTCGGCAAGACGACCACCGCGATCAATCTCGGCACCGCACTGGCCGCCATTGGCGAGCGCGTGCTGGTCATCGATCTCGATCCGCAGGGCAATGCATCGACGGGGCTGGGCATCGACAGGTCGCAGCGCGAGGTTTCGACCTACGAGGTTCTCTATGGCGACGCGACGCTGAAGGAAGCGATCCACGAGACGGCCGTGCCGCGGCTGTGGGTTGCGCCTTCGACGATGGACCTGCTTGGCCTCGAGCTTGAGATCGCCGACACCAAGGATCGCGCTTTCCGGTTGCGCAATGCGATTGCCGCGTATGTGGCCGATCACGATCACATGGATTTCAGCTATATCCTGGTCGATTGCCCGCCGTCGCTCAATCTGCTCACCATCAATGCGCTCAGCGCGTCCCATTCCATTCTCGTGCCCCTGCAGTGCGAGTTCTTCGCGCTGGAAGGCCTGAGCCAGCTTCTGGGCACCGTGGAGCAGGTCAAGCATGCGCTGAATAACGAGCTGACCATTCATGGCATCGTCCTGACCATGTACGACAGCCGCAACAACCTGTCGGCGCAGGTGGTGGCCGATGTGCGCGAGACCATGGGCGAGGCGGTGTACGAGACGGTCATTCCGCGTAATGTGCGCGTGTCGGAAGCGCCGTCCTACGGCAAGCCGGTTTTGCTTTATGATTTGAAGTGTCCGGGCAGTCAGGCTTACCTGCGGCTCGCATCGGAGATCATCCAGCGCGAGCGCAAGATCCGGAAGGCGGCCGCCTGAGGAACTTGAATTCCTTTATCGGGCACGAGATCGGGTAAGCTCGTGTCCCACTGCTCCGATTCGGACCCGAATTGAAAGCGGTAAAGAAAATTGTCAGCATAAGAGACAGCCGCGACCTCGAGCGGCGTCGAGTGAAGCGGGAACAAGGCCATGGCCGATGAAGCCGGTGGTACACGGAACAAGAGACTCGGTCGCGGACTGGCGGCGCTGATCGGCGATGTGAGCACGGAAGCACCGGCGAGCAACGACAAGGGCGATGCCGGGGACGGCGTGCATGCGCGCAGTGGCATTCGCCAGATTCCCATCGAGAACATCCGCCCCAATCCGCGCAACCCGCGCAAGACCTTCCGAGAAGACGATCTCAGCGATCTGATTGAATCCATTCGGGAGAAGGGGGTCGTTCAGCCGATCCTGGTGCGTCCCTCTGCGGCGACCAAAGGCACGTTCGAACTGATTGCCGGCGAGCGGCGCTGGCGGGCTGCGCAGAAGGCGGGTCTGCACGAGATGCCGTCTGTCGTGCGCGAGGTGACGGATCAGGAAGCGCTCGAGCTTGCGATCATCGAGAACGTTCAGCGCGCCGATCTCAACCCGATCGAAGAGGCGCTGGGCTACGATCAGCTCGTTGCGGAATTCAATTACAGCCAGGCGGCACTGGCCAAGGTGATCGGCAAGAGCCGTTCGCATGTGGCCAATACGATGCGGCTTCTGAAGCTTCCCAATGCGGTGAAGGATTATCTGGCCGAAGGGCTCCTGACCGCCGGGCACGCGCGTGCGCTGATCACGGTCGACGATCCGGCGGCGCTCGCCGAAATCATCGTGGAGAAGGGCCTCAGCGTTCGCGACGCGGAGAAGCTGGCGCAGGATCCGGAAGCGCTGCAAAAGGCCAAGGGTGCAGCCAGCCCGAAGGAGAAGGCACCGAAGCCTGCCGACACGGTGGCGCTGGAGCGGCGGCTTTCCGACGGGCTGGGACTGGCGGTCGCCATCAATCACAAGCCGAATGCGGATTCCGGCGAACTGAAGATCAAATACAAGTCGCTGGAACAGCTCGATCAGGTCTGTCGTCTGCTCGGTATCAGCAACTAATTGAAATCATTGCGTGTTTAATGAAAAAGCCCGGTGCGGGGATGCTCGCACCGGGCTTTTCGTTGTTCGCTGCGTCGTCGTGCGATCAAAAGCGCGACATCGCTTCCTCGATCTTCTTCAGGAAGACGGCGCGTTGAGCGTCGGTTGCGTTGTTCATGTCGTAAAGCGCGTGATACTGGACCGGGGCGAAAGGTTTGATCACGGCGCGCAGCACGCGCTTGACGCTCTTGCGCGGTGGGTCGCCCACGAGGAAGGCCCGCATCCGCGTGCCGCCGTAATGGGTGACGGCGACCATCTTCTTGATGTTGTGCAGGCTCGGCACGACCTTGCCGTCCTGCATCTTGAAGGAGACGCCGGGCAGGAAGACCCGGTCGAAGAAGCCCTTCAGCATGGCCGGAAAGCCGAAGTTCCAGACCGGATAGCACAGCACCAGTGCATCGGCTGCTTCCACGCGTTCCACGTAGGACGCGACATTGGCCTGATTGATGTCGAGTTCGTGGTAGTCGATCCGCTCCTGACGCGTCAGGGCGGGTTCGAAGCCTTCCTTGTAGAGATCGCAGTCATCGACGTCGTGTCCTGCGTCCTTCAGGGTCCTGACGATCACCTCGTGCAGGGAAGCGTTGAAGCTCGTTTCGACGGGGTGGGAATAAAGAACGAGGATGCGCACGTAATTTCTACCTCAAACCATGGAACAGGAAGGGGCCGTCGGCGGTGAAGTCGAAGTCGGGGTCGTCCCAGGCGATCATCTTGCCGGGATTGAGGAGGCCCTTGGGATCGGCTTCACGCTTGAAGGCGAGTTGGGTTTCATCCGTCTGCTTCATGCCGCCTTCTTCCAGCGTGTAGCGGTGCGGATTGAAGATCGGGCAGCCTGCTTCTTCATGGAGACGCATGATCTCTTCCAGCCGCTCCTCCGTGCTGTAGCGCACGACCGGCAGGCCGAAGCAGGTGACGTTTCCGTCGAAGCGCACGAATTCCAGATGGCCGGGAACCTCGTCGCCGAAAAGCTTCGCGATCGTCTCCACCTTCGCCATCTGGTCGGGATAGGGGTAGAGGACCTGAAGATAGGTGATGGTGCTGTCGACGCGCAGGCCGCGCAGCGTGGTGTGGTTCCACGAAAGCTCGAAGACCGGCGGAAGACCCTTGCGCTCTTCCGGAGTGGCGGTGTCCGAGCGGAACAGGATCGGCGCTTTCCGGTGTTCGGCAAAGGCGGTGAGCGCCGGCATGGCGAAGGGAGCCACCATCATCACGCAGACCGACTGGTCGGGCTTGATGTAGGAGCGGTAGCGCAGGAAATAGTCGTGTGGAATCGGAGCCGAAATGACGCCCAGCTCCTTCAGCAGGATGCCGTCCTGCTGGCCAAGCGCATCGGCAAAGCGCGCGCCTTCCACGAAATCGTCGAAGCCGACGATCACATCCACCCAGTCATAGGCGGCCGTCAGCGGCATCTCCACCTCGGTGATAACGCCGTTGGTGCCATAGGCATGGATGACCTTGGGCAGATCCGCGCCGGACATGTCGAGAATGCGCGGCTCTTCTTCCATGGTGATGACGCGCACGCGGATGACATTGCCGAGATCGCGCAAACCGCCCCAGCGGATGGAGCCGATGCCGCCGGACCCGCCCGCGATGAAGCCGCCGATGGTCGCCGTGCGGTAGGTTGAGGGGTGCAGGCGCAGTTCCTGACCCGTCTTGCGGGCCTCATCGTCGATTGCGGAGATCAGCGCGCCGGAATCGCAGACGACGCGACCGGGGCTTATCTCCTTGATCTTGTTGAATTCTGCCAGATTTAGCACGACGCCACCGGCAAGCGGCATGGCCTGTCCGTAGTTGCCGGTTCCCGCCCCGCGCACCGTGACCGGCACGTCATGGGCGTAGCAGGCTTTCAGGACGCGGATGATCTCTTCTTCGCTCGTGGGCGTGACGACGAGATCGCCGGTCACCTGTTCGAGCTGCTTTTTCAGGACGGGGGAATACCAGAAGAAATCGCGGCTCTTCTGTTTGACGATGGCCGGGTTGTCTTCGATGGCGAGGCCGTCGAGAGCCTCCAGGACCGATTTCAGATCAGGCTGCGTGGCGGTCATGATGCACCTCCCATGAGAACGTCCAGTTCGCGGTAATCCGGCAGGATCCGCTCTATTCTTCTACCGTAACGGAAAACTTCCCTCGGTGCGCCGGGTCGCGCCATGACCTCGAGCAAATTACGCCCGTTAAAGACGATGAAATCGGCTTTGCCACCAACCTTGAGTCGTCCATGCTCGGGTTGCCTCAGAATATCCGCCGGGGCGGTGGTGACGGTGCGGATCCAGTCCGATGTCGGATGGTCGAACTGGGCGATGCGGCTGGCCTGCGTGAAGACTTCCACGAGATCGAGATCGCCATAGGCATAAAAGGGATCGCGGGTGTTGTCGGAGGCCACCATCACCGGCACGCCCGCCTGCTTCAGCTCGTGCAGCAACGTGATACCGCGCCAGCGCGGGGTCCCGGGCGTTGCGCCGGGATTGGTCCGTCCCTGCAAGTACATGTTGCACATGGGAAGCGAAACGACCGCGATACCGGCCTTTGCGACAAGCTCGATGGTGCGGGTTGCCTCGTCGTCGTCCTGACAGGCGAGCGAACAGCAATGGCCGCACAGGATCTTGCCGGAAAAGCCGTTGCGTAGCGCGGCTTGCGCGATGTGAGCCAGCGTCCTGGCGTCCGGATCGGAGGTCTCGTCGACGTGGAAATCGAGATCGAGGCCGCGGGCCTCGGCCGCCTTGAAGATCGCGTCGAGATGCTCGTCGAGGCGCGGGATCATGTAGGTGACCGCACCGAGCACGCCATCCGCTTCCTTCACGCGGTCGGCGATTGTCTCCAGAAAGCCGTCATCGGCGTCGAGCCGGTCGATGCCGAAAAGGCAGGCACCATGGAGCGAAATCCGGTCGGACCAGTCCTGCATCACCTCGCGCAGGACGGGCCAGGAAATCGTATCCTGCGGGGGCAGGCTGTCGATGTGGGTGCGGATCAGCGAGGTCCCGTGCGTATAGGCGCAGCGCAGGGCGAAATCCATGCGTGTACGCACGTCTTCCGCGGTCCAGTTGGCGATCCGGTCCTCGCCGACGGCGGTCAGCGCGCTCTCAAACGTGCCATCGGCGTTGCAGCGGCGCGGCCAGATGTGGCCCTTGTCGAGGTGGGTGTGGCAGTCGACGAGGGTGGGAAGGATCATGCCGCCATCGAGATTGACGGTGAGGGGGGCAGGGTCGGCAGAGCCCGCAGGAGTGATCTGTGCGATGGTCTTGCCATCGATGCGCAGGTCGACCCTCACAAGGTCGGCGCCGGCTGTTTCCAGCTCTGCGCCTTCCAGAAGGACGGCAGGTACGGTGGCATTGGTCAGCAGATAACTCGCGGCGCCGGTCAGGGCAGCGAAGTCGGTCACGTCAGTTTTCCCTCTTGAGCGCACTTTCGTGCCACTTGCGCAGAAGCAGGTGGGAAATCGCGTTGGTCGTGAAGAAGATGGCGACGCCGGTCAGCGACAGAAGGAAGAGCGCGGCGAAGAGGCGGGGAATATTGAGGCGGAACTGGGATTCCAGCAGCCGGAAGGCGAGGCCGGAGCCCGCGCCCGCAGAGCCTGCGGCGAACTCGGCGACGACGGCGGCGATAAGCGCAAGGCCGCCGGCGATCTTGAGGCCGGCCAGGAAGTAGGGCAGGGCGTTCGGCATTTTCAGATAGATGAGCGTCTGCCAGCGGCTCGCGCCGTAAAGCTCAAAGAGATTCAGCAGGTTATGGTCGGTCGACTTCAGCCCCTGCGTCGTGTTGGACAGGATCGGGAAGAAGGCCACGATCCATGCGCAAATGAGAAGGGCGGCCTGTGTGGTCGGTGCATAGATCAGGATCAGCGGCGCGATGGCGACGATGGGGGTCACCTGAAGGACGACCGCGTAGGGGTAGAGCGCCATTTCCGCAAAGCGCGACTGGGACATCAGCACGGCAAGCGCAACGCCGCCGACAAGCGCGATGGCGAGCGCGGTGAAGGTGATCTGTAGCGTGACCATGAGGGCAGGGGCGAGGATGTGCCAGTCGGTATAGAGCGCCTGCGCCACCCGCATCGGGCTCGGCAGGATGTAGTGGGGCACTTCATAGGCCCAGACGTAGAGCGCCCAGACCCCGATCAGCAGGGCGAGCATCGCAATGGGAATGCCGATGCGCCAGATGGGCAATGCGTGCCACAACGTGTCGCGGGACTTGCGCCTGGGCGGGGCCTTCTGGTCCTTGGCGCTCATGTTCGGCATCGTCGTTTCCAGTGTTGCCATGCTCATGCCGGTTCACTCACTTCCATTGCGCGATGCAGGGCATCGGAGGCCTGACGACAGAAGTCGTTGTAGACGGTGGAGGTGCGGAATTCCTCCTCGCGCGGATAGGGCGCGTCGATGCGGATCGTCTCCACAACGCGGCCCGGGCGGGCGGCCATCACGACGATCTGGTTGGAGAGGTAGACGCTCTCGAACACCGAATGGGTGACGAAGATGACCGTCCAGCCGAACTTCTCCCAAAGGTGCAGGAGATCGTTGTTGAGCTTGAAGCGGGTGATCTCGTCGAGCGCGGCAAAGGGCTCGTCCATCAGCAGCAGCTTGGGCTTGGTAACCAGCGCACGGGCGATGGAAACGCGCATCTTCATGCCGCCGGAAAGCTCGCGCGGGTAGCTGTCGGCAAAACCTTCAAGCCCCACCATGCGCAGGGCTTCCATGACGTCCCCGTGTGCGCGCGCTCTGGAAATCTTCTTCAGGCGCAGCGGCAGGTAGACATTGTCGAAGACGGTCGCCCAGGGCATCAGTGTGGGCTCCTGAAAGACGAAGCTGACCTCGTTGTCGCCCTTGTCTTGCGCCGCGCCGCTGCCCGGCCAGACCAGCGAGCCGGAGGTGGCATCGCCGAGGCCCGCCATGATGCGCAGCGCGGTGGACTTGCCGCAGCCCGACGGGCCGAGCAGGCTGACGAAATCGCCCTTGCCGATATCCAGCGACATGTCGCGCAGCGCAATGGTGCCGTTGGCGAAGGTTTTGGAGACGTTGCGCAGGGAAATCAGCGGCTGTTCCGCGGAAAAGGCGGCAGAGGCCGGGGCATTGGATGTGGGCGAGATGGTCACGCTAACTGTCCGTTTCTTGCCGGGCCGTTTGAGACCAGGCGGATCCGTTTAACGCCAGGAGTGCCGGCGGCGGCCCCGATTTTCCAGGTTCTGCCGCGAAGACCGGCGGGAACCTGCATGGCCGCTTGGTGTGGAGGGGAGCGGAGCGCGAAGCCCCGATCCCTGATCATGATAAGCGCGGAGCGTATCCGCGAAGCGGTTCGATCTTACTTCTTGATGTCCATGCCGACGCCCTTGCACACGAACTCGGTCGTGTAGAGCGAGGAGAGGTCGAGTTCTCCCTGGACGACGCCCGCGGCGACCATCTTGTCATAGAAGGCCTTGATCTGTTCGCCCTTCATGCAGCCGATGCCCTTCTCCAGCGCGACGCCGGATTCAACGAGGCCGAAATCCTTCATTGTGGCGATGGAGAACTCGATCTGGCCATCGGTCATTTCCGGGTTGTCGGCCTTGATGGCTGCATTGGCGGCCGCGTTGTCGCCATAGAGATAATTGTACCAGCCGATGATCGAGGCATCGACGAAGCGCTGAACGAGATCCTTGTTCGCGGCAACGAAGTCGGCCTTGGCCTCGATGGTGGTGGAATAGGTGTCAAAGCCCGCATCCGCCAGAAGGAAGAGCTTCGGATCGATGCCGCCTTCGGTCTTGATCGCGTAGGGCTCAGACGTGATGTAGCCCTGCTGGGCCGACTGCTTGTCGGCGAGGAAGGGGGCCGGGTTGAAGGTGTAGGGCTTGTACTGGGCGTCGGAGAAGCCTTCGAAGTTGTTCTTCATCCATTGGAAGTAGGTGGAGAAGCCGTCCTTGCCCATGAAGATGGTCGGGAGCTTGGCCAGGTCCTCGAATTTCTCAAGGCCCGTGTCCGGGTGGGCGATGAGGACCTGCGGGTCCTTCTGGAAGATCGCCGCGACCTCGACCAGCGGAATGCCCTGTTCGACTGCGGAGAACGAACCGAGCAGGTTGCCGTTCATGTAGAAGTCGATCTTGTCGGCCATCAGGAGCGCGCGGTTTGCCGCCTGCGGGCCGCCCTGCACGATCTCGACCTTCAGGCCGTACTTCTCGTAGGTGCCGTCGGCGACAGCCTGATAGAAGCCGCCGTGTTCGGCCTGGGCGAGCCAGTTGGTGCCGAATTTCACCTCATCGAGAGCAAAGGCCGGAGCCGTCGAGGCGAGTATTCCAGAGGCCGCAACAGCTGCGAGGCCGAGTCGAACCAGACGCTTCATTACATAATCCCCCTGATGACCCTGCGGGTCCCTCCAAGACAATCTGCCGCCTTCCGTTGAGGCGGCACCCGGCGGGAAATCGCAAGAGCCGTGCCACTTCGCAAATAATCTCGGAGAACTGTCCTCTCCGCAGGACAATCATTGATATATTATGCTTTCGCGACGCAAACGCATTGCGATACCTTTAGGGTAACTCAGGAAAAATGCCTAAAAAAGCGGCCTTTTGAGATTGATTCTAAGGCGCAGGCCATGGCGGGGCGGATTTGTCTTGAAAACGGGGATGACGCAACGCGAGTATTTTGCGCAGCAAGGCGATTTTCACGGACCCACTGGTGGTCTAGCGTCTAATCAGTTCATTCGGAGGTTCTCCCGATGCTCAGGCATCTCGTTCCCGCACAGATCCGCAAGCCCTTCGCCAAATACAGTCACGGCGTGGAAATTCCCGCCGGGGCGCGGCTTCTGGTGTGTTCCGGTCAGCTCGGCATCGGCCATGACGACGCGATCCCGGAAGGAGCAGAGGCGCAGGCGCGGCTTTGCTTTGAAGCCATACGGGCGCTGTTGCGCGAAGCGGGCATGGCGGTGAGCGATATCGTCCGCCTCAGTGCTTATGTCACGGGGCGCGAACATATGGCCGGATACATGGCCGCGCGCGACGCCTTTATCGGCACGCCGCCGCCCGCTTCGACGCTGATGATCGTTTCGGGTTTCACGCGCGAAGAATTCGTCGTCGAGATCGAGGCGCTCGCCGCCAGTCTGGACTGAGCGCGCCATCCCAATTCGCCGACCCGACGGTTCTCATTTTCGGGCGGCTTCTCATTCAAGGAAGAGATTTTCATGCGTCTCTGGATCAAGGACCCGATTGCCATTCTCGCCGACGGCGCGGAACGCGGCGTTGTGGTGGAAGACGGCGTCATCGTGGAGCTGGTGGGCAAGGGGCGTGAGCCGCAAGCGCACGACATGGTTTTCGATGCCTCGCGCCACGTGGTCATTCCGGGGCTCGTCAACACGCATCACCATTTCTTCCAGACGCTGACCCGGGCGCATCCGGCGGCCATCAACAAGGAACTCTTTCCCTGGCTGAAGGCGCTCTACCCGATCTGGACGCGCAACGTGACGCCGGAGACCTTCCGCATGGGGACGCGGCTGGCGCTGACGGAGCTTCTCTTGTCCGGCTGCACGACCGCCGCCGACCACCATTATCTCTTCCCCGCCGGGCTTGAAGGGGCGATGGACATTCAGGTGGAGGAGGCCCAGCGCCTCGGCATCCGCATGACGGTCTCTCGCGGCTCCATGAACCTGTCGGAAAAGGACGGCGGCCTGCCGCCCGACGGCGCGGTGCAGGACGAGGACACGATCCTCGCCGATTGCGAGCGGGTGCTTCAGAAATACCATGACCCCTCTGACGGCGCGTTCATCCAGGTGGCGCTGTCGCCCTGCGCGCCCTTCACGGTGACCAAAAACCTGATGAAGCAGAGTGTGACATTGGCGGAGAAGTACGATTGCCGCCTGCATACCCATCTGGGCGAGACGATTGATGAAAACGAATACTGCGAGCACCATTTCCAGTGCCGTCCGGTGGACTATCTGGAGGAAGTGGGCTGGCTGAATGATCGTGTGTGGCTGGCGCACGGCATTCATTTCAATGATGACGAGGTGAATAAGCTCGGCCATCACTGCGTGGGCGTGTGTCATTGCCCGACGTCCAACATGGTGCTGGCCTCGGGCCAGTGCCGGACGAAGGAGCTTGAGGCGGCGGGAAGCCCCGTTGGGCTCGGTGTCGATGGGTCGGCGTCCAACGACAATTCCAACCTCATGGAAAGCGTGCGCCATGCACTGATGATCAACCGGCTGACCTATGACGCGACCGTGAGCCACTTCGACGCCTTCCGCTGGGCGACCGAAGGGTCCGCGCGTTGTCTGGGCCGCGACGATATCGGGCGCATCGCGGTCGGCAAGCAGGCGGACATGTCCTTCTACACGCTGGACGAGCTGCGCTTTTCCGGCGGCGGCGATCCGCTGGCGTCGCTCGTCCTGTGCGGCGCGCATTCGGCGGACCGCGTGATGATTGCGGGCGACTGGAAGGTGGAGGACGCGGTTCCTGTCCATATGGACATCGAGCGCCTGCGTCATGAACACGGTCAGGCGGCGAAACGTTTCCTGGAGAGCATCACGGGCTGATCCGGTCAGGAGGACATTGCGTTTGCGAGACCGAGCGCGATGCCGATGACGGCCATGATCAGCACGACGCGGCCGGAGCCCTGACGGAACACGGTGAGCAGCAGGAACGCGCCTGCGGCCAGCACGAAATCCGGCGCGCTCACGATGCTCGACGTCCAGATGGGCGTGTAGAAGGCGGCGGTCAGAAGGCCGACGACGCCTGCGTTGGCGCCCTTCATGATCGCGCCCGCATGGGGCGATACGCGCAAGCTGTGCCAGAAGGGCAGTGCGCCATAGATCAGCAGGAAACCGGGCAGGAAGATCGCAAGGAGTGCAACCCCTGCGCCGACGAGCGGATGCGGGGCGAAGGGCAGGAGAGCGCCCAGATAGGCGGAAAAGGCGAAAAGCGGGCCGGGCAGGGCCTGCGCTGCGCCATAGCCTGCCAGAAACAGGCCTTCATCCATGTAGCCCGGCGCGACGGTGGCCGTTTCCAGAAGCGGCAGAACCACGTGACCGCCGCCGAAGACCAGCGAACCGGCGCGATAGAAGATATCGAGGAGCCGGAGAGCGCCGTTTTCATTTATTCCGGCAAGCCAGGGCAGGCCGAAGAGCAGGATGGCAAAGAGGCATAGCGCCAGTGTGGCGGGAAGCCGTTTTCCGACTGCAGGCGATCGGATTGCTTTCGGTGCGGCGTCGGTTTGGCCACGAAGCAGCAGCCATCCGGCAAGTCCGGAAAGGGCGATGGCCGCGGGCTGGATGAGCGGGGCGGGGATCAGCAGTACGAAGGCGAAGCTTGCGAATGCGATGCCTGCTCTAGCTGCGTCGGGGCACAGGTTGCGCGACATGCCGGAAATGGCCTGTGCAACGACGGCGACCGCGACAAGCTTCAGCGCATGGATGAGGGCGCTGCCGACATCCGTTGAAAAAAGCGGGCTACCATAGGCAATCGCGACCATCAGGAGGGCGGAGGGCAGGGTGAAGCCGACAAAGGCGGCGATTGCGCCCGGCAGGCCGCCGCGCAGATAGGCGATGGCGAACCCCGTCTGGCTGGAGGCCGGGCCTGGCAGAAACTGGCTCAGGGCGACGATATCGGCATAAGCCGCATCGTCCAGCCAACCGCGGCGCTCCACGAGTTCGCGCCGGTAATAGCCGAGATGCGCGACGGGGCCGCCGAAGGAGGTCAGGCCGAGACGCAGGAAGATGGTGAAGATGCGGAAGGCGGGGTCTGAAGCGGGCATGATGCCGTAACGATAGCGGTGTCATGTTGCAGGGTCACGACACGTGATCGTGCGTTCGGCGGGACCCGTCAACCGAAGGGGGCGATCAGTTGGGCTACCTGCTCATAGGCACGCCGGGCTGCAAAGGCGGTGTCGGGCGAGATATCGGGGCCGGGGCCACTGGATTCGGTTGCGAAACCATTGTCGGGCTCGTCAGAGCCATTGGCCGGATCGGCCTCGTCCGTCTCGTTTTCCTGTGCGGCCTCCTCCGCCTGAAGCCGGAGAAGGGCGGCTTGCGCTTCGGCGCGCATCTGGCGGGCGGCGGCGGCGACGCGGAGGTCCTGAGGGGAGGGATCGGCCGGAGCGAGGGCTGCGCGCACGATCTGGTCGGCCTTGGCGATCGTTGCCTGGGGGGTTCTTCCCGGCGACGTGTCGATGGCGACCTCGCCGCCCACCGCATAGGTGCGCCCGTCGGGCCCGCGCGTCGTCTCGTAGGTGGGAGCGCCTGCGAGGATGCCGCCGGCGGAATTATGTGCGCGCTCGTGGGCTTTGACCTCCGCATCGCGCTGCTTCAGTTCCCTGATCTCCTTTTCCTCTTCCTCGCTGAATTCACCGGGCGAAGCTGCGGCATTTGTGTCGCTCTCGGCCTGACCGGAGGTCGATGCGGCTTCAGAAGAACCAAAGATTACCGACAGTTGCGACGTTGGGTCAGAGTCGTTGACCGATGTTTCGTTTCGCGCATGAAGACTGTCAGCGCGAGTAGGAGGCGCGCTGTAGGGTTGTATCCGTGCCGTCGATACAACGGCGTGCGACCCGATTTCTGCGACCATACGTCATAGTTTGCACGCAAGTCTCATATGAGAGAGTTAACTCAGCGGAAGGCATTTGAAGTATTCTCATACCGCTATTGATACGTACTAATAACAAGTGGGTTAAGGCCGCGCGACGACACGTCACAGCGTCAAAGTGGCTCTTGGTCTGGCAGTTGCAAAGACTATTTGTGTTGTACAAACTGTTCATGCGTACCGGATGGAAGAAGATAGCCATAGGTCACGGTTGTTGTAAGTGAAACTACATTTTCTTCCGCCAGACACGCTCCGGATTGCTGGGTGCGAAAAGCATCCAATGGCCGGATAGGGACAAAGAATAATAAAATCGGATGCAAATAGCATTCTTCGATGTCGACAACTTGTGTTTGTCGGCTGCCTTTTGGGTGAACAGTAAAGGGCTGTTCGTTTCCCATTGCCCCGGTTCAGGTCGGATATTCGGCGGGCTTTGGAGGGTGAGAGATGACGTACTATGAAAAGCTGGATGGTCCTGCGATGAATGAACGGCGGGGCCAATGGTTAAAGCAGCGGAGGTCTTCCAAAATGTGGACATCCCGCTCCGGTCTGGTTGCCGGTTTGATTGCAGCAAGCATCCTGACGTCGGCCGCTCTTGCATTTCTTGCTTATGGCCCCATCTGGGGCTAGCTCGCTCGGGGCAGGGAATTTCAGCCGCTGCCCCGAGGCAATCCCGAAAAAATTGGTCATATCAAACGATACGGTCTGTTCGATCGACAGAATTGATGCAAACCGTACGTAAGATGCACTAGGCTGGCGGCTCCCATTCTGTTGCGTTTCTGGAGAGCCTCCATGCGTCCCCGACATTTCTGGCACGAGATGACCACCGTCGATTTCGCCGAGGGCGATACGGCCTCGTGGATTGCCGTCCTGCCTGTCGCTGCAATCGAGCAGCACGGCCCGCACCTGCCCGTGGCGACCGACACTGCGATCGCCAACGGTCAGATCGCACGCGTGCTGGAATTGTTGCCGGAAGAGCTTCCCGTCACGTTCCTACCCGTTCAGGCGGTAGGCAAGTCGAACGAGCATATCTCTTCGCCCGGCACGCTGACCGCCGACTGGGACACGCTGACGAACTTCTGGATGAACATTGCCGACAGCGTACACCGCGCAGGCGTGCGCAAGCTGGTGATCGTCAACTCGCATGGCGGCAATGTGCCGATCATCGACATCGTCGCGCGCGAGATGCGGGTGAAATACGACATGCTGGCGGTCGCCACCGCCTGGTCCCGCTTCGGCCAGCCGGAAGGCGTGTTTCCGGCGGAGGAATTCACCTATGGCATCCATGGCGGGGATGTCGAAACCTCCATCATGATGCATCTCCACCCGGAGCTGGTGCGTGACGATCTGCGCGAGGACTTCAAGTCCAATCAGCTGAATTTCATTCAGGAGTTCAAACACCTGCGCGGTCATGGGCCGGTGCAGTTCGGCTGGAAGGCGCAGGATCTGGGGGCTAAGGGCGCGCTTGGCAACGCTGCGGGCGCAACGGCCGAGAAAGGCTTTGCCTCCCTCGACCATGCCGCGCGTTGTTTCGTGGAGCTGATGCACGACGTGCATCGCTTCGATCCCGACCGGCTGTGGCAGCCTGAATAGGCGCCAGACCTCTCCGGCGGAGGTCTTATCCGGCGGCGTTCAGGCGTTCTTCCGCGAGCTTGTCTGCGATGACGTGGGTCGGTCGGCCCTCGTCGTCCGCGCGGCGGAAGATGCGGGTCAGGGTATCGCCGATGGCGATTGTCTTTTCCCGCACGAGGCCGTCTCCATCGCGGGGACCGGCCAGCGCGATGGAGATGATGCCGCCCGCGTTGATCGCATAGTCGGGGGCATAAAGAATGCCCGCCCGGCGCAGGGCTTCGCCGTCCGCGTCGGTGGCCAGCTGGTTGTTGGCGGCGCCCGCCACGATCTTTGCCCTGATTTGCGGGATGGTGGCTGCGTTCAGCCCGGCTCCCAGCGCGCAGGGACAGAAGATATCCGCATCGACGGCGTGGGCCCTGGACGGTTCGACGGTTTGCGCGCCGAACGCCTCCACTGCGCGGAAAACCGCATCCGCATTGATATCGGAAACAATCAGCCTTGCGCCCGCCTCGTGCAACATGCGTGCAACGCCGAAGCCGACATTGCCGAGCCCCTGCACCGAAACCGTCAGGCCGGTGAGGTCGTCCCGTTCGAACCTGTGGCGCACGGCGGCGCGAATGCCTTCGAAAACACCCAGCGCGGTGTAGGGGGAGGGGTCGCCGAGCCCGGTCTTTTCCGTTCCCAGCGCATGGGCCGTCGTGCGGGCGACGATTTCCATGTCCGCGCTGGAAATGCCCACATCCTCCGCCGTGCGATAGCGTCCGGCGAGGCGTTCGACCTGCGTGCCGAAGGCTTCCAGCAGGGCCGGGGTCTTGTCGCGCTTGGCATCCGCGATGATCACGGCCTTGCCGCCGCCCAGATCGAGCCCGGCGAGCGCATTCTTGTAGGTCATGCCGCGCGACAGGCGCAGCGCATCGGTCAGCGCCGCCGCGTCGGAGGCATAGGCCCACATCCGGCAGCCGCCCGCGGCCGCGCCGAGACGCGTGTCGTGAATGGCGATGATCGTGCGCAATCCGCTTTCCGCGTCATGGCCGAAAACCACCTGCTCATGGCCGCGGAACTCGGGATGGTCGAATACGGTGACGGGCTCGACGACCGGCTCCATACCGCTCGCAATGTCTCTGGCCCGGTGGTGGGTTGAGATGTTCATGGTGTCCTCGTTCCCCAAAACTGACGTTTGCAGGCCTCGCGGATCACTGTCCGGTCGTCCGTCTTGCGGTTGCAGCGCCATGCCCGAGTCCTTCAGGCTTGCGTAACACTCCTCAAGACGCCTGCGACGTTATGTCTTTATCTGGAAAAATGATAAACTTGGCGGGTGGAAGAAAACGGTTCGTTTTGGCGCATATCAGGCCAATATCGAGTTGAATGTTTCCATGTACCCGAAATCTTGGTGATATTCTTCCGTTGCGAAACGTCGTGGCAATGCACTTCCGTTTGTCTGCGGGCCTACGGAAGGGGCCCACTCCGCCGGGTTCTTATCCGTGAAAGGGTCTTGCTTTCGCCGCCTTCACACCGCAGGTACACTTGCGCGAGAGACCGTTGCCGCGGAATGCCAACAGGACGACACAACCTCGGACCGCCCATGCTGACAAGATCCGGACTGCTTTTCGTGAAGGGCCTGCTCGTGGCCTTGCCTGCATGGCTCGCATCGGTGTGCGGGGCGTTTGCCCATCCGCATGTCTTCGTCGAGGCGCGCAGCGAAATGGTGTTCGACGAAAAGGGCATGCTGATCAGCGTACATCAGGTCTGGCGTTTCGACGCCGCCTTCACCGCCTTTGCGGTGCAGGGGCTCGATAGCGACGGCGACGGCGTCCTGACCCATGAGGAATTGCAGCCGCTTGCGAAAATCAATGTCGAATCCTTGAAGGAATTCGACTATTTCACCTTCGTGACGGTCGGCAAGGACGAACGCCCGTTCGCCGATCCCACGCAATACTGGCTCGACTTCTCCGACGGCCGGCTCACGCTGTTCTTCGATTTGCCTCTGAAGGAGGCGGTCAAGGTGGGGGGCGGCGAGACGGTGCTGGAGGTCTTCGATCCGGACTATTTCGTCGATTTCGCCATGACGAAGGAAGATCCCTTCGTTCTCGGCGACGCCCCGGCCGGCTGCGAGCTGAAGACGCAGCTCGCCGGTCCTCTCGATTCAAGTCTGGCGGCGCAGCTGTCGCAACTTCCGTCCACGGTCCGCGATCTGCCTCCCCAGTTCCAGACCGAGGCATCAACCTGGTCCAACGAGGCTATACTGACGTGTCCATGATGAAAAATCGCCCGCGCTCCAAGAACAAGACGCCCCAGACCCCCGGCCAGAGGCTCATGTGGCGCATTATCCTGCTTGTCCTCATACTCGGGCTGGTGCTCAGCCTGGCGTTCGATGTCACGGGCACGTTCAGTTCCTGAGCCGAAAGAGCTTTCGCACCCGACAAAGGATGTGATCCGATCATGGTCAGGCTCCGGGAGACAACACCGCGTGCAGGCATAACGCGACGGGCCGCGGCGCTGCTCGCCGTCACGCTGGCCTTACCATTTGCCATCGGTCCCGCGGCGATGGCTGCTCCGTCTCCCTTTGGCGTGGGTCTGCCGGAAGCGCAGGCCGCGCCCGGTGGCTGGTTCAGCGGGTTCTTCGCATGGGTGGCGGTCAACCAGTCGGCGTTCTATCGCTCCCTGACCGAAACGCTGCAAGCGCTGAAGGACAACCCGGCGGCCGGATGGTGGCTGGTGACGCTGTCGTTCCTTTATGGCGTCTTTCATGCGGCCGGGCCGGGACACGGCAAGGCGGTCATTTCCACCTATGTGCTTGCGAACGGACAGACGCTGAAAAAGGCCGTGGCGCTGTCCTTTGCCTCCGCCATTGCGCAAGCCGTGACAGCGATCGTGCTGATCGGGGTGGCGGCGGTCGCGCTCAACATGACCTCCATCGCGATCACCCGGACCTCGGAAATCTTCGAGATCGGTTCCTATGTGACGATCACGGGGCTGGGCGGGTGGCTCATCTGGTCCAAGGCGTTGCGTCCGTATCTTGCCCGCAAGGATCGCGGTCTTACCCATGCCCATGCGAGCGCCCCCGCCCACTCTCACGACCATCATCATGATCATGCCCAGTCGCATTCCCATGACGGGGGCGTATGCGCCTCCTGCGGGCATGCCCATGCGCCCGATCCGGCAATGCTGAGGGAGCCGGTCACGCTGGCACGGGCGTGGTCGGTCATCCTCGCCGTCGGGCTCAGGCCCTGTACGGGGGCATTGATCGTGCTTGTTTTTTCTTTGTCGCAAGGCCTTGTCCTTGCCGGTGTCGCTTCCACATTCGTTATGGCGCTCGGCACGGGGCTGACGGTTTCAGCCCTTGCCGTCTTCGCGGTTCTGGCGCGGGGAATGGCCGTGAGGTTTGCGGGTGAAAGCAGTTCTCTGGCCGACAGAATTCACCGCGGTGTGGAAATCGCGGGCGCGTTCTTTGTCTTTCTGCTCGGGGCCATTCTTCTGACTGCAACGCTTGGCTGGGGCTAAGCGGAACTTGGCGAATATCGCGTATGGTCAGCAAGGCCGGAACAGGCTAGAGGACGGGGAGCGACTTTCAGGACCGGCCGGTCCGGTCTGTTGAACAGGACGATATTCGATGAGCGACTTAGAAAAGCCTGCCGCCGATGGCCCTGACACTCCCGACAATTCGACCCCGGTCGATGCGACGTTTCCCGGTGAACTTCTGAAAGGCTACGGCCGCTATCGCGAGAAGGCGTTTCTGCCCAATCGCCGCGCGCTGGAGGATCTGGCCGTTTACGGCCAGAAACCGAAGGTGCTGGTCATCGGCTGCTGCGATTCACGCGTGACGCCGGAAGGCATTTTCGACGTGGGGCCGGGCGAACTTTTCGTGGTTCGCAATGTCGCCAATCTCGTGCCGCCGCATGAGGAGAACGGTGAGTATCACGGCACCAGCGCCGCGGTCGAATTCGCGGTTCAGGGCCTGAAGGTGGAACATGTCATTGTTCTGGGTCATGCCCGCTGCGGGGGTATCTCAGCCTTTCGTGAAGAACACCCGAAACCTCTGTCGGAAGGCGACTTCATTGCCAAGTGGATCAGGTTGCTCGAACCGGCCGCACGCACGCTCGCCTGCAATCCGGTCGATCGCAACATCGAGCCGCAGCTTGCCATGGAATATGCCGGTATCCGCCAGTCCCTGAAGAACCTGCGCACCTTCCCCTGGATTGCCGATCTGGAGGCAAAGGGCGGCCTGGCGCTGCATGGCGCATGGTTCGACATCCGCACGGGCTTGCTCATGATCATGGATCCCGAAACGGGCCTCTTCCATGATGCGCCGACCAATCAGGTCGTCATCAGCGTGTGAGATCGCAGGAAGGCGCCGGCATTACGCATGGACGGGCGCACGTCCGATAGCGCGGTGACGGATTTCACCGGCAGAGCCAAGCTCGCGCAAGGCGTCGTGATGGGGGGAGTGGATGCAGGTAGGATCCGTCGCCCCCGCATCTCCCGTTACGGCGAATGCCTGACAGCGGCAGCCGCCGAAGTCCACCTCCTTGCGCGGACATGACTGGCAGAGTTCGGGCAGCCAGTCGGTGCCGCGATAGCGGTTAAAACTTTCAGAGCCTTCCCAGATGTCGCGAAGCGGGCGTTCTGCGATGTTGTCGAATGTCAGGCCGGTGATGCTCTGGGCCGCGTGGCAGGGCAGCATCAGCCCGTCGGGCGTCAGCACGAAGGCATCGGCCGCCCAGCCGCCCATGCAGGGCTTGGGATAGTCGGCGTAATAATCGGGCGTGACGAAGTCGATATTGAGCCGCCCCGTAAGCGCCGCGCGCGTGCGCTCCACGTAATCAACCTGCCGCATGACCGCTTTCCGGTCCGGAAGCAGGCTTGCCCGGTTGAGATGGGCCCAGCCGTAATACTGGACATTGGCGATCTCCAGCCGTTCGGCATCGAGTTCCAGCGCAAGCTCAACGAATTCCGGCACTTCCTTGATGTTGAGGCGGTGGATCGGGGCGTTGATGGTCAGCGGAAGACCGGCTTCGCGGGCCCAGCGGGCAACGGCGCGTTTCTTCTCGTGCGCCCCGCGATAGCGCCCCACAAGCTCCGTGGTTTCGGGCCTCGCACCCTGAAAACTCACCTGAATATGGTCGAGCCCGGCATCGCGCAGCGCAAACAGGCGCTCGCGGGTCAGCGTTACGGCGGCGGTGATGAGATTGGTGTAGACGCCGCGCGCGGAAAGGCAGGAAACCAGCTCTTCCAGATCGGGGCGCATGGTCGGCTCGCCGCCGGAAAGATGAACCTGCCTGACGCCGAGGTCTTCGGCCTGCTCGAAGGCGGAAAGCCAGGTTGCGGTGTCCAGTTCCCGATCCGCTTTCAGAAGGTTCAGCGGATTGGAGCAGTAGCCGCATTGAAGCGGGCAGCGGTGGGTGAGTTCCACCAGCATGCCGAGGGGGGGCTGGATGGTCATGGCGCGCTTCCCGTTTGCGTTTCGCCGGGTTCCACCTCGATCAGCAGCCGGTCGGCCCAGTCCTGAAGAAAGGCGATGATATCGGCCTCGATCTCAGCGCAAGGGGCGTCGTAGTCGTGCGCGAAGCCTTCCGCCATTTCGCGAACGGCCGATTGTCCGTCGCAGCGTTTCAGGATCGTGGCGGATATCTCGTCGGGCCAGAGCACCTTTTCCGGCGCAAGCACCATCGGCTTCTCGCGCAAGGCATCGAATCGCAGATGCACGTGACGGGGCAGGCGCGGGCGGCATGAGGGCGTAATTTCAAGGCGCGCGGCGCGCATCGCTCACATCCCTTCAGGCACGAAGGCGCCGGGCGGAATATGGCCGGGCTCCACATAGGCGTGGTGGAGCGCATCGAGCATCGCCCATAGCATGTCGCATTTGGCGATCAGCGCATTGACCGCATCGGCCTGCATCTGCGGGGTCACCGCGTGGCAGCAGACATAGGCAAGCGCAAAATCCGCATCGCGCGGGGCCTGTGTCAGGCGCGGGGTGAAATAGGCGAGCGTTTCTTCCGTGATGTAATTGTAGCGCGCGAGCATGGCGGGCACGCGCTGGGCAATCGCAGCGCCGGAGAACATTTCGGTCAGCGACGACGCCACGGCGACCAGAAGGGAATGGTTCGACACGAGATCTAGATAGGAGGCGACCGCATAGCGGGTTGCGGGCAGGGCGAAGCGGGTGGAGGTGACCATGTCCGCATCAAGCCCGACACCTTCGGCCAGCTTGATCCAGCGCTTGATGCCGCCTTCCGACGGCGTGCCGGTTCCATCGTCGTCTTCGCCGTCGTGGTCGACGATGCGCTTGCGCCATTCGCGGCGGAAAGCGGGATCCTCGCTGCGGCCCAGAATGAGAGCGTCCTTGCGCGGGATAACGGCCTGATAGCAATAGCGGTTCAGCGCCCAGGCCTGCATCTGGGCAAGCGTCAGCTCGCCCGCGTTCATACGCTGGTGAAAGGGATGAAGCACATGGTAGCGCGCCGTGCCGACGCTGCGCAGCGTTGCTTCCAGTTCCTCGGGAGCAAGAAGGCGCTCCGCGCTGTCGGCGGGCAGGAACTCGGCGGCCGGACCCGCATCATAGGGGATCTGGAATGCGGTCGGTTCAAATGTCTCGGACGCCAGAGGCAATGCGGATGCGCTCATAATTCGATCTCCATCCCGTCAAAGCCGATCTCCCATCCGGCCTGCTTCACGGCGGTCTCGGCTACGGAGCCGGGCTCGAGGATCGGGTTGGTCGTGTTGATATGGACATATATGCGCCGGGCGATATCGGCATCGCGCAGCGCCGCCAGCGAGCCTTGCTCGCCCGATATCGCTATGTGGCCCATGCGTGCGCCGGTCTTCTCGCCCACGCCGGTGCGCTGCATCTCGTCGTCCTGCCAGACCGTGCCGTCGAACAGCAGGCAGCCCGCACCTTCGATACGGCGACGCAGGTCGTCGCTTACCCGCGCGCAGCCGGGCACATAAAGCAAAGACTTCCCGCCCGTGACGGGTTCGAAACCGTCGGCGGCATTCCTCTCATGGATCGCGATGCCGATCGTGTCGCCCGATTCGGAGCCGAAACCATCGCGGCTGGCGTCTTCCAGAAAGAGCGCAATCTTGCCGGGTACGGCGAAGGTCTCGATCGTGAGACCGAGGGGGCCATCGGGGCCTTCAAGCTCTGTCGTTCCCGATAAGGGTAACTCACGGCGAATGACGACAGCGGGATCAAGCACGCGGAATATGGAATTGGTTTCCAGCGTCTCCAGCACGCGGGCAGTGGCGTAAAGCGTGAAGGGCTCGCGTTCGCGCAAGGACAGGAGCCCGGCGATGTGATCGACATCCGCGTTTGTGAGAATGACCGCGGAAATCGGCGTGTTGCGCGCCGGACCATCCGGATCCGGCTGAAGGATCGCGTTGGCGGCGATCTGGGCGCGGATATCGGGGGAGGCGTTGAAAACCGCCCAGCGTTTTCCGTCCGCGCTTGCGGCGATGGAGGACTGGGTGCGGGCGAGAAAACCGGACCGGCCTTGTCGCACGGCCCGGCTCAGCGGCGCATTGCAGTTCCACTGCGGAAATCCGCCGCCGGCGGCGGAGCCGAGAACCCGGGCTTTCACGGCTCGTCTACCGCGAGCTTATTTCTTTGCGCCGCAGCTGCCGATTTCGGCTGGCATGTAGCGGGTCACTTCGAAACCGGCGTCAACGGCATTCATCGTCGGCTTTTTCCAAGTCTTCATGATGCGTTCTCCTCCAAATGTTGCACATCGCAACGAGGAAAGCGTAACGAAGCAGGCCCTGAGAAAAATAGTACTTTGGTGCCAGCCAGGATTACAGTAATCCGGACTGGCACCAAGATGCTGAAATTAAAGTGCCTTTAGGTCACCCTAACGGTTAGGCGCGGCGACTGCGTGCCGGAAATCGCGCTGTATCCGTCAGGCTGCGCTCTGCTTCTTGAGCAGGCGG
Source organism: Breoghania sp. (assembly GCA_963678585.2). Classification (GTDB taxonomy): domain Bacteria; phylum Pseudomonadota; class Alphaproteobacteria; order Rhizobiales; family Stappiaceae; genus Breoghania. The sequence goes on from CAXXGA010000003.1 coordinate 236,977, forward strand.
CGGTTGACGAGCACCTCCGCGATCTGCACGGCGTTGAGCGCCGCACCCTTGCGCAGGTTGTCGGAGACCACCCACAGGTTCAGGCCGTTCTCGACCGTGGCGTCCTCACGGATGCGCGAAATATAGGTCGCGTCTTCGCCGGTCGCCTCGTAGGGGGTGACGTAACCACCGTCCTCGCGCTTGTCGACGACAAGGCAGCCCGGCGCCTCGCGCAGGATCTCGCGGGCCTCGTCGGCGGAGATCGGCTTTTCGAATTCGAGGTTCACGGATTCCGCGTGGCTGACGAAAACCGGAACGCGCACGGCGGTGCAGGTGACCTTGATCGCCGGGTCGAGCATCTTCTTGGTCTCGGCCAGCACCTTCCATTCTTCCTTGGTGTAGCCGTCTTCCATGAAGACATCGATGTGCGGGATCAGGTTGAAGGCGATGCGCTTGGTGAACTTCTTCGGCTCGATGGGATCGTTCACGAAGATCGCACGGGTCTGCTCGAAAAGCTCGTCCATCGCTTCCTTGCCGCCACCGGAAACCGACTGGTAGGTGGAGACGACGCAACGCTTGATCTTCGCCGCATCATGCAGCGGCTTCAGCGCCACGACGAGCTGTGCGGTGGAACAGTTCGGGTTGGCGATGATGTTCTTCTTGGTGAAGCCGACAATGGCGTCCGCATTCACTTCCGGCACGATCAGCGGCACATCGGCGTCGTAGCGCCATGCGGAAGAATTGTCGATCACGACGCAACCCTGTGCGGCGATCTTGGGCGCCCATTCCTTGGAGAGGTCGCCACCGGCGGACATCAGGCAGATGTCGGTGTCGGAAAAGTCGTAATTGTCGAGCGCCTTCACCTTGAGCGTCTTGTCGCCGTAGGAGACTTCGGTTCCCTGCGAGCGGCGCGAGGCGAGGGGGATGACCTGATCGGCGTCGAACTGGCGTTCCGCGAGAATGCCGAGAATCTCCCGGCCCACATTGCCGGTGGCGCCAACTACAGCGACCTTGTAACCCATGATGCTTCCTTCCTGATTTCAAAGGAACTGCAAGACCTTGCAGCTCCGAATGCCGGTTTCGTCTCCCCTGAACCGCGACCCCGTCGGATCGACCGGCCCTTCGCGCCCCTCGACCCCGGGGAGCGCGGGACGAGAAGCACCGTCAGACGGTCGTCGTGGCGGTCGTTTTCGTCGTTATGGTTTTCGTGGAGACGGCAGCACGGTTGCACCCGCGAAAAGCGCGGGTGGTTTCAGTCGCAGAGCGTGCGTTCAGGCGCGGCATCATGTTGCGAAAAAACCGTGTTTCCGATGCGGTCCTCATTAAGGCAATCGCGGCAAATGTCAACCACGCCGTGCGCCGCGGCACGCGGGAAAGGGAAATATACTCGCGTTACGAACCGCGTATCCATGCATTAGTAATAATAACTATTACTATTCCCGCCGCTGAAATTCCTTACGATAAAAAACATTTGTTCATAACTAGACTAAATATTACTTCGGCAGTGGATCGTGAAATGGCGGATAAAATGGCATCTACTTTTTCGGCTGGAATCTCCAATATCAAGGTGGGGACGCGCGTGCTTGCGCTTGCCGCTCTTTCCGTGCTTGCGGCGGTCGTTCTGGCTGCCGTCTATCTTCACGGCGACCGGCTGGTCGCGCGCGACGTTACACGCCAGGCTGAATTCTCCCGGCTTGCGCAGCTCTCGCAGGAACTCAAGACAGGCACCTTGCAGATGCGTCGGCGCGAGAAGGATTTCCTTCTGCGCAAGGACATGGAATATGCCGCGAGATACGAGGAAGAAGTGGAAGTCGTGCACGGGATTATCCGCGAAATCGCGGCTCTGCCCGCCGCCGGACCGATCGAAGCGCGCCTGAAGGAGCTTGGCGCCGGGATCGACCGTCTGAACGCGCAGTTCCAGTCTGTCGCGGCCATCTATTCCGATCTCGGTCTCACCGAGGACGAGGGAGTGCAGGGGCGGCTTCGCACGGCGGTTCATGAAGTCGAAAAAGCAATCGGCGAGGCCGGTCTCGACGCGCTCACGGTGAAGATGCTGATGATGCGGCGACACGAAAAGGACTTCATGCTGCGCGGCGGGGCGAAATACGTCGGGCGCATCGATGATCGCAGAGGCGAATTCGACGCCATCCTGAAGAACGCCCCGCTGGACGAGGTGGCGAAAGCGGACCTGAGCCGGCAGATGGATATCTATCAGGCCGGGTTTCACGAATATGCCGAGACATCGGCAAAGCTGGCCGCGGCGATTGAAGACTTGAGCGCGATCTTTGCGGAGCTGGCGCCGGATTTCGAGGCGGTGTTTGCGGAAGCGGAAGCAGGCAAGGTTGCAGCGGAGGGCGATCTGGAGGCCTTGCGCGCCTCGACGCGGCAGACATTCATCGTCTCCTCCGGGGTGGTTCTGGTGCTGGCCTGTGTTCTCGGGTTCCTGATCGCGCGCAGCATTACCGGGCCTTTGCGCCGCCTGACGACAGCGATGCGGGTGTTGGCCGATGGGGAGACGTCGGTCGAGGTTCCCAACACGCAGACCTCGAACGAGCTTGGCGACATGGCCCGGGCGGTCGAGATTTTCAAGGCGAACGCCATTCGCAACGAGGAACTCGTGGCCGAGCAGGCGAAGCAGGAAGAGCGGGCCCGTGCGGAAAAGACCGCTTTGATGCAGCAGTTGGCGGACTCGTTCAACGAAAGCGTCGGCCAGATCGTCGCTTCTGTCTCGTCCGCGTCGGAATATCTGAACCGGATGGCGGGTCAGGTTTCGGGATCATCGGACAACACCAACGAACAGGCGGCAGCCGTTGCTGCGGCTGCGGAGCAGGTGGCCGCCAATGTGCAGACTGTTGCCAGCGCCACGGAGGAAATGACGGCCTCTGTCGCAGAGATCAACAAACAGGTCGCGCGGGCCTCGGAGGTTTCCAACAAGGCGACGAGCGCGGTTGGAAAAACGTCGGAGCAGATGCGGGTGCTGTCCGGCATGACGGACAGGATCGGCGAGGTGGTTTCGATGATTTCCGATATCGCTTCGCAGACCAACCTTCTGGCCCTGAACGCGACGATAGAATCCGCGCGTGCGGGTGAAGTCGGCAAGGGCTTCGCCGTGGTGGCGGGCGAAGTCAAGCAACTGGCCGGGCAGACGTCTTCCGCGACGGAGAATATCGCCAAGCTGATCGAAGAGATTCAGGACGGCGCGCGCACCGCGGTGGACGGCATTTCGGAGATCGGGACGGTCATCAACGAACTTGAGGCGCTTTCGAGCGGCATCGCCGCGGCCATGGAGCAGCAGGGCGCGACCACGCAGGAAGTTGCCCGCAACATCACCGAGGCCGCCGCCGGCACGCATTCGGTTTCCGGCAGCATCGTAACGGTTTCGAAGGCGTCGAAGGAAACGAGCGCGGCCTCCACGCAGGTCCGTTCCTCTGCAGACGATCTGTCGGTCCAGTCGGGCCGCCTGCGCGAGGAGGTGGATCGCTTTCTGGATACGATCCGGGCCGCCTGAACGAGCCCGATTAGGCAAAAAAAGCCGCCGCGCTCTAATGGGCGCGGCGATAGACCGTGGTGTCGACGACGCTTGTCTCGTCGGGCAGATAGACGGTCTGCGTGATCGTCATGGTGGACGCGTCGTCGGAAAGTTTGCGCACCGCCGTCATCAGTGCGGCTCCCCCGCGCCGGGCCTCGGACACAAGCGCGCCGTCGGGCCGCGCAAACAGTACCATCGCATCGATGAGGCCGCTTTCTTCCATCTTCTTCGGGCGGCCGTCGGGAACGCCCTTCAGTTCCGCCTCAATGCGCTCGCCCTTGCTGTCGACGGTCACCATCGTGAAGACAAGACGCATGCCGTCCGTCGAAATCCCGCAAGACCCGCTCTGCGGCGGCTCGCCCTGTTCGTAGTCGCTTTCATCGATGTCGAGAATCCAGTCGCCGAGGAAGGGTTCGATGGGATCGGACATGGGGGGCTCCGGGTGAGGGGTGAGAACGCCTGTCCGCATAGCCCAAGCCGGGCTTGAGGGAAACCGTCACTTTTCGAAAAAAAACTGTGTGGGGACGGTGCGGCGCGGCCGGATGTCCCGGGCGGCCTATTCGGCGGCTTCGCGCGGTGCGCGGATCGGCATGGCGCCGTCTGCGCCGTTGCGCAGGTCGCGAATGACCGCGCGCCGGGCGTCCGGATCACGGGCGAGCAGGTGGACGAAGGTCTGGATCCGGCGCGGCTTGCGGCCGATGGCGGAACCATGCTCGAAACCACGGGCATCGATCTCGCCGATCCACACGATGCGGCGACCGTTGGAACGCGCACTCGTGCGCACGGCGACAGCGCCCGGGTAATCGCAAAGGCTCTCTTCAGGCACACTGGTGAAGAGATACCTCTTGCCCGAGGCTCCGCGCAGATAGCTGTAGGTTTCGACCAGCCCCAGCGCCTCAGCGGCGCGCGGAGCATCGTGCTGTAACTGACCCATCGACCCCATAATGTCCCCAAGAAGAGAACAAATTATGAACATACGGCTGTCCGCGTCAACTCTGTTCCACAGGAACGCAACAGCCTTTCCACATTAGGTGGGGCGAGGAGTAACAAATGACAAGATCTGGATTCGTGATACGAATCACGTAATTGAGAGAAACGCGTCAAAAGCCGCTGCGCAGGTTATCCAGAGGCCTGTGATTTTCGGCGTTCCCGGATCTGGGCCGCGACTTCGGCGGCACGGGGCGGCGGGGCCTTCGCATCGGCGGCCTCAAGAAGGAGATCGTCGGTGGCGTCTTCCAGCGGACCTTTCAGGGCGGCGATGAACGCGTCCGTTTTCAGGCCGGGCTGGATGGGCGGCAGGATATTGATGACAACGGTGCCCGGAAAGCGCAGAAAGGTGCGGCGCGGCCAGAAGAGGCCGGAGTTGAGCGCCACGGGCAGAACGGGGCAGTTCAGCTCGCGGTAAAGATGGACGATGCCGTATTTGTAGTTGGGTTCGGCCCCGGCCGGACGCCGCGTGCCTTCGGGAAAAATCAGGATCTGGCGGTTTTCGTCGATCGCTTCGCGCGCGGAATTGGTGAGCGCGAGAAGCGCAACGGAGCGCTTGCCCCGGTTCACCGGGATCATCTTCATCTTCATCGTGTACCAGCCGAAAAACGGCAGCCAGGTCAGTTCCCGCTTCAACACGTAGGTGGGATCGGGGAAGAGCGTCAGCAGCGCGAAGGTCTCCCAGGCCGACTGGTGCTTGGACGCGACGATGAACCCGCCTTCGGGGATGTTCTCCCGCCCGCGAACCTCGATCTTGATCCCGGCGATGACGCGCAGCATCCACAGGCTCGCCCGGGCCCACAGCACAACGAGCGGCCAGCCGACGCGGCGCGGCAGGAAGAAGGCCGGCAAGTAGGCGAATACCGCGACCGCGATGTAGAGATAGAAGGCGAGGTTGAAGAGCGCCGAGCGCAGCTTTGTCATCGAAGAATGGTCCGGGGCTGGGAGATCTGGTCCGGGTTGGGCCGGAGCGCCTCCCGAGGGAGACCCGGCATCAGGGCTTGGCGGTCGAAATGGATGCGGCTGTCGCCTCGCGTGGCGCCGGTTCCACCCCTGAGCGCAGCCAGGCCACGATATACTTCACATATTCGCGCATGAGAAGCTTCATGGTTGTCGCCTTGGCGTACCAATGGGGCAGGTTGAGTTCCCTGGCGAAGATCGGATAGGGCAGGAACCGCATCTCGGGCATGGCACGGCGCAGCTCAAGGATGCCACGCGGCATGTGATAGGCGCTGGTGACCACGATCAGCGATTGAAAACCGTGCTTTTCGGCCCATTTCCGGCTTTCCTCGGCATTGCCGATGGTGTTCTTGGCGCGGCGGTCCAGATCGACGCAGCAGGTGAAGATCGTGTCCTCGCTCTCGGTGAGCTGAATGATCTGGCGCGGGGTCGTTGCCGGATGGACGCCGGAGATGAGCAGCCGCCGCGCGCGTCCGCCTTGCAGGAGTTCCAGTGCGCCGGAGACCCGTTCGCGTCCGCCGGTCAGTACGACGATGCCGTCGGCTTCCACCTCCGGATCCGCCACGATGGAGGCGACGTGGATGGCGAAGAGCACATAGCCGGTCAGGAAGGCCCCGATGGACAGTCCGAGCAGGGCGAGCAGGGCGATGGAGATCCGTCGCCGCCATCCCGTCTGGCGCTCGGCAGTCGATCTGCTGGATTTGTCCGGGGGCGAAAGCAGCGTCATGTCTCCAGATGAAGGGTATGAACCGGGCCGATACAATAAAGCCGATTGAAAGCCATGCTAGCAGAATGGGGCGGGGCCGGGGCAGTCCGATCGGCAAATCGGCGGCTGCGTGAACCGGCAATGGTAAATTGTGTTGTGAAAAAGCCGGTTGTGCGCCTTGTCCTCAATCCATTCGCGTGAGGTGGTTGTGAACCGCGATCCGCGATGTCAGCGCGGTGAGAGCCGCCACGAGCACGACGATCCCGGCGGCTCCGAGGTAACCGGTGAAGCCGATATAGGCCCCGCCCGCCAGAGCGGTCACCTGATCTGCACCCGCATAGCCGGTTTCCGGTCGGGTCAGCAGGTTGAAGATCAGGAAGGCGATGCCCGCCGCTCCGCCGCCGGCGATGCCGCCCTTCAGGCCGAGCAACAGGAAGTGACGCTCGAATTCGCGGGCGATGAAGCTGTTTTCCGCACCTACCAGATGCAACACTTCCACCACCTCGCGGTTGCCTGCCATGGCGGCGCGCGTCGCAAAGACCACGCTCAGCATCATCGCAGTCAGCATCAGGATAAGGATCGCGATTCCGCCATAGACGACGGCCCCGGCCATGGATGCGAGGCGCTCAGTCCAAACGGAATGATCATCGAAGCTGCCGCCCTGGATCTCCCGGGTCACCGCTTCGCGCAAGGCGGCGAAATCGACGACCTGCGGGTCGGTCAGTTCAACGACCACGAGGCGCGGGACGGGCAGGGTTTCAAGATCGAGCCCGGAGCCGAGCCATGGCTGGAGAAGCGCCGTCGTTTCATCGTCCGACAGCGCCCGGACCTCGCCGACGCCCTGAAACTCCTGGGCAAGCGCGATGGCCTTGTCGATCTCGCGCACCATGTCGACACCCTCGATGGGCTTGATCTGGATGGTGACTTCTCGCACCAGATCGTTCTGCCAGTCATGGGCGGCGTCGCTGACCAGCGTCACGCCGCCGACGGTAAGGCAGGCGAGAAAGGCCATGATCGCGACAACCAGTGTCAGCGCGCGACCGGCCACCGATTGCTGAGGCACGATTGCGGCGGGCGGGCGGATCTTGGCCGGGCCGGTCTTTTCTCCGCTTCGCTTCGGCTTGACCTTCTTCTTCTTTTTGTCGCGCAACGGTCCGGATGCGCCGGGCTTGGGCTTGCGTGGTGTATGCGAAGCATGGCCGGAGCCCTGTGCTGCGGAATTCGGGGAGCCTTGCGGACGCGCGGGCCTTCCGGGCACGGGATCGCGCTCGCGCCCGGTTCCCGGCGCGCTGGACTTCGAAGGCTTGTCGGTCGGCAGCTTTGTCATCGCGCCTTCATTCGTAAATGCTCAAACGGCCATCCGCCAGCACCATCCGGCGGGCGTCGATCTGTTCCATCAGCGCAAAGTCGTGGGTTGCGATGATAACGGAGGTGCCGAGGCGGTTGAGTTCGATGAAGAGCCGCAGCAGGCGACGCGCCAGCGGGGGGTCGACGTTGCCGGTCGGCTCATCCGCCAGAAGGACTTCCGGCTTGGTGATGAGCGCGCGCGCAATTGCCGCGCGCTGCTTTTCCCCGCCCGAGAGCACCTGCGGCTGCACATGCATGCGCTCGCCGAGCCCGACCCATTTCAGCAATTCGATCACATCGCCGCGATACTGGGATTCCTCGCGACCCAGGACACGCAGCGGCAGGGCCACGTTTTCATAGGTTGTCAGGTGTTCGAGCAGGCGGAAATCCTGAAAGACAACGCCGATGCGGCGGCGCACGGCGGGCAGATCGCGTTGCGAGATATTGGCCGTGTCGCGCCCGAACGCCTTTATCAGGCCGCGCGTGGGCTTCAGCGCCATGAAAAGCAGCCGCATCAGGCTCGTCTTGCCGGCGCCCGAGGGGCCGGTCAGGAACTGGAACGACTGCGGTTCGATCCGGAAGGTTATGTCGCGCAGGACCTCCGGGCCCATCCCGTAGCGCAGGCCGACATTTTCGAAACGGATCATGAGCGTTTTTCCCCTCAGACGGTCCGGATGCGGGCTTTACAGGCCCGTGTGGTGCAGGCGCAAGTCTCCCGCGTCAATACGGATATGGGATTTTCGTCAAGGATCGCGACGTTGCGCATGGTATTGTCCACCGGACGGGTTTGACGGGCGAGGTTCAGGACGCCGTTTCGCAACCGGGCCGACGAGTACAGGCTTGCGTGTCCCGGCGCGGTCAAGTCATCAACAGGCAAATGCCGTTCAGGCAATCCGGTTAACGGTTCATTAAAGATATCGGCGTCCCCTGTCGTGTGCGATTTCGCATACCGGGAGACACGGATTCCCGGCGTTCTAGGCTTGCGTGAAATACCTGAGATCGGTCGCTTCAACGCAGTGGCGGGAGTGATTCGGACGTGAAGATCGTCTGTCCGAACTGCAGCACAACCTATGATGTCGGGGCAACCAGCATTGCGCCGGGCGGTCGGGATGTGCGCTGTTCGCGCTGCGGCACGACATGGCGTATCGATCCCGAAACAATCGCGGAATCCGAGGATCTCTCACAATTCGAAGACGAAACGGTCGAATGGCAGGAAGCTCTCGCCGAGGAAGACGATGCGGCGAGCGGCGAGGCTGAGGACGATCTTGCTTTCGAGCAGGCGGAGGGCGAGGACGGTTGGGCTGACGACGTTTTCGATGAGGGAGACGAAAGCGAGGTTCACGAGAACGATCCCGACTGGGCCTTTGTCGGCGCTGAGGATGAGGAAAGCGACGACGACGCAAGCGACGATGATGACGATTGGCAGAACGAGATTGCCCTGAAGGGCGGGAATGACAAAACGGCGGCGGATGTAGCCTATTCCGCCGATGCTCCGGACGAAGATCAGGCGGATACCGGTGCGGCGGAAGTCGTCGAAAGTGTGGAGCAGGCTGCCAGGCCGCCGCGCAGGTGGCGCAGGCGCAGGAAGTCGCCGCGCGATGCGCCGGGCTATCGGGTTTCGCGGCAAATGCGCGCCGCGATGGGTCTGGCGCTGTTCGCCGGGTCGATCGTTCTGGGCGTTGCCGTCGTTTCGCTGCGCGAGCCGATCGTGCGCATGTCGCCCAATCTTGCTGAGCTTTACGCCAAGGTCGGACTGGAAGTGAACCTGCGCGGTCTGGAATTCCGGGATTTGCGCACCTTCCGGGAATACGACAAGGGCGCGCCGGTCCTCATCGTGGAGGGCACGGTGGAGAATGTGAGGAACACCTCCGCCCATGTTCCCGCCATCCGTCTGTCGCTTCGCAGCGGCGATGCACAGGAAATCTATGCGTGGACGGTGGAGCCGCGCCAGCTTTGGCTGCGCGCCGGGCAGACCCTGCGCTTCAGCACGAGGCTTGCGTCGCCGCCCGACGTGGCTGCCGACGTGCTGCTGCGTTTCACCGATCGTACTAGGCGTCAAACCGATATCTGAGACCTGAGAAATACATGACAACCGAGCCTGAAATCGCCGTCCTTTATGACGAGGACGCCATCGCCCAGCGGGTCGACGCCATCGCAGCCGCGCTTGCCGAAGCCGATATGGACCGCCTTCTGGTCGTTGCGGTCCTGAAGGGAAGTTTCGTCTTTGCGGCCGATCTGATCCGCGCGATGCACCGCGCCGGGATCGCGCCGGAGATGGAATTCATCCATCTGTCGAGCTACGGCGCGGGCAAGAAATCCTCCGGCTCGATCCGGGTGGTGCGCGATATCGAGAGCGATGTCGAAGGCCGGGACGTGCTGCTGGTCGACGACATTCTGGAATCCGGGCGCACGCTTGCCTATGCGCGCGACCTGATCATGGAACGTGGCGCGAAGGCGGTGAAGGTCGCCGCCCTTCTCGACAAGCCGCACCATCGGGTGCTCGACCTGCAGGCGGACTATGTCGGCTTCGATTGCCCGGACAAGTTCGTCGTCGGCTACGGCATGGATGCGGCACATGCTTACCGTCAGTTGCCGTTCATTGGCTACATCGTCGGGGAGGAATAGGCCGGGATAAGTACTGCAGGGGAAGCGGCTGGCCTCAAAATGGCCTTGTATACCGGCGATTCTAACGAATCGGCGCAATAACATGATGGAAAGAAATACCGGGGCATAGTGTTGCCAGAACGAGCAAACAGGCAACAGGAAGCCCAGACGTTCCGACGCCGCGCGGCTCGGCGTTTCGGACAGGAGGTTTGAGAATGGCACGGATACTGGTGACCGAGGACGACGAGGCGGTCCGCTCTTTCGTGAAGCGGGCGCTCGAACTCGACGGCCATTCGGTGGAAATTGCTGAGGACGGCGGCGAGGCGGTCGACGTTCTCAAGCAGCATGACGGTGCGTTCGATCTGTTGTTGTCGGATATCAAGATGCCGGTCATGGACGGCATTGCGCTGGCGCTGGTCGTCGCGCGCGACTGGCCGTCTCTGCGCATCCTGTTGATGACCGGGTTCGCCGATCAGCGCGAACGGGCGCATAATCTGGACGCCCTGGTTCACGATGTGGTGACCAAGCCCTTCTCGCTGGCGGATATCCGCCGCGCTGTTTCCATGGCGCTGGCCGGCATCAGCAACGAGGATGACCGCAAGCTCTATGCCTGAGGGCGGGCGTTTTGTCCCATGACATGCCGCCCGGCGCGATCCGGCGCCGCGCGGTGCGATATTTCAGCGTGACTTTTCCAGTTCGGAATTTCCCGGCTCAGCGACATCACCTCAACGGACGTCCCCTCAAGGTTCGATGATGACCTTGCCCAACGCGCGACGTTCCGCCAGTTCCTTCAGCGCCGTCGGGGTTTCTTCCAGCGGATAGACCGCATGGATATGCGGCTTCAGCTCGCCGTTTGCGACCCAGTCCAGAAGCTGCTCCACATCCTTCCAGTGCTGTTCCGGTTCGCGCTCGATGGCCGCGCCCCAGAAGACGCCGCGTATGTCGCAGCCCTTCAGAAGCGCCAGATTGAGCGGGATCTTCGGGATCGCGCCGGCGGCAAAGCCGATCACCAGGTAACGCCCGCGCCAGGCGGTCGCCCTTAGCGCCTGTTCGGTGTAATCGCCGCCCACCGGATCGTAGACCACGTCGACACCGGCTCCGCCCGTCAGCTCCTTGAGGCGCGTCTTCAGGTCTTCCTCGGCATAATTCACCGTTTCCTTCGCGCCGAAGCGGCGGGCGAAGGCGAGCTTCTCATCCGAGGAGGCGCAGGCGATGACACGCGCGCCCATCAGCGTTGCGATTTCCACCGCCGCCTGACCGACGCCGCCCGAGGCCCCCAGAACGGCGACCGTCTCGCCGGGCTTCAGGTCGCCGCGCCCGCGCAGGGCATGCAGCGTGGTGCCATAGGTAACGAGCAGTCCCGCCGCGATAGGGAAGGGCACGCCCTCGGGCATGGCGATGACGTCCGTTTCCTTTGCCAGGACCTTTTCCCGGCACGAGCCGTAGCGGGTATAGGCGACGACCCGGTCGCCGGGCTTCACGCGGGTAACGCCCTCGCCGGTGGCCGAAACCACGCCCGCCATTTCCGCGCCGGGAGAAAACGGCAGCTCCGGCTTGGTCTGGTAGCGGTTCTCGATGATCAGCGTATCGAAGAAGTTCAGCGCGGCGGCCTTTACCTCCACCATCACTTCGCCCGGCCCGGCTTCCGGCTCGGCAAGGTCTTCCAGAACAAGTGTCTCCGGCGGCCCGTAGGCCTTGCAAAGGATCGCCTTCATTTGTGTTTCAGCCCGTTTTTCGTTAGATGCCGTCACGGCTGGTACCATGGGGCCGGTAGTTTTGAAAAGTTACAATGTCATCCATGGCGGTGGCCAAGGGTGATATGCGGCCGTTGCGAAAACGGCTCTCAAGACAGGACGAGACGAGACATGCGCGGCTATTTCGCTATCGGCATCGAAGGGGTTTCCAAGGTGATGAACCTCGGCAATCTCATACGCACCGCGCACGGGTTCGGCGCTTCCTTCGTGTTCACGGTGGATGCGGACAAGCGCCTCGGCAAGGTGCCGAAATCCGACACCTCACGTACGCCCGACCACACGCCCTATTACGCGTGGAAGTCCATCGACGACATGCAGCTTCCCGGCGGCTGCAAGCTGGTGGGCGTGGAACTGACCGACGATGCGGTGGAACTGCCGAGTTTCGGCCATCCGTTGCGCGCGGCCTATGTGCTGGGCCCGGAGCGGGGATCGCTTTCGCCGGAAATGCTGGCGCGCTGCGATCATGTGGTGCGCATTCCGACGGGTTTCTGCATCAATGTGGCTACTGCCGGGGCCATCGTCATGTATGATCGCGTGCGCACGATGGGCCGATTTGCGGAGCGGCCGCTTGTCGGCGGCGCGCCGCGTGAAGGCTTGCGGGAACATGTGCATGGTGGCCCGATCACGCGAACGGGAAAGAAGCGCAGCACGCTCGCGACGTGAACTCCGGCACAGGGCAACCGGCCGGAGCGGAAAAGAGTCACACTCTTGCCTGATTTATCAGGCCAGCGTTGATTTGAACCCACCGAACAGTTCGATCCTCCGATAGCGAGGGTGCCTTTGAAAGGGTCAACCCTTTCGTAACCCAACTGCGGGTAACCTTTGATTGAGGTTTACGACCGATGAATTCGGACGGCCCGATTTAATTAAAGCAAAGCGGTTTGGAGATGATGCACGCACGTATGCTGGCTACGGCCATTCTGGCACTCGCTCTGTCGGGCGCTGCCGCGAACGCGCAGTCCCCCTCCCTCCTGAGCACGTTCAACGATTGGGCGGCCTACGCCCATTCCGGCCAGAAGGGCAAGGTGTGCTACGCCTTGTCGAAACCGACCGATATGCAGCCCGCCGACCGTAACCACGGGGATGTTTTCGTCTTCGTTTCGACCCGGCCCGGCGAAAATGTTCGCGATGAGCCCAGCTTCCTGGTCGGTTATCCGTTCAAGGAAGGCTCGTCCGTTTCGGTCGATATCGACGGAACTAAGTTCTCGATGTTCACCAAGGGCGACGGTGCCTGGGTGGAGAACGCGGCTGAGGAGCAGCGTCTGATTTCGGCCATGAAGGCCGGTCGGTCGATGAAACTCTCCGGTGTTTCCTCGCGTAACACCAACACGTCTTACACGGTATCGCTGTCCGGCGTGACGGCGGCCATCAACGCCGCCGACAAGGCTTGCCAGTAGGAAAGGCAGGGCCTGTCGACAAGACGAGCCTGGCCTGCCGAACGGGCAGTTGATGCGCCGATCGCGCGGCACGGGACTCGCATTGCCGGCGAAAAGCGATATATAGACACGAACAGGCTGGGGGTGGTGACGATGGTCGCTGCCCCTTTTGCCATACCGAGACCATTTAGCGCAGCGGATCTGACGGCTGCGAAAGCGCGAAGCGAAAGCCCATGGCGGTATCCCTCGATCTGACCCGGAAGGGGTCGAATGCCAGCCCGGAGCATGCGGGCACCCCGCAAGCCGATGTCGCGACGCAGGCCGTCACGCCTGTTGCTGCGCCTGACGATGTTGCTGCGCCTGAAAAACCGTCTCTTCTGGGTCTGAACCGTCCGGAACTGGCCGCAGCGCTTGCGCGCATCGGCGTGCCGGAAAAGCAGCTTCGCATGCGGGTCACGCAGCTCTGGCACTGGATCTATGTGCGCGGCTTCACCGATTTCGAGAACATGACCAATGTCTCCAAGGAGCTGCGCCAGAAGCTTGCCGACGCTTACACACTGGCGCGCCCGGAACTGGTCGTGGAGCAGATCTCCGTCGACGGCACCCGCAAGTGGCTGATGCGCTTTCCTCCGCGCGGGGCCGGGCGTCCGGTGGAGATCGAGACTGTCTACATTCCGGAAGAAGGCCGCGGAACGCTCTGCGTTTCCTCGCAGGTCGGCTGCACGCTCACCTGTTCCTTCTGCCACACCGGCACCCAGATGCTGGTGCGCAACCTGACGTCGGAAGAAATCATCGCGCAGATCATGGTCGCGCGGGATCGGCTCGGCGATTTCCCGGAAATCGATACGCCGCAGGGGGCCATCGTGCCGTCCGAAGGACGTCTCGTCTCCAATGTCGTGATGATGGGCATGGGCGAGCCGCTTTACAATTTCGAGGAAGTGAAGAAGGCGCTGCTGATCGCCTCAGATGGCGAGGGCCTGAGCCTCTCCAAGCGCCGGATCACGCTGTCGACCTCGGGCGTCGTGCCGGGCATTCAGCGCACCGGCGACGAGATCGGCTGCATGCTGGCGATTTCGCTCCACGCGGTGCGCGACGAGTTGCGCAACGTCCTGGTGCCGATCAACAAGAAGTATCCGCTCAAGGAACTGATGGACGCCTGCCGCAACTATCCGGGCCTGTCCAACGCCAAGCGCATCACCTTCGAGTATGTGATGCTGAAGGGCGTGAACGACTCGCTTGAAGACGCCAAGGAACTGGTGAAGCTGCTGAAGGGTATCCCGGCGAAGATCAACCTGATCCCGTTCAATCCCTGGCCGGGCACGCAGTATGAATGCTCCGACTGGGAGCAGATCGAAATCTTTGCGGATTACGTGAACCGGGCGGGCTATGCGTCTCCGATCCGCACGCCGCGCGGGCGCGATATCTTTGCTGCCTGCGGCCAGCTCAAGAGCGAGTCGGAACGGCTCAAGCGCTCCGAGCGCGACCGGCTGGAAGCAGCCGCGAAGGGCTGACGGTTCGCCATGGGTGCGATTCATCTTTTCGGTCGGCTTTTTGCGATCATTTTCGGCTATTGCCTCGCCGTGGTGGCGGCGAGCCTGTTCCTGACCTTCTACGTGCCGGACTGGACGCCCGTTGAATGGGTGTCGCAGCACTGGGCGATGGGGTCGGATTTCTATGCCTATGAGTATCGCGGATCGGCGGAAATGGCCGACACGATCGACACGGTCGCCCGCGTGATCATGGGGCTGATGGGCGCAAGTGCGGTCGGCACGATGGCCTTCGTTCCCGCAGGGCTCTGCATCGTGGCCTCCGAAGCGCTTCGGCTACGCAGCTTCATCTTTCATGTGCTCGCCGGCGGCGGTATTTCGCTGGCGCTTCTGGCCGTCACCTTCGTGCCGGTGAGCGGTCCCTCGCGACTTCCCGATGACTGGAACCTCTTTCTCGCAGGCGGGTTTATCGGCGGTTTCGTCTATTGGCTGATCGCCGGGCGCGGGGCCGGGATTGCGGGCCCGAACGCGCGGGCCGGTCGGGTCTGATCCTCTTCCGGTCCTACCATTGGTCTTGCCCACACGCGCGCGGCCTGATAGCCCGAACTGAACGTTTTCCAACCCACTTCGGATCTCCAAGGCCGCCATGCCCACGCTTGCTCCCAACAGCTTTGACGCCTTCGTCGTTTCCGCCGGTTTTCTCGGAGACACAGCCTTTTTCGCGCTCGGCGACGGCTCCGTTCACCTGATCGGCGCGGAAAACCATGTCGTGCAGGCGCACAAGGGGTCGGTGCTGGCGGCGGCCGTCTCGCGGGACGGGCGCTATCTCGTGACGTCGGGCGATGACGGGCGGGTGGTGCAGATTGCCGAAGACGGCACGCTTGAGCTTCTGGCGGAGCGGCCGCGCAAGTGGATCGACATTCTGGCGACGGGTCCGGACGGGGCGGTCGCGTTTGCCTCGGGCCGCACCGCATGGACGCGGGATCGCACCGGCGCGGAGAAGGAATTCTCGATGGAGCGCGCGGTGGGCGGGCTCGCCTTTGCGCCCAAGGGCATGCGGCTGGCGGTGGCGCGCTATGGCGGGGCGACGCTTTTCTGGGTGAACACGGCGGGTAAGCCGACGGAGCTTTCCTGGGCGGGCGCGCATAACGGCATCATCTGGTCGCCGGACGGCAAATATGTTGTCACCACCATGCAGGAAAACGCTCTGCACGGCTGGCGGTTGGCCGACGGGCAGGACATGCGCATGACCGGCTATCCGGCCAAGATCAAGGCGGTCTCCTGGTCCACGCGCGGGCGCTATCTCGCAACTTCGGGGGCGGGAGCCGCGATCCTGTGGCCTTTTACCGGCAAGAGCGGGCCGATGGGCCAGCAGCCGTTGCAGCTCGGTGCGCTGGGTGAGGATGCTCTCGTTACCATGGTCGCCTGCCATCCGGAGGAAGACGCGGTCGCCATCGGCTATCACGACGGAATGGTGCTTGCGAGCCGGTTCGAGGATGGCGCGGAGCGCGTGTTGCGGCGTCCGGGCGAGGGCCCGGTTACCACGCTTTCGTGGAGCAAGGACGGCATGAAGCTGGCCTTTGGCACGGAAGGCGGGGCAGGCGGCGTGATCGCGCTGGTCTGAGCGTCTGGACCTCGACC
Organism: Breoghania sp.; assembly: GCA_963678585.2. GTDB lineage: Bacteria > Pseudomonadota > Alphaproteobacteria > Rhizobiales > Stappiaceae > Breoghania. The sequence goes on from CAXXGA010000003.1 coordinate 253,347, forward strand.
TCTCAGCCGCCCGCCTGCCAGATGCGGATCGCATCGACCGGATAGACGAGCATGATCACGTTCAGCGTGAGATTGTCGCGAATCACCCAGAGTGCGGCCAGTTCGAAGACGATGCCGACAAGCACCGTCACCCAGACGGGTGCGCGTGCGGCGAAGGCGAAGCCGACCAGCATGGCGAGGATATCGGCGACCGAGTTCAGAACGCTGTCGCCGGTATAGCCGACAGCAATGGTCGCCTCGCGGTAGCGGTCGATGATCCACGGGCTGTTTTCGACGATCTCCCACCCGGCCTCGATGACGAGCGCGATCAGCGCGCGTAATCCCAGCGGCTGACGGCGCAGCACCAGCCAGAGGGCTGCATAGAACAGGAAGCCGTGAATGATGTGGGAGGGGGTGTACCAGTCCGCGATGTGCTGGGAATTGCCTGCCAGATCCTCCGGCGGCGACCAGAGCCGGACATAGCCGCATTCGCAGATAGGGATCCGTCCCATGGCGAGAAGGATCGCCGCCGCAGCCAGCACGAGCGCTGCTCCGGTTATCCAGTATCCGCGTGTCGTCATGCGCCTGCCTGAACCCATTGTCCTGTCGATCCGATCTCCCGGAGCGGCACTGTAGGGTTTTGCGGGGAAATGCCAATCCCGATTTCGGGTTTCGTCTCAGCGCGCGCTGGTGCATAGATGCTGGAAAACAGGGCCCGGCATTGGGAGACCGGGTGCGTCTTGGGAGATCCTCATGGAAACGATTTCGTCGTCGCGCGGCATGGTGGTTGCCCCGCATATGGCGGCAGCGCAGGCCGGTGCGGATGTGCTGAATGCCGGGGGCACGGCCGCCGATGCGATGATTGCGGCGGCTGCGACCATCGCGGTCGTCTATCCGCACATGAACGCCATCGGCGGCGACGGCTACTGGCTGATTGCGCCGAAGGGCGGCGATCCCTGGTATGTGGAGGCTTGCGGGTGGGCCGGTGCCAAGGCGACGATTTCGGCCTATCGCGAGGCGGAATGCGAAAACGTTCCGACACGCGGGCCGTTGGCCGCCGTGACCGTTCCCGGCACGATAGCTGGCTGGGCCAAGGCGCATGAGATTGCGGCGCATCTTGGCGGCGGCTTGCCGCTTTCCGAGCTTCTCGACGATGCGCGGCGTCGCGCCCGCGAGGGCATCACGGTTTCGCGCAGCCAGTCGGAATTGACCGGGCAGAAGATTGCCGAACTGAAGGATCAGCCGGGTTTCGCAGATACCTATCTGGCGGACGGGGCGGCTCCCGAAATCGGCGCGAAGCTCGTTCAGGAACGGCTTGCCGATACTCTGGAACATCTCGGCCATGCCGGGCTTGACGATTTTTATCGCGGCGACATCGCGGCGACGCTCTGCGCGGATCTGGAGAAAATCGGCTCGCCGGTCACGCGGGCCGATCTCAAGGCTTTCGAGGCGCGCCTGCGCAAGCCGCTCACAACGCGGATCGGGCAGGGGCATCTCTTCAACTCCGCTCCGCCGACGCAGGGTCTCGCCTCGCTGATCATTCTGGGGCTCTATGACCGGCTGAAGGTCGACCGGGCGGAGGGCTTCGACCATATCCACGGGTTGATCGAGGCGACCAAGCGCGCCTTTCTCGTGCGCGACCGGATCGTTTCCGATCCCGACCGGATGGAGGAAAACCCGTCCGACTATCTCACCTCCGACTGGCTCGATCGGGAAGTGGGGCGCATCGATCGTTCGCGCGCAGCGCCTTGGCCGCATGTGGGCGATCCGGGCGATACGGTCTGGCTCGGGGCCATCGATGCGGCGGGCAACTCCGTTTCCTTCATCCAGTCGATCTACTGGGAGTTCGGCTCGGGCTGCGTGTCGCCGCGCACCGGCGTTCTGATGCAGAACCGCGGATCGAGCTTTTCGCTCCATCCGGATGCGCTCAATCCGCTGGAACCGGGCCGCAGGCCCTTCCATACGCTCAACCCGGCCATGGCGCGGCTCGATGACGGGCGCACGGTCGTCTATGGCACGATGGGCGGGGAAGGCCAGCCGCAGAGCCAGGCGGCGATCTTCTCGCGCGCCATCATGCACGGGCGCGATATCGGCGAGGCCATCGACGCGCCGCGCTGGCTGCTGGGCCGCACATGGGGCGACGAGGCGACCGCGCTCCGGCTGGAAAACCGCTTCGATCCGGATCTCGTGCGTGCGCTTGAACGCGCGGGCCATCAGGTCGTGGTCATGGACGAGGCCTATTCCGACACGATGGGCCATGCGGGCATGATCGTGCGCGAGACCGATGGCGGCCTTCTGGGCGCGCATGATCCGCGTTCCGACGGCGGGGCGGCCATCGGCTAGCGCGGTTCAGGCGTCAAAGCCGATCCGCTTGCGGATATCGGCGGGCGTTGCGCCCGCCTCGCGCAAGGCACTGAGCCCGGTGGAGGCAATGGATTTGGAGAGCTTGCGGCCCTCCTCGTCCAATATCAGCCAGTGGTGGCGATAGTCCGGCGCGGGCAGGCCCAGAAGCTCCTGAAGCAGGCGGTGAATGGAGGTCGCGTGATAAAGATCGCGGCCCCGTACCACCTCGTCGATGTCCTGCAGCGCGTCGTCCACCACGACGGAGAGGTGATAGCTCGTCGGGATTTCCTTGCGCGCCAGCACCACATCACCCCAGCCGAGCGGATCGGCGCGGATCTCCTGATCGTCGCCGAAGCCGGTTTCGCGCCAGCGGGGGGCATCGCCAAGCCTTGCGAGCGCGGCTTTCGTGTCGAGCCGCAAGGCCTGCGGTTCATCCTCCAGGCGTCGCCTGATCTCGGCGTCATCGAGGATCGCTGCATCACCGGGAAAGAGCGGCGCGCCGTCGGGATCGCGCGGCCATGGATTGCCGGAAGCCGCGGCTTGTGCGGCGGCTTCGCGGATTTCGCGGCGGCTTGCGACGCTGCGGGTCACGAGGTTCATGGCGTCGAGCCTTGCGAGCGCGTCGCGATAGGCGTCGAAATGCTCCGACTGGCGGCGCACCGGCGTTTCCCAGCCGATGCCGAGCCAGTTGAGATCGCGGAAAATAGCCTCTTCGTACTCTGGGCGGCAGCGGGTGGTGTCGATATCCTCGATCCGTAGCAGCAGGCGGCCGCGGGTTTCGTCCGCGCGCTTCCGGTTGATCAGCGCCGACAGGGCGTGGCCCAGATGGAGCGGGCCGTTAGGAGAGGGCGCGAAGCGGAAGAGGCGGGGCTGGGACATCTGGGTTTCAGACGGGGTCCGGTTGATCGCATCGGGGTCCATGCGGCCTTCAGGGGAGAAGAGCCATTTCAACGGTCATAGCAGACGACAGGGATGTTCAGAACGGGCTTTCGGCGCTGTTGCGGCTCGATGCGCGGCTTTTGCCGGTGGCGGAGGCTGCCGGACCCTTACCGCTCCGCCGCAGCGACGCCGATCTCAAGGGTCTTGCCCGGATCATCGTCGGCCAGCAGGTCTCTGTGGCGAGCGCGGCGGCGATCTTCTCGCGGCTGGAAGCTTTGGTGGAGCCTTTCGATGTCGCGACGCTTTCCGCTCACGATGATTCGGCGCTGACCGGAGCGGGCCTTTCCCGGCCCAAGGTGCGCACGCTTCGCGCGGTCTGCGAGGCGGTAGAAGCGGGGCTCGATCTCTCTCAACTTGCGGGTGACGAAGCGGGCGGGGCCCATGCGCGGCTTTGCGCGATCTCCGGTATCGGGCCGTGGACGGCGGATATTTTCCTGCTGTTCTGCGCAGGTCATCCGGATATCTTCCCCGCCGGCGACCTTGCGTTACGTGAGTCGGTACGGGCGGCCTTCGTCCTCGATGAGCGTCCTTCGCCGCGCGACCTCGCGGTCATGGCGGAGCTTTGGCAGCCCTGGCGCGGAATCGCGGCGCGGCTTTTCTGGGCCTATTACCGAACGCTCAACCGTGATCGCGAAGGCGTTCCCGTATGAAGCGGTCGATCTGACCGGGGCTGGGGCCCTTGAGGGAAGGAATTGAACATGGCTGCAACGCTGCCCATCACGACGACGCTGGTTTCGGGGCTCGCGATCCTGTTTCTCGTGCTGACCGCGCGCGTCATCCAGCTTCGGGTGAGGCTCCGGGTTTCGCTGGGCGATGGCGGAAACAAGGAACTGACGCGTGCCATTCGAGGACAGGGGAACCTTGTTGAATCCGCGCCGCTTTTCGCCGTGATGGTGCTCCTGGCGGAGATGCAGGGTGCGAACGTCTGGCTGACCGGTCTGGTGGCGGGCGCATTTCTCATCGGGCGCACGATGCACGGGATCTGCCTCGGCTTCATGAAGCCGACCATGCCGCTTCGTTTCGGCGGAATGCTGCTGACGCTGATCACGATGATCGCGATGACCCTTGTCGATCTCGCGATCATCGTTTTCTGAGGCATCTGGCCGGGGGCTCGGGGCTCCCGGTCGTCAGCCGTTGGCGATGTACTGCGCGCCGTTGATGGTGAGCACCGAACCCGTCATGAAGGCGGCGGCCTCGGAGGCGAGATAGACGGTCAGCCCGCCTATTTCCTCCGGATGGCCGAGGCGACCGACGGGGATCGTGGAGATAATGCTCTCCAGCACCTTCTCCGGCATCGCGGCGACCATGTCGGTGTTGATATAGCCGGGGCAGATCGCGTTGACAGTGATGCCCTTGCGCGCATTTTCCTGCGCAATCGCCTTGGTGAAGCCGATCACGCCCGCCTTGGCGGCGGAATAGTTGGCCTGACCCATCTGGCCCTTCTGGCCGTTGATGGAGGAGATGTTGATGATGCGGCCATGCCCGCGCTCGCGCATGCCTTCGATGACGGGCCGCGTCATGGCGAACATGCTGTCGAGATTGGTGGACATGACATCGCGCCACTGTTCCCAGCTCATCTTGTGGAACATAGTGTCGCGCGTGATGCCGGCATTGTTGACGAGTACGGCGACAGGGCCGAGATCAGCCTCGACGCGGGCGATGCCCTCGGCGCATTCCTCCGGATGAGCCACGTCCCACTTGTAGACGTGAATACCCGTGCGGGCCTTGAATTCTTCCGCTTTCTCCACGTTGCCGTGGTAGGTGGCGGCGACAGTGTAACCGGCATCTTTCAATGCGAGCGAGATCGCCTCGCCAATACCACGCGTTCCACCGGTCACAACAGCGACTGCACTCATAACTTCCCCCTGACAATACCCTCACCGTGGGCAAGGCATGTGCCGTACCCCACGTCCTCATGTGTCTGTACCAGTCTCGCGTAAGGGTCTTTCTTTCATTCACAAATGACAATCTAATAAATACGGGCAGGGTGCTTGCACCCCGCCCTTGGTCGAATGCGACAGATAATTGTCCGATCAGACGGCCTCGACGCACATGGCAACGCCCATGCCGCCGCCGATGCACAGCGTCGCCAGACCCTTGCCCGCCTCGCGGCGCTTCATTTCATGTAGCAGGGTGACGAGAACACGGGCGCCGGAGGCACCGATCGGATGGCCGATGGCAATCGCGCCGCCATTGACGTTCACGATGTCCGGGTTCCAGCCCATGTCCTTGTTCACCGCGCAAGCCTGTGCGGCGAAAGCCTCGTTGGCTTCCACCAGATCGAGATCCTCGACTTTCCAGCCGGCCTTCTCCAGCGCCTTGCGCGAGGAGGGGATCGGGCCCGAGCCCATGACCTTCGGATCGACGCCCGCGGTTGCCCAGCTTGCGATGCGGGCGAGCGGCTTCAGGCCGCGCTTTTCGGCTTCCGCGGCGCTCATCAGAACCACGGCGGCCGCGCCGTCATTGATGCCGGAGGCGTTGCCCGCGGTGACCGTGCCCTCCTTGTCGAAGGCCGGGCGCAGCTTGGCGAGGCTGTCCAGCGTTGCGCCGTGGCGGATGTACTCGTCGTCTTCCACGACGAATTCGGCCTTGCGCGTCTTGATGGTGATCGGCGTGATCTCGTCCTTGAACTTTCCGGCCTTCTGGGCGGCTTCGGCCTTGTTCTGAGAGGCGACGGCGAATTCGTCCTGCTGGGCGCGGGTGATCTGCCACTGGGCGGCCACGTTTTCCGCGGTGATGCCCATGTGGTAGCCGTTGAAGGCGTCCCACAGGCCGTCCTTGATCATGGTGTCGATCATCTTGAAATCGCCCATCTTGTAGCCCGAGCGCATATGGGCGCAGTGGGTCGACTGCGACATGGATTCCTGACCGCCGGCGACCACGATGGAAGCATCGCCCGACGCAATCTGCTGCATGCCGAGCGCGACGGTGCGCAGACCGGAGCCGCAAACCTGATTGATGACCAGGGCGGTGGCGCTGTCCGGGATACCGGCGGCGATGGCGGCCTGGCGGGCCGGGTTCTGGCCCTGACCGGCCGTGAGGACCTGACCGAAAATAACCTCATCGACATCCGTGGCGTCGACACCGGCCTTCTCAAGAGCGCTCTTGATGACCGCAGAGCCAAGTTCGTGCGCGGGGGTGTTGGCGAAGGAGCCGTTGAACGACCCCACGGGGCTGCGCGTGGCGCTGACGATGACGATATCGGTATCTGCGACCATGAAGATTCTCCAGGTTGTTCATGTCTTGCGCGGCACGTCCAAAATTCGACGGTCTGAAGTGCCAATAGGATTTTGTCTAAAATACTGCGCCCGAACGGTTGAGAGTCAACTGTCGGATTAAGCTTCAGCTATGGCAATGTGTCCGGACTTCAACGTCAATTGAGGGTATTTCGCGGATTTTTGCTGCAAGAGCACCGGATTTCGCAAGCGCGAGAAAAAGCGGTGGTGATTGTGTGCGGGTTTGGCATATCGTGTTGCGATAGGGGGGACGGGACAGGCACCGCGCTTTCAGGCTGAAGCCGGTCCAGTGCCTTGCAAACAATTGCGCGCAACAACGCGGTAGGCAAAATGGCTAAGAAAGACGGACCGACGACGATCAAGAAATATGCGAATCGTCGCCTCTACAATACGGGTACCAGCACCTATGTGACGCTGGAAGACCTCGCGTTGATGGTCAAGAGCGGCGAGGATTTTCTCGTCTATGACGCAAAGTCAGGCGAAGACATTACCCGCTCCGTGCTTACGCAGATCATTTTCGAGCAGGAGGCGAAGGGGCAGAACCTGCTTCCCGTTACTTTCCTTCGACAGCTTATCCGGTTCTACGGCGATCAGATTCAGGCGCTGGTTCCCAGCTATCTGGAATACTCGATGGCCTCGCTCACCAAGGAGCAGAGCAAGCTGCGCGAGCAGATGTCGCAGACCCTTGGAACAGGCGCTTTCGATGCGATGGAAGAGCAGGTGCGCCGCAACACGGAAATGTTCGAGCGCGCCATGCGCATGTTCATGCCGTTTCCCGGCGGCGGCGCGGAAGGCGCTCGCGAAGGGGCTCCGGCTGCCGAGGCGGCCAAGGGCGAGCCCGCCGGCGACAAGGGCGATCTGAACGCGCTCAAGGATCAGCTTGCCGAGATGCAGAAAAAGATCGACGAACTCGCCAAGCCGAAGGGCTGACGTTCAGCCCTTATTCCAATTCGATGCCGGGATAGCCGGGAACACGGATCGTCCGCGGTCCCGGCAACCAAGCCCGGCAGTCAGGTCGCCCATGCGTGCGCCGTCCGGCGGATGCGCCCGCTTAAGCTTCCGATCCTACGCGCCGGTGTCGGGGCTCAGACCGGCGGCCTTGATGCCCGCGACCGCGCAGGCCTCGTCGTTTTCCGAGGTGTCGCCGGTAATGCCGACCGCGCCGACGACCTTTCCATCCTCATCGCGCACAAGCACGCCGCCGGGCACCGGAATGATGGTGCCGCCGGAGGCACCGTTCAGGGCCTGAATGAAATGGGGGCGGCTCTCGGCATTGGCGTTGAGCCAGCGGCTGCCGGTGCCGACCGCGAGCGCGCCATAGGCTTTGCCGTAGGCGATCTGCGGACGCATGATCGAGGAGCCGTCCTGACGGACCATCGCGGTCAGGTGCCCGCCGGCGTCGAGAACCGTGACGGTGATCGGCTTGATGTTGAGGTTGCCCGCCTCGACCAAGGCGGCTGCAATGATCGTCTGGGCGGTGGCGAGCGTCAGCTCCGACATGGGTTCAGCCTCTTCGACTATGTGATTTCCTGAAAGAAGCACCAGAATTAGCAGGCTGCCGGGCTCAGGAAAACAAACGCTGGAGAAAAACAGACCTGCACCGGACGCGCCTAATCTGTTCGCTGCGTCCGCGTATCATGCGTATTCGGCCGGTTCTGCGCCGGGCGGGTGAGGAGGCGGCCTTTCATGACCGGAGGCGGTCGGGCCGCAAATCATGGGAGAATTCATGCTTCGCGATTTCCAGTTGCCGGGACGTTCGCCGGTTCATGCCCGCAGCGCCGTTGCCGCCACGTCTCACCCCCTGTCGACGTCGGCTGCGCTGAATGTGCTTCGCGAGGGCGGAAATGCCGCGGATGCGGCGGTGGCTGCGGTTGCCGTGCAATGCGTGGTCGAACCGCATATGACGGGGATCGGGGGCGACTGTTTCGCTATCGTTGCGCGCCCCGACGGGACCATCGACGGGCTCAACGGATCCGGCCGCGCACCTGCGGGCGTGACGCCGGAGGCGCTGATTGCGGCCGGGCTTACCGAAATCGAGGATACCTCCATCCATGCGGTGACCGTGCCGGGCGCGGTGAAGGCATGGGAGCTTCTGCTGGAGCGCCACGGAAGCTGGCCGCTTGCCCGCGTTCTGGCGCCTGCCATCGACTATGCGCTAAACGGCTTTCCGGTGACCCCGCGCGTCGGCTCCGACTGGGCCGGGTTGGTTGATCTGCTCAAGCGCGATGAGGGGGCCGCAAAGCACTATCTGGTAGACGGGAAAGCCCCCGCGATCGGCACCCTGCACCGGCTTCCCGCCCTTGGCGAGACCTTGAGCGCGATTGCGGAAAGCGGGGCGTCCGCCTTTTACGAAGGCCCGATCGCCGCGGAGATCGCCGCCACGGTGCAGGCAAAGGGCGGCTTCCTGAGCGAGGAGGATCTCGCGGGGATCGACGTCATACCTGTTGCGCCGGTCGCCAGCGACTATCGCGGGACGACGCTGCTGGAACTGCCGCCCAACGGGCATGGCGTGACGGCTCTGATCCTTCTGAACATCCTTGAGAATTTCGATCTCGGGTCGCTCGATCCGCTCGGACCGGAGCGGTTCCATCTGGAAATGGAAGCCGCGCGGCTCGCCTATTCGGTGCGGGATCTCCATGTGGCGGATCCCGATACCATGACGGTGAGCGCGGAGGCGCTGATTTCCAAGGATTTCGCGGCCGGGTTGGCTGCGCGGATCGATCCGTCGCGGCGGATTTCCGGTCTGCCGGACGACGTGCTGACGCCGGATTCCGACACGGTCTACCTGAGCGTGGTCGATAGCAGCGGAATGGCGGTTTCGCTGATCAATTCCGTCTATTGCGGTTTTGGCGTCGGGATCGCCACGCCCGGATCCGGCGTTGTGCTGCAAAACCGCGGTGCCTGCTTCCAGCTCAAGCCCGGCCATCCCAATTGCATCGGGCCGCGCAAGCGTCCGCTTCACACGATCATTCCGACCATGGCGCTGCGCGAGGGCAAGCCCTGGCTTTCCTTCGGCGTGATGGGCGGGGCCTATCAGCCCTGCGGCCATGCCCATGTGTTCGCCAATGTCGTCGATTACGGCATGGACGTGCAGCAGGCCATCGATGCGCCGCGGATCTTCTTCGACGGGATCGAGGGGGATCTCATGGTGGAGCACGGCGTCAGTGCGGCGACCCGCGAGGGTTTGAGTGCACGCGGGCACAGCCTGAGAGACGCGTCTGCTGCGATTGGCGGCAGTCAGGCGATCATGATGGATGCGGGGATGCTGATTGCGGGTTCCGATCCGCGCAAGGACGGATGCGCGCTGGGCTGGTAGAGCCGCGTCTCCTCCGGGTCGCTCAGGCGGAGCGGTTGACGATAATGCCCGCCGGAAGGGAGAAGGTGGAGCCTGCCGCGCTCTCATAGGCGCGGGAAGAGGGTTCCGGTTCTGCGCGCCGACGCATGCGGGTCTGGGGCAGGTCGGCATCCGTTGCGATCAGATGGGTCAGGAAAGCGGCGTTGGCACCGTAGTAGTGATAGCGCGCGGGCTCGCCGCGGCCCGCCTTGTCGACGACGATAAGCGTCCGGCTCTGGCTGACAGGTTTGTCGTGAGGGTGGTTGTCATTGGGCGCAGCGCTCGACGAAGGCTCGACGCGGCGGTGCCCGTCGGCGCTCCATCTCCCGTTCCCGCCCGGTCTGACCGGTGCCACCATCGGTTTCGTCCCCTGCTGTCCCGGGGCGGGACAGGTGCGCTGTGTTCTCTCTCAACTCCGCAAGTCACGTGCCACTTGATAACCTTTTGTTAACCTTTGTCTGGATGCAACTGGAAAACCCCGTATTTCAGGAATTTCCCGAGATAGATCGGTCGATTTGCGGGGATTACGTAGGGAGAGTGTCGCCGAATACCGTCTCGCACAAAGACATGCGCCGTCGACCGAGGTGGTCGGAATCGAGACAATTTTATCTATTCGGAAGAACAGGTCAGAAGGGCTGACCCGTTACGGGATCTTTTCAATCGGGAAAGATGATCGGTCAGGAACGATCGCCCGATCCGAAGGCGACATCCCGCCGGGCGGCGTTGATGGCGACGGTGAAGCCCGCGATCATGTCGAACATCGCGATCAGCAAAAGCGTGAAGAAGACCGAGGTTGCGGCTTCCGCGACGACGAGAAATTCGATCAGGAACACCACGAAGACAAGCGTGGACAGGATGTGGTCCAGCACCGCGCCGCGCCCCACGCGGGTCGCCTTGACGATCTCGATGAACAACAGGAACAGGCTCGCCGCGATCATCAGGTCGCCGAGCAGCAGCGACCAGCGCGCATCCGACGGCAGTGCGACGGTGACGACCGGCAGGATCCACGAATTGCCCGGTTCCGGGCCCAGAAGGCCGAAGGCGATGATGTTGTAGACGATCAGCGGGGCAACGGTCAGCGGGATGTTGATCATGAACGGCATGGCGGTCTCACACGATATGGCTGGCCCGAACGGGAGGCCGGACGAGGAGGAGTGCGAACATTCCTCAACGTCTTAACCATCGAAGCGGTTCGACTGCAATTGCCTTATGGATCGAAGAGACGGACGACCCCGGTGTCCGGTCCGCTCAATGGGGCCCGGTGGCAGACCCTGCGGGGTTCGTCTTCCTGGCGAAAGACGGGGGTCGCACGGCGGTGTCGCCGGCGGAAGGCAGATATGAAAAAGGCCGACGAATGCGCCGGCCTCGATCAGTCAGTGTCTCGACGTTCGCGAGTGGTCGCGAGAACCGTCAGGATGCTCAGATGCTATCCTTCGGCTCAAGGATCTGACGCCCGCGATACATGCCGCTCTTCAGGTCGATGTGGTGCGGGCGGCGAAGTTCGCCCGAATCCTTGTCCTCGACATAGGCCGGCTGCTTCAGGGCGTCCGCGGAACGGCGGAAACCGCGCTTCATGCGCGACGTCTTTCGCTTCGGAACGGCCATGCTCAACTCTCCAAGTGGTCAAAGGCGGGCCACGTCCTTCGCGGTGTTTTCCGCTCGGATATGCCTCGCCTGAAAGAATGGCGCGCTTTATACAGGCATCCGCCCGGAAGCGCCACCCCGTAAACGCATGTTTTTTGACTCATTCGCCCGCGACAGTCCGCGGGGTCGTTCGAGGCGGTTTATACACCTCACATGCAATCGAGCAAATAGCGTCCGATATCGGCGCGCTTGCGGATCGTGGCGGCGTGACTTGCGTGACGGCGCGACAGCCTCAAGGGGTTGCGAAGGATCGGATTGGGAAGCGCCGTGGCAAGCCGGGCGGCCTCGGTTCGGGTCAGCTTGTCGGCGGATTTGTTGTAGTAATGGCGCGCCGCCGCCTCGATCCCGAAAATGCCGTCGCCCCATTCCGCAACGTTGAGATAAAGCTCGAACACGCGGCGCTTGGAGAGCATCAGATCGATCCATAGCGCCAGGGGGATTTCCAGTCCCTTGCGGATGTAGCTGCGGGAATTCCAGAGAAACAGGTTCTTGGCGAGCTGCATCGTAATGGTGGAAGCTCCACGGACATCGGATCCGTCGTCGAGCCGCGTGATCTGCGTTTTCAGGGCTCCCCAGTCCACGCCGTCATGCTCGCAGAAGCGGGCGTCTTCGGATGCGATGACGGAGCGCTGCAGAGCCGGGGAAATTGCCTCAAGCGGCGTCCAGATCCGGTTCACTTCGCGCCCGGTCAGGAGACGGGCAAGCATGGGGGTGGAAACCGGGGGCAGCACCGAATAGAGGATGGTCAGGACAAAGGGCAGGGCCGCGATGAAGATGCAGATCCTGACGAGGCGGCGCCCCAGCGGCGTGTGCAACATGTCCCGGAGCGCGCCTTTGACCGTACCGGCGTTCTTGCCGCCCTTGCGGCCGGGCTGAGCCTTCTTCTTCCACCGCGCGAACCAGTTTTTTGCAGCCACCGGCGCTGTCCTTTCTCGTTGCGCAGTTGAAGTCTCGTCAGCGTGCAATAGGTCGTGCCGAGGCCCGCGCGTCAAGACCCGGAGGAAAATGGCGATGCGGGACATCGAAGGACAGGCGCATTCGTCGCGGCGGCGGGAACCGTCATGAAGGCGCGTTTTTCGCCGGGTAGTCGGTTCTGCGGCGCGGGGGAGGCGAAGTCGGCTTCCAGCCGATTGACATGCCCGCACCCTTGGGGCACTTCGAAACAATAACGATGACTTCACAGATCCGGTTCCCTTGCCCGTGACCCTCGAATTCAAAAATGGCATCTCAACGACCGCGGAACGCGTGGAAGGGATGCTCGATACCCTGCTGAACGAGGACCTGTTGCCGGGCGAGGCGGCGCGTCCGGTGCGGCTGATCGCGGCCATGCGCCATGCGGTGCTGGCGGGGGGCAAGCGGCTCAGGCCATTCCTGCTGATCGAGACGGCGCGCCTGTTCGGGCGCGAGGATGACGGTGTGCTGCGCGCCGCCGCGGCCCTTGAATGCGTCCATTGCTATTCGCTCGTCCATGACGATCTGCCCGCCATGGATGACGACGATATCCGTCGCGGCCAACCGACGGTGCATCGCGCATTCGACGAGGCGACGGCAATTCTGGCGGGCGATGCGCTGCTGACCTTCGCTTTCGATCTGCTGGCCGATCCGGAGACGGACGAGGATCCGGAATTGCGCTCGGCGCTGGTGCTCGATCTGGCGCGGGCTTCGGGGCTGGGCGGCATGGCGGGCGGCCAGATGCTCGATCTTCTGGGTGTGGCCGTTTCCAAGGCGGAGGATCAGATCCGCCGACTGCAATCCATGAAGACCGGCGCGCTGATCCGCTTTGCAGCCCGGGCAGGTGCGCGCATGGGCGGGGGAAGTGCCGAGGATATTGCGCGGCTGACCCGTTTCGGTGAAATCGCGGGGCTCGCTTTCCAGCTGGCCGACGATCTTCTCGACGTGACCGGCGATGCGGATGCGGTGGGCAAGGCGACCGGCAAGGACGCGGATCTCGGCAAGGCGACGCTGGTGGGGCTTCACGGCGTGGAGTGGACCCGCAACACGCTGGCCGATCTGGTAGCGGAGGCCGACGGTCTGCTTGAGTCCTATGGGGAACGCGCCGACATGCTGCGTCAGACGGCGCGGTTCATCGCCGACAGGGAAAGCTGAGCGGCTTCTTCGAAGAGCGCTTCGGACACAAGTCGTCCGGACCCGGCGTCGTGCGCCGCGAATTGACGCTCCGGGAGCGTAAAGCAATAGTTAATTCATTCTTGAGACGATTCGCTGCCGAAATGGCCCAGAACGGGCTGTTCATTCGGTTCTAGCCGGGGCATGGGGCCCCGAGGGCTGTGACAAGGGCAGGACGCCGATATGTCTCAGACGGTTGATAAAGTGACAGCGCCCCTTCCCATGGTGAAGGCGGCAGAGCAATCCTCCGATCAGGCTCGGCGGCAGCAGCAGGCGTTTGACCGGGAGGAGGAGCACGCCCAGGGGCATTCTTCTCCGCTGGTCGATCATTCCGCATTCGAGGATGAGGCGGAGGAGCCCGCGGTGGTCGTGGATACGGCCTCGCAACCGACGCCCACTCTTGGCGGTGTCGCCGCCTATCAGGCCGCCGCGCGTCATGCGATGGAAGCGCTGGGGCGCGACCCCGTACCGGACGATGCGTCGGCTCTTGATGACGGCGAAGCGTCTCCGTGGCGTCTGAGCGACGACGATTCCTGATCCGGATTGCCGGCTGCGGCAGTGTCGTACCGCGGACGTCTATTCGCCGCCCGTCTTTTCAGAAGCCGCCTCGTCCGGGTCGGGCAGGGAATGACGGCTGATCATCGGGATCTGCGAGAAGGTGAAGATGAAGGTGATCGGCATGATGCCGAAGACCTTGAAGGTCACCCATGTGTCGGTCGAAAAATTCCGCCAGACGACCTCGTTCACGATGGCGAGGAAATAGAAGAACAGCCCCCAGCGGAACGTGAGCTTGCGCCAGCCGTCCGCATCCAGCCGGAACACGCTGTCGAAGACATAGCCCAGAAGCGAGCGCCCGAAGACGAGCCCGCCCAGCAGGACCGTTCCGAAAAGCCCGTTGATGATGGTCGGCTTCAGCTTGATGAAGAGATCGTCGTGCAGATAGAGCGTCAGCGCGCCGAAGACGAGCACCACGACGCCGGTCACCAGCGGCATGATCGGCAGATGCCGGGTCATGACGTAGGAAACGATCAGCGACACGGTGATGGCCACCATGAAGGCCGCGGTTGCGACGAAGATCGGGCCGCCGAAGGCTGCAAGTGCGGGAAAGGTTTCGGCAAGCTGCGCGCCGCGCGCATTGGCGAAGAAGAAGACGCCGAGCGGGCCCAGTTCCAACGCCAGTTTCAGCAAGGGATTCATCGCATCCCGCTTGCGGTCCGGTGCGCTCGGATCGTGTTCAAGTTCCACGTCGACAATTCCCCGTTTGTCTGAGTGTGGCCCCACGCCCTGCGGCACGCGGCAGTCATGCTTAGTTGGGTCTTCGAACATCCGGTTCAACCGCGCGCGATGCCCGCAATCGCAGAGGCGAACTCGCTGGCGGTGAAGGGTTCCAGATCGTCAATGCCCTCGCCGACGCCGATGAAATGCACCGGCAGGCCGTGTTTTGCGGCAATGGCGACCAGAATGCCGCCGCGCGCCGTGCCGTCGAGCTTGGTCATGACAAGGCCGGTCACGCCCGCGGTGCGCCCGAAGATTTCCACCTGGCTCATGGCGTTCTGGCCGGTGGTGGCGTCCAGCGTCAAAAGCACCGAATGCGGGGCTTCCGGATCGTGCTTCTTGATGACGCGCACGACCTTTTCAAGCTCCGCCATCAGTTCGGCGCGGTTTTGAAGCCGACCGGCGGTGTCGATAAGCAGCACGTCGCTTCCCTGCGCCTGCGCTTCCTTCATGGCGTCGAAGACGAGCCCTGCGGCATCGGCTCCCGTATCACGCGCAACGACGGGAGATCCGGTGCGTTCGCCCCAGATCTTGAGCTGTTCGACGGCGGCGGCGCGGAACGTGTCGCCGGCTGCCAGCATCACCTTCTTGCCCTCGCGGGTGAGCTTGGCGGAAAGCTTGCCGATGGTGGTGGTCTTGCCGGTGCCGTTGACGCCGACCAGCAGGACGACATGCGGCTTGTGCCCGGTGTCCAGATCGAGCGGCAGGGCGACCGGCTCCAGCACCTTCTCGATTTCCTCCGCCAGAACGGTGCGGACTTCGGCTTCGGAGACTTCCTTGTCGAAGCGGCCTTCGGCAAGACGTTCGGCGATGGTGATCGCGGTGTCGGCACCGAGATCGGCCTGAATCAGCAGGTCTTCCAGTTCTTCCAGCGTTTCCGCATCGAGCTTGCGCTTGCGGAAGAGCGAATTGAGGCCGTCGCCAAGCGCGGAAGAAGAGCGCGCCAGTCCCTCGCGCAGCCGCTGGAACCATGTCTTGCGGGGTTCTTGCGGGGTTTCGGTGAGGGCAAGGGGGGCGGGTTCGGCAGGAGCGGCTTCCGCCTCGGGTTCGATGGCGCGTTCGAGTGCCGGTTCTGCTTCGGGTTCAGCAGCTTCCTCGCTCGGGGTATCGGCTTCCGGCTCCTCCGGGACCAGCTCATCGGCTATGACGGGGGCAAGTTCCATCGGCAGGACGAGCGGATGGTCGATATGTTCCTCCGTGGAGGCCGTATCCGGGGAAGTGTCCTCAAGAGCGTCTTCCTCGGCGGGGCCTTCGGCGGCCGGAGCACTCTCTTCGTCGGTCCCGGGCTTTTCCTCGGCGGGCTCTTCCGGGGCGGCGGGGTCTGCCACCGGCTCGAAAAGGTTGCCCATATCGACGTCGGTATCGGTCTTGGGGGTCGCTTCTTTCTTGCCGCCGAACAGCTTGCCGAAAAATCCGCGCTTTTCGCTCTCAGCCATGAAAATCCGTTCTGTCTCGTTCACCTGGCAGACGGGAACCCGTCAGGTTCGTTCTGATCTTCATCTCTAGAACGTCTGACGGTGCGAGGGAACCTTGCTCTTATGCCGCTTCCGCCAGGAGGTGCCTGTGGCTGTGCCCGGTGATCCTGGCGGTGATGATGCTCCCCGGCTCGCCGGACGCGATTTCGGTTTCGGTGAATTGCTCGGTGCGGCCCAGCCCCTCGCGCTCCACCAGAATACGACGGGTCAGGCCGACCTCGCCGGAAAGATGGCGCAGGAGAGCGGCTTCTCCGGCCTCGCGCAGCCGTCCGGCGCGTTCCTTCACGAGCGCGCGCTCAAGCTGCGGCATGCGGGCGGCGGGCGTTCCCTTGCGCGGCGAGAAGGGGAAGACATGGAGATGCGTCAGCCCGCAATCTTCCACGATGGCCAGCGAGTTCTCGAACATTGCTTCCGTCTCAGTCGGGAACCCGGCGATGATGTCGGCGCCGAAGACCACATCCGGGCGATGGCGGCGCACCTCTTCGCAGAAGCGGATCGTGTCCTCGCGCGAATGGCGGCGCTTCATGCGCTTCAGGATCATGTTGTCGCCCGATTGCAGCGAGAGATGGAAATGCGGCATCAGCCGTTCCTCCTCGGCAATCGCGCGCAGCAGGGCATCGTCGGCTTCAATGGAATCGATGGAGGAAAGCCGCAGCCGCTCCAGATCGGGCACCAGCTTCAGGATCTTGTCGACCAGCGTGCCGAGTTTCGGCTCGCCCGGCAGGTCCGCGCCGTAGGAGGTGATGTCGACGCCGGTCAGCACGATCTCGCGGTAACCGTTTTCGACAAGGCGGCGGATCTGGCCGATCACCTCGCCCATGGGTACAGAGCGCGAGTTTCCGCGGCCATAGGGGATGATGCAGAAGGTGCAGCGGTGATCGCAGCCGTTCTGGACCTGCACGAAGGCGCGCGCGCGGCCTTCCAGCCCGTCGATCAGGTGACCGGCGGTCTCGCGCACGCTCATGATGTCGTTGACGATGACCTTCTCGTTTTCGTCGATGCCGAAATCGGCGACGCGAGCGTAAGACTCGCGCTGCAGCTTTTCGGTATTGCCGATGACGAGATCGACTTCCTCCATGGCGGAGAAGGTTTCGGCTTCCGTCTGCGCGGCGCAGCCGGTGACGATGATACGGGCTTCAGGGTTGTCGCGGCGCGCGCGGCGGATCTGCTGGCGGGCCTGACGCACGGCCTCGCCCGTCACCGCGCAGGTGTTGACCAGAATGGCGTTATCGAGGCCCGCGGCCTCCGCCTCGCGGCGCATGATCTCCGACTCGTATGTGTTGAGGCGGCAACCGAAGGTGACAAGCTTGATGGTCATGGAATTACGCCGCGCCCTGTTCCTCGCGCCGCCAGGAGAGCGTGTCGGCATCGAGCGTGCCGAAGAATTCCACTTCCGTATCGCCGGTCATCATCACGTGGTCGTCGCTTTCGCGCCATTCGATGTGGAGGGGGCCGCCGGGAAGGGTGACCGTGACGCTGCGCCCGGTCAGCCGCTTGCGCGCCGCCGCAACGCCCGTGGCGCAGGCCGCCGTGCCGCAGGCGAGCGTCGGGCCGACGCCGCGTTCCCACACGATGGCGCGGATCTCGTTTTCGCCGGTGATCTGGGCAAGCGTGATGTTGGCGCGCTCGGGGAACACCGGGTGATGCTCCAGCAACGGGCCGAAACGGGCGAGATCGTGGGCCTCGATGTCATCGACGAAGAAGATTGCGTGCGGATTGCCCATGTTGACGACCGCGGGCGAATGCAGCACAGGCGCGTCTATCGGGCCGATCTGCAATTCGATGGCGCGGGTGTCGCGGAATTCTTCAGCCAGCGGGATATCCTGCCATTCCAGCTTCGGTTGCCCCATGTCGACGGTGACGCGGATTTCGTCATCGGTGGCGAAAGCCTTCAGGATGCCGGCATTGGTCTGGATCGTGGCGCGGTCGGTGTCGCGCTCTTCCATCACCAGCCGCCCGATGCAGCGCGTGGCGTTGCCGCAGGCGTCCACCTGGGAGCCGTCGCGGTTGTAGATACGCATGAAGGCGTCGAGACCCAGCGGGGAGGCTTCCACGATGATCATCTGGTCGAAGCCGATGCCGGTCTGACGGTCGCCGATGGCGGCGATCTGCTCTTCGCTCAGGCGCACGGGCTCCTCGCGCGCATCGAAAACGACAAAGTCGTTGCCGAGCCCGTTCATCTTGACGAAGGGAATTTCACGCGCGGTCATGAGCGGGGCGCCTTCCTGACACCGGTTGAAAACTGAGCCCTATATGGCGGAAACACCCGCCAATTGCCAGTAGCAGGCTTTGCGGAAAACCAGGTCCGGGTCAGCCGATGCGCATATGGGTGTTGCGACCGGCGCGCGCCAGCAGGCGGCGCATGTCGTCAAGCTTCACCGCGACGCAGCCTTCGGTCGGGCTGTAGCCGGGGCGGGCGAGGTGGAAAAAGACCGCGCTGCCGTGCCCGCGAACCCGCGGTTTCCGATTGTGATCAAGCACGACGATGACGTCATAAAGATGGTCGTCCCGCCACAGTTTTTCGTGCGAGGCGGCAAGTGGCGCGTGGGCGGCGCGGTTGTAGCGGCCGTTGCCGGGATCGTCGCACCAGATGTCCGCGGGCCGAATGGCGCGCACAGGCAGGCGTGTCACCGGGCGGGCAATCCGGTCGGCGCGGTAAAGCACCTCGATGAGCCGGAAGCTGCCTGCGGGCGAGGCTCCGTCGCCTTCGCGTTTATGGCGCGAGATACCGCTTCTCCCGATGGCGCAACGGGCCGTGAGCGGGCCGAATTGTAGGATCCCGGTGCGGCTGCGGGCCGAAAGGGTCAGTACGTGGATTTCGGTCCTGCTCGAATTTCCCGCCGCTTCAGCCATTTGACCTCTTCCGCTTCATTTCCTGCGCTTCGCCTTGTTCATCACCGGCGCGTGATGATGAATTGACCCGGTTACCGCATGGACCCGATCATTGTCCTCTCGCAATCGTGAATGCAAACTGCCATGTAAGGGCGAGATTCGCGCCATGATCGTCGAAACCCGATTGCGGGGCGGATCCGACTGATTGCAGGGAGAGCGCCGGAGGATTTCATGACCGCTCGCAGGATTCTGATTATCGATGACGATGCCGATCTGCGCGAGGCGCTGGTCGAACAATTGTCGCTTTTCGAGGAATTCGAGACGATTGTCTGCGACTGTGCCGCCTCCGGTATCCGCGAGGCGCGCGGGGAACGGATCGATCTGCTGATCATGGATGTGGGCCTGCCGGATATGGACGGGCGCGAGGCGGTGAAGGTGCTCCGCAAGGGCGGCTTCAAGGCTCCGATCATCATGCTCACCGGCCAAGACACCGACAGCGATACCATTCTCGGGCTTGAGGCGGGCGCCAATGACTACGTGGCGAAGCCCTTCAAGTTTGCGGTTCTTCTCGCCCGCTTGCGCGCTCATCTTCGTCAGCACGAGCAGAGCGAAGACGCCACCTTCGCCATCGGCCCCTACACGTTCCGTCCCTCCGCCAAGCTTCTGCTCGACGACAAGGGCGGCAAGGTGCGGCTGACGGAGAAGGAAACGGCGATCCTCAAATATCTCTACCGCACGGGCGAAAAGCCGGTGACGCGCGACGTGCTGCTGCACGAGGTGTGGGGCTACAATTCCGGCGTCACGACCCACACGCTGGAAACCCATATCTACCGGCTGCGGCAGAAGATCGAGTCCGATCCTTCCAACGCCTCGCTTCTGGTAACGGAGGCCGGCGGCTACAAGCTGGTTCCCTGAGGCCGCCGGGCCGTATTCAGGCGTCTAGTACCCGGCGGCGAGATCGCCGTCGGTGCGCGGATCGGCTGCGCCCATGAGCAATCCGTCCACCGCCATGATGGACTGGGTTGAGCCCATCGCATTCTTCACCGCGATCTCGTAGCCCATGTCCTTCAGAAGCTTCAGCGTGTCGGGGCTGAGGCCCTTTTCCACGCGCAACTCGTCCGGCCACCACTGGTGATGCACGCGCGGCTTCGCGTTCGCCTCCGCCACGTTCATCTTGTGATCGACGGTGTTGAGGATCACCTGAAGCACGGTGGAGATGATGCGGCTGCCGCCGGGCGAGCCGGTGACGAGCCAGGGCTTGCCGTCCCTGAAAACGAGAGTCGGGCTCATCGAGGAAAGCGGGCGCTTGCGCGGTTCCACCGAATTGGCCTCGCCGCCGATCAGCCCATAGGCGTTGGGCACGCCCGGCTTTGCGGAGAAATCATCCAGTTCGTTGTTGAGGAGAACGCCGGTGCCGCGCGCCATGAAGCCTGCGCCATAGGAGAAATTCAGCGTGTAGGTGTTTGAGACCGCGTTGCCCTGCGAATCCATGACGGAGAAATGCGTGGTCTGGTTGCTCTCATAGGGCAGCGGGTCGGCGGGGCCGATCTCGCCGGAGGGCGTCACCTTGCCCGGTTCGATACCTTCGCGAAGTCCGTCGGCATAGGATTTGGCCGTCAGGCCCTTGATCGGCACGTCCACGAAATCCGGATCGCCCAGATATTTCGAACGGTCGGCATAGGCGTGTTTCATGGCCTCGGCCATGAGGTTGATGGTGGCGGCCGAATTGGGGCCGGTTGCGGCGAGATCGAAGCCTTCGAGGATGTTCAGGATCTCGATGATGTGGATGCCGCCGGAAGACGGCGGCGGCATGGAGGCAATCGTCAGGCCCCGATAGGTGCCGGTCACGGGCTCGCGGACGACGACGTTGTAGTCGGCGAGATCCTGCGTGGTCATCCCGCCGCCGCGTGCCTGAACGGTCGAGGCAATCGCCTCCGCCACGGGGCCGTGGTAGAAGCCATCTGCACCCTCGGCGGCGATTTTCTTCAGGGTGGCGGCGAGAGCGGGCTGTTTGAAAAGCGACCCCGGAACGATCGGCAGGCCAGCTTCGCCATAGAAGGTGACGTAAGAATCGGCATCCTGCCCGAGCCGTTCGCGCACCCGTTCCAGCGAGCGGGCGAGGTCCATCGGCATCTCGAAGCCGTCCTCGGCAAGCCGGATTGCGGGGGCCATGACTTCAGCGCGGGTAAGCTTGCCCGATCCGTAGTCCGCGTGGGCGCGAAGCAGGCCTGCGACTGTGCCCGGAACGCCGACGGCGAGCCCCGAAAAGCGCGACTTCTGCGGGTCGGCATCGCCCTCGTCATCAAGGAACATGTCTCTGAAGGCGGCGGCCGGGGCCTTTTCGCGGTAGTCGATGGCGACTGTCTCGTTCCGGTCGGCGCGGTGCAGAACCATGAAGCCGCCGCCGCCGATATTGCCCGCCCGCGGCAGGGTGACGGCGAGCGCGAAGCCCACGGCCACCGCAGCGTCGACCGCATTGCCACCCTGCTTCAGGATTTCCACGCCGACGCGGGTCGCCATGGCTTCCTGGCTTGCGACCATGCCGGAAGTGCCGAGAACCGGGCGGACGATGTCTCTGCCGGAGAGAATGGGTGTCGTTTCCTGCGCATGGGAAGCGACGGGGGCAAAGGCAAGGGCTGCGCCCAACAGCGCGGGAAGCAGACGGGAAATGGGTCGTCGCATATCGGATCCTTACAAATGGGTGGTCGTCGACTTTCCGTTTTCCTGACTATACTGGGGTACGTAACGGAAGCTGCCAGTTCGGCGGCCTGCGATCATGTGCCGGCAACCTGGAGATATGTCGCCAGGCCGCTGAGCCGGGTTGTGGCCGGGAGGGAGACGACAACCATGACTTTTGCACGTATTTCATCATGTGTTTCAAGGATCGTTGCGGCGGGCACGGGGATTGTCTGCCTTTTCAGCATTTCGGCGCAGGCGGGGGCGAGCGTTGCGGCGGGAGAAAACCTGGCGCGATTGTGGTGCGCGAGCTGCCATGTGGTGGCGGACGATCAGAAGGCAGGCAACCCGGACACGCCGCCTTTTTCCGAAATCTCGGAAAGGAAAGATCTCAGTGAAGCCTCCATGGAGATCTGGCTCGCGGGCACGCATCCGGTAATGCCGGACATGTCGCTGAGTCGCGCCGAGATCGGAGCGCTTGTTGCCTATATCGAATCTCTTTCCGCCAATTAGGGCCTGTCAGTCGGAAAATGTCGCCACAAGCGGCGCATGAAACGAACCAAGGGCGGCGGGAGTACCGGAATCCTCCACCTCGTCGGCCAGATTTCTGTTCAGAATGGAGACCTGCGTCAGGCGGGCAGCAAGGGCAGGGCTCGTCAGGATGTGATCAAGCATGTGATGGCGGCCCCGGTGGCTGACCGTGTAGCGCTGCTCCTTCGGCACTTCCGCTTCGACGGGTCTGAGCTGGCGTGAGGCCAGTGCCGCATTTCCGGTGTCGTCGGGATCGGCGAGCACGATGCGCAGCGCCGGCTCCACGTCGACGGCGTTGAAATCTCCCAGTGCGGCGATCAGGGCGGTCGGGTCGGCGTCGAAAACCGCGTCGATCGCCTGGCGCAGTTCCAGCGCCTGACCGGTTCGTTTGACGGCCGCCAGAAAATAGCCTTCCGCCCAGCCGGGCACGGATTTCCAGACATAGGCGCTCAGTTTCTGGCCCGGAACGGGCGCGGCGAGCGGCGCGCGCAGGTGAACGCAGAACAGATGCAGCGCCCGGCCCTCCGGTAGATCGACGCTTAACGAGAGAATGGGGCGATCGAACTCGACCGGCGGAGCCTCCTCGTCGGGCGGCTCGGCATGGCGGCGACGCCAGTGTGGCGGTTCCACGTGATCGTTGAGGATGTCGCGGACGGCGCGCACCGGATAGCGCGAGAGCACCGCCATGTTGTGCCGCTCGGGCGGATCGTCCGCGCCGCTGGCGGCGAGGTGGAACGTTTCGTAGCGGGTGCCCTTCAGCAATTCCGTCAGGGCGTCGAAGGCGCGGGCCTCTTTCCCTTTTCGTTCCTGTGCGTTCACTTCCTGCAGACACAGGATATCGGCGTCGAGCCGTTCGAGCACCGGCCGCAGACGGGCGATGCGAGGAGCAAGCTCCTGCGCGTCGAAGGGGTCCTCGCCAAAGGATTCCAGATTGAATGTTGCAATCCGCATGGGACCAGAGTGAGCCCTTCCGGGGGTCGTGTCGAGATGGAAGGTACGCGCGCCGCCTTGCGCTTTGGCGCACATCGGGGCATGACGACCGGCAACGAGCGAGATCAGCAACCGCGAGGAAGAGCATGACAGCCTGCCCCTGTTGTTCCGGCAAGGATTACGAACTGTGCTGCGGCCCGGCGATCGAGGGACGCGCCTGGCCGGAAACCGCCGAGGCGCTGATGCGATCACGTTACACCGCCTTTGCGCGGCGCGAGGTGAACTGGCTGAAGGAAAGCCTTTGGCCGAAATACCAGAAAACGCTGGATATGGCGGGTCTCACCGAGTTCGCCCAGACGCGCGAATGGGTCGGTCTGGAGATTGAGCGGGTCGAACAGGGTGGGGCGGACGACAAGACCGGCATGGTGCGTTTCGTCGCCAAGGCGTTGAGCGAGGGGACCATCAAGGACCACCGCGAGGCGAGTCTTTTCCGCAAGAAAAAGGGGCGCTGGTACTACGTGGCGGCGATTGCGGAGGACGAGGCCAACGTCCTGCTGCGCAAATAGCCGCACCTAGCGGCATTTCCCGGAAGCGAAGGGTTTTCCGATTGCCCGGTTGTGGCCGGTGTTCTAGACGAGGGTCTCCTTCGGGAGGGTGTGAAACAGCTGCCGGACAATCGGGGGACGGGGGTCCGGGCATCAGGAGCCTGCGCGAGCGTGGGCATGCGGGGGCTCTCCATTGGATCTGCTACTTTCTCTTGTCCCGCCGGATATCTCGCCGACCTTTGCTGCCACGCTCGTCATGCTGTCGTTTCTGACGTCCGGCATGACTGCGGCTGTGGGGATCGGCGGCGGTGTCGTTCTGCTGGCGGTGATGGCGACCTCCGTGCCCATGGCGGTTCTGGTTCCGGTTCACGGGGTCATCCAGTTCGGCTCGAATGCGGGACGCGCGATCGTTCATGCCCGCCATATCGACAGGAGCATCCTGTTCTACATGGCCGCCGGGGGCGTGCTTGGTGCCTGGATCGGCGGACAACTCGCGGTCCAGCTGCCCGATAGCCTCCTGAAAGCGACCCTCGGCGTTTTCGTGCTCTGGTCGGTCTGGGGCAGGAAGCCGACCTATGCCAAGCTGCCGCGTCCGGCGCTGATGGTTGCCGGTTTCGTCACCACCCTGCTGACCATGTTCATCGGTGCGACGGGTCCCTTCATCGGGGCGATCATCGCGCCGATCATGCCCAACCGGCATATTTTCGTGGGCACCTTCGCCGCCTGCATGACATTTCAGCACCTGATCAAGGTGCTCGTCTTCGGCCTGCTGGGGTTCGCCTTCGGCCCCTGGGTGTGGCTGATGCTGGCGATGATCGCGACCGGCTTTCTCGGTACGCTGACCGGCACGATGCTGCTGGGGCGTATGCCGGAGGCAACGTTCCGCAAGGCCTTCGGCGTCGTGATGACGGTTCTGGCGGCCGACCTCGTCCTGCAGGGCGTGGGGATCGACCTTCTCTAGCGCTGAAGACGCGTCTCAAGACCGGCCTTTACCGCGGGCCATTCTTCCGCAAGTACGGAAAAATAGACGGAGTCTCGCCAGAGGCCGTCGGAGCGCACCCTGTGGTGGCGCAACGTGCCTTCGCGGGTCGCACCCATCTTGGTCATGGCGGCCTGCGAGTGCAGATTGCGGCCGTCGGTCTTGAGCTGCACGCGCTCGAACCCGCAGACCTCAAAGGCTTGGGTCATGAGCAGCAATTTGCATTCCGGATTGGTTGGCCCGCCCCAGAAATTCGGGTGATACCAGGTGAAGCCGATCTCCAGCCCCCGGTCGGCCGGACTAATGTCGAACAGCCGGCTCATGCCGATATAGGCGTCGGTGCCTTGCTCGCGGACCACGAAGGGCAGGTGAGCGTCGGGCTTCAAGGCTGCAAGGGCGGCATCGATGTAGTCATCGAAGCTACCTGGAAACGGGGAATTTCGGAAGATTTTAGCCCCCGCGTCGGCATGAAGCGCGAGAAGACCGGCGCGATGATTCTCCGTGATCGGCTCCAGCCGGACGAAACGGCCTTCGAGCGTCACCGGGAGCACGGGAGAAGTCGGGGTTTCAGGGGCAATTTCGCTCATGGATTGTTCCTGCGATGATTTGCGTCAGGATGTAATGGCGACATTTTCCGGCGTCAAACGATAAACTGCCCGCGAGTGCCTTGCGTTGGCATCGGGTCAGGGTGGAAAAACGCAAGGCAGATCGCGGGAGGGCGGGCGAATCGCGGGCCAGGGAACCGGTGCCGGTGAGCGTATCGGTGTCTGTGCGTGTTTACGGCGCGGTTTCGTCCCGGCGACAATGGAGTACAATGGTTGTGATGTCCCATCGTACACGGCTTTTCTCCCAAAGCCGGATGCGAGAAAGGCAGGTCTGTTCTGTCCTATGGGATATACCGGCATTCAGAAGGCGCTGCGAATCGGTCCTAATGACCACTGTCGTCGAAGGGGCAAGATTGTATGCTCGCCTCGACTGGCGACACGGCGCACCTGACACGCGCGAATTTTGAGGAACGGAATGGCTTCCGAGAAAGACAAGACGTCGACCGATAACGTCAAGGCGGATGACAAGAGCGGCGTCAAGCCGGCCGAAAAGGCCGGCGGCGCATCCGGTGCTGCGGCAAAGCCCGCCGCCAAGGGCGCTTCCGGCGCAGCCAAGGCCCCGGAGGCCAAGGGGACCGAAAGCAAGGGCGCCGATCCAAAGGCGTCCGATGCCAAGGCCGGGGAGAAAAAGACCGGCCCTTCGTCTTCCGGCAAGCCTGCGGCCAAGCCTTCCGGCGCAGGGGCCGCATCGGGCAGCGCCAAGGCAGATGCGCCGAAGGCGAACGCGGACAAGGCGGGCGAAGCGAAATCCGGCGCTTCCGCTTCATCCTCTTCGACCGGCTCGTCTTCCTCCCAGGCAGGCCGTAGCAGCGCGGCGAGCGCCGCCGGTGCTGCGCGAACGGGCAAGCCGCTGACCATCGATCTCAAGGCCGAGGAAGTGCGTAACAAGCAGGCGTCCAAGGAAGAGGCCGCCAAGTCCGGAACCGCTTCCAGCGCGGCCACGCAGGCCGGGGCCAAGGCGAGCCAGGACGCCAAGTCCGCCAAGGGGCCGGAAATGAAGGGCGCGGACGTCAAGTCCGCTGCCGGGCCGACCTCCGGCAAGGAACAGCTTGCCGCCGATGCGCGTCGCAAGCCGACGCCGCCGCCGGCCAAGAAGGGCTTCGGCTACGGTGGGCTCATTCTTGCCGCCGGTATCGGCGCGGCCGTGGCTTTCGGCGGCGTTTGGGCCGGCGCGAAGACCGGCTATCTGATTTTCGAAACCGGCCAGGAAATGGCGAGCCTCAAGACGGCGCTGGCGAGTGCGGATGCACGCTTTGCGGCGCTCGACGAACGCATGCGGGAGATTTCCAGCACCGAGGCGTCGCCGACGGTGGCGCCGTCCGTCGTCAACGATCTGGCGGAGCGTCTTCAGGGACTGGAGAAGACGGCGGAAACGACCGCCGCGCTGGAAAGCGATGTTCAGTCCGTGACCTCGGGGCTTGAGGAATTGCGCCGGTTCGTGTCGTCCGGCGGTGCGGGCGCATCGGCTGCGCTGGCGAGCCTCGACGACAGCGTGGAAAAGATTCAGGGCGCGCTGGCCAAGCTCGGGGAGCAGGTCACCGCTCTGGAAGAGGACACGAGCCCTGTCGTCCAGAAGGCGCTCGACGATATCGATCAGAAGATCACCGTGCTGGAGGCCCGCACGACCGCAGCCACGGAAGCGGCGAGTGCCGCCGCCAAGGCCGCCGCGGAAGGCGACTCGGTTGCAGGCAATGCGCTCAAGACCTTCTCCAGCCGTCTCGATCTGATGGTGGAGACGGTGAAGCAGGTACGCGCCGATTTCGAAGGTCAGGTTGCACGGCTCGGCACGCTTGAAGCGGCAGCCGACGCAGCGCGCACCGGTCTCGGCGATCTTACCGAGACGCTGAAAGGCGTGGAAGAACGCGTCGCCGCGCTTGAAGACATCATGGGCGGGCCGGGCGCGCGTGAAACCGCGTCGCGTGCGGTTGCCGTTTCCCTGCTCAAGAATGCGGTCGACGCCGGGCGTTCCTACACGGTCGAACTTGCCGCCGTGCGCAACGCCCTGCCGGAAGGCACGGATTTCTCCGCGCTCGACGCCCATGCCGAGAGCGGGCTGAAGACCATCACGCAACTGACCCGGGAATTCCCGCAGGTGGCGGCTGCGATGGCCTTGACGCTGGAACGGGTCGATACCGGCAATTCGGTCGCCGACACATTCCTGAACAATATGCGTTCGCTCGTGCAGGTTCGCTCCACCGGCAGCGGTGCGGGATCCGGACCCATGGGGGCTCTTGGGCAAATGGAAGCCAGCGTGCGCGCCGGAAATATCGACGGGGCGCTCGAAATTTACGAAACATTGCCTGATGGTACCCAGAATGCGGGCAAGGACTGGGCGGCTTCGGCCCGTGCGCGGCTGGCAGCCGACGCTCTTGTCGATACGGTGACCTCCGAGGTCATCGAGGCGCTCGCCAAAGACAGCTGATCCGGAGACACCTTAAATGGTCCGCGTTCTTTCCTTCTTCGCCATCGTCTTCGTGATCGCACTGGGCTTTGCCTGGATGGCCGACCGCCCCGGCGATGTCATCATCGACTGGCAGGGCTATCGCATCGAGATGGGCCTGATGACCATGCTGATCGGTCTCAGCATGTTCGTGGTCGCACTCGGGATCGTTTGGTCGATCCTGCGATCCATCCTGCGCACCCCGGGGGCGCTGTCGCGCTTCTTCACCCGTCGCCGTCGCGACCGGGGCTATTCGGCCCTCTCTCACGGTCTGATCGCACTGGGGGCGGGCGATGCGCGCGCCGCCGGCAAGCACGGCAACGAGGCGAGCAAGCTGCTGCGCAATGAACCCGCAGCCCGGTTGCTGCTCGCTCAGTCGGCGCAGATGTCAGGCCGTCGCGAGGAGGCCCAGGGTCACTTCGAGGCCATGCTGGAAGACGACGAGACCCGGCTTCTCGGCCTGCACGGTCTGTTTGTCGAAGCCGAACGCCAGAAGGAGCCGCTTGCCGCGCGCCATTATGCGGAGGAAGCCCATAAGCTTTCGCCGGGCCTTGGCTGGGCCGGCAAGGCGGTGCTGGCCTATCAGGCGGCCGCCCATGACTGGGAACAGGCCATCGTCACGCTTGAGCGCAACGCCCACGCCAAGCTTATCGACAAGCCGACGCTGCGCCGCCAGAAGGCGGTGCTACTGACCGCGCGCGCCATGGAACTGGAAGACCACGAGCCGGATCGCGCGCGTCAGCTTGCGCTTGAGGCACACGGTCTGGCGACGGACCTGGTTCCGGCGGCGGTCATTGCGGGCCGTCTGCTCACGCGCCGCGGCGATGTGCGCAAGGCAACCAAGGTGCTGCAGGCGACCTGGAAGAAGTTCCCGCATCCCGATATCGCGGAAGCCTTTGCCCATGTGCGTCCGGGCGACAGCGCGCGCGACCGGCTGAAGCGCGTCAACGCGCTCAACGATCTGCGCGGGCATCACGTGGAAGGTTCGCTCGCCATTGCGCGTGCCGCCATTCAGGCGCGCGACTGGAAGCAGGCGCGCGACCAGCTTCGCCCGCTGCTGCGCACCCAGCCGACCCAGCGCGTTTTCCTGCTGATGGCCGATCTGGAAGAAGGCGAGCATGGCGACCGCGGTCGCGTCCGCGAGTGGCTGTCGCGCGCCGTTCGCGCGCCGCGCGATCCGGCATGGACTGCCGACGGTATCGTTGCCGATGCCTGGGCCCCGGTCTCGCCGATCACGGGCAAGCTCGATGCGTTTGAATGGAAAGCCCCGATGGAGCGTCTGGGCGGACCGGAAGACGACGACAGCGCCGACCTGCTCGACATGCCGCTGGAGCGCCCGGTCGCCGAAGAGGCAAAGACTGTCGGCTCGCCCATGGAAACCCTGAAGGCTGCGAGCAAGCCGTCTCAGACCGCATCCGGCCCGATCGTTTCCTGTGCGCCGAGCACGGACATGGTTTCGCCGGGGGCTGCGGCGGCGGCGCCTGCCGCCAAGAAGCCCGAGGAAAAGAAGCCCGCCGAGGCGGTCGTCGAAGCGGAACCGGCGCAAAAGATCGTCGAGGTTGCGGCGGCTGTTGCCGAGACCAAGGAAGCGCTCAAGGCGGAGGCTCAGAAGGGCGAAGCCGAGGCGTCTGAAGTGGCGACGGATGAGGGGAAAAAGGCTGAGGAAACCAAGGCCCCGGCTGAACCCCAGACCCCGGCCGACCGGGTGAAGGCGAAGGTCGCCCAGCGTCTCGCCGCGGGCAAGACCGCACCGTCTGACGGGTCGGAAAAGCCTGCCGAGGCCAAGGCGGAGGCTCCCGCCGGCGACAAGGACAAGGCTGAAGCCAAGGACGAAGATGCGGCCCGCAGCGTGAAGGGCGACGATCTGGAGACTGTCGGCGACGTCAAGCTGCCGCGTCCGCCGGACGATCCGGGCGTCGACGGCGATGACGACATTCCGCGTCGCGCCCGCAAGTTCTTCTGACGAACCGGCCGGTTCGCGGCCTGCCGAAAGACATTGGCGGGCCATGAGAAAGCAGTGAATAACGGGGGCCGCGGCCGCAAGCTGCGGCTCCTTGTCGACAAGAGGCAGGAAACAGACGTTTCGCCCCTTGCATCGCTTCGGCGAAGCGTATATCAAGCGCTCACTTCGGGCCTGAGCCTGAGCGCCGCTTTAGCTCAGTTGGTAGAGCACATCATTCGTAATGATGGGGTCACGTGTTCGAGTCACGTAAGCGGCACCACTCCTTTTTTCCGTAAAATCCATTCTTCCCTCCGCACGATCCGCGATTGATCGCCGCGCCGTTGCGCGGCCGCGGGCGCATGCGTGGCGGGGGATGGGCGAATCACGTCTGTCTGTTACGGGGCGGCTCCCGCTTCGGCTGCCGTCGGCACGGGTTTGCGGGCCCGCGCGCCGTCGATCAGGTGATGGGTCACCCCGGCCGACAGCCAGATGGCGGAAAGCGTCACCCATGCGGTGAGGGCGAAGACCGATGCGCCGGTGATGCCTGCGCCGACCGCGCAGCCGCCCGCCAACATGCCGCCGAAACCCATCAGGGCAGCGCCTGCCAGATAACGCCTCATCGACGGCCCGTCATGGAAGCCGACAAGCTGCCATTCGCGCGCCAGAAGTGCGGCAATTGCCGAGCCGAGGAAAACGCCCGGCACCAGTCCCACGTCGAAATCGAGAACCCCGCCGGGCGGCGACAGGATCAGCATCAGCGTGTCGGCGGAAGGTCCGGTGAAGGTCACGCCTTCCACCTGAACCGGATCGAAGGCCTGGGTGGCCATGCTTGCGGTGAACCACCATGCAAGCGGAATGGCGAGGCCGGTCACGATGGCGGCAAAAGCCCGCCAGGGCGAAAGGTTTGCACGCCATGTGAAGAAGATGCCTGCCGCGATCCATGCGAGCGCGAAGGCGATGGCCCATTCCACGGACGCGCCGGAAAAGCCGAGAAGATCGTTGCCGCCGATCTCGTTGGAGGTGAAACCCGCGGCCAGATATTCGCGCACAGGCCTGAGGATACCGCGCAGGCTCGCCTGAGCCACCACCGCGAAGACGAGGCCGGAGAGCAGGGCGCGCAGGTTGCCGGTGGCCGACAGCACCAGCAGGCGGCTGGCGCAGCCGCGTGAGAGCACCATGCCGGTTCCGAACATGAGCCCGCCGAGGGCCGCGCCCGACAGACTCTGCGGGGAAGCGATCTGGCGGGCCTCGGAAAGCTGGGCGAGATCCAGAAGGGCCAGCAGCTGGGTGCCGGACAGGGCCGCGCCGAAGGCGAGAAGCCAGATGGCCAGCTGTGCGCCCGGCGCACCGGCGACGAACTCGATTGCCGCGGCGCGCAGGCAGAAGCGGCTCTGTTGCGCGAATGCGCCGAAGGTCAGGCCGATCAGCAATCCGCCAAGAGCGAGGATCGCGGGCTCGCCATACAGGTCGAGCAGATAGGACAGATCCATGGGGCGAAGTCCGTCTGGTGTTCAGCTACAATATCTGACGTAACGAAAGATTTCTCGATCCTGCCCGCATTGACGCGGGTCAAGACGCCACTTTATAAATTCAAAAAATAATATGTTTTTTGGGAGGAAACGTCATGACGCTGAAAATCCCGATGCTGAACCGGCGCGATTTTCTGGCCGGTGCGGGGGCCGTCGGTGCCCTTGCGCTCGCCGGATCGTTGCCGAACCGCCTGCATGCTCAGACGCTCGCGCTGGGCGATGCGTCGCTCAAGGTCGTCAGCGACGGCAACCTCGTGCTGCCGATGAATTTCCTCCTGGTGGGCCGCGAGCCAGCCGAAATCGAAGCCCTGCTCGGCCCGCACGGGTTGCCGCTCGATCAAAGCGAGCCGGATTGCAATGTAACCCTGCTTCAGGCCGGCGACCGGCTGGTGCTGTTCGATGCGGGTGCGGGTGCGAATTTCCAGCCCACGGCGGGGCGACTTCTGGAAAGCCTCGAAGCCGTGGACGTGGACCCGTCGGATATCACCGACGTGATCTTCACCCATGCCCATCCCGATCATATCTGGGGCACGCTCGACGATTTCGACGATCCGCTCTTCTCCGAGGCGCGGCACTGGATTTCGCAGGCCGAATGGGATTTCTGGCGCGCCGACGACACGCTGGCCAAGATGCCGGAGGAGCGGAAATCCTTCGTGGTCGGCGCTCAGAATCGGTTCGACGCCATCGAGGAGCAGATCACTTTCTTCAAGCCGGGCGACGAGCCGGTAGCGGGCATCGAGGTCGTGGATACGGCCGGTCATACGCCGGGCCACGTCTCCTTCATGTTGCACGGCGGGGCCGATCCGCTGCTGATCACCGGCGATGCGATCACCCATCCGGTGATTTCATTCGAAAAGCCCGGTTGGGAAATCGGATCGGATCAGGACCGGGCGCAAGGGGCCGCCACGCGGGCGGCGCTGATGGACCGGCTGGCAGGAGACAAGGTCTCGATCGTCGGCTTCCATCTGCCCTATCCGGGCATCGGCACGGTTGAAAGGGCAGGTTCGGCATACCGCTACGCGCCGACGGCTTGAACGGGGAACTGAGAAGACGCGGCGGCGCGCTCTAGCGGGCGGGCCTGCCGTGGCCGAAGCCGGGCACAAGGGTGCGGATCGAGCCTTCGATCAGCCATGCAAGGCCGATGCGTGCGCCGAACGCGATGGAGAGGAAAACGACGGGGGCCGAGATCGCCAGCGTGGAGACCGCCGTGATGCCCTGTCCCACCGTGCAGCCCATGGCGAAGACGCCGCCGACGCCCATCAGGGACGCGCCCAGGAAGTGACGCCCGAGTTCGCGGGCGTCGTCACACGCCTCCCAGCGTCCGTCCTTCTTGCGCCACGCGCCAAGCGCAGCTCCCGCGAAGGTGCCGACAATCAACCCGATGCCGTAATCGGGAAGCGTTCCGGTGTAGGTGATGAGCTGAAGGATCGTGTCGCCGACGGGCACCACGAAGGAGGCGGCTTCGATCTGCACGGGCTCGAATGCGTTTCGCGCCGCCCATGTGGTTGCGACCCATCCGAAGGAGATGCAGAGGCCGATCAGGGTTCCGGAGGCGATGAATGCGCCCTCGCGGCGGAAACTGCGGTCGGAAAAGATCCAGCCAAGCAGGGCAAGGCTTGCAAGGACGGGCACGACGAGACTCAGGTCGGCGCCAGTGAGGTGGGAGAAAAGGCTCGTCAGCGACTGGTCTCCGGCAGCGGAGAAATCGAGCGCCAGATCGTCGACCAGCAGAATGCGCAAGGGCGCGAGCAATCCGCGCTGGGCGGCGAGCGCCGTCAGGCCCAGCACGATCAGCACGACCGCGGCGCGCAGGCTGCCGCCCCCCAGCCGCACGATCGCGCCGAAGCCGCAGGTGCCGACAAGCGCCATGCCGAGGCCGAACATGACCCCGCCGAGGATCGCGCCCGTCAGGCCGAAATCGAGGTGCAGATAGAAGCTGAGGGACAGATCCGCAAACCCGAAGGCGGCGGCTGTCTGGCTGGCGATCAGGGCGACGGCGGCGGCGAGCACCCACGTGCGCAGACCGCGTGAATCGCCCGCATACCAGTGCCGCTCGAGAGCGGACAGCGTGCAGAAGCGATTGATGCGCGCGACATATCCCAGAACCGTGCCTGCCGCCAGTCCCATAAGGGGCAGCAGGACCGAAGGGTCCGGTGCGTTCATGGTCATCTCCTCCAGGGCCCGCTCTTTGGCGATGTCCCAATCAGTTCCGTTCGAGCATGACGCTGGGGAAGGGCGGATTCAAGGCAAAACCGCTGCAGGGCAGATGCGGCCGCGACGGCGCTGCCCGCTCGCCTCAGATCTGCGGCTTGCGCACGGGCGCGCAGAACATGGAATAGAGGTTCTCGACGATGCCGCGGACCTCGTCGTCAACGAGCGAATAGAAGATCACGCGCCCCTCGCGACGGGGATTGACGAGCCCTTCCATGCGCAGCCTGGCCAGTTGCTGGGAAACGGCGGCTTGCGGCATGGTGAGAATGTCTTCCAGTTCGGAGACCGATTTCTCGCCCTCCGACAGGATGCAGAGGATCAGCAGGCGCGTCTCGTGCGACAGCGCCTTCAGAAGGTCGCTGGCCTTGCGCGCCTGTTCCATCAGTTTGTCGCGTTCGACCGGGTCGGTCAGGGTGTCCAGTGCGGGCAGGTTGATCATCGTCGGACCATCTTGAGTACAAAATCCATCTGGACGAACAGCCCGGCTCCCTCCCGCGCCGGGTGTTCGTGGTGCTCATCTGCCCGTGCCGACTTGCGTCCGATCTCCGGGTTTTCATCTCGGGAGCCTAGTGCGCGGGGCGATCCCGCGCGGCTTCCAGCTTCTCCAGCATTTCATCCAGCATTGGCCAGAAGAAATGTTCACCCGGATAACCGCGAAGTCGGGCGATTTCCTGTCCGTCCTCTACGAGAACAAATGTGGGCGTCAAACGTTCCGGCGCGACGGCCGAAAGATCGTCAGGCCAGGGTTGCGTGATATCGACCCTGCGCAGCGGCGCACGGCGGCCTTCCTCGGTCTTGCCGTAGGCGGGCGCGATCTCGGAACGGAACCGCTCGCACCACACGCAGCCGGGCTGCTCCATCATGACCAGCTCCGCAGCCGTTGCGGGCGAACCGAGCGTTGCCGCAATCGCCGATGCGAACACGCCAAAACCCGCGCCAATCCGCCGGTTTGAGAAATCTCGCCAACCGGGCATCAGGGAACCCCTACCTTTCACCAGTTGAAAAATATAGGAACTTCTGAATATTTTCATCTGTCCAATTACAAAAAACCATGTCGCGACTTGTCATGGCAAGGAAAACGCGACCGGATGGGGGGAAACACCGGATGCTTGACGTGTCCTACAGCGCGGCGTTCCTGGCGGGGCTTCTGTCTTTCGTATCGCCCTGTGTGCTGCCGATCGTGCCGCCTTACCTGTGCTATCTGGCGGGCGTCAGCTTCGAGCAGCTTTCGGGTGAAAAGCCTGCGCCGGGCAGCGGGCGTCGTATCGTTCTGACGGCCGTGTTCTTCGTTCTGGGCTTTGCGACCGTCTTCGTGGCGCTGGGCGCGACGGCCAGTTTCATCGGTCAGACGGTGGCGCGCTATTTCGATGTCATGTCGATTGTCGCAGGCGCCATCATCGCGATCATGGGACTGCATTTTCTGGGCGTATTCCGCATCGGGCTGCTTTATCGGGAAGCGCGGGTGAATGTCGCGAACAAGCCGGCGGGGCTCATCGGCAGCTATGTGATGGGGCTGGCCTTCGCCTTCGGCTGGACGCCCTGCGTCGGGCCGGTTCTGGCGGCGATCCTGTTTTACGCAGGCTCCACGGCGACGGCGGCCAAGGGGGCCATGCTGCTGGCGGTCTATGCGGCGGGCATCGGCGTGCCGTTCATTCTGGCGGCGGCTTTTGCCGGGCGGTTCCTATCGTTTGCGGCCCGTTTCAAGAAGCACATGGGGACGGTGGAGAAGATCATGGGCGGATTGCTCGTGCTGACCGGCATCCTGTTCATGACGGGGCAGATGTCGGCCATCGCCCAGTGGCTCTTGCAGACATTTCCGGTCTTTTCGCAGGTCGGATAAGCGATTTTGCCCGCATGACGGGCGCATTGGAGGAGGAGAGGACGATGTTCAGGACGATCTGTGCTGCAGCCCTCGGGCTGACGCTTCTTGCCGTTCCGGTGTCGGTTCCGGCGAATGCCGCCCAAATGGGAGATGACGGTCTCCACAAGGAGGACTGGTTCTCCATCACCTTCAAGGATGTGGCGGAGGACATCGAGGCCGCGCGCGAGGAGGGCAAGCGGCTGGTTCTCGTTTTCGAACAGCGCGGCTGCATCTACTGCGCGAAAATGCATGAGACGCTGCTGTCGGACCCGGAAGTCGCCGATTACATCAAGGCGAATTTCAAGGTCGTTCAGTACAACATGTTCGGCGACGAGGAGGTGACGGATCTCGACGGCGAGGTGCTCACCGAAAAGACCGCAGCGCGCAAGTGGGGCTACGTCTTCACCCCGACGCTCGTTTTCATGCCGGAAGAAGCCTCCGGCGACCTCAACGCGGGGCAGGCTGCGGTCGCCACCATGCCGGGCGCCTTCGGCAAGTGGACCTTCCTGAACATGTTCCGCTGGGTGCATGAAAAGGGCTACGAGGGTGAGGAGCATTTCCAGAAATATCACGCCCGAATCATCCAGGAATTGCGCGATGCAGGCCGTTTGAAAGGCGAATAATCACGTAATTACAAAGTCGTGGCCGGCGATCGAGAATCGCGGCTTCACAAAGCATGCAAAAAATCATATCTTTTGATGCGTCTAAACGTCGCACCGGCGTCGGCCGAGGCCGCAGCCGTGGGTTGGAGGACCTGCGCGACGTGGGAGGAATGCAGGCCGGGGGCTCCGGCCGAAGAGGGGAGGAAGCGGCGAACATGCGCACGCACATGCACAAGGCGATGGCGACCCTGGCGGTCGGCTCCGTCCTTCTGGGGACGGGTTATGCATTGGCCGGGACGGTCGCGCCGGACGATGTCCGGATCGAAGACATGGAACTGGGCCAGCCGCTGACGGATACGGCGGGCGACCCGGTCAAGGGACGGGAGGTCTTCGCGGCGCGCAAGCTCGGCAACTGCCTCGCCTGTCACGTCAACACGGACCTCAAGAACGAACTCTTTCACGGCGAAGTGGGGCCGTCGCTGGACGGCGTCGCCTCGCGCTGGTCGCCTGCGCAGCTGCGCGCGATCGTCGTGAACTCGAAGCTGGTCTTCGGTGACCAGACCATCATGCCCGGTTTCTACACCTTCGATGTGGGCATCAACGTCGACGAGAAATTTGCCGGCAAGACCATCCTGTCGGCGCAGGACGTGGAAGACGTCGTCGCCTACCTGACGACGCTCAACGAAGAATAATCATGAGAGGAGTAACGCGATGACGCTTAATCGTCGCGAAGCACTGGCCGTCGTCGCAGGGGCTGCCGCCTTTGCCGTGAGCGGCGCCAAGGTGGCCTTCGCCACCGCGGACGAGACCCGCAAGGCCATTCTGGCCTTTACGGGCGGGGCTGAGCCGGCCCAGGGCAAGATCACGCTCGATGCGCCGGAAATCGCCGAAAACGGCAATACGGTGCCGATTTCGGTGTCAGTGGAAAGCCCGATGACGGCGGACGATTACGTCGAGGCCGTTGCCATCCTTGCGGAAGGCAACCCGAGCCCGGCGGTCGCCACCTTCCACTTCACCGCCATGAGCGGCGAGGCCATGGCCTCCACGCGCATGCGCCTTGCCAAGACGCAGAACGTCATTGCGGTCGCCCGCATGAAGGACGGTTCCGTGTTCATGGATACCAAGGAAGTGAAGGTCACCATTGGCGGCTGCGGCGGCTAAGGCAAGTTGGAGGAGAGCCGTCATGGCTAAAGTCAAACCCCGCGTGAAGCTGCCCAAGAAGGCAGACAAGGGCGAGATCATCACGATC
Source organism: Breoghania sp. (assembly GCA_963678585.2). Classification (GTDB taxonomy): domain Bacteria; phylum Pseudomonadota; class Alphaproteobacteria; order Rhizobiales; family Stappiaceae; genus Breoghania. Next base: position 290,628 of record CAXXGA010000003.1, read on the forward strand.
AAGACGCTGATCAGCCATCCCATGGAGTCCGGTCAGCGCAAGGACAAGAGCGGGAACGTCATTCCCCGCCAGATCATCAACAACTTCAAGTGCACGTTCAATGGCCAGGAAGTCTTCTCCTGCGACATGGATCCCGCCATTTCGGCCAACCCGTATATCGAGTTCACGGCCAAGGTGGAAGAAAGCGGCACGTTCGCGTTCGCATGGAAGGACGACGACGGAAGCGTCTACACCAAGGAACAGAAGATCTCCGTCAAATAGCTGACGACCGCAGGTCGGGGGGAGAAAGCCTATGGGAGGAAGGCACTTGAACAAGGCAATCTTGACGGGCGCGGCTGCGCTCGCGCTTGTCGTCACGACGGCAAGCGGTTTCGCCGAGCCTGTCGACGACCAACTGGTTATCGACGGGGAAATCGAAATGGTTACCCGCGTCAAGACGCCGGAGGGCCATCCTCTGGAGGAGGCGACGTCCGGCTGGCTTTACCGCACCAAGGAAACGCGGGCGCTGGAAGCCGACACGTTCGAGAACCCCGGCATGCTCTATGTGGAGCGTGGCGAGGAAATCTGGAACACGGTGGAAGGGGCTGCGGGCAAGTCCTGTGCGGAGTGTCATGGCGACGCTGCGGAGAGCATGAAGGGTGTCGGCGCGCATTACCCGAAGTGGAATGCGGCGGCGAACAAGCCCTTCAATCTGGAACTCCAGATCAATGCGTGCCGCGAAGCCAACATGCAGGCGGAACCCTACAAGTTCGACGCCGCGGACCAGAAGGCGCTCGTCACTTTCATCAAGCACCAGTCCCTCGGCATGCCGGTGGAGGTGAACCTCGATGAGGGCGACATGCGGGCCTGGTGGGAAAAGGGCAAGGACAAGTACTACACCCGCACCGGTCAGCTGAACCTGTCCTGCGCGACCTGCCACGAGAACTACAACGGCAAGTACATCCGGGCCGACCACCTCAGCCAGGGCAATACCAACGGCTTTCCGACCTATCGCCTCAAGCAGGCGAACATGGTGTCGCTGCACAACCGCTTCCGCGGTTGCATTCGCGACACGCGGGCGGCCAAGCCCAAGGCGTTCTCGGATGAACTGATGGCGCTTGAGGTCTATGTGGCCTGGCGCGGAACGGGGCTTTCGGTGGAAACGCCGGCGGTCCGCCAGTAGCGATACTTTCCTGACAGGGTCGGGCGCGGCCGCTTCAGCGGCGGCGCGCCCCGCCCGATCTGTCCATAGCAACATCGGCAAGGGCTTGTCCGGTGCACGAGGTTTGTGCGCCAACGGGAGAGCCATGCCTTTAGGAGATTAGGTTCGGTATGTTCTCCAGACGCGAATTCCTGATGGCGGCGACCGCCGCAAGCGCGGTGCTGGGTTCCGGGATGGCCGGAAGCTGGAGCCGCGTGATGGCGCAGCAGGGGCTGAGCGAGGATGCGCTTCTGTCGATGAAGCCGGTGGGCAATCTGACCCTTGTCCACATCACCGACATTCACGCCCAGCTCAAGCCGCTCTATTTCCGCGAGCCGTCGATCAATCTCGGCGTCGGCGCGGTCGCCGGCCAGCCGCCGCATGTGACGGGCGCGGATTTCCTGAAGCTCTATGACATCAAGCCGGGCTCGCCCGACGCCTATGCTCTGACGTCAGAGGATTTCACGTCGCTCGCCAAGACCTACGGCCGGATGGGCGGCATGGACCGGGTGGCGAGCGTGATCAAGCGGATCCGCGCCGAGCGTGGCGAGGACAATGTGGTCCTGCTCGACGGCGGCGACACCTGGCAGGGGTCCTACACCGCCCAGCAGACCGAGGGCGCGGACATGATCGAGATCATGAATTCGCTCAGCCCCGACGCCATGACCGGTCATTGGGAATTCACCTACGGAACCGACCGGGTGCAGGAGGCGATCGACAGCCTGTCCTTCCCGTTCCTCGGGTCCAACATCTACGACAACGAATGGGATGAGCCGGCCTTCGAGCACACCACCATGCTTGAGCGCGGCGGGACCAAGGTGGCCGTCATCGGTCAGGCCTTCCCCTATACGCCGATTGCCAATCCGCGCTGGATGATCCCCGGCTGGTCCTTCGGTATCCGCGAGGAGGATATCGCCAAGCACGTGGAGGAAGCGCGCGAGGAAGGCGCCGAGGTCGTGGTGCTCCTGTCGCATAACGGCTTCGACGTGGACCGCAAGCTCGCCTCCCGCGTGCCGGGCATCGACGTGATCCTGACCGGCCACACCCATGATGCGTTGCCCGAACCCGTGATGGTTGGCAAGACGCTCGTTGTGGCGTCCGGGTCCAACGGCAAGTTCGTCTCCCGCGTCGATCTTGACGTGCGCGACGGGCGCGTTGCCGACTGGGCCTATCGCCTGATCCCGATCTTTTCCGACGTGATCACGCCGGATGCGGAGATGGCCGCCCTCATCGACAAGGTGCGCGCGCCTTATGAAGCAGAGCTTGCACGCGAGCTTGCCACGACCGACTCGCTTCTTTTCCGGCGCGGAAATTTCAACGGCACCTTCGACGATCTGATCTGTCAGGCGCTGCTTGAGGAGCGCGATGCAGAGATTTCCCTATCGCCGGGCTTCCGGTGGGGCACGAGCGTGCTGCCGGGTCAGGCGATCACGGTGGAAGACCTGCACAATGCCTGCGCCATGTCCTATCCGGCGGCCTACCGCTCCGCCATGAGCGGTGCGACGCTGAAGGACGTGCTGGAGGATGTCGCCGACAACCTCTTCAACACCGATCCCTACTACCAGCAGGGCGGTGACATGGTTCGTGTCGGTGGCATGGGCTACACGATCGATCCCAACGCGCAGATGGGATCGCGCATTTCCAACATGACGGTGCTTTCAAGCGGCGAGCCGGTCGATCCGGCGCGTGAGTACACGGTTGCGGGCTGGGCATCTGTCAACGAGGGCACCGAGGGGCCTGCGATCTGGGACGTGGTGGAGAGCTATCTCACCCGTACCGGCACGTCGCCCTGCCCGAAAACCAGTCGGTCAAGGTGGTCGGCTGATGCGAGACGAGACGAGACGCGTTCAAGGGATGAGGACGATGGAGACGAAGGACAAACCGGCCGTGCGGCTGGACCGGCGTGGCTTTCTGAAAGCCGGGCTTGCTGCCGGCGGCGCCGCGGCGCTGGGTGGATCTGCCGTTGCGGCCGAAAGCGATCCGCTCATCACCGAGGTTCAGGATTGGAACCGCTATCTGGGTGCGGGCGTTCAGGCCGCCCCCTATGGTCAGCCGTCCGAATATGAGGCCGAAGTGGTTCGGCGCGACGTGGAATGGCTGACGGCCTCGACCGAAAGCTCGATCAACTTCACGCCGCTGCACGAACTCGATGGCATCATCACGCCGAACGGGCTTTGCTTCGAGCGCCATCACGGCGGCGTGGCGGATATCGCGCCCGCCGATCACCGGCTGATGATCAACGGTTTGGTGGACAAGCCGCTGGTTTTCACCATGGAAGACCTGATGCGTTTTCCGCGCGAAAACCGCGTCTACTTCCTGGAGTGTGCGGCCAATTCCGGCATGGAATGGCGCGGCGCGCAGCTCAATGGCTGCCAGTACACGCATGGCATGGTCCACTGCGTGATGTATACGGGCGTGCCGCTGAAGCTTCTGCTGGAAGAGGCGGGCGTCAAGACCAACGGCAAGTGGGTGCTGGCGGAAGGCGCGGATGCGGCGGCCATGACGCGCTCCATCCCGATGGAAAAGGCGCTGGACGACTGTCTCGTTGCGTTCAAGATGAACGGCGAGGCGCTGCGTCCGGAGCAGGGCTATCCGCTGCGCCTGTGCGTTCCCGGCTGGGAAGGCAACATGTGGGTGAAGTGGCTTCGCCGTCTGGAAGTGGGCGATCAGCCCTGGCACCAGCGCGAAGAAACCTCCAAGTACACGGATCTTCTGGCCAACGGCAAGGCGCGCCGCTTCACCTGGGTCATGGACCCGAAGTCGGTGATCACGAGCCCCTCGCCGCAAAAGCCGATCACGCACGGCAAGGGCGCGCTGGTGATTTCCGGTCTCGCCTGGTCGGGCAACGGCAAGATCTCGCGAGTCGACGTTTCGCTCGACGGCGGGCGCAACTGGAAGACGGCGCGCATCGACGGGCCGAGCCTGTCCAAGTCGCTGCACCGCTTCTATCTCGAGATCGAGTGGGACGGCTCGCCGCTGCTTCTCCAGTCGCGCGCGCTCGACGAGCACGGCTTCTATCAGCCGACCAAGAACGCGCTGCGTGCGGAGCGCGGCGAGAACTCCATCTACCACAACAATTCGATCCAGACCTGGCATGTGAAGGCGGACGGGACGGTTGAAAATGTCGAAGTTTCTTAAATCCCTCGTCGTTGTCGCCACAACGCTGACCGCTGTCCCGGCGCTTGCCGGGGAGGGCGGTCATTTCGGGCTCGGCCGTACTGCAACGCCGGATGAAATCTCCGCCTGGGATATCGACGTGCGTCCCGACGGCAAGGGTTTGCCGGACGGCAGCGGCACGGTCGCGGAAGGCGAAGAGATCTTCACCGAGCAATGCGCGGTGTGCCACGGCGATTTCGGTGAAGGCACGGGCCGCTGGCCCGTTCTCGCCGGTGGACAGGGCACGCTCACCCATGAGCGGCCCGAAAAGACCATCGGCTCCTACTGGCCGTATCTTTCCACCGTCTATGACTATGTCCGCCGCGCGATGCCCTATGGCAATGCCCGTTCGATGTCCGATGACGAGGTTTACGCGCTGACAGCGTATCTCCTCTATCTGAACGACATCGTGACGGACGAGGATTTCGAGCTCTCCAAGCAGAACTTCACCGAGATCCATCTGCCGAACGAGGCGAATTTCATCGAGGACGGGCGTCCCGACGAACCGTTCAACGAGAAGAAGACCCCGCTGTGCATGTCGGACTGCAAGGACAGTGCGGTTGAAGTCACCATGCGTGCGCGTATCCTCGACGTGACGCCGGGAAGCGCCGACGATGACGGTGCTGCGGGCGGTTCGGTCGACTGACGCGCATTGAAGGGAGAGACGATGCGAAAGCGGGGACGGTTGGCCGCTCTGGCATGCGTTCTTGCTGCAATCGGTTCCGCGGGTTTCGCCGCGGAGCCTTCTCCTGTACCTGACCCTGAGCGCGGCAAGGCTGTGTTTGCTGCCTGCAAGGGGTGCCATCAGGTGGGGGCCGATGCGCGAAACGGTATCGGGCCCCATCTCGACGGCCTTTTCGGGCGCAAGGCCGGATCGCTGGAAGGCTTCGCCTATTCCAGCGCCATGCGCCGGCACGGGGCTGACGGTCTCAAATGGGACCGGCAGAGCCTCGACACCTATCTCAGCGATCCTCAGGTGATGATCCCCGGTACCCGCATGTCGTTTCGCGGCATGGAGGATGCCGGCGCGCGCGCCGATCTCGTCGCCTATCTGGAAAAGATCACCGCCAGCGCGCCCGCAAGCGATCCGACCGCGGTCGAGGAGCATCGCGCGGAAATCGGATCGGCCGCCATGGGTATTGCGGGCGATCCGGCTTACGGTGAATATCTGGCGAGCGAATGCCTGACGTGCCATCAGCAGTCCGGGCGTGCGGACGGTATTCCTTCCATCGTGGGGTGGCCGCGGGAGGCTTTCATCCGCGTGATTTTCGAATACAAGACCAATGTGCGCAGGCATCAGGTGATGCAGCTCATGACCGCCAATCTCGGCAATGAGGAGATTGCTGCGCTGGCGGCCTATTTCGGCGGGCTCGATCCGCAATAAGTCTTTCAAAAGGGGAGGAATGACGATGGCTGGCCATTCGACAAACGGCCTTTCCAGGCGGCAATTCGGACTTCTCGCCGGGGCGGCGGCGGTCGCGGGAGCCGGGTCTCTGGCAACGCCTTCCATCGTGCGCGCATCAAGCGCGCCAAAGGTCGTCATCGTGGGTGGCGGGCCGGGCGGCGCGACGGCTGCCCGCTACATCGCCAAGGATGCGGGCGAGGCGCTGGACGTCACGCTGATCGAGGCCAATCCGCGCTACACGACCTGCTTCTTCTCAAATCTCTATCTGGGCGGCCTGCGCAGCTTCGACTCCATCACGCATGGATATGATGCGCTTGAGGCGAATTACGGCATTTCCTTCGTGAACGCGCGGGCAAGCGCGGTGGAGCGCGATGCGCAGCAGGTGGTTCTGGCCGACGGTTCCCGCGTCGCTTACGACCGGCTCATCATTGCGCCGGGGGTGGACGTGATCCACGAGAGCGTTCCGGGCTATTCCAGGGAAGCGGAAGAGATCATGCCCCACGCCTGGAAGGCGGGCCCACAGACGAAACTTCTGAAAGAACGTTTCGATGCGCTGGAAAACGGGCAGCAGATACTAATCGTCGCGCCGCCCAACCCGTACCGTTGCCCGCCAGGCCCCTATGAACGCGCCTCCATGTTCGCCCATGTGCTGAAGGCGCGCGGGCACACTAAATCGCGCATCATCATTCTCGATTACAAGCTGAAATTCTCCAAGCAGGCGCTGTTCGCCGAAGGCTGGGAGGAATTCTATCCGGGTATGATCGAATGGTACGGGCCGGACGTTCACGGCGGCATTCAGGGCGTCGATCCGGAAACCGGCACGGTGGAAACGGATTTCGATACCTTTACCGGCGCGCTCGTCAACGTGATCCCGGCGCAGAAGGCGGGTGCGATCGCGCGCGAGGCGGGGCTGGCGGACGACACCGGCTATTGCCCCATCGACGGCGCTTCGATGCGCTCGGCCTTCGACGACAACATCTTCATTCTGGGCGACGCGTCGATTGCCGGTGCAATGCCCAAATCGGCCTTTGCGGCGAACAGTCAGGCCAAGGTCGCGGCGATGAACGTGCGCGGCGATCTCGTGGGCTCGATGGTCTTTCCCGCGCGCTACACCAATACCTGCTGGAGCCTGATCGAGACCGACAATGCGGTGAAGGTGGGCGGTCAGTATGCGCCGGGGGCGGAGGGCATCGCCTCTACCTCGACCTTCATCAGCCAGATCCACGAACCTGCGGACCTGCGCAAGACCAATACGGAAGAGGCGGCGGGCTGGTATCAGGGCATCACGGCGGACATTTTCGGGGCTTAACGGCGCTTGCGGCCGTATAGCTCCAGCCGGTGGTGGACGATCTCGTAGCCGAGTTCGCGGGCGATTTCCTCCTGCAGTTCCTCGATACGGTTCGAGGTAAACTCGATCACATCGCCTGTCTCGATATCGATCAGGTGATCGTGATGGGAGGTGTCGGCCTGTTCGAAACGCGAGGGGCCGCCCTCAAATGTGTGGCGGCGGATCGCGCCCTTGTCTTCCAGAAGCTTCATCGTGCGGTAGACGGTGGACAGCGAAATGCTCGCATCCACCTTGACCGCGCGGCGGAAAATCGCCATCGCGTCCGGGTGATCGTCCCGCTCGGCCAGGATTTCGAGGATGACCTTGCGCGGGCGCGTGATGCGCACGCCCGCCTCGCGCAGGATCCGTTCGTAATCGGTCTGGTTCGATTCATTCGCCATAGATGCAAAATAGCCAGTTGAGAAGCATTTGCAAGTATGGCGGCACGCGTTATACGCCCGATCCACCGCAGAAAAACGCAGTCCGGGACAGCCTAGTAGATCGTTTTCTTCAGTCGTTCCGGGTAGTTCGCATCGTAGGCGGCGGCATCGAAGGTATTGTCGAGCGCCTTCACGATCGTCCCCGTGGACGGAAGGGACGTTCTTTCGATCTGTGTCTCGGTCGCCCAGAGCCGGGAGCGCACAAGAGCTTTCTGGCACTGGAAATAGACCCGGTCGACGGAGACGTTCAGGACGGTGACCGGTGCTTTACCGTTGATGGCGAAGCTTGCACAAAGGGCGGGATCGCGCGTGATCTCGGCACGACCGTTGATGCGCAGGGTTTCACCGACGCCGGGTATCAGAAAGAGCAGTGAGACACGCGGATCGCGCACGATGTTTCGAAGCGTGTCGATGCGATTGTTTCCGCGCCGATCCGGTATCTGCACGGTCTTCTCGTCGCTCACGCGCACAAAGCCTGCCGGATCGCCGCGCGGAGAACAATCGAGTCCTTCTTCGCCCACGCTTGCGATCACCACAAAGGGGGCTGCCTCGATGAAGGCGCGGTAGTGATCGGAAATGTAATCGATTTCCTTGATCTGCGAGGTCTTTTGAACTTCCCCGTAAAGGCTTTCCAGCGTTTCCATCGTGGTGACGGCGTGCTGATCGGTCATGATTTCCTCCCAAAAATCGATTTGAGGCCGCCAATCGGGCAAATCGCCCCGGCCCGACAAAAAAAGGCCACCCGTTTCACGACATTCTGCCTGAAACGGATGGCCCCGAGCGTTCGGATAATTTCTCGCCCTTGCGGGAGAGGGGGCTTATCAGGCCAGTGCTTCGATCTCGGCCAGGATGGCGTCGCCCATCTGGACGGTGCCGACCTTGGTCATGCCTTCGCTCATCAGGTCGCCGGTACGCAGACCCTTGTCGAGGGTGGCGGAGATTGCCTTCTCGACCATGTCGGCTTCTTCCACGAGGCCGAAGGAATAGCGCAGCGCCATCGCAAACGAGGCGATCATGGCGATCGGGTTGGCGATGCCTTTGCCTGCGATATCCGGGGCGGAGCCGTGGACCGGCTCGTACATGGCCTTGCGCATGCCGGTCTTGGCATCGGGTGCGCCGAGCGAGGCCGACGGCAGCATGCCGAGCGAACCGGTGAGCATGGCCGCGATGTCGGAGAGGACGTCGCCGAACAGGTTGTCGGTCACGATGACGTCGAACTGCTTGGGATTGCGAACGAGCTGCATGCCGCCTGCATCGGCCAGCATGTGGGTCAGCTCCACGTCCTTGTACTTGGCGTCATGGACGGCGGTGACGACTTCGTTCCAAAGAAGGCCCGACTTCATCACGTTGCGCTTTTCCATCGAGCAGACCTTGTTCTTGCGCGTGCGGGCAAGATCGAAGGCGACGCCGGCGATGCGTTCGATTTCGAACGTGTCGTAGATCTGCGTGTCGATGGCGCGCTTCTGGCCGTTGCCGAGATCGGTGATCGTCTTCGGCTCGCCGAAATAGACGCCGCCGGTCAGCTCGCGCACAATCAGGATGTCGAGGCCTTCGACGATCTCCGGCTTGAGCGAGGAGGAGTCCGCCAGCGCCGGGTAGCAGATGGCCGGGCGCAGGTTGGCAAAAAGCTCCAGATCCTTGCGCAGGCGCAGAAGACCGGCCTCCGGACGCTTGTCGTAGTCGACGCCGTCCCACTTGGGGCCGCCGACCGCGCCGAAGATCACCGCATCCGCGGCCAAGGCCTTGGCCATGTCGCCTTCGGAGATGGCTTCGCCATGCGCATCATAAGCAGCGCCGCCCACGAGGCCTTCTTCGGTCTCGAAGCTCACGGTGCCCTTTTCGTTGAACCAGCCGATGATCTTCTTCACTTCGGCCATGATTTCGGTGCCGATGCCGTCACCGGGGAGCAGCAGGAGATTGTGCGTAGCCATGGGAGTTTCCGCGCCTGTTTGAGTAATTCGTGGAGGAATTGCTAGAGCCTGACAGGACGGTTGGCAAGACTGGGCAGGCCGCTTGCGGTACGCCTTGGGCGGGAAAGATGGCCGGATCGGTGCAAGCGGCGCGTATCGTCGGGAAGCGGAGGGCTTTCGCTCAGACGCCTTCAGGCGGCCAGCAATTCCAGCAGCGACGCCTCGTCGGGCCGGACCGACACCGAGACCCGTGCGCCTGCCTTTTCCAGCGGAGCCCCGGCCTGACGCGAAATGGCGAGCACATGCAGGGCGGCGGGATCGATGTTTGCCGCGTTCAGGGCGTGCAGGAAGGCTTCGCCGGTGCGTTGCGAATAGATCATCACCCGGTCGATCCGGCCCTGGGCGAGTTCTGTGCGAATATCGTCGGGCAGGGTTTCCACCATGCGGGCGCGGTAAAGCTCCACGAGGCGAACGGTGAACCCGGCCGCGACCAGCGCCTCATCGAGTTCGCCGCGCCGTTCGCAGCCACAAGGGTAAAGGACGACGCCTGCGGACGGAGCCAGCCGGTCGATGGCGGTTTCGGCCAGCGCCTGCGCGTCGCCCGCTGCGGCGGCTGTGGCGGTGAAGCCTGCGGTACGAAGCGCTTCGGCCGTTCTGTCGCCGACGGCAAAGGCGGGCAGGGACGAAAGTGCCGCGCATTCGGGGCGCTTTCGAAGTTCCTCCACCGCCCGCGCACTGGTCACCGCAAGGGCGGCGACGTCTTTCGTCGGGAAGGGCGGCGCATCGACGGGCTCGATCCGCAGCATAGGGGCGATCAGAGCCTCATGCCCGCCTTCGCGCAGGAGCGCGGCGGTCGCCAGCGACTGATCGTGCGGTCTGGTGAGCAGAATGCGCATGCCGCCCGCCTGCCTATTCTGTCAGGAAGCCGGGGCCTGCTTCGGCCTTCAGGGCGAGGCCAAGCTCCGCCCCCATTTCGGCTGCGTCCGCGATTGCCGCCTCGCGCATTCCCTCGTGGAACACGCTACCGTCGGGCTTCAGAATGAGGCCGCGCAGCACCACCGTGCTATCGGCCACCCGCGCCAGACCGGCGATGGGCGTGCGGCAGGAGCCGTCCAGTTCCTTCAGGAAGGCCCGCTCCGCGGTAACGCAGATGGCGGTCTCCTCGTGATGGATCGGGGCCAGAAGCGCGCCGATGCGCTCGTCGCCCACGCGGCTTTCGATGCAGATCGCGCCCTGTCCGACAGCGGGAAGGAAGGCATCCTCGTCCAGCACCGAGGTCACAACGTCGCCGAGCCCCAGCCGCTTCAGCCCCGCATAGGCGAGCAGCGTGGCGTCGACCACGCCTTCTTTCAGCTTTTTCAGCCGGCTTTGCACGTTGCCGCGATAGGTCACGATTTCGAGGTCCGGTCTCAGCCGTTTGATCATGGCCTGACGGCGCAGCGAGGCGGAGCCGACGACCGCGCCTTGCGGCAGATCGAGAAGCGTCGCCGCCTTGGGCGAAATGAAGGCGTCGCGCACATCCTCGCGCGGCAGGAAGGCGGAGATTTCCAGCCCGTCCGGCAGCAGCGTCGGCATGTCCTTTGACGAATGGACCGCAAAGTCGATATCACCGGAAAGAAGCGCGTCTTCGATTTCCTTGGTGAAAAGGCCTTTTCCGCCTACCTCCGACAGCGCACGATCGAGAATTCTGTCGCCGGACGTCTTGATGACCGCGATCTGGAAGGCATCTTCGGGCAGGCCGTGGGCCTTCATCAGCCGATCGCGTGTCTCATGAGCCTGGGCAAGCGCCAGCGCACTGCCGCGCGTGCCGATCCGGACAGGTTTCGATTGCAATGATCTTGTTCCCGGGTTAGGGCCGCTTGCGTCCGGCTCGTGGAGACCCGAAAAGAAGCGGCGACAAGTTGGCCGGCGAGACCGGCAGACAAAGCGTAATGATAAGGCCCGAAGGCGCCATGTCCAATGAGCTAGCCGGAGACGACCCGGCACTGCAAACAGATTTCGCAACGGCAGATGTCGCGAGCGCCCTTGTGCTCGGGATCGAGACAAGCTGCGACGAGACCGCAGCCGCCGTTATCCGCCGCAATGCGGACGGAAGCGGCGAGATCCTGTCCAATATCGTGCGATCCCAGATCGAGGACCATGCTGCCTTCGGCGGCGTGGTGCCGGAGATCGCGGCGCGCGCCCATATTGCGCTTCTCGACGGGCTGGTGCGCACCGCCATGGATGAGGCAGGCGTCGCGTTCGACGACCTCGACGCCGTGGCGGCGACCGCCGGGCCGGGGCTTATCGGCGGCGTCATTGTCGGGCTGATGACCGCCAAAGCAATCGCGCTGGCCGCCGACAAGCCGCTTGTCGCGGTCAATCATCTGGAAGCCCATGCGCTGACGGCGCGGCTCACCGACGATGTCTCCTTTCCTTACCTGATGCTTCTGGTTTCCGGCGGACACACGCAGTTCGTGCTGGCGCGCGGGGTCGGCGACTATGTCCGCCTCGGCTCCACCATCGACGATGCGCTGGGCGAGGCTTTCGACAAGACGGCGAAACTCCTGGGGCTTGCCTATCCGGGCGGGCCCGCCGTGGAACGCGCGGCGAAGACGGGGAACGGCGCGCGCTTCGATCTGCCGCGCCCGCTGCTCAACCGCCCCGGTCTCGACATGTCCTTTGCCGGTCTGAAGACGGCCGTTCGCGTGGCGGCGGAGCGGGCGGCCCCGTTGAGCGATCAGGATGTGGCCGATCTCTGCGCTTCCTTTCAGGAGGCCGCGGCCGATGTGGTTTCGCAGCGTGCGGGCCGGGCGCTGGCACTGTTTGCGGAAGAATATCCGCGCGTGAAGCCGGTGCTCGTCATTGCCGGCGGCGTGGCCGCGAACCAGCGCATCCGCGAAGGGCTTGAGCAGGCGGCGGAAGCCGTGGGCGCGCGGCTCGTTGCGCCGCCACCGCAGCTTTGCACCGACAATGGCGCAATGATCGCATGGGCGGGGGCGGAACGGTTCGTCCTCGGACTGGTGGATGGTCTGGATGTCAGCCCGCGTCCGCGTTGGCCGCTGGACGAGACGGCGCAGCCGCTACTGGGAGAAGGGCGCAAGGGAGCGAAAGTATGAGTTTTCAAAAGATCGGCGTCGTGGGCGGCGGCGCATGGGGCACGGCGCTGGCGCTGGTCGCCGCGCGCGCGGGCCGCGATGTCACGCTCTATGCCCGCGATGCGGAGACGGTCTCTTCCATCAACGGGTCTCGCCAGACCCCGCGCCTGCCGGGCATCACGCTCGACCGGCCGATCAATGCGACGGGAGACCTGGCGCAGGCGGTGGATGCGGACGCCGTGCTTCTGGTGACCCCGGCGCAAACGACACGCAAGCTGGCCGCCCAAATGGCGCCGTTCCTTCGCAAGGGCACGCCGGTGGTACTCTGCGCCAAGGGGCTGGAACATGGCTCGGGCAAGCTTTTGGGCGATGTGCTCGGCGAAGCGTTGCCGGAGGCTCAGGCGGCGGTTCTTTCCGGCCCGAGCTTCGCCAGCGACGTGGCGCGTGGCCTGCCGACGGCTGTGACGGTCGCGGCCAATGATGCTGAGCTGGCCGACGATCTGGCGCGCGCGCTCGCCTGCGACAGCCTCCGGCCCTATTCCTCCACGGATCTCGTCGGCGTGCAGATCGGCGGGGCCTTGAAGAACGTGCTGGCGATCCCTTGCGGCGTCATTGTCGGGCGCGAACTTGGAGCGAGTGCGCAGGCCGCCCTGATCGCACGCGGCTTTGCGGAGCTTTCACGGCTCGCCAAGGCCATGGGTGCGCAGAGCGAAACCTTGTCGGGGCTTTCCGGGCTCGGCGATCTGGTTCTTACCGCCTCCTCGCCGCAATCACGCAACATGGCGTTCGGCATCGAGGTCGGGCGCGGTCGCTCGGTTGCGGAACTGACCGCGCCGGGGACGAAGCTTGTCGAAGGCGTTCACACCGCCCCGGTCGCGGTGGAGTTGGGCAAGCGGGAAGGCGTTGAGCTTCCTATCTGCGAGGTGGTGGCGAGCGTTCTGGCGGACAAGCTTTCCGTCGATGACGCCCTGCAGGCGCTGATGAGCCGTCCTCTCAAGCGCGAAAACTGAACCGGCAGCTATCGACGAGGCTCAGGCCTTTCCGCGCAGCGCGCCCGCCAGCCAGTGCAGGCCGCTGTCGTGGATGCCGAGTTCCTGCAAGTGATCGGCGGTGTTCAGCACGTAGTCGCGGTTGTGGCCGGACTGGCCGTGGCTGTCGCGCACGATCTCAAGCTGGTGTTCCAGCGGCAGCGCCCCCGCATATTGCTCGTGGCCGCGTTCGACTACGTAGCTCAGCGCCTTGATCCGTCGCCCGTCATTAAGCGTCACGTCGCGATAGACCTCGCGGTAGACCATGGTGACCTGCTCGCGCTCGCGCAAGTACGCGATGACCTCGTCGCGGTTTCCCGGTTCGACGCGGAAGGCAAGGCCCCGGCAGGCGCCGCCGCGGTCCAGACCCAGCACGAGGCCGGGGCGACCTTGCGTTCCGCGATGGACCCACGAATAGACGCAGAGCGAGCGGTGGGAGCCGCGCAGGAGGGCGGGTGCGGTTTCGACATGTGCGAAACCCGGACGCCAGATCAGCGATCCGTAGCCGAACACCCACAAGTCTTCCATGCGCTTTCCCTCTCCATTCGCGGCTGAGGCCGGACTGCCGTCGCGAAAGCTTGCCGCTCTATCAGCGGTGCCGGACGGGCGCAAGGGAGGAGGGGGCTTAGCGCGGGCATTTGCGCGCACGGGCTATGATCTTCTGCGAAATTTGCTATTGCTCCGCCACCATGCTGCCGCCCTTGTTCGCCAAGGAGGGGTTGCCCCCGTCATTTCAGGAAACGCCCGCCGATGAAGACCCTTCGCCACACATTCATGACTGCCGCCGTTCTTCTCGTGATCGGCGGCTGGTCCGCGTTCTGGTTCTATGCTTCGGGCGTGGTGAAGGAAGAACTCGATGCCAGGATTGGTCAGCTGGCGCAGCAGGGTATTCAGATTTCCTGTGCGGACCGGGAGATTACCGGCTACCCGTTCCGCATCGAGGTTCGTTGCGGCACGGTGGATGTGGTGCTTTCCGACGGGGGACAGGTTTCCGTCGCGGGGTTTCGCGCCGTGGCGCTGATCTATAAGCCGTATCACCTCATTCTTGAGGCCGACGCCCCGCTTGTCGCCCGCATGGCGCCGTTCCCGGCGAATATCGAGGGGGGGTGGGCCATCGGCCACGCCAGTCTCGAACTGGATGACTGGGAACTGGCCGATGCCGCGCTTTCCTTCGAGAACCCGGATTTTGGCCTGATCGGCGATTACGCCTCGCAGAAGGCGACGGGCAAGCTTGCCGAACTGCATCTTCGCCGCGCGCCGGGTCAACCGGATGCCGCCGATATCGCGCTGACGCTGAAGGATGTGGCGTTGACGGGAACGCTTGCCAACGCCAGCGCCTTCGATGGCGGCATGTTGTTGCGCGTGCCCGATGGCCGCGATCTCCTGACGGGCAAGATCGAGCCGAGGGGTCTGATCGGTCGTCCTCTCGACGTTCTGGAGGTCTTCCTTTCCCGCGGGACCGCGCGGCTCACTGCCCATGGCGAACTGACGGTGACGGGTGCGGGCTTTCTTGAGGGCGAACTGGAGGTGCGCGCGGTGGAGCCGGACAAGGTGGCGGCGCTGGTTGCGCCTTTCTACCCGTCGGATTCCAAGATCCCGACGGCCTTTCAGGGCGCGCTGATGGGGTTTGGCAAAAAGGGCGGGACGGACGCGGCGGCCTCCGTCAGCGCGACGCTCACGTTTCGCGATGGCATGATTCGCATCGGTCTTGTGCCGATTGCGCAGATGACGCCGTTTTTCTGAAGGCGCTTCAGTGGAAATTGCGCCCCTTGGGCATGACGGCGGCAGGGGCCTGATCGCGCGGGGCGGGTTCCCGGCCCCGGGTCTCGCCCATCAGGGTGCGCACGCGGGCGTCGGGTCTGGGCTTCTGGCGGAAGTCCTCGATGGGGCGCTTGACCTCGTCACCGCGCGCGGTCGCATCCATGTCGCCCGCGTCGCTTGAGAGAACCTGAAGCAGGTCGCTCACATCCTGCAGGTCGTGGGCGACCACGTGGATGACCCCTTCCGCCGATTGCAGCGTGCCGCGCACCTGAACGAAACGTGCGCCCAGCACCACGGCGCGGAATTTTTCAAACACCTTCGGCCAGACGATGATGTTGGCGATGCCCGTCTCGTCCTCCAACGTCATGAAGATGACGCCCTTGGCGGTGCCCGGCCTTTGGCGGATGAGCACCAGTCCCGCCACGCAGACGTTGCGGCCCGAAGGCGTGGAGGAAAGCTCCGCATTGGGGCGCACGCGGGCGCGGTGGAGATGGGCGCGCACGAAGGAAACCGGATGTGCCTTCAGCGACATGCGCAGGTAGCGGTAGTCGTTGACGACCTGTTCGCCCATCGGCATGGGCGGCAGATCGGCATCGGGCTCGCGGGAAAGATCGCCGAGGTGTTCCACATCGAACAAGGGCAGGAAATCGGCTTTCGCACCGGTCTTGCCGCCCATGCCGCCCCCGGCCAAGGCGCGCGCCGCCCACAGCGCCTCGCGCCGGTCCAGCCCGATGGAGCGGAAGGCGTCCGCATCGGCCAGCCGTTCGATGGTTGTCCGCGATAGGCCGGTGCGCAGCCACAGGTCGCGAATGGAATCGTAACCTCGTCCGCGCGCCGCCGTAAGCTGTTCCATCTCTCCCTGTTTCAGCCCCTTCACCTGCCTGAGCCCGAGGCGCACGGCATGGGTGGCGCAGGAGACGCCCGTCATGGCGCGATGGTTGGTATGGAGCGGCGGGGCGGGAGCCTCCTCTTCGCGCGGTTCCAGATCGTTGTCCCAGCCGGAAAGATTGATATCGACGGGCCGGATCTCCACGCCGTGCTCGCGCGCATCGCGCACGAGTTGGGCAGGGGCATAGAAACCCATCGGCTGGGCGTTCAGGATCGCGGCGCAGAAGGCGTCCGGGTAGAAGCATTTCAGCCATGCGGAGGCATAGACCAGCAGCGCGAAGGAGGCGGCGTGGCTTTCGGGGAAGCCGTATTCGCCGAAGCCCTCGATCTGGCGGAAGCAACGTTCCGCGAAATCGCGCTCATAGCCGTTGGCGGCCATGCCCTCGATCATCTTGGTCTGAAAGGTGCCGATGGTGCCGACCCGGCGGAAAGTCGCCATGGCGCGGCGCAAGCGGTCGGCCTCAGACGGTGTAAAGCCCGCGGCGACAATGGCGATGCGCATGGCCTGTTCCTGAAAGAGCGGTACGCCCAGTGTCTTGTGCAGCACCGCGCGCAGTTCCTCCTTGGGATAGCTGACCTCCTCCCGCCCCTGCCGCCTGCGCAGATAGGGATGCACCATGTCGCCCTGAATGGGGCCGGGGCGCACGATCGCCACCTCGATGACGAGATCGTAGAACTCGCGCGGGCGCAGGCGCGGCAGCATGGTCATCTGGGCGCGGCTTTCCACCTGAAAGACACCGACCGAATCGGCCCGGCACAGCATGTCGTAGACAGGTCTTTCCTCCGCCGGGATGGTGGCGATGGTGAGGGGAAGGCGGTAATGGCGCTGCAACATCTCCAACGCCCTGGAAATGGCGCTCAGCATGCCCAGCGCCAGAACGTCGATCTTCATGATGCCGAGGGCGTCGAGATCGTCCTTGTCCCATTCGATGACCGTGCGCCCCGCCATGGCGGCGTTCTGGACCGGGGCAAGTTCATCGAGCCGCCCGCGGGTGATGACGAAGCCTCCGACATGCTGGGAAAGATGGCGCGGGAAGCCTGCAATGGCGCGTGAAAGTTCCAGCACCTGCGAAAGCGTGTGTTCCTTCGGGTCGAGGCCTGCGCGAAGGGCGGCTTCCTGCGTGCCGCTTTTCGAGGAGCCCCAGATCGTTCCGGCAAGGGCTGCGACCGCATCCTGCGACAGGCCGAAAGCCTTGCCGACCTCGCGCAGCGCGGAGCGGGCGCGGTAGGTGATGACGGTGGCGGCAAGGCCTGCGCGCTCGCGGCTGTAGCGGGCATAGATGTACTGGATCACCTCCTCGCGCCGCTCATGCTCGAAATCGACGTCGATATCGGGCGGCTCGCGGCGTTCGGGCGAGATGAAGCGCTCAAAGAGAAGGTCGGCGCGCGCGGGGTCGACCTCGGTGATGCCGAGGCAGAAGCAGACGGCGGAATTGGCCGCCGAACCGCGGCCCTGACACAGGATGCCGCGTGAACGGGCAAAGCGCACGATGTCGAAGACGGTCAGGAAATAGGGCGCATATTGCAGTTCGCGGATGAGGTTCAGTTCATAGCTGAGTGCGGCGCGCACCTTGTCGGGTACGCCGTCAGGATAGCGAAACCGCGCGCCTTCCTCGGTGAAATGTTCCAGGGCCGCCTGCGGGTCGGCGAAGCCTTCCACCGGCTCGTCGGGGTATTCATAGGCAAGATCGTCCAGCGAGAAGGTAAGGCGGTCCAGAAGGCGCAGCGTCTCGTCGATGGCGTCGGGGTGTGCGCGGAACAGGCGGGCCATGTCGGCGGGCCCCTTCAGGTGACGCTCGGCATTGGCCTCCAGTCGCCGCCCGGCATCGTGCAAAGTCACGTGCTCGCGGATGCAGGTCAGCACATCCTGAAGCCTGCGCCGGTGGGGGGCGTGATAGAGCACGTCGTTGCTCGCCATCAGCGGCACATCCGTCTCGCCCGCCATATGGGCAAGGCCCGCCAGTCTGCGCCGGTCGCCCGGGCCGTGGGGCATGGTGGCGATGAGGCGGACGGATCCGGGAAAGGTGTCTGCAAGCGCGCGCAGGGTTTCTCGGATGGGGGCTTTCGAGGCGGTGGGGTGTGTGGGCGGCATGACGCCCAGTTCCAAACCCATCCCCCATTCGCGCAGGTCATCGAGGGCAAGGTGGCACTGGCCCTTGGGTGCGCGGCGGTTGCCGAGGGTGAGAAGGCGGGTCAGGCGGCCATGGGCGGCGCGGTCGCGCGGCCAGGCCAGCACGTCGGGCGTGCCGTCGGCAAAGACCAGCCGACAGCCCGGTGCATAGCGCAGGCCCGCTTCTTTCGTGGCCAGATGGGTGCGCACGACGCCCGCCAGCGAATTGCGGTCGCAGATACCGAGCCCGGCAAGGCCCAGCTGGCTTGCGGCAACAGCCAGTTCCTCCGGGTGCGAGGCCCCGCGCAGGAAGGAGAAATTGGTGGCCGCGCACAGCTCTGCATAACGGGTCATGGAACCGGTCCGTTCATGCGAAAAGCCCGTGCAGATACCAGCGCGGGGCGGCGGTCTCACGCTCGTACAAGCCCTCGCGATAGAGCCAGAAGCGCCGTCCCGCCGTGTCCTCGACGCGGAAATAATCGCGGGTTGGGGCGTCCGCGCCGCGGGTCCACCATTGTGCGGCAAGCCGTTCGGGGCCCTCGCTTCTGGCGATCTCGTAAAAGGCGCGCCGCCAGCGGAACCGAAGCGGCGGGCCGTCGGGCACGCCTGCAACCGTTTCCACGGGTTCGGCGCGCTCCAGCAGGCGCAAGGGGCGGGTGGGACCTGCGCCGCCGGTCGTCTCGGCAATCCAGAAAAGGGCGTCCTCGCGGGCAAGGGCGGCGGGCACGCTGGCGCTTCGGTGTTCCGGCATGTGCGTGTCGCAGGGCAGGAAGCGGGTGACGGCGCGAAGGCCGAGGCGTGCGCCGAGACGGTCGATCAGATGGGCAAGCTCGTCGGCCTGCGCGGCTTCCTCGTCCATGCCGATCTGGGTGCCGTCGTCGCGCTGGCTTTCCAGAACCGACAGACGCAGGAGATCGAAGCCGAAGCCCGCATCGAGTTCATCGCCCGCCTTGCGCAGTTTTTCCGCGAAAAGCGAGAGCACGCGGGCGGGGCTTCGCAAGGGCGCGCCCGTTCCCACGACCAGCCTGCGCACCGCACCGTCGACGCGAAAGAGCGTGAATTCCAGAGCGCGTGCGCCGAGCCCGGCCTTTTCCAGCCGCCGGGTGAGCAGGGAGGCGAGATGGCGCAGTGCCTCGCGTACATCCTCCTCGCGTGCGATGGGCTCGGCCAAGCGGCGTTCCACGGAAAGCTGGGCGACCGGCAGACGCGGGGAGATCGGTTCCTCGGCAAAGCCCATGGCCTGATCGAGCCGGGTGATGAGACCCGGCCCGAAGCGATCGGCGAGCGGTGCGCGGGGGCGGTCGGCGATGTCGGCGATGCGTTTCAGGCCGACGCGATCAAGGGCTGCCACCGTATCCGGCTCCAGCCGCAGGGCGGAAAGCGGGAGCGGCAACAGGGCCTCGCGGGTCTCGCGCGGCGGGATGCGGATTGCGCCCTGAAGGCCGGGGCGGCCGCCGAAGCGCGCCACCGCCCAGGCCGCGCCCGGCGTGTCCGCCAGACCGGCGCGCACGGCGAAGCCTTGAGCGCGCAGACGGGGCACGAGATCGTCGAGCAGGGCGCGTTCGCCGTCATCACTCTTGTTGCCGGAAAAAAGGTGGGCGCAGCCGGTGATGTCGAGCAGCAGGCCGTCGGGGGCATCGAGGGCGACCAGCGGAGTGTAGCGGTCGCACCAGTCGGCAATGCGTTCCAGAAGGGCTGTATCGGCCTGAGGGTCCGCATCATGGGCGACGAGATCGGGCACGCGGGCGCGGGCATCGGCCAGCGGTTCGCCGACACATAACCCGCGTCGCGCGGCAGCGGCGTCGACCGCGGCGATCCTGAGTGCGCCCTTTGCCTCATCCACGCTGATGTGGGGGCGCTCGGGTGAAGGATCAGCGCCCGCCGAAGCGCAGGCGGATGAGTTCGCCGCCAGTGCGCTCAGGCCCGCTGTCGCCTTGCGGGCGATCCTGTCGGTCGCAAGGCGCGGTAGCCACAGGCTCAAGATGCGTTGTCGCCCGGAAGATGCGCTCGTCACAGTCCCACTCCAGATCGAATGCGGCGGGCTTGCCCGCGCGGTTCCGTTCCAGCCGTACCCGCCATGCGGGGAAGCTCAGTCCGATTTCAGTTTCAGAACCGGGCCCCGCTTCATCTGCGGCGGCGCCCGGTGGGGGAGCGACTGTTCCCCGGCCGGGTCCGCCGGTGACCCGCCAGCGTGTGGCCGCGGCTCCCGGGGTCGGGGGCGCGGCATGGCTGACCAGAAACCCCGTGACGCCTCCGCTTGCGGCGCGCAGGGCGAGGCGGCGCGAGGCGGTGAGATTGAGCGCGCGCGGGGCCTGAAGGAATTCTCCGATCACGCCGACAAGCCCGGTGCAGCCAAGACCTTCCTCCAGCGCCCACAGCGTGTCGGAGGGGCTGTGCGTGCGCACCTCGACGATCCGGTCCGGATCGAGCCCGAATTGCGCCAGTCCGGCGGCATGGAGCCGCCCGGCCTCCACCGGCACGCCGGCGTCCGAGACCCAGAGCAGGGCTCCGGGGCGGGTGAGGGCAAGCCGGGTCGCCAGCGCCAGCGCGAACCCCGCCGCAGCACCCGCCTGCCGGGTCTCGTCGCTGGCGATCTCGTGCAGCGCGCCGCAGGCAAGGCCCGCTTCCAGTCCGGTTCCCGCCAGCAGTGCGCCGAAGCCGGGATCGAAGCGGCGGGCCGGGCCGGAAATCCCGGGCGTTTCGCCGGGCCCCGTCCGCTGTCCGATCTTCTTCGCAGCCCGCTCCGGCCCTTGCGTTTTCAGGCGGACGGGGCGGTTTTCCAGTTGTGCGATCTGTCGTCGAAGCTCGGCAAGATCCGGCTCCGCCTGAACGCCGGCCATCGCCGCACCTCATGTTTGTTCCTGTTATGTTCTAATAGATTCCAACAAGACCGTGCAGAGTCAAGCGGACAGAAACGACAAGTCCGGACAGGCGACGCATCGGATCGGGGAGGGGGTGGAATTGCCTGAAATCGCCTGATCAGGGCCATGTTGAAACAGTGGACAAGGCTGTGGAGAGGGGCGCGGGCAGGAACGGCGGCGTCGCGTCACGTGCCGCCATGGCCGGCTCCAACGCCTGAAGAGATGGTCCCATACGTATCATTTCGAGGATGTCATGGACGGGCAGGCGAGGGCAAAAGCGGGCGGGACATATATAAAAGTTGTCATATCAAGTTATGATAACCGTATGATGGCCTCCATCCAGGGTAGAGGATGAAGTGCTCACGGAACCTGCGGTGTAATGCTTCTGTGGGCGGCGTTCGGGCCAAGTCTCGATCAGATATAGAAAATTAAGTCCCATGTGCCATTTTTCACGTACTCGGAAACCGCGACATCTTCCGGTCGAAGGCTCCGGCCTGCGAACGGGGTTCGCCGGTTTCAACAGCAGGGACGGTTCATGAAGATCTTTCCGCAGGCCGGAGATCCGCGTACGCCGGAGATGGAGCAGGAGGGCCCCGGCCAGGCGACCGGGACGGGCGGCCTCGTCGGACGTATCCGCGCAATGCTCGGCAGCACGACCGATTCCGCAAAAGCGCAGCGCATGGCCCTGTTCACCTTTGGTGTGCGTATTCTGGGCGCGGTCCTCGCTTATGTTCTGCAGGTCTTTCTTGCGCGCTGGATGGGCAGCCACGAATACGGCATCTATGTCGTGGTGTGGACGCTGGTGATCATTCTGGGCGTGATCGCGCCGATCGGCTTCAATTCCGCCGTGCAGCGACTGATCCCGGAATATCTGGCGACCGGGAAGCTGGATCTTCTGCGCGGCGTTCTCAGCGCCAGCCGCATCATCGCCGTGACGGCGGCCACAATCTTGATGCTGACCACCATGGCGGTCGTCTGGCTCAGCTCCGATTACATCCCCGCCTATTACATCATGCCCGCCTATCTGGCGGCGCTTTGCCTGCCGATGTTCACCCTGACCGATGTTCAGGAAGGCATCGCGCGGGCGCGCGACTGGGGCGATCTGGCGATGCTGCCGACCTATATCTGGCGGCCACTTCTGATCTTTCTGGGCGCACTCGCCGCCAGCTTCGTCGGGTTCTCGCACACCGCCACCACCATCTGCACCGTAGCGATCTTTGCGACCTGGCTGGTCGCCCTCCAGCAGCGTTTCGCCATGGACCGCCGTTTGCGCAGCGTTGTGGAACCGGGGCCGAAACTGTGGACGCCGGGCGACTGGATGCGCCTGTCTCTGCCGATCTTTCTGGTGGAAGGCTTCTTCACGCTTCTGACCAGCGCCGATGTTCTCATGGTCAGCTATTTCGCGCCGCCCGACGAGGTGGCCGTCTATTACGCCGCCGCCAAGACGCTGGCGCTCGTTCATTTCGTCTATTACGCGGTCAAGGCCGCCTCTGCGCATCGCTATTCGCGCTTTCATCACACCGGCGACCATGAGGGGCTGGCGGGGTATGTACGCCAATCGGTGCGCTGGACTTTCTGGCCTTCGCTTGCCTGCGCGGGGGTGCTGGTGCTGTTCGGCAGTTACATTCTCCAGCTTTTCGGCAAGGATTTCACCGGCGGTCATGTGATTCTGTGGGTTCTGATGGTCGGCGTTCTGGCGCGCGCCTCCGTCGGTCCGGTCGATGCGCTCCTGACCATGGCGGGCGAACAGAAACGTTGCGCGGTCGCCTATGCGATGGCATTTGCGGTGAATGTCGCCCTGAACGTGACGCTTATTCCGCTTTATGGTCTCATCGGAGCGGCTTCGGCGACGGCGATCTCCATGTGTTTCGAAGCCTCCAGCCTGTTCTGGGTGGCGCGCAGGCGGCTTGGGATTCATGCGTTCATCTGGACACGGATTTCACGGGAAAAGCCTAATACGACCTGAAACAGTTCGAATTCGACGCGCGGGCGGCGCGTGACCATGGCGGACGGGCCATGGAAGAGGAGGGGACGATGAACAGGGACGATATGACGTCCGGGGAAAAAGGGCCGCCACTTGCGGCCCCGATTGTCATTTCTGCGCTTGAACCTTTGTTGATGACGCCGATGGAGGCGGTCGAGGAGGAGGGAGCCTGGGCCTTGCTGGCGGAGCACGCCGTGGAGCCCAATCCGTTCTTTCGGCCGGAATTCCTGCTGTCCTATCTGCATCACGTGGAAAGCGAGCCGATCACCATTGCGGCGGTGCGCAGGCGCGGTGGCGGCGGGCTGGCCGGGCTGATGCCGCTCGGGCGCAAGTCGCTGGGGCTTGCCTGGACGGCTCCGCATGTCTGGACCCATCCTTACGCGCCTCTCGGCACCCCGCTTCTAGCTCCCGATTGCGCGCAGGCCGCCGCCGAAAAGCTCCTCAGGGTGGTCATGTCGCATATGGGCACGCTGCTGGCCATGCCGCAGCAGCGGCTCGACGGGCCGGTTGTCGCCGCCTTCCGGGATGCGGTTGTCGCTGCACGGCTGAAGCTCGACGATACCGCCCACTACCAGCGCCCGGTCCTGTCGCTCGACGGCACCATGGAGCAATATCTGCAACAGATTTCCGGCCAGCGGCGGCGACGCTATGCCAAGGGATATCGCCGTCTCAAGGAGCAGGGACATCTGGTGCGCGACCACCTGCACGGTGCGCAGGCGGTGGAGGCTTTCGAGGATTTTCTGGCGCTGGAACAGGCCGGTTGGAAGGGCGAAAGCGAGACCGCCCTCGCCAGCAACCCCTATCACGCTGCCTTCGCCCGCGAGGCGGTTCAGGAATTCGCCAATTCCGGCAAGGTGCTGCTGGATCGGCTGCGGCTCGACAATCGCACGATTGCGGTGGTCGTGTCCTTCCGCGACGGCCCGCGCGCTTTCGCATGGAAGATCGCCTTCGACGAGGAACAGGCCAGCCAGTCGCCCGGTGTTCAGGTGATGCTCGCGGCGATGGAGGGCTATTTCGCCAGCGCGGATCTGTCGGAGGTCGATTCGCTGGCCGGTCAGGCCTCGTCTCTGATCGACGGCATGTGGAAGGACCGCGCCACCTTCGGGACGCTGCTCATTGCCGGGGGGCGCGGGGCGGGCGTGCGCATGGCGATGGCGCATGCCGATATCGCCGCCCACGATACCGCCCGGCGCAGCGCCAAGGGGGTGCTTTCACACCTCCTGAAAAAGCGTAAATGATGAGGAAAGCCCGGACCTGATCGGGGCCGAAGCTGGACTTCGGGACCCGATCGGGCGTGTATTCATGCGTCGCCGCTCAGGCCGCGCAGGCGGCGAAATGGGCTTCCAGCATTTCCGTCGGAAGGTCGCGGCCGATGAAGACGAGGCGGCTTTCGCGTTTCTCTCCATCCTTCCACGCGCGCTGGTGGTCGCCTTCCACGATCATGTGAACGCCCTGCAGGACATAACGCTCGTCGTCACCGGCAAAGGCCAGAATGCCCTTCAGCCGCAGGATGTTGGGGCCCTGCATCTGCGTCGTCTGCTGGATCCAGGGGAAGAACTTCTGCGGGTCCAGCTCACCGGCGGTGAGCGCAATGCTCTTCACGCCATGCGGGTCGTCGTGGTGGTGATGGTGGTGATGGCCGTGATCATGATCATGGTGGTGGTGATCGTGCCCGTGGTCATGATCATGATGATGGTGATCATGATCGCAGTCCGGGCCGCAGACATGGCCGTCCTCGGCGAGGAAATTCGGATCGAGCGACAGGATGCGGTCGAGATCGAAAGAGCCGCGGTCGAGCACCTTGGCGAGATCGATGGAGCAACGTTCCGTCTTGTGCACGATGGCATAGGGGTTGATTGCGTGGATCGCGCCTTCTACGTCGCGCAGCTCGCCTTCGGAGACGAGATCGGTCTTGTTGAGCAGGATCACGTCGGCAAAGGCGATCTGGTCGGCCGCCTCGTCGGTGTCGGCAAGGCGCGCGGGCAGGTGCTTGGCGTCGACCACGGCGACCACCGCGTCGAGCTTGGCGGCCTGACGGACGTCCTCGTCCATGAAGAAGGTCTGGGCGACAGGTGCGGGATCGGCAACGCCGGTGGTTTCCACCAGAATGGCGTCGAAGGCTCCCTTTCGCTTCATCAGGTTCTCCACCGTGCGGATCAGGTCGCCGCGCACGGTGCAGCAGATGCAGCCGTTGTTCATTTCGAAGATTTCTTCGTCCGATTCCACCAGCAGATCGTTGTCGATGCCGATTTCGCCGAATTCGTTGACGATCACCGCATACCGCTTGTCATGGTCCTCGGTGAGGATGCGGTTCAAGAGCGTGGTCTTGCCGGAGCCCAGATAGCCGGTCAGCACGGTGACGGGGATCTGGCGCTCGCTGGACGGGGTTGCGGACATGATGCTTCCTTCGCGCAAAACAGAGCGGCGGCCGCCGGACCATCGTCCGACGCCGCCTTTTCCCGGCCAATATAGGGTGTCGATCGGCCCGCGCGAAGGGGCAGGGGCCGATCGATTTTACGAAAGCGGTTCATGATTGCCGGTCGCGAAAGGCTTGCCGGGACCTATTCCCCGGCGAGACAATTGCGAATTCCGTCGGCCAGAGCCTGCATCATTGTCTCGTAGGCTTCCGGTCCCGGCTCGATATCGGCCCCGAGCGGATCGAGCACACCGGCGCGTGCCGAGGTCCCTTCCAGGAGCGTGTTGACGAGACGCGGACGGAACTGCGGCTCGGTGAAAACGCAGACCGCGGCGGTCTGCACGATGCGGTCGCGGATTTCGCTGATGCGCGCGGCGCCGGGCTGCTGTTCGGGATTGACCGCGACGGCGCCGACCGCCTCGACCTCGAAGCGATGTTCGAAATAATGATAGCCGTCATGGAAAACGATGAAGGGGTGTCCGCGCACCGGGAGGAGTTCGGCGTCGATCTTTTCTTCAAGCGCGGCCAGCCGACCGTTCAGCTTTGCGGCATTGGTTTCATAGGTTGCCTTGTGGGCCGGATCGTTCGCGATCAGGGTCGCGGCGATGGCCTCGACCATGATCCTTGCATTCGCCGGGTCCAGCCATACATGGGGATCTGTGCCGTGGTGATCGTGTGCATGCTCATGACCGGCATGTGCCTCGTCATGGTCGTGATCATCGTCATGCTTGGCATGGTCCTCATGCCCATGATCGTCGTGCGCTTCGTCCCCGTGTTCATGGGCTTCCCACAGTGCGCCTTCGCGGAAGGCGAGGGTGTGAATGCCTTCGCCCTCTCCCAGGTCGACGACGACGGCCTTCTCGCCGAGGGTTTCCAGCGGATGGTTCAGGAAGGCTTCCAAATTTTCGCCAATCCGGAAGATGATGTCGGCCTTGTCAAGCGCGCGGGCGTCGGAGGGTTTCAGCGCGTAGGAATGGGGAGAGGCGCCTCCGCGCACCAGCAGCGTCGGGGTGCCAAGGTCTCCCATGACGCCGGCCACCAGCGAGTGGACGGGCTGGATGGAGACGACGACATCGGGAACGGCACCTGCCTCCCCGCTTTCCGTATTCGTCTGGGCGTGGGCAATAGGAAGCGTGGCGGTGGCGAGCCCCAGAAAAAGACCGGCCGCCATCGCGCGCAATCCAGCTTGCTGGAGAGGCATGGAGTATACTCCGTCAGAATGTTACGTTATAACATTACATTTCATTTGACGACCGGCCCGTCAAGGGGGCATTTGAAGGGAAATTCAGAGGCAGGGGATCTCGCGTTCAGGCGAGATGATGGATAGACAGGTATGCTCAACGCAGAAATATCGCCGCTTCTGGCAGACGGACAAGGCATGACGACACCGACAAACCTTCCCGGTTCACGCGCCACGCAGGCGGCGGGCGCGTTTCTGGTCAAGGCGACGAATATTGGCGTCCGGCGTTCCGGGCGGCAACTGATCGAACATGTCGATCTTTCCGTGTCGCGTGGTGAGATCCTTACGTTAATCGGACCCAATGGCGGCGGCAAGACAACTCTTGTGAAGACGGTGCTCGGTCTGGAACTGGCCGATGAGGGGACGCTGGAGCGTGCGCCGGGCCTCAAGGTCGGTTACGTGCCGCAGCAATTTCATCTCGACTGGACGATGCCTTTGACGGTCGCCCGGCTGATGACGCTGACCGTGCGCGCCTCGAAGGCGGAGGTGTCCGGAGCGCTTGAGGAAACCGGGGTCGCGCATCTGATGAAGGCGCAGGTGCAGGCGCTGTCGGGCGGCGAGATGCAGCGCGTTCTTCTGGCACGCGCGCTGCTGCGCGAACCGGATCTGCTGGTTCTCGACGAACCTGTCCAGGGTGTCGATTTCGCGGGCGAGATCGAGCTTTACGAACTGATTTCAGCAATCCGGCGCAATCGCGGCTGCGGGGTGCTGCTCGTTTCCCACGATCTGCACGTGGTGATGCGCGAGGCCGACCGGGTGGTCTGTCTCAATCGGCATGTGTGCTGTTCCGGCGTGCCGCATACGGTCGCCAACAGTCCAGAATACCAGACGCTTTTCGGTCCGCGCGCCGCGCAGGCGGTGTCCGTCTACCAGCATCATCACGATCACGATCATGCGCTGGACGGGTCGTGCCCAGGCTCTCACGACCGCTCTCACGATCATTCTCATGGGTACGACCGTCCGCATGACCATGCCCACAAGGCGCAGGAGAGAGACGATGTTTGACGATTTCATCCTGCGCGCCTTTCTCGCCGGTATCGGCGTGGCGCTGGTGGCGGGTCCGCTTGGCTGTTTCATCGTCTGGCGACGCATGGCCTATTTCGGCGATACCATGGCTCATGCGGGTCTTCTGGGCATCGCGCTCGCCTTCCTGCTGGATGTGGATGCGACGCTGACCGTGCTGGCGGTATCCCTGGCGATTGCGCTTGTGCTTCTGGCCCTGCAGCGCCAGAAGGCGATCCCCGCCGACACGCTTCTGGGCATTCTCTCCCATTCCGCGCTCTCCATCGGCCTTGTCACCGTGGCCTTCATGTCCTGGCTGCGAATCGATCTGATGGCCTATCTCTTCGGCGATATCCTGGCGGTGGGGAAGACCGACCTGATCGTCATCTGGGTCGGCGGGGCGCTGGTTCTGGCGGCGCTGGCCGTTGTGTGGCGTCCGCTTCTGGCGGTGACCGTCGACGAGAATCTGGCGCGGGCGGAAGGCGTGCCGGTGCTGGCCTGCAAGCTGGTGCTGATGTTTCTCGTGGCGGCTGTCATCGCAATTGCGATGAAGATCGTCGGCATTTTGCTGATCACCTCGCTGCTGGTCATACCGGCCGCCGCCGCACGGCGCTTTGCGGCTACGCCGGAGAGCATGGCGCTCATCGCCGCGCTCGTGGGGGCCGCATCGGTTGTGGGCGGGCTCGGCCTGTCGCTGGAGGTCGATACGCCGACGGGACCGTCGGTGGTGGTGGCTGCGCTGGTACTGTTCCTCGTCAGCCTGATCCCCTTCGGCCGCATGCGCCGGGCAAGTTGAGCCGCCAGAGCGGGAAACCGTCGTCGCGCCCTTTCCCTCATGCTACGTTCGCCGCTCGCCAAATCGGATCAACCGGGTGCCGATAGCCGACCGACGGAGCATGCCAGCGCTTCATGTTCATTCCGCTCTACGATCACAATCCCCGCGCCCATATCCGGCGCCCGTATGTCACCTGGGCGCTGATCGCGCTCAATGCGGCGATCTTCCTGCTCGTGGAGGCGGGCGGCATGGCGCGTGCCGTCAATGCCGCGGCGCTCGCCCACGGTGCGGTGCCGATCCTGTTCAGCGCCCCCACCGTCGAAACCTATGCCTCGCTGGTCACCTACGCCTTTCTGCACGGGGACTTCTGGCATCTGGCCGGCAACATGTTGTTCCTGTGGATCTTCGGAGACAATGTCGAGGATGCGCTGGGGCACCTGCGCTACCTCATCTTCTATTTTCTGTGCGCTGCGGTCGGGGCGCTGGTTCATATCGTCATGCTGCCGCAGTCAAACGTGCCGGTGATCGGCGCTTCCGGTGCGGTGGCCGGCATTGTTGCCGCCTACCTGATGTTGCATCCCCATGTGCGGGTCTGGGTGCTGGTGCTGGCCCGGATTCCGGTGCCTGTGCCCGCCTACTGGTTCCTCGGCGCGTGGATCGCGTTTCAGATCTACATGGTTTTACAACCTGTTGGAGAGACGGTCGCGTGGTGGAGCCACATTGGCGGACTGGCCGCGGGCGCCATGCTGGTCATGATCATGAGAAGGCCCGGCGTGCCCCTTTTTGCGCGACGGCCATCGCGTTGAAGGCAATAGGTTTATTGTATGGCTAACCCGGTTTCCACCTCGGCGGAGGCGGGTTTTTTGAAGATTGCTGCAGCGCGAACGTTGACACAAATTCAAGGCGCCAGTACCGTCCCCGCCCGAACTTCTGCGGGGGGCAGAACCCCGCATTTGCAGGCCAAATCCGGCCAATCTACCGACAGCCGGTTGCACAATTCCGGCGCGCTCCCGGCGCCCTTTGCGGCGACGGCCAATGCGGAGGTCCACAACCCATGAAAGTGCTCGTGCCCGTCAAGCGGGTGATCGACTACAACGTCAAGGTCCGCGTGAAGCCGGATGGTTCCGGCGTTGATCTGGCGAACGTCAAGATGTCGATGAACCCCTTCGACGAAATTGCCGTTGAGGAAGCGATTCGTTTGAAGGAGGCCGGAAAGGTCACCGAGATCGTGATCGTATCCATCGGCCCGCAGCAGGCGCAGGAAACGATCCGCACCGGTCTCGCCATGGGCGGCGACCGCGGCATCCTGGTGAAGGTCGATGATGCGGTGGAACCGCTGGCCGTCGCCAAGATCCTCAAGGCGATCGTTGCCGAAGAGCAGCCGGAGATGGTCATCCTCGGCAAACAGGCCATTGATGACGACAGCAACCAGACGGGCCAGATGCTGGCCGCGCTTCTGGGCTGGTCGCAGGGCGCGTTCGCTTCCAAGCTGGAACTGAACGATGGGTCTCTTGAGGTCACCCGCGAGATCGACGGCGGCCTGCAGAAGGTGAAGCTTGGCCTGCCGGCCATCATCACCGCGGATCTGCGCCTGAACGAGCCGCGTTACGCTTCGCTTCCCAACATCATGAAGGCGAAGAAGAAGCCGATCGAGGAAAAGGCCGTGGGAGATTACGGCGTCGATGTCGCGCCGCGTCTGACGGTCGTGGCCACGAACGAGCCGCCTGCGCGTCAGGCCGGCGTCAAGGTAGCGGATGTCGCGGAGCTTGTCTCCAAGCTCAAGAACGAAGCCGGCGTGCTTTGATCGGGACCATTAAGGAGTAGGACCATGACCACGCTTCTTGTGGCCGAACACAACAATGCAAGCCTTTCCGACCAGACCGCCAAGGCCCTGACCGCGGCGAAGGCTCTGGGCGGAGACGTTCACATCCTCGTGGCCGGCAAGGGCTGCAAGCCGGCGGCGGAAGAAGCCGCCAAGCTCGACGGCGCTGCGAAGGTGCTCGTCGCCGAGGCGGATGCGCTGGAGCATCAGCTGGCCGAGCCGATGTCCGCGCTCATCGTCTCGCTGGCCGACGGCTACGACGCCATCGTCACCGCGGCGACCACCTCGGGCAAGAACTACATGCCCCGCGTGGCCGCGCTGCTCGACGTCATGCAGCTTTCGGAAGTGATCGAGATCGAATCCGCCGACACCTTCAAGCGTCCGATCTATGCCGGCAACGCGATTCAGACGGTGAAGTCGGGCGATGCCAAGAAGGTTCTGACCGTGCGCACCGCATCCTTTGCGGCGGCCGGTGAGGGCGGTTCCGCGGCGATCGAGGATGTGGCGGCTCCCGCCGATCCGGCGCTGTCCACCTTCGTCAGCGCAGAACTTTCCAAGTCGGACCGTCCGGAACTGACGGGCGCGAAAGTCATCATCGCCGGTGGCCGTGCGCTGGGATCCAAGGAGAAGTTCGACGAGCTGATCGTGCCGCTGGCCGACAAGCTCGGCGCCGCCGTGGGCGCCTCGCGCGCGGCGGTGGATGCGGGCTATGCTCCGAACGACTGGCAGGTCGGTCAGACCGGCAAGGTCGTCGCTCCGGATCTCTACATCGCCTGCGGCATCTCCGGCGCCATCCAGCATCTGGCGGGCATGAAGGACTCCAAGGTGATCGTTGCGATCAACAAGGACGAGGAAGCCCCGATCTTCCAGGTCGCGGATTACGGCCTCGTCGCCGATCTCTTCGACATCATTCCGCAGCTCGAGGCGGAACTGGGCTGAAGCCGGAAGGCTTGACCGAACGGCCCTGGGCCCAAAATACAAATGACAGGCCGGCGTGACGCTTGCTCTCGCCGGCCATGCCTGCAAGAAATAACGTATGAGCGGGGTCGGGCCTTTCGTCCCGGCGAACACTATTCCCAAAGGGCGGAAAACCGTCCTGGAGAGACCGGGTAAAACATGGCTGTCGAGATCAAGAAGATCGGCGTTATCGGCGCTGGCCAGATGGGTACCGGGATCGCGAACGTATGCGCGGTCGCCGGATACGAAGTCTATGTGCACGACATCTCCGCCGAGAGCATTCAAAAGTCGCTGGACGGCGTTGCCAAGAACCTCGACAGGCAGGTTTCCAAGGGCAATCTCTCGCAGGAAGATCGCGACGCGGCCGTGGCGCGGATTCACGCGGCCCCGACGCAGGAAGACATTGCCGACTGCGACATGGTCATCGAGGCGGCTTCCGAGAACGAGCAGATCAAGCGCAAGATCTATTCCCAGCTTTGCCCGGTCCTGAAGCCGGAAGCGATCCTGGCGACCAACAC
Source organism: Breoghania sp. (assembly GCA_963678585.2). GTDB lineage: Bacteria > Pseudomonadota > Alphaproteobacteria > Rhizobiales > Stappiaceae > Breoghania. The sequence goes on from CAXXGA010000003.1 coordinate 322,485, forward strand.
CTCCTCGATCTCCATCACCCGCCTGGCGTCCTCCACGGATCGTCCGGAGCGGTTCATTGGCGTTCACTTCATGAACCCGGTGCCGAAGATGGAACTGGTGGAACTGGTGCGCGGCATCGCGACCGAGGATCAGACCTTCGAAGCCTCCAAGGCCTTCGTCGATCGCATCGGCAAGACCATTGCGGTCGCCGAGGATTTTCCCGCCTTCATGGTCAACCGCATTCTGCTGCCGATGATCAACGAGGCGATCTACACGCTTTATGAGGGCGTGGGCTCCGTGGAAGCCATCGACACGGCCATGCGGCTTGGTGCCAATCATCCGATGGGGCCGCTGCAGCTGGCCGATTTCATCGGTCTGGACACATGCCTGTCGATCATGCAGGTGCTCTATGAGGGGCTGGCCGACAGCAAGTACCGTCCGTGCCCGCTTCTGGTGAAATATGTCGAGGCTGGCTGGCTCGGTCGCAAGACCCAGCGCGGGTTCTACGATTATCGCGGCGAGACGCCGATGCCCACGCGCTGACGATCCGCTTTCCGCACCCAGACATGCGAAAGCCCGGCTTCAAGGCCGGGCTTTTCTTTTGTCCGCTGCTTCCTTGTGAAGGCTGGCAGCTCAGTCTTCCAACTGGCGCGCCTCGTCGGGCAGCATGATCGGGATGCCGTCGCGGATGGGATAGGCAAGACGGGCGGCGCGGGAAATCAGCTCCTGCCGTTCCTTGTCGTATTCCAGCGTCGTCTTGGTCACCGGGCAGACCAGGATCTCCAGGAGCTTCCGGTCGATGGTGTGCGTCTGCGCCTCGCTCATGCGGCGTCCCCTTCGTGTCGTTTCTGTTCGTTTCAGCGTGCGCGTCCGTCCCCGTCGCGCCCCATCCCGACCTTTGTCGGGACCGTTGAGCACCTATTGCAGCGTCGATCCCGGATCGTCGCTGCGCGCCAGTTCCATTTCCGTGATGGCGATCAGCGTTTCCGCACGCGCCTTCAGATCGGGTGCTTCCAGCAGCGCCTGCTTTTCCGCCGGGCCATAGGGGCTCATCATGGAAAGCGCATTGACGAGGATCTCCGTGGAGGCCTTGCGCACGGCGTCCCAGTCCGTCTCCAGATTGTTCGCTTCCAGATACGCCTTGAGCGCGTTCAGGAGCGCGGCGCGATCCACGCTCGTGCCATCGTTCTCACTCAGGTCGCAGGCGTAATCGTCGAAGGAGACGCGGGCATGGCGGAAGGCGGTGCGCCGGTCGATTTCTTCCCCAAGCCGGAACCGGGCGACGCCGGTCAGGGTCAGGTGATAGCGCCCGTCACCCGATTCCACGAAGCCGGTGATGCGGCCCGCGCAGCCGACCTTGCACAACTCGGGTTTGCCGCCGAGTTCCTCCTCCTTCGTGGAGAAAACCGGCTGGATCATTCCGATCAGGCGATCCTGCCCCAGCGCCCAGTCGACCATTGCGAGGTAGCGCGGTTCGAAGATCTGGAGCGGCAGCTCGCCGCGCGGCAACAACAAGGCGCCCGGCAGGGGGAAGATCGGAATGATTTCCGGGAGGTCGGCCGGACTGTCGTATCGCTTGTTTCCTGCATACATGATGTCGCCGATCTGTCCTTGCGTCTTACGCCCCTTGTCGCCGGGTTGCCGCCGCGCCGACCCTTCGCGTCTGTGCCTTACGAGAATAGTACCGCAGAAAGCTTGCGGCGTCCGTAAGCAGAAGCCGGGTCCTTGAAGCCCCAGGCCTCGAAAAACTGCAGAAGCTGCTTGCGGGCGGCCTCGTCGTTCCACGTGCGGTCGCTGCGTACGATCTCGATCAGGGCATCCACCGCCTCGTTCTTCCGGTCATGGGCCCCAAGCGCGACGGCGAGGTCGAAACGGGCCTGAAAATTGTCCGGTTCGGCGTCCGCGGCGGCCTGCAGCTCGGCAAGGTCGCCGGTGTCTTCCGCCTGCTCGGCAAGCTCGAGCGCCGCCCGGGCTGCGGCGATGGCGGGGTCGCCCGCCTTTTCCTCCGGAACGCTTTCCAGGATCTGACGGGCGCGGTCGAGATCGCCGGCCTTGATCTGGCACTGGACGATACCGGCAATGGCGGCCGCGTTTTCCGGCTCCCGGCTCAGAACACCTGCGAAGAGCTGCACCGCATTCGCGATATCGCCTGCCGCCAGCATGGCGTCCGCCTGTTCCAGCATCATTTCGGCCTCGGATGGGCCGACAGGTCCGGCAAGCTTCTCGATGAATTTCTGGATCTGGCTTTCCGGCAGCGCGCCGGAGAAAGCGTCGACCGGGCGGCCGCCGACGAAGGCGACGACGGTGGGAACCGACTGGATGCCCATCTGGCCCGGGATTTCCGGGTTCTCGTCGATGTTCAGCTTGACCATCTTCACCGCGCCGCGGGCGTTGGTGACGACCTTTTCAAGCGCCGGGCCGAGCTGCTTGCACGGTCCGCACCAGGGCGCCCAGAAATCCACGAGCACGGGAACCTGCTGGGAGGCCTCGATAACGTCGGCCATGAAGGTCTGCGTGGTCGTGTCCTTGATCACGTCGCTTGCGCCATTGGCCGCCGCGCCGCCAAAACTCGCTCCGCTTGTGCCGCCGAACGTGAAGGTCGGTTCGCTCATGTCGTTTCAATCCCCGGTTTTCGCCGTGTCGAATGTGTTTGTTTCGCGAAGGACTTTGCGGCTCAGGCGCGTCGCGCACAACGCCACCGTCTCGCATGTCCCGTCTTCGCCCTAAGATGGGGTAACGTGACAGGAATTACAAACGGTCAGCTTGGCGGTCAGCTTACCCTTCCGCAGAGGCTTCCGCTTCCGCGCTGACGGCCAGAATTTGCGGTTCGTGACCGCAGGCGCGCACGAAGACGAGCAGGTCTTCGCGGGAGATGGACGTCGTCGCGTCGTTGGAAAGCGGATGGTAGTTCAGCGTGTCGTATTCCATCATCGCCGCATCGAGAACCGGGGTCACCCGCAGCTCGGTGTCATTGATGAGGGCAAAGGGCGTGACGGAGCCCGGCGTGACGCCCAGCACCTCTTCCAGAAGCTCCGCATTGCCAAAGGAGACGCGCCCCTGCGCGCCGATGACCTTGTGCAGGTGCTTGAGGTCGATCGTGGCATGCGCCAGCGCCACGACCAGGAAGAGCCGGCCCTTCTTGTCCTTCACGAAGAGATTCTTCGTGTGCCCGCCTTCAAGCTCGCGGTCGAGCCTGGAGCTTTCGGCAACCGTGAAGACGCGTTCATGCTCGATGGTCGATGTTTCGATGCCCAGCTCCTTGAAGCGGGTCATCAGGTCTTCGCGGGTCGCGGGCATCAGAATATCCTCGGATTCGGTAATTTCGGCGCGCCTGTTCCGGTCGCGTCTTATTGGAAACGCTTCTAGCGCGCGGATGCAGCGACAAACAAGGGCCCGGAAGGCCCGCGGCGTTCCTGTCGTGGGCGGAGGGGCGGAAAATTGCGAGTTTCCGCCGTTGGCCCGTCTCTGCGGTGCGTTCGCGAGACGACAGGCGCGGCGCGATTCAATCGCGTGTTTTCAACAACAATCCACATCCGTGATTTCCGATAAAATAGCCTGTTGCATTCGCTGATCGCTTGGTCCATATAGTGCCCCACCCCGCCGGCCACACCAGCCGGCAGCCAGATGGATGCGGGCGTAGCTCAGGGGTAGAGCACAACCTTGCCAAGGTTGGGGTCGTGAGTTCGAATCTCATCGCCCGCTCCAATTTTCTCCTGACATTTGAAGACGTTTGACAAGCGCCGGTGCGCTTGCGCGTGTCCTGTGCGGCTTCGGCCCGGGGCCGTTCGACGGGCTATTGCACCGGCCCGCGATCGCCACAAAAAAATTCGCCTCATGGTGGAACCTTTCCCCGCGTCATACGAGTTCCTTCCTGAATCACGAAGAAATCGCGGTTAGTACGCGATGTGCCGTGAACGGAGACAACAATGGCGTATTCAACAACCAACCCCTTCTCCGGCGAGGTTCTGAAGACATTTCCGGATGCCACAGACGATGAAGTCCGTGGTTCTATCGCCAAGGCCCACGAGGCATTTCTTTCATGGAAGGAAACCGGCTTTGGCGAGCGTGCGGCCATCCTGCAGAAGGCGGCCGATCTGCTTCGCGCCGAATCCGATGGCCTTTCCGCCATCCTGACGCTCGAGATGGGCAAGGTCACCGCGGAAGCGAAGGCCGAGGTCGAGCTTTCCGCGCAGATCATCGAATACTATGTGCGCAATGCCGAGGCCCTGCTGGCGCCGGAGGAGCTTCCCGTTCTCGATCCGGCCGAAGGCAAGGCGAAGGTGGTTCACGAGCCGCTCGGCGTGCTCCTTGCCATCGAGCCCTGGAACTTCCCTTACTACCAGATCGCCCGCATCCTCGCGCCGCAGCTTTCCGCCGGAAACACCATGCTGCTGAAGCATGCCTCGAACGTTCCGCAATCTGCGGCCGCGTTCGAGGACCTGATGAAGCGCGCCGGTCTGCCGGAGGGCTGCTTCACGAACCTCTACGCGACACGTTCGCAGATCGAGCTGATCATCAACGATTCGCGCGTCCACGGCGTCGCGCTGACCGGTTCGGAAGGGGCCGGGGCTACGGTTGCGGCTCTTGCCGGACAGGCGCTGAAGAAGTCCACGCTGGAACTCGGCGGCAACGACGCTTTCGTCGTGCTGGCCGATGCGGACCTGAAGAAGACCGTCGGCTGGGCCGTCTTCGGCCGGCACTGGAACGGCGGGCAGGTCTGCGTGTCCTCCAAGCGGATGATCATCGTCGACGAGATCTACGATGCCTTCCTCAAGGACTACACGAAGGGTGTAGCGGCGCTGAAGGCGGGCGATCCGTCGGACCCCAAGACCACGCTTGCCCCGCTCAGCTCCCAGGAGGCGGCCGACAAAGTCAAGGCGATGATCCGCAAGGCGGTCGAGCATGGCGCCACGGCGACCGAAGTCGGGCCGAAAGTGCCGACCAAGGGCGCATTCGTCCAGCCGACGATTCTCACCAATGTCTGCGAGGACAATCCCGCCCGCTACTGGGAGTTCTTCGGCCCCGTCTCCATGCTGTTCCGGGCCAAGGACGAGGACGATGCGGTCCGCATCGCGAATGACACGCCTTTCGGTCTGGGCGGCTCGGTCTTCACCTCCGACATCAAGCATGGCGAGGAAATTGCGAACCGCATCTCGACCGGCATGGTCTTCGTCAACCACCCGACCATGGTGAAGGCGGACCTTCCCTTCGGCGGTATCCGTCGTTCCGGCTATGGCCGCGAGCTGATCGGCCTCGGCCTCAAGGAGTTCGTCAATCACAAGCTGATCGGCGTTGCCGACATCGATGCGGCGTTCTGATCCCTAACGCAGACACCTCATGAAGAAGCCGGCCGCGGTTCCCCGTGGCCGGCTTCTTTCATTTTGGGCATGCAATCCCCGCGGTGCGGATCAGGCGTGTTGCGGCTTGGCCGGTTCGGCTGCCGGTGCCGCGTCATCGTCCTCTTCGTCCTCATGCGCCCGGTCGGCGTGACCGAGATACATGTAGAACATCGGCACCACGAAGAGCGTGAAGATCGTGCCGACCGACATGCCGGTCATGATGACGAGGCCGATGGAATAGCGCGCGGCCGCGCCTGCGCCTTCCGAGAGCACCAGCGGAGCCACGCCCAGTACCATCGCGCCCGTCGTCATCAGAATGGGCCTCAGGCGCTCGCGTGCGGCCTCGATGATGGCTTCCAGCTTCGACAGGCCGTGCTTCTCGCGCTGGTCGTTGGCGAAGGCCACCATCAGGATGCCGTGCTTGGTGATCAGGCCGATCAGCGTGATCATGCCCACCTGCGTGTAGATGTTCAGCGTGCCGAGGCCGAGGTTGAGCGGCACGATGGCGCCGAAGATCGACAGCGGGACCGACATCATGATGATGAAGGGATCGCGGAAGCTCTCGAACTGGGCGGCCAGCACGAGATAGATCACGATCATCGCCATCAGGAAGGCGATGATGATGGTGTTGCCCTGCTCCACCTCAAGCCGCGACTGTCCGGCGTAATCGAGGAAGAAGCCGTCCTGCAGGGCGTTGTTGGCGATGGTCTGGAGTTCGTTCAAACCCTCGCCGGTGGTCACCGTAGGCAGCGGCAGGGCGGAGATGGTGGCCGAGTTCAACTGGTTGAACTGTTCCACCGCCGCCGCCGAGGCCTGCGTGGAAATGTCGATCACCGCCGACAGGGGCACCATTTCGCCGCTGGCCGAGCGCACATAGAACTTGCCGAGATTTTCCGGGTTCATCCGGTAATCGTCGAGTACCTGCGGCACGATCTTGTAGGCGCGTCCCTCACGGTCGAACTTGGAAACCTGCGCGTTGGAGACGAGCAGGTTCAGGGTCTGACCGATGGTGGCGATCGGCACGCCGAGGGCGGCGGCGCGGTTCCGGTCGATGGTCACGCGGGCCATCGGGTTCTCAAAGGACATGGAGTTCTGGACGATGATGAACTTGCCCGAGCCCATGGCCTTGTTCTTGATCTCCTCCGCAACCTCGTAGACCTGTTCCGGGCTGCCGGTCGTCTGCAGCACGATCTGGATCGGCAGACCGCCGCCGGAACCGGGCAGCGAGGGCGGGGCGAAGACGAAGGCCTGCACGCCGGCGGATTTCTCGATCCGCGGCTGGATCATCGCCTTGATCTCAGCCTGGCTCTGCTCACGCTCGTCCCACGGCTTCAGCGCCCAGATGGCGAAGGCGCTGTTGACGCCGTCGGCGCCGACGAACTGGAAGCGGGCTTCCACGCCGGGCACGTCGTCGGTCATCTCGTAGAACTGCTGCGTATAGGTCTGCGTGTAGTTGGCCGTCGCATAGTGCGGACCGGAAACAATGGCGAAGAGCCCGCCCTGATCCTCGTCCGGGGCCAGTTCGCTCGTGGTCTTCACGAACAGGAACCCGGTCGTCGCCATCAGGATGACCACGATCAGCAGGATCAGCGGCTTCATGCGCATTGCGCCGTGCAGCCGACGGCCGTACCAGTTGGCGAGGCCCGTAAAGGTCCGGTCCACGATCTCCTGAAAGCGGCTGCCATGGGCCGACAGAAGGCGCGCGGACATCATCGGCGACAGGGTCACCGCGACGAAGCCGGAAATGATCACCGAGCCCGCAAGCGCGAAGGCGAACTCGCGGAAGAGCGCGCCGGTCACGCCCTGCACGAAGCCGAGCGGGGCGTAGACGGCGGCCAGCGTGATCGTCATGGCGATGACGGGGCCGAAGATCTCATGCATGCCGACAATCGCCGCCTTCATGGGCCTGAGACCCTCTTCGAGGTGGCGGTGAATGTTCTCCACGACGACGATGGCGTCATCGACCACGAGGCCGATGGCCAGCACCATGGCGAGCAATGTCAGCGTGTTGAGCGAATAACCGACCATCCACAGGAAGAAGCACACGCCGACAAGCGACAGCGGGATCGTCACGATCGGAATGAGGATGGCTCGGAAGGAACCGAGGAACAGCAGGATCACCAGCACCACGATGATCACCGCTTCGCCGATGGTCTTGAACACCTCGACGATGGAGGCGGAGATGAACTTGGTGGAATCATAGACCACCGTCATCGACATGCCTTCCGGCAGGTTGCGCTCAAGCCGGGGCAGGGCTTCGCGCACCGCATCGGCGGTATCCAGAGGATTGGCCGAAGGGGTCGGCATGATGCCGATGAAGATGCCCTGCTGATCGTTGAACGTGACGCGCACGTCGGTCGTTTCCGACCCCAGTTTCAGCGTTGCCACGTCGCGCAGGCGCACGACCTCGGCGCCGTCGGAACGGATCGGCAGCGCCCCGAAGGCTTCCGGTGTCTGGAGCGTCGTCTTCGTTTCCACGGTGAAGGCGACGTATTCGTTCTCCGTCTTGCCCGGCGAGGACAGGAAGTTGGCGTTCTGGATCGCCTGCAGCACTTCGGCTGCCGTCACGCCGCGCGCGGCGAGGCGGATCGGGTCGATCCACACGCGCATGGCGAAGGTCTGGTTGCCCAGCACCTGCGCATCCGCAACGCCTTCCACGGTCGCCATCTGCGGCTGGATCACGCGGGTCACGTATTCGGTGATTTCCTGCGGCGACATGCGTTCCGACAGCACCGACAGGTACATCAGAGCGAAGGTCCGGCCGGTGCCCTTCTGGATAACGGGATCTTCCGCTTCCGTTGGCAGCTCGCTGCGCACCTGCTGGACCTTGGTCACGACTTCCGTCAGTGAGGCATCAGGATCGGCATTGAGGCGCATGTGCACAGAAACGGTGGACGCACCGAGCACGCTTTTGGAGCTGACGTAATCCACGCCTTCAGCCGAGGCGACCGCCTTGGCGATGGGGGTGGTGATGAAGCCCTGGATCAGCTCGGAACTGGCACCCGGATAGGCGGTGGTGACGGTGATCACCGTCTCGTCGATCTTTGGATACTGGCGAAGGGACATGGAGAAGATGCCCTGCGCGCCAATGAGCAGGATCAGCAGGGAGACGACGGTCGAAAGGACCGGTCGACGGATGAATAGCTCGGAGAAATTCAAGGTTATTCTCCCTGCTTCTTTGCGCCGGCCGCCTGCTCGCTAAACGGCTTGGTCGGATCGATCGTGTTGTCGATGCGAACCGGGCTGCCGATGGAGAGCTTGTTCTGGCCGGCGTTGACGACGACCTCGCCAAGTTCCAGTCCCTTGGTGATTTCCACCTGACCGCCGAAGCGGCGTCCGGTGGTCACGAAGACCTGGCGCGCGACGATCTTCGGGCCGTCGGCCTCGGTGCCGTCGGCGGCAGCCTTGACGGCCTGTTCCAGAAGCTCCGGCGAAAGCGGGCCGGTTTCTTCCTTGTCCTCGCGCACAACGTAGACATAGGTGCCGTAAAGGCTCTCCACGACGGCGGTCTGGGGAAGGGCGATGATGTCCGTTTCCTGCGGCAGCTCGATGCGGACAAAGGCAAACTGGCCCGGACGCAGGCCGTTCTTGTCATTGGTCACCTCCGCCTGGACCTTCACGAGGCGCGAGGACGGATCGATCTTGGGATCGATGCCGACGATGGTGCCGTCGTAGTCAAGCTTGTCCTCGCTCAGCCCCACGCGTACGGGCTGGCCGATGGAAAGCTGGCCGAGCTGCTGCTCGGGCACCGTGAAGTCGACCTTCATCCGCTCAAGGTCCTGAAGCGTGGCCACCACCGTGCCCGGCGTCACGTATTGACCGAGATCGATGCGCGCGATGCCGACCATGCCGGTGAAGGGGGCGTAGGTCTTCTTCTGGTCGATCAGCGCCTTGACCTTCTCAAGCTGCGAGCGGGACGCATCGAGCGTTGCCTTGGCGTTGTCGAGGGTCGAGGTGGAGTTGAAGCCGCGATCGGTCAGGGTCGAGGCACGCGCAAGCGCCTGCGTGTCGCGGGTGACATTGGCCTGCGCGGCCAGAAGATCCGCCTGTTCCAGCGTGTCGTCGACCTGCACCAGAAGCGTGTCGGCGGCGATCTTGTCGTTGGCCTTGAAGCGGATTTCCTTGACGATGCCGGACGAACGCACCGCAACATCGACTCCTTGACGGGCCAGAACCGTGCCGATGGTCTCGATGCCCGGCTGCCAGTCCTGCGTGGCGACGCTCATCGTGGAGACCGTCACCGTCGGACGACCGCGATTGGCGAAGAACTCGCCGATCATTTTGTCCCGGAACATGTTGAACCAGACGAGCCCGCCCGCGATGACTGCGGCCAGAACAAGAAAGAAAAGAGAGATAAGAAGCCGTTTCATGCACCCGCAACCCGGCGGTCGCCGACCGCCTGCAAGAGATAGAAAGCACAAAGCAGACCGCACGCGCTTTCCTGTCGGAAGCGCGGGTCAGTCACCTTGCAGATTGGTGTGCGGCCCGAAAAGAGGGCCGCTGGATTTGGCTTGAAATCTTTACCGACCGGACGGTAAAGTCAAGGCGACGACGTCGGGGAATCCATTCGGTTCGGCGTAAAAACTCACAAGGCGAGAAAACGTGTCCCACGGGCAACAGCCACCCCCACGAAAATTGCCGAAGCCACCAGCATTGACGAATTCACCAGAATTGACTGACGCAAAGTCACTATCGCCCAAGGCGGAGTGCCGGAACGGGCACCAGCCATCCCGCAAGGCGGAAGGCCACAGCACGCGGCGCGCCAATTCGCGCGAGCGCATCATCGATGCGGCCATCGACCTGTGTTGCGCACAAGGCGTGCGCCATCTTTCTCTCGATGCTGTTGCGGAACGGGCCGGGCTTTCAAAGGGCGGACTTCTCTACAATTTCAATTCCAAATCTGCCCTGCTGCAGGCCATGGTCGCGCGACACATGGATCTGCTGGAAAGCGCCAAGGCGGAGGCGCTGGACCTGATCGGCGACGACGGCAAGCCGAATGTGCGCGTGCGCGCCTATCTTCTTGCCATTCGCGAGCTGATTTCGAGCGAAAACAACGCGCCGACAGGGTTTCTGGCGGCTGTTGCCGAGGAGCCGGAATTGCTGGATCCCGCGCGCGACCACCACATGCAGTTCGTGCGCGAGATTGTCGGTGAGAGCGAGAGCCCGGGTCTTGCGCTTTATGCCTTTGCCGCGGTGGAGGGCATGCGCAACATGCGCCTTCTGGGGCTCAGTCCGTTCAGCGAAGAAGACCTGGCGATCCATCTGGATCGCCTGATCACCCTTCTGGGCGATCCGTCCGTTGGCACTGCCGTCGAGGCGGCGGTCAGGGCGGGGGAGAGTGCAGCCGACAAGGCAAACGAGGGCTAGCCGGCAAGGACTAGCCTTTTGCGGGGTAATCCCGCGTGCCGAAGATCGCGCTGCCGACGCGAACATGCGTTGCGCCCTGGCCCACCGCCATCTCGAAATCGCCCGACATGCCCATGGACAGGCCCTCAAGCCCGTTGCGTTCGGCGATTTTCGCCAGCAACGCGAAATGCGGGGAGGGGGCCTCATCGAAAGGCGGGATGCACATCAGGCCGGCGATCTTCAGGCCGAATTCATCGCGGCAGCGTGCGATGAAGGCGTCCGCCTCGTCGGGGCTGACGCCCGCTTTCTGGGGCTCGTTGCCGGTGTTGATCTGGATGAACAGCTTCAGATCGCGCCCCTGCGCCTCCATTTCCGCTTTCACGGCGCGGGCGATCTTGTCGCGGTCGATGGTGTGGATCGCATCGAAGAGCGCCACGGCCTCGCGGGTCTTGTTGGACTGAAGCGGGCCGATCAGGTGCAGCTCGATATCCGGGGTCGCCTCTTTCAACGCCGGCCATTTGCCTTGCGCTTCCTGCACCCGGTTTTCGCCGAAGATCCGCTGTCCGGCGGCAATCACCGGCTCGATGTCGGGGGCGTCGAAGGTCTTTGAAACGGCGATCAGCGTGACCGAGCCCTGTTCGCGGCCGGTTTCGCGCTCGGTGGCGGCGATCTGGTCGCGGATATGGTCAAGGCGCGCCGCTGCGGTTTCCGCCATCTCTCAAACTCCCTTGAAGATATTTCCATTTTCACATGCACCCGCGGGCAAAAAAATGCTACCCCGCATGCGGCGCGTTCTCACGGCAAACACCGCTTTTGGTTGACCACGGGGCCGATTTCTGGTGACTGTCGCGCCGACGAGACTTAACTGAACCCCCGCGGAAAAAGAAGACGGCGATATCAATGGCGAGCGAGCGATACAACGCGCGCGAGGCGGAAGCCCGGTGGCAGAAGATCTGGGACGAAAAGGCGGTCTTTGAGACCGACAACGACGACCCGCGGCCCAAATACTACGTCCTTGAGATGTTCCCCTATCCTTCGGGGCGCATTCACATGGGCCATGTGCGCAATTACGCCATGGGCGACGTGGTCGCGCGTTACAAGCGCGCCAAGGGCTTCAACGTGCTTCACCCGATGGGGTGGGACGCTTTTGGCATGCCAGCGGAAAACGCCGCGATGCAGAACAAGGTGCATCCCAAGGGCTGGACCTACGACAACATCGCCACGATGCGCGCGCAGCTCAAGTCCATGGGCCTGTCGCTCGACTGGTCGCGCGAGTTCGCCACCTGCGACGTTGAATATTACGCCCAGCAGCAGCACCTCTTCCTCGATTTCCTGAAGGCCGGGCTCGCCTATCGCCGCAAGTCCAAGGTCAACTGGGATCCGGTCGACATGACCGTGCTCGCCAATGAGCAGGTGATCGACGGGCGCGGCTGGCGTTCCGGCGCGATTGTCGAGCAGCGCGAACTGACCCAGTGGTTCTTCAAGATCACGGAATTCGCGCCCGACCTTCTCGATGCGCTGGAGACGCTCGACCAGTGGCCGGAAAAGGTCCGGCTGATGCAGAAGAACTGGATCGGCAAGTCCGAAGGCCTGCGGGTGCGCTTCGAGTTCACCGAGCCCGCGCCCACCGGCGATGCGACGCTTGAGATCTTCACCACCCGGCCCGATACGCTGTTCGGCGCAAGCTTCATGGGCCTGTCGGCGGATCACCCGATCACCGCGAAGCTGGCGGAAGAAAATCCGCAGATCGCGGCCTTCGTGGAAGAGTGCCACCGCATCGGCACGAGTGCCGCGGCCATCGAGACGGCGGAAAAGAAGGGCATCGACACCGGGCTCAAGGTCCGTCATCCCTTCGATCCGGAGCGTTTGCTGCCGGTCTATGTCGCGAACTTCATCCTGATGGATTACGGCACCGGCGCGATCTTCGCCTGTCCGGGCCATGACCAGCGCGACCTCGACTTCGCCAACAAGTACGGCCTTCCGGTCATCCCCGTCGTCCTGCCGGGCGGTGAGGATGCGGCCAGCTTCCGCATCATGGAAGAGGCCTATACGGGCGAGGGTACGATCATCAATTCCGACTTCCTCGATGGAATGGAAATCGAGGCGGCGAAGAACGAGATCTCCAGCCGTCTGGAAGCGCGCATGATCGACGGCGCGCCGCAGGGCGAGCGACAGACCAACTACCGCCTGCGCGACTGGGGCATCTCCCGCCAGCGCTACTGGGGCTGCCCGATCCCGATCATCCATTGCGACGATTGCGGCGTGGTTCCGGTGCCGGTGGAAGACCTTCCGGTCCAGTTGCCCGAGGACGTGGCCTTCGACAAGCCGGGCAATCCGCTCGATCGTCATCCCACATGGCGCAATGTCGCCTGCCCGTGCTGCGGCAAGCCTGCCCGGCGCGAGACGGACACGATGGACACCTTCGTCGACAGTTCCTGGTACTTCGCGCGCTTCACCGCGCCGCGGGCCTCAACGCCCACGGAAACGGCGGCGGCCGATGGCTGGCTGCCGGTCGACCAGTATATCGGCGGCATCGAGCACGCGATCCTGCACCTTCTCTATTCGCGCTTCTTCTCCCGCGCCATGAAGGTAACGGGCCACATGAATGTGGAAGAGCCGTTCAAGGGCATGTTCACGCAAGGCATGGTCACGCATGAGACCTACCGTGCGGAAGACGGCTCCTGGCTCAACCCGGCGGAAATCAACATTGAAGGCGAGGGCGGCGAACGCCGCGCTGTGCGCCTTTCCGACGGTACGCCGGTGACCATCGGCTCCATCGAGAAGATGTCGAAGTCGAAGAAGAACACCGTCGATCCGACCGACATTCTGGGAGCCTACGGTGCGGACACCGCGCGCTGGTTCATGCTGTCGGACAGCCCCCCGGAGCGCGACGTGATCTGGACGGAAGAGGGTGTGCAGGGCGCGCACCGCTTCGTGCAGCGTGTCTGGCGTCTTGTCGGCGAGATTGCCGAGCGCGTGCCGGGCGACGTCGCAAAGCCTGCCGAATTCGGCGAGGCGGCGACGGCTCTGCGTCGCGTCACGCACAAGACGCTGGCGGGTGTGGAACACGATATCGAAAGCCTCGGCTTCAACCGCGCCGTCGCCAAGCTCTACGAGCTGGTCAACACGCTGGCCAAGGCGGCGGCTGAAAAAGCGCCGGGCGAGGATCTCGTCTGGGCGGTTCGCGAATCGGCCACCAGCCTCGTTCAGATGATGGCGCCGATGACGCCGCATCTGGCGGAGGAATGCTGGGGTGTTCTGGGCGGCGGGGGTCTTCTGTCGCAGGCCGACTGGCCTGAGGTGGATCCTGCGCTTCTGGTGGAAGATTCCGTCGTTCTGCCCGTTCAGGTCAACGGCAAGAAGCGGGCGGAGTTGACCATTGCCCGCGATGCGTCGCAATCTGACGTCGAGGCGGCGGCTCTGGCGCTTGAGGCCGTGCAGCGGTCTCTGGAAGGCCGGGCTCCGCGCAAGGTCATTGTCGTCCCACAGAGGATCGTGAATGTCGTCGTCTGATCTCACCGGTCGCCTCCGCGCCCTTGCCGTTGTCTGCATGTTCGCCGTGCTGGCGGGCTGCAACGTCCGCCCGCTTTATGGCTCTCTGGGACCGGCTGCCCCGGCGCAGGAGGAACTTGCGGCCATCGAGATTACACCGGCGGACAGTCGCACCGCGCAAGTGCTGCGCAATGAACTCATCTATGCGTTCCAGCGCGGCGGTGAAGCCGCGCCGGTGCGCTACCGACTGAAGTTCATCACCAACCTGACGAAGTCATCCGTTGCGGTGGAGGAACTCTCCGATGTTCCCGCGGCCTATCTGGTGCAGATGACGGCCAGCTTCTCGCTATCCGACAGCGAAACCGGTCGTACGCTCATGACCGGAACAAGCTTTGCCAACGCCTCCTACGACTTCTCCAATCAGCGTTTCGCCAACCAGCGCGCGGCGATGGAGGCGGAAGACCGGGCGGCCAAGGTGGTTGCCGATGATATCCAGGTCCGTATCGCGGCCTATTTCGCCGACCATCGGAGCTGACATCAGATCCGGCCGCTGCGTTCTTGCGAGGCGGCGGCGGATTATTCATCCGGGCGCTGATCATGGCGTGCGGTCCCGTTTTCCGGCCATTCGTTTCGATGCCGTCTGGACAAGCCCATGGTCGCGCTGAAGCCTGCAGAGATCGACCGGTTCGTTGCCAACCCGCCCGCCAATATCGCGGTGGTGCTGGTCTATGGTCCGGATGCGGGGCTGGTGAACGAACGCGCCAAGGCGATTGTCGCGGTCGCCGCCAAGGGAAACGACGACCCGTTCAGCCGGGTCAAGCTCGACGCTTCCGACATTGCCTCCGACCCCCAGCGGCTCGTGGATGAATATCTGACGGTTCCGCTTTTCGGCGGCAAGCGTATCATCTGGGTGCGCGATGCGGGGGCAAAGAACCTCTCCAACGCGGTCGAACCTGTCCTGAAGGCCGAGGACGGCGATGCGCTCGTCGTCATCGAGGCGGGCGACTTGAAAAAGGGCGTCGGCTTGCGAAAGCTTGTCGAAGGTGCGCGCAACGCTGCCGCCGTGCCGTGCTATGCCGATGCGACGCGCGATCTGGATCGCCTGATCGATGATGAGACGCGCGCGGCAAATCTGACAATCACGCGCGAGGCGCGTGCTGCCCTTCATGCTCTGCTCGGTGCGGATCGGCTGGCCTCGCGCGGCGAAATCGCCAAGCTCTGTCTCTATGCGCTCGGCAAGGGCCGTGTAGAGGCGGAGGATGTGGAGGCGGTGGTCGGCGATGCTTCGGCTTTCGCACTCGATGCCCTGATCGATGCGGCGGCGGGCGGGGACCTTGCGACGCTCGATCATGGTCTCGACCGGCTCGATGCCTCCGGCCTCGATGCGTCCGTTATTGCAGGGTCTGCGCTTCGCCGGTTCCAGTGGCTTGAGGCGGCGCGTGCGGAAATGGATGCGGGCGTCTCGCCCGACGAGATCGTGAAACGGGCGCGGCCGATGATCTATTTCAAGCGCCAGCCCCTCGTTGCCCAGCATATCCGGATCTGGAGCCTGCCGCGCGTCGCCCGCGCACTTGAGATCCTGAACGAGGCGGCCTTCAAGTCTCGGACCATGCCGCATCTGGCGCGCGCGCTCGTTTCAGATACGCTGCTGACGCTCGCCCGCGTCGCGCGCAGCGCAGGCGGGCGGCGCTAGGGCGATATCATCGTTTGAATTTGGCGGTTTCTGAATGCGTGGCCGATCCTTTGAGACGACGCTACGCGTCTCCTCAGGATGACGTTGTTTTTGTGGCGCGCCTTTTTTGATGCATCAACACGGGAACGTCCTCCTGAGGAGGCCCGTCAGGGCCGTCTCGAAGAATTGGCCCCTTGTTTCTCAGTTGGTCAAGAATGCCGGTCGGATCTCGCGACCCGACCGGCCTTGTGCGTTAAAGCGTCCCGGACGCCATTTGCCCGGCGATGAACTCCGCCTGACGGATGGCCAGCGAGACGATGGTGAGCGTCGGGTTTTCCGAAGCTCCCGAGGTGAACTGGCTGCCGTCGGAAACGAAGAGATTGGCGATGTCGTGGCTCTGGCCGTGCTTGTTGACCACGCCGTCGCGCGCCTTCTCGCTCATCCGGTTGGTGCCCAGATTATGCGTCGAGGGGTAGGGCGGTGTGGGGAAGACCCGCGTTGCGCCGACCGCATCGTAAAGCGCGGAGCCTTGCGCATAGGCGTGGTTGCGCATGGCGATGTCGTTGGGGTGGTCGGAGAAGTTGACGTTCGCCACCGGCATGCCGAAGGCGTCCTTTTCCGTGTCGTGCAGGGTGACGGCGTTGGTCTCCTGCGGCATGTCCTCGCCCACCAGCCACATGCCCGCCATGTTCTCGTAACTGTCTAGCGCGGAGGTGAAGGAACGCCCCCAGCCACCTGGGTTCAGGAAGGCGGCCATGAAGGGCAGGCCGAGCGACAGGGTTTCCATCTCGTAGCCGCCGA
Source organism: Breoghania sp. (assembly GCA_963678585.2). Taxonomy (GTDB): domain Bacteria; phylum Pseudomonadota; class Alphaproteobacteria; order Rhizobiales; family Stappiaceae; genus Breoghania. Next base: position 339,115 of record CAXXGA010000003.1, read on the forward strand.
CAAAGCCACGCGAGGTGTCGAGGCGGGCCTCGTCCTGAATGATGCCCGCCATGGTCGTGCCGCGATACATGTGAACCGGCTTGTCGAAGACCGCATAGACCGAGCCCGTCATGTGGCGCATGTAGTTGCGCCCGACCTGACCTGAGGAATTGGCCAGCCCGTCCGGGAACATGTTTGAGGCGGAGTTCAGCAACATGCGCGGGCTCTCGATGGAATTGCCCGCCACCGCCACGATGCGCGCCTTCTGGCGTTGCTCGTTTCCGTCCTTGTCGGCATAGATCACGCCGGTGACCTTGCCGGACTTGTCGTGCTCGATCCTGAGAACCTGCGAGTTGGGGCGCACTTCCATGTGCCCGGTCGCCTCGCCCTTGGGGATCTCGGTATAGAGCGTCGACCATTTCGCGCCCCACTTGCAGCCCTGGAAGCAGAAGCCGGTCTGCTGGCAGGAATTGCGCCCGTCGCGCATCTGCGAATTGATGGCCATCCGGCCCGTGTGGCACTCGGTGTAGCCGAGCTTGTCGGCCCCGGCCTTCATGATCTTGAAGTTGTTGTTACCGGGAAGACCCGGAATGCCGTTCGTCCGCGTCACGCCCATCTTGTCTTCGGCGCGGGCGTAATAGGGCTCCATTTCGGCCAGCGTGATCGGCCAGTCGAGGAGGTTCGCCCCTTCCAGCGCGCCGTAATGGGTCAGTGTCTTGAACTCGTGTTCCTGAAAGCGCAGCGATGCACCCGCCCAGTGGGTGGTGGAGCCGCCCACCGCCTTGACGATCCATGCGGGCAGGTTCGGGAAATCCTTTGCCACCCGCCAGTCGCCGGACGTCATGCGCTTGTCGGTCCATGCGAGCTGCGAAAAGCTCGCCCATTCGTCATTGATGAACTCGTCGTATTCGTGCCGGGCCCCGGCTTCCAGAATGACGACGTCGATGCCCTTCTGGGCCAGTTCGTTGCCGAGCGTGCCGCCGCCGGCGCCCGAACCGATGATGACGACGACGCTGTCGTCGTTCAGCTCAAAGGGAGCAGCCATGGTGTTTCCTCCAGTATCGCTTTTGTCTTGTCGGGCTCGCGGGTCTTGGTGCCGCGCCTAGAGCCACTCGATGTCGTCGAAGCCGCGGTCGATGTATCCGCCCTTGGAGTAGGACTCGCCCTCGTAGCCGAAGAGCGGCCAGATCTCCTTCTGGTTGTAGAGCGAGACGACAAGACCTCCGCGGACGGTCTGGAAGAAGGAACTGTCCTCGATCTGGTGCAGCACGGCGACGCGCTCTTCCTCCCAGCCGAGGCCGCGATAGCCGGAGCCGCCTGCACGTTGATCGAGATCGCCGATGCCGCCCTCGATGAGGTCGCGATAGCCCTCGTCGGAGACCGCCTTTTCGTCATGGCTTTTCACGGCGATGGCGTAGAAGCGGTCGGCAATCTGGTCGTGGGGGTAGATGTCACGGGCCATCTGGATGAGCGTGGCCATGGTCTCCGGCTTGAGCGATGCGGTCTCAAGACCCCAGGCCTGGCTGGGGCAGATCACGGCGCGGCCGGAGACAATCAGAAGCGCGCCAAGGCCGGTTGCGGCCGAGCCGCGCAGGAGCGCACGGCGGGTGAGCCCCGCGCAGGCGTCCTCGTTCGGGCGCGTACGCCCGTTCGCATCAATGGATGACATTGTCTTTCCTCCCATTTGCAAAACCGTCGCCGCTGCGCCCTCCCAAGCGCGGCGGCTACGGGATCAGCGGTATCGACCGTGCTTTTGCAGCACCTCGATCTTGTAGCCGTCCGGGTCTTCCACGAAGAAAAACCGGGCCATCAGCGCGCCGTCGCGATGGAATTCCTTGATGTCGCGCGGGGCGAGGCCGAGGCCTGCGAAACGGGCATGTTCGCCATCCAGATCCTCAACGCAGAAGGCCACGTGGCCGTAGCCGTCGCCCAGATCGTAGGGCTCGGTGCGCCCCTTGTTGACGGTCAGTTCGACCTCGAAATCGGCGTCCGCATTGCGCAGGTAGACAAGCGTGAAGTCGTCGAAGTCGTAACGGTCGGCGACCTCAAGGCCGAAGGCCTTGGTGTAGAAGTCGACGGAACGGGTCTCTTCGAGAACGCGGATCATCATGTGAATGGCTTTTGCCACGGATAGCCTCCGTTTGTTTCCTTGGCGCCGCCGGTGAGACGACGTTTGAGGATGAGTATGGATTGTCTGCCGGGAAAGTGGTGGCAGTTGACTACCACGCCGACAACTTGCATCGCGTCCGAACATGGTGAAACTGCCCGGACAGGGCGCGCGGCGGCGATACACCTTGTCCAAAAGCACGGTTGCGCGCCGGCCTGCGAGCACGAATACTGGCTTGCCCGCGGCTCGGGAGCCCGCGGTTAAGGGGAGAAAACGCAAAATGTGCAGGGTATTCGCAGGGCAGGACCCGGCCGGTTATCGCCAGATCAACCGCTCGGTTCGCATTGCCGGCCATTCCACGAGCATTCAGCTTGAGGCGACCTTCTGGGCATTGCTTGACGAGATCGCCGCCGGTCAGGGGCTCACCACGCCCAAATTTCTCTCCCAGCTCTATGATGAAGCGATCGAGATCAACGGCACGATCCCGAATTTCGCTTCCATGTTGCGCACCACCTGCGCACTCTATCTGAAGGGCGCAAAGCCTGAGGCCGAAGAGCTGGAAGCCCTGAAGAAGATCGCCTGACGCGGCCATGCGCGGGCAAGACAAGAAACGCTCCGGCGGCCTTGCGGCTACCGGTCCAAAAAGGATGCGCTCATGCTGACCAAGGATACCGGGCTCACCACCATTTCCGGCTTTGACCGTATCGGCGAGGAAAACGCCTTTGCGGTTCTTGCGCGCGCAACTGAGCTTGCGGGCGAGGGCAAGGACATCATCAATCTCGGCATCGGCCAGCCGGATTTCTCCACGCCCGATCACATCGTGGAAGCCGCCGTGAAAGCGCTGCGCGACGGGCATCACGGTTATACGCCCGCAACGGGCATCGCGCCGCTTCGCGAGGCCGTGGCCGCCGATCTGCTGAAGCGCACGGGCGCGGAGGTGTCGCCGGAACGGGTGATCATCGTGCCGGGCGGCAAGGTGACGATGTTTGCGGCGATCCTGATGTTCGGCGAGCCGGGCGCGGAGATCCTCTATCCCGATCCGGGCTTCCCTATCTATCGCTCGATGATCGAGTTCACGGGCGCAAAGCCCGTTCCGGTGCCGATCCGCGAGGAAAACGGCTTTGCCTTTTCCGCCGACGAGCTTCTGGGCCTTATCACCGACAAGACGCGGCTGGTGATCGTCAATTCGCCTGCCAATCCGTGTGGCGGCGTGACGCCGAAGGCGGAGATCGACAAGCTGGTTGCAGGCCTCGCACGCCATCCGCATGTCGCTATCATGTCGGACGAGATCTACGGCCAGATGACCTATGACGGTGAAGAGCATGTCTCGCTTCTGACCTACCCGGAAATCCGCGACCGGCTGATCCAGCTCGACGGCTGGTCCAAGACCTATGCCATGACTGGCTGGCGGCTCGGTTATTCGGTATGGCCGGATGCGCTTTACGACAAGGTGCGCAAGCTGGCGGTCAATGCGTGGTCCTGTGTCAACGCGCCGACGCAATATGCGGGCCTTGCCGCGCTGACCGGCCCGCAGGACGCGGTGCATGAGATGGTCGCCGAATTCGATGCCCGGCGGAAGCTGGTGGTCGACGGGCTCAACGCCATCGAGGGCGTCAGCTGCATCCTGCCCAAGGGCGCGTTCTATGCGTTCCCCAATATCAAGGCGACCGGCTGGCAGGCCAAGAGGCTCGCCTCCGCGCTTCTGGAAGAGGCGGGCGTGGCGCTGATCGGCGGGCCGGATTTCGGCATTCTGGGCGAGGGCTACGTGCGCGTTTCCTATGCCAATTCGCGCGAGAACATCTCACGTGCGCTGGAGCGCATCGAGGCGTTTCTTGCCAGGGGCGGCTAGGCGATTGCCAGCAGTTGCAGGAGCCCCGCGCTCATTGCAGCCAGCGTCAGCAATGACAGCGTGGCGGCCAGGATGACGCGCCCGCCCGCATGGGCGAGCGTTCGGATATCGACGTTGAGGCCAAGGGCCGCCATGGCGACGATGGTGAGTGCGCCCGAGGCCTGTTTCAGGGGCGCCTGAAATCCCAGCGGGATCAGGTCGGCGGAGCGCAGGGTCATCATCACCAGGAAGCCGATGATGAACCAGGGCACCAGCTTGCTGAAGGTGGCGCCGGCCTCGCGGTTTCCGGGCAAAAGGCCAAGCGCGAAGATGACCGGGCCCAGCATCAGTACCCGCACGAGCTTCACCAGCGTGCCGACCTGCACTGCAATGGTGCCCATGGGCGAAGCGGCGGCCAGAACCTGTGGAACCGCATAGACGGTAAGTCCGGCCATCACGCCGTAGCGCGGCGCGCTCATGCCGAGAGCCCCGCCGATGACCGGCAGGATCAGCACGACGGCGATGCCGAGGGCGGCGGTGAAGGCGATGGAGGCGGCGACATCCTCGCCTTCCGCCTTGATGACTGGGGCTGTCGCGGCAATGGCTGAATTTCCGCAGATCGCGTTGCCGCAGGCGACCAGCGTCGCAAGGCAATGGGGCAAGCCCAATGCGCGGCCGATCACGTAACCCGCCGCAATGGCCAGCACCACGATGCAGGCAATCCCGCCCACCAGCTCCAGCCCCGCGGCCTGAATCGCGCCGAGGCTGACGGTCCCCCCCAAAAGCACGATTGCTGCTTCCAGAACCTGCTTGGAGGCAAAGCGCACGCCCGGTTTGAGGCTTTCGGGATAGGGCAGGAAGGAACGCGCCAGCGCGCCGAGCAGGATGGCAATGACGAGGCTCTCGAACCAGTTGCGCCCGAGAACCAGTGTCTGGATCTCTTCAAGGCCGATGGCGGCGATGGAAATGGCGAGGGTTGCAAGAAGGCCCGGAAGCAGGCGGGAGAAGGAGGCGAGAAGAGGCATGGGAGGGCACCGGGGGAGGAAGGGAGGCGCAAACTCGCATGGAAATTCGTTTTACTCTATCGAATAATGTTGGATATTCTTTTCAGGAAAATCGAACGATTGAGCATTCGGTGCTCTACCGGCGGTTCTCTCTCGTCATCACGTCAACCGGTCGACGATGCATTCGGACAACCGGCTTCTCGGGACCTTTCTCATGACCTTCGAACAGCTCGCCATCTTTGTTGCGGTTGCCGAGCGTGAGCACCTGACGCGGGCGGCCGAAGCGCTGTCTCTCACCCCTTCCGCCGTCAGTTCCGCCTTGCGGGCGCTGGAAAGCTATTACGGGGTGGCTTTGTTCGACCGGGTTGGGCGCGGCATCGTTCTCAATGAGAACGGGCGCATGTTTCTCGGCGAGGCAAAGTCTGTGCTGGCGCGGGCGGAGGAAGCCCGGCAAGTGCTTGGCGAAATCGGGGGCTTGCGCCGTGGCAGGCTGTCCATCGCCGCCAGCCAGACGATTGCCTGCTACTGGTTGCCCGCGCCCATGGTGCGCTTTCACGAACGGTTTCCGGGGATCGAGCTGGACCTTTCCATCGGCAACACCGCCACAGTAGCGGAAGCGGTTGCGGCGGGGGATGCCGATATCGGCTTCGTGGAGGGCGCGGTCGATGTTCCGGCGCTGCAATTGCGCAAGATCACCGAAGATGCGCTGATCGTGGTGGTCGGCGCCGGTCATCCCTGGACGGATGGGCGGGCGCTTGAGGCTGAGGACATGGTGGAGGGAAGCCGCTGGATCTTACGCGAGCGCGGTTCCGGCACGCGCTCGGCCTTCGAGACGGATCTCCGCGCGCGCGGTGTCGATCCGGCTGGGCTCGACGTGTCGCTGGAATTTCCCTCCAACGAGGCGGTTCTTTCGGCGGTAAGGACAGGCGGTTTCGCAACCGTGGTCTCCGCCTCGGTTGCGGAGCCCTTTTTGGGGCGGGGCGATCTGGTTGCGGTGCATTACGACTTGCCCACCCGCGCGTACTCGCTGCTCCATCACCGGGAGCGGCGGCTCAGCCGGTCGGCTTTGGGACTGGTCGATCTACTGCGCGGGGCAGGCTCAGCCGACGGCGATCAATGAGCGCAGCAAGTCCGTGAAGGCTGCGGGCTCTTCCATGTGGGGGGCATGGCCTGAGCGGGCGAAATCGTGAATGGTTGCATCCGCCAGCCGTTCCGCCTGCCATTCGGCAACATTGCGCCCGTAGAGGGGGCTGTGCGCGCCGCGGGCGAGGTGGACGGGAATGTCGATCAGCGACATCAGAGGGCGGAAATCCTGCGCCGTGAGCGATGTCCACATGGGGGCAATGAGGGGCGGTTCCGCGGCCAGCATTTCCCGCCGGTTGAAGGCAAGCAACGCCGGGTCGGGCTCAAGACCCTCCGCGAGGATGCCCTTGGAAATCGCTTCGGCAAGGAGCGGCCACTGGGTTTCGATCGTGTTGATGAGCTGCAGGTTGATGATGGCGTTGTTGCCGTTCTTGGTGCCCAGGTTCCAGTCGTCGTCGTTGAGCACCTTTGGAGTCATGTCTTCGACAACGAGGCTGGCGAGGCGGCTCGTGCCGTGACGCTCGATCAGCGAAAAGGCGACATGGGCGCCCATAGACCAGCCGACCAGCACGACCTGCTCCAGTCCGCGCGCTTCCAACAGCGCGGCAAGGGCGTCGGCAGCCGCTTCGATGGTCAGCTCGACGTCGGCCCCGGTCTTTCCGTGGCCGGGCAGGTCCGGGGCGAGCAGAAGCGTTTCATCTTGCAGGTCCTGCATCCCGCGTTCGAAGAAACCGCCGTGGCAGGACCAGCCATGCAGGAGAACGACGGGCAGACGACCGTCTCGCCGGGTGCCGCTTTCGCGAATGTGAAGCCTGCTCATCTCCCATGCCTCCTGACTTGTCGGGTCCGGTCCTCAAAGACATAGACGGTCAGGAGCGAAAAGCCATTCATACGAAGGGAGAGCCTGTCCGCTCACACGTCCGTCCGCTCGGGCATGTCAGCCATTGGCTTTTGCGACGGCCATTTCTCGCGGGGCGTCGTCGTGCCGTTCCGGCGTGCTCGTGTGAACCTCGTCACGAACCCGCTCGGCCAGTTCCGTCAACCGGCGGATGCCGTCGGTGCCGGCGCAGCTTGCCACAACGGTCTTGAGTGCGACATCCGGGGCCTTGCGGCAGAGCCGCTCCACCGGTTCGGGACGGCCGATCAGGTAGCCCTGAATCTCGTCGCAACCGTCATCCACCAGCAGGCGGAGCTGCGAGGCGCTTTCGACGCCTTCGGCCACCAGCCTCATGCCGAGGGCCCGGCCGAGTTTCAGGATCGTCTCGACCACGGCCTTGGTGTTGGGGCTGGTTTCGATCCCGATGGTGAAGGAGCGGTCGATCTTGATCGTGTCGAAGGGGAAGCGGCTCAGATAGCCGAGTGCGGAGTAGCCTGTGCCGAAATCGTCGAGCGCGATGCGCACGCCAAGCCGCTTGAGGGCGTTGAGGACGCCCAGCGCACGGGCGTCGTCGTCGATCACGACGTTTTCGGTGATCTCGATTTCCAGAAGCTCCGGCGGCAGCCCGCTCCTGCTAAGCGCATCGGCGACTGTGTCCACGAAGTTCTTGTCGCGGAACTGCAACGGGGAGACGTTGACCGACACGTGCCGTCCGGCAAATTGCGCCTGGGCGATGCGGCAGGCGTTGAACAGCACCCATTTGCCGATATGCACGATCTGGCCGGAATTTTCTGCGACGGGGATGAATTCGGTCGGGCTTACGAGGCCGCGGGAGGGGTGGTGCCAGCGGATGAGCGCCTCGTATCCGGCAATGGAGGCATCCGCGGCGATCATGCGCGGCTGGAAGAACAGCTCGAACTCGTCGCGCTCGATGGCGCGCGAGAGATCGGCTTCCAGTTCGCGGCGAACCTTCATCGCCGCGTCCATGCCCTTCTCGAAGATGCAATAGGTGCCGCGACCCATGCTCTTGGCCTTGTAGAGCGCGGTGTCGGCGCGGGAAATGAGCGTTTCGCAGGTGTTTCCATCGCCCGGCGCAAGTGCGATGCCGATGCTGGCGCCGGAGCGCACCACAAGCCCGCCGGAACAATCGATGGGCTGTTCGAGCATTTGCAGCAGCCGGTGGGCGAGGTCGGCGGCCTGATTGGCGAAGCCGATATTGGACTGGATGACGGCGAACTCGTCCCCGCCGAGGCGGGCCACCACGTCGCCCTCGCGCACGGACTGGCGCATGCGCTCCGCCGTCACCTGTATCACCCGGTCGCCGACCGGATGACCGTGCAGGTCGTTGATGTCCTTGAAGCGGTCGAGATCCACCAGAAGAACGGCGGTGACGCCCGCCGACTCGCTGGTCTGCAGCGCGTCGACACTCTCTTTCAGCCGGTCGGTGAAGACGGCGCGGTTGGGCAGGTCGGTCAGCGGATCGTGCTGGGCGAGATGGCGGATGCGCGCCTCCGCCTTCTTGCGCTCGCGCAGGTCGACAATGGCGGAAACGCGTGTGCGTTCGCCGCGGTAGACGATCTCGCGCGTGCGCACCTCTACGGGGATGCGAGAACCGTCGGTATGGAGCGCCACCATCTCGTAGGGACCGCTGGCGTCCGTGAGGACATCGCCCTTGGCCGGCCCCGAGGACATTTCGAACAGCGTCGTTTCGAAGACCGGAGTGCTGAAGATCCGGTCGAGCCTCTGGCCCTTCAGGGTCTCGATGGACGCGCCGAGCAAGTCCTGCAGGGCGGCATTGCCGTCCACGACGCGACCGGCGACGGTGATGAGAATCCCTTCGAAGGTGGAATTGGCAAGGGCGGAGAGCCGTTCCGCCTCTTCTTCGGAACGTTGTTTCTCCACCGCGAAGTTGCGGGCCAGTTCCTCGTTCTGGATGGAATCCATCAATTGATTGAAGAGATCCGACAAGCGTTCCGCTTCATCGCCCTGAATGACCGGCAGGCGCAGGGAGAGGTCTGTCTTGCCCTCGATGAGCTGGGCATAGGCGTCCTCGACATGACCGATGCCGAAGCGGGTGTTGTGCTCTGCCTCGTTAAGGCCAAGCTGTTCGCCCTTCGCATCCACGCGAATGCGCATGATCTTGCCGAGCAACCAGAAAAAGGCGAGGCCTAGGGAGAAGGACCAGATGAAGTTGATGCCCACACCCAAAGACTGGACCGCAAACTGGGCAAGTCGCGAGCCCGCTGGCAGGTGCTCGAGCGGTGCAAGGAAGGGAATGGCGAGTGTGCCGATGACGCCCGCAGCACCGTGAACGCCGATTGCGCCGACCGCGTCGTCGATCTTCAGTCTGCTTTCAAGGAAGGTGTTGAACCGGACCGCCGCGAACCCGCCCAGCGCGCCGACCAGCATCGCGCCACCGGGGGTGAGCGCCATGCAGCCTGCGGTTACGGAGACGAGGCCGCCCACCATGCCTGAGAAAGCCTTTTCCGGCAGGATCACCCTGTCCTGCCGCATCCCTTCCAGATAACCGGCCGCACCGCCGGTGCAGGCCGCAAGGACGGTGTTGGCGACGATGTGGGCGATTTCGGGAACGGCGGCGGTTGTGGAGCCGCCATTGAAGCCGATCCAGCCGACGAAGAGCAGGAAAGCGCCCGCGGTCGCAAGAACCGGACTGTGGCCCTGGATGCGGATCGGCGCACCGTTTTCCGCAAAGCGGCCGAGCCGGGGGCCGATGATGATGCAGGCGGCGAGCGAGATCCATGCTCCGGTGGAATGAACGACGGTGGAGCCGGCGAAATCCACGAAACCCATGTTGCCGAGAAAGGCGGAAGGGTTGTCGACGAGCGCCCCGCCCCAGCTCCAGTGCACGAAGGTCGGGTAGACCAGCGTCGCGATCAGCATGGAGCAAAAGATGTAGGCGGTGAGCGGCATGCGTTCGGCCACTGCACCGGAAACGATGGTGGCCGCCGTTCCGCAGAACATCACCTGAAAGGCGAAAAAGCCGATGCCCCATTCATCGAGGCCCTGCAGCATGAAAAATTTCGGATCGATGCCGATCCAGTAGCCGTTGCCGGAGCCGAAAGCGAACATGAAGCCGACGATGGCGAACATGATCACGGAGGACACGAAATCGAGCATGTTCTTCTGAGCGACATTGACGGAATTCTTCGAGCGCACCATGCCGGCTTCGAGAAGCATGAAGCCTACCTGCATCAGCAGGACGAGGGAGGCGGCGACCAGAAGCCAGACGAAATCGAGATTGCGGCTCGCGGCCTCCAGAGACGAAATACGCTGCGACAGAGTTGCTGAAACATCGCTCGTGCGGGCTTGTGCCAGCGCAGGAAGAAACGCGAATGACGCCCCGAACAGTGCGATGGCGAAGCTTCGAAGAGCCATGCGCGCCGACCCGAGACCGGGCGAAAGGGCGGGACGACCGCGCTCGACACGTTCCCGAAATGCCTGTGGGTCGCCTTGCGGCGCAACTGGCTTCATCACGCTTGCCCTGCCAACTTCGATCCCAGTGATGCGTAATAGGGCTTAGGCGGCTCACCGTTAAAAATCGCATAAAGAAAATTTACAGACATGCCGAAATGAAAGGCAGTCTTACGCATCAAAATTGAGCATTCGATAGATCATGCGGATGAAGTGTTGTGTGACGATCTCTTCAGTGCGACACGCTTCATGCGCAATAGATGACGTAGCGGCAAGTCGAAAAGTGGTCAAAAACACCGAAGCCGGTGCGATATTTTTGCATTTTGTTCGTTTGCCCTCTTTCTTGCGAGCAGATTGTTCGTCTATACCGGGCGTTGCGATTTCCGTTCGCAAGCGCAGGACGGAATGACCAAAAAACAATCACACCTAAATTTGCGCGCCGCGTAAGTCGGGCGCGTTTTCGAGAGGATCGTCTCGTGAAATTCCTCGCCAATATCTCCGGCCTTGTTGGCCGGACGTTCGCCTATTGGGTTGTTCTGTTCGCAGTTCTGGGCTTCATCCTGCCGGATATTTTCAAGCTGTTCGTACCCTACATCGTACCGCTGCTTGCCATCATCATGTTCGGCATGGGCCTGACCATCAAAGGTCAGGACTTCGTGGAAGTACTGCGGCGCCCGGTAGAGGTCGGTATTGGCGTGGTCTCGCAGTTTCTCATCATGCCGCTGCTGGCGCTTGCACTGACGACCATCATTCCGATGTCGCCGGAAGTGGCTGCGGGCGTGATCCTCGTCGGCTGCTGCCCGGGGGGCACGTCTTCGAACGTGATGGCCTACCTGAGCAAGGGTGACATTGCATTGTCGGTGGCCTGCACGTCCGTGACGACGCTGCTGGCTCCCTTCGTGACGCCGTTCCTGGTTTATATGCTGGCCAGCCAGTATCTGCCGGTCAATGCGGCGGCCATGTTCCTTTCCATCCTCAAGATGGTGCTGGCTCCGCTTGCTCTGGGCTATGTGCTGCAAAAGGTCATGCCGAAGGCTGTGGCGGCTGCGGTTCCCGCATTGCCGCTCGTCTCGGTGACCGGGATCGTGTTGATCGTCGCCGCCGTCGTGGCGGCGAGCAAGGGCGCCATCGCGTCTTCCGGCCTGATGATCTTCGCCGTCGTGGTTCTGCATAACGGTTGCGGCTATCTGCTCGGATATTTCGCCAGCCGCGCTTTCGGCCTCTCGCTTGCCAAGCGCAAGGCGATATCCATCGAAATCGGCATGCAGAACTCAGGGCTCGGTGCGGCGCTCGCCAATGCGCACTTCTCGCCGGTGGCGGCGGTGCCGAGTGCGATCTTCAGCGTCTGGCACAATATCTCCGGCGCCCTTATCGCCAATTATTATGCCAGCAAGACCGAAGAGGAAGAGTCTGCGCCTCTCGGTGCGCGCAACGCCTGATGCGGTAATGCCGGCCAGCTCGGGCTTCGCGGCCCGGGCGATATGAGACAACGGGGCCGCCTCCCTGACTGGGAGACGGCCCTTTTGTTTGGAGCGCGGGCCCTTCGTGGCCTGATGTCGATTGGGGGATCTTGGGGCGATTCCGGAAGAGATTCCGGGGGGCTTGCCGTACATCGTGTTTGCCACCATATATTCGCAAGATCTAATATGTTGAGGATTCAGCGATGCAGGACGCGGTGAAGATCGTGTGCCCGAGCTGCGAGCAAACCAATCGCATTCCATATGCGAAGCTTTCCGCGGGGCCGAAATGCGGGGTGTGCGGTGATCCGCTGGTTTCAGGCAAGGTGATCGAGTTCGATCAGGGCGCACATGACAAGGCGACGCGGAAAGACGAGTTGCCGCTGGTCGTGGACTACTGGGCGCCCTGGTGCGGTCCGTGCCGGATGATGGCGCCGGAATTCGCCAAGGCCGCACAGGCGGTGAGCCCGGCGGTGCGTTTCGCCAAGATCAACACGCAGGATTTTCCGGGCGTTTCGCAGAAGCTGAACATTCGCGGCATTCCGCTGCTGATCCTGTGGCATCGCGGGCGCGAGGTCGGGCGTCTGACCGGAGCGCGGCCGGCCTCCGAGATCGAAGCCTTCGTGCGTCAGGCCGCAAAGGTCTGACAGGGCCTGTCCTTGTCCGGGAAATTGTCCCCGTGCGCGATATCCGGTGCATGAGGTGAGACTGGAAGGGGAGCCGACGCATTCAGCGTCGGCTCCCTTTTCATTCCGCCGCAAGCTGTCTTCAATGCGCGCGGTCGGGGATGATCCAGGCGAAATCGGACAGGGTCACGCCCTTGAAGCAGACATCCTTTGACGTGAGGGCGGCCAGCAGGTCCGGGCAATTGGGATTGGAGTAGCCGGTCGTTCCTTCGGCCGGTTTGTCCTTTCCGCCGAAGGGATAACCGGCGCGGACATGACAGTTTCGGCAGTTGGTGCGGATCGGGTGGATGACGCCCTCGATATAGGGGTTCACTGCCTTGGCGAGCTGGCCTGACGCATCGGGTTTGTAGGTATTGGCCTCGGTCAGAAGATAATGCTTCCAGGGACCGACGGCTTTCATGTCGGCCGGACGGTCGGCGGCATAGGGGCCCTTGTCGGGGGTGTCGGACCACCACACGCTCTGCAATGTCCATGTGGGCACTTCCTTGGTCAGGACGTGCATCGCCACGCTCACCAGAAAGTCGCCGGGCTTGAAGGGTTCGTTGTAGAGCCAGTAGCTGGCGGCGTTCAGCATCGCCTTGTCGGCCTGCGAGAACATTGCCCAGTCCGCCTCGCTCACCTTGTGATGATAGAAGTTCTCCAGCCCGACGACTTTCGCCGTCTCGGTGCGCGGCTTCATCGCCATGCCGTCATGGTTCAGGATGCCGTGGAGATAGGTAACGCGGGCGGTCTCGCCGATGCGCTTGCCGGAGGGATCGATGGCGACGACGCTGTTCCATGTCTCGTAGCCGACATAGCCGTTGAAGCTGTCGGGGAAGTTGTCGTTCCACCAGGGAAGGGGCGTCAGTCCTTCCGCCTTGACGGGCCAATACATGTGCTTGGTCGAGACGTAGCGGGCCGGCAAGGTGATGTCCTGACCGAGTTCATGCGCTCTCTGGAGCGTTGCTTTGAGATAAAGCTCTCCCTCGCGGATTGCGCTGTAGCCCTCGTTGGAGAGGGACTCGGTTGCAACCATGATGTCGCCGTTGAAGACGAAAAACGTGCCGTCCTTGATCGTGGTTTTCGGGCCGGTGCCGGAAATCGCGTTCGGGTAGGCTTTGATTACGGGTGTCGGCACGGGATATATCGGCTGTGGGGTCGTGACCTTGATATCCGCGCCCGCCTCCTTAGCGCGCATATGACCGGCTACCGAAGGCGTCAGGCGGATGCGGATCGGCGGCGAGGACTTGGCTTGCGGTGCATCGAAAGCCTGCGCGCTCGTCTGCCAGCTGAACCAGATGGGCCAGGAATTCGGATCACCCGCATCGAGCGGCTGCATCATACCGGCGAAGAGCGACCAGGCGTGACGCCGGGAATAGGGGATATCGCCTGTCTCGACAGCCTTTTGCAGGTCTGCATTGTTGCGGAAGTAGCCGAACTCCTCCGGTATCGGAGTGTAGCCGGGACGGTCCTCGGCACTGGCGGGACCGGTGGTCAGATATGCCCCTGATGCAGCAAAAGATAAGGTGCAAGCGAATATATAAAAATAATATTTCATAATAACCTTCCATTATATGTCATACAGGAAGGAAGTTTCCGTCGGAGTGAAAACAAAGACAATATCGGTAATTGTCGTATAGGCCTAAAATATTGTTGTATATCTTAAATTATATGCAGGTTTAAACTGTTTGCGCAAGGCGGCCTGTTTTCCGGAAACCTGAGGGGGATGACGAGATATGGACGGGATCCAGATCCTCTATGACGGCCAATGCCCGTTTTGCAGCGCCTATGTGACCATGACACACCTTCGATCCGCCGTCGGCAAGGTGGAACTGATCGATGCGCGTTCCGATCATCCGCTGGTGGGTGAAATCCGGGCGGCCAGCTACGATCTCGATGAGGGGATGCTGGCGCGTTTTCGCGGGAAGGACTATTTCGGCGCCGATTGCGTGCAGCTCTTGTCGGAATTGTCGAATCGGGAGGGGCTGGCCAACCGGATGACGAGCGCCGTGCTCGGCAGGCGCGCCACGGCGCGCGTTCTCTATCCGGTCTTGCGCCTGGGGCGAAACATGACGCTTCGCGTTCTCGGCAGAAAGCCGATCGGTTGATCGCCCCGGCCTCAATGGGCCGGGGCGGCAACCTGGATTGTGCGCAGTCCTATTCGGCTGCGACGGGGAGCGTGGCGGCGCCAGCGTCGGTGCCGGTCGCCTGAATGGCGGTCAGGGCGATGGTGTAGACGATGTCGTCCACCAGCGCGCCGCGCGACAGGTCGTTGACCGGCTTGCGCAGGCCCTGAAGCATCGGGCCGACGCTGACGACGTCTGCGGAGCGCTGCACGGCCTTGTAGGTGGTGTTGCCGGTATTGAGGTCGGGGAACACGAAGACATTCGCCCGGCCCGCGACGTCGCTGTCAGGCGCCTTGGAGCGCGCGACGCTCTCCACGGTTGCGGCGTCATACTGCATCGGGCCGTCGATCTTCAGGTCCGGCCGCGCCTCGCGAACGCGGGCGGTGGCTTCCTTGACCTTGTCCACGTCGGCGCCCTGACCGGAATTGCCGGTGGAATAGGAGATCATGGCGACGCGCGGATCGACGCCGAAGGTCTCGGCGGTGTCGGCCGACTGGATCGCGATTTCCGCAAGCTGCTCGGCGGTCGGATCCGGGTTGATGGCGCAGTCGCCGTAGATCACGACCTGTTCCGGCAGCAGCATGAAGAACACGCTGGAGACGAGACTTGCATCGGGGCGCGTCTTGATCAGCTGAAGGGCGGGGCGCACCGTGTTTGCGGTGGTGTGAACCGCGCCGGAAACGAGCCCGTCAACGTCGCCCTGCGCCAGCATCATGGTGCCCAGCATGACCGTGTCGCCGAGCGCCTCGTTCGCCTGCTCCGCGGTCAGGCCCTTCGCCTTGCGAAGTTCCACCATGGGGTCGACATATTGCGGGCGCAGCAGGTCGGGATCGAGGATCTCGACGGAGTGGGGAAGGGTTACGCCGTTCTGGGCGGCAGCGGTTCGGATCTCGTCCGGCTTGCCCAGCAGAACGCAATGGGCGATGCCCTTTTCCGCGCAGATGGCGGCAGCCTTCAGAGTGCGGGGTTCGTCGCCTTCCGGCAGGACGATGCGCTTGTTCGCCTTGCGCGCCATTTCCACCATCTGGTAGCGGAAGAGCGGGGGCGTCACGCTGCGCAAATGGGGCGCGCGGAAAAGGTCGGGGAACCAGCCGCGCATGGCGTCGGCCAGTTTCTTCACCGTGGCGTCGGCAAAGGGCGAGGTCACGACGTCTTCGTCGATGCTCAGCAATTCGCAGGGGCAGGGCAGGGCCGCACGGTCGAGCGCCTGGCGCAGGTCCTCGGCGGCCTCGGGATCCGCCGGTGCGCCGACAATGATGCGAACGGGGGTCTTGCCGCGCATCCGCTTGATGCCGTGCAATGCGTCGTCGATACGGTCGATGACGTCTTCGGGCTTATCGCTGGCGCCGCAGACGAAGGGCATGATATCGCCGCTGAGCCCGGCGGCCATCGCCTGGTTCATTTCGCTGATCAGCGAGCGGCCGGGAAGAAGCGGCACGCCCTCGACAACCATGATATTGCGCTCGCCACGGGTCTCGATGACGGTGGCGACGACAAGGTCGAGCAGGTCGGCGGTGCGGTCTTCGCGGATCAGGCGCTCGGCGTGGCGGCGCGGGATCGCGGACACGACGTCGGCTTCGCTGACTTCATCGCTCTCGCGGACCGGCTTCACATATCCGACCGTGTTGCCTGCTTCGTTGAACAGATAGACCATCGCCTGGGCGATTGCAGGGGTGGGATCGCCGATGGACGTCGGCATAACGAAAAGGGCGCGCCCTTTCGGAAATTCACTCATCGAGCCAACCTTGGTTGTTTCTGTTCGCAATGCAGCAAGACCTTCGGGCTTTCTCTTGTCTCATGCGAACAGCCGGTTCAGGTGCCGGTTCAGGTGGTTGAAGTCCCTGCGACAGGCTCGCGAAAATTGAATGGGCCGATGCCGAGAGGCGTCCTGCACCGAACAACGCGAATGCCGCGCGTATTGCATGTCCCGGTGATTGCCGTGACCTGACACTTTCACCGGTGAACGTGAAAACTGGCCGGGGAAGGAGGAAGGCGACCAGATTTGCTGCAGTGCATATCTCGTTGATTTCGGCTTTCCGAACAAGGTTGTGGGGTCGCCGTTACGGCATGGCTGATCTGCCGGAATGGCATAGGTCGGTCCGGCATGAAGGGGGGGCGGTTTGCGTCAAGCGTCCCGGGCGATGGCGTGCCGCCCGTGAAAATGTGACGGGAAATGAGGAGCTTGGAGCAGAAGCCGGTTAGGGTGTAGCTCTCGCCTGGCCCGGCTGTCGGCGACATGGCCGGTTGAACGTGCAAGAGGGTCGTGGGGCGTTCTGCCGCAGCGTCGTTTCAGGCCGAAACGGGGGCCTGCATTGCAGCGCAACAGGTGCGGGATGCGCCCGGCAACAAAAATCGCGCCCGACGTCAATCGGGTGAGCAGGCCGGCGAAATAATGGAGGGAAATGGTGGAGCCGAGGGGAGGGGCGGGGGAGAGAAAAATATTAGATTATATCGACGGATTATGAACGTGATGCCGGACCTCCGGCGCGCAGTTACGAACCTCTCGCAGGACAACGATCTTACTGCGCGTCCGGCGCAGAAGGGGACAAACAGGTATCCATTCGGTGGGCCCGGCAGGGGAAGGTGTAATACTAATTAAGTCCGTATTTTTCAGATAGATAGAAATTACATGTAGCGTAGGGTTGGTTTAGTTCAAGTCTTTTGGGCTGGAACGATGCTCCGTATCGCCGAGTTGCCTTAACTCTCAGGGGCGATATTCAAGATAAATCAAGAGGTCTCGCGATAGGCGCATTCATTTTTGCCAGTGCGCTGAAGCAGGCGGCCATCGCATCTATACAATGGGGCCCATTTACCCCTAGGAAAGTGAAAAGTATTCAACGGATCCAAACCCAGAGGCTAGAGGTCATTTTCATTGCGAGCCCATCGTTAACTTGGCCTTTATCTAATTAAGAATTGAGTTCTGTCTTTAAATAGGAAATTTGCGGAGGGCAAACTGCGTGACTTCAAAGCCGGGAAATCGGGGGGCGGGCGTTAAACGACGTTTTGTCCTCGCGGGGGGCGCTGCTTTGGCCGGCGCAATCGCCGGGCGCTTCATCCCGCTTTCCTCCGACGACCCTGGGCCCCGCTTCCCTGCCGCCGATGATGAGGCGAATGCTCAAGGCACTCTCCTCCTGAATGATGCCAGCGAATTGTCACCGACGCCGGTTCGCGAACACATCGCTATCAACCGGTCGTCTGACGAAGTGCTGATCGCAGATATCCGGCAGGCCCTCAAGGCTGCGAAAGCCTCCGGCCAGCCGCTTGTGGCAAGTGCTGCCCGCCATTCAATGGGTGCGCAAAGCCTTGTGAGAAAAGGGTCCGTGCTGACATTCGATCAGGAATGGCTGGAGGCCGATCCCGCCGCGATGACCTATCGCGTTTCCGCGGGTGTTCGTTGGTCAACCGTGATTTCAAGGCTGGACGAAATCGGCTTCTCCCCGGCGGTGATGCAGTCGAACAATGATTTCGGAGTTGCGAGCACCTTTTCGGTCAATGCTCATGGATGGCCTGTTCCATTCGGTGGATGCGGTTCGACGGTACGGTCGATCAAGATGCTCAACGCTGACGGCGAGCTCCTGACCTGTTCGCGCGCCGAGAATACCGAAGTCTTCAAGAGTGCGATGGGCGGCTATGGCCTTTTCGGCGTCATAACGGAACTTGAACTCGATATGGTGCCCAATGCGCTTCTGGATCCGACGTTCGAGCGTTTGTCGGGCGTCCAGCTTGGAACCCGCTTTGCAGAGGCGCTTGCAGCCGATCCCACCATTCAGATGGCTTATGGGCGCATGGATGTCTCGAAGGACCGTTTCTTCGACGATGCGCTTTTCATAACCTACCGGCCGTCACGGGACCAATCGAACATCCCGCCGGCTTCCGGCTCCGGCTTCGTGAGCCACGTTGCCCGTGACATTTTTCGCGCTCAACTCGGCTCCGATCAGGTCAAGCACTTTCGCTGGTGGACCGAGGCCGCGCTCAATCCGTCATTCGCGGCGAGCGCGACACGCAACAGCCTGATGAACGAGCCGGTGATCACTCTTGATGATCGCGATCCGTCGAGAACCGATATCCTTCACGAGTACTTTGTCTCGCCCGCCCGCTTCGCCGAGTTCGTCGAGGCCTGCAAGGATGTCATCCCTGCCTCCTACCAGGAGTTGCTGAACATCACGCTGCGCTATGTGAAAGCGGATCGGGAAAGCGTGCTTTCTTACGCCAGCGAGGCCCGGATTGCCGCGGTGATGTTGTTCTCGCAGGAAAAGACGGTGCGTGGCGAAGCGGACATGGCGCGCATGACAGCGGCGTTGATCGAACGCGTCATTGCAATCGGCGGAAGCTATTATCTGCCGTATCGCCCCCATGCCCGGCTCGACCAACTGATGCGGGCCTATCCCCGCGTTGCAGAATTCGTTGCGCGGAAAAAGGCCTTCGATCCGGGCCTGTTGTTTCAGAATGGCCTCTGGCAAAATTTCCTAGCGAAAATTTGAGGGCGGACAATGTCCAGACTTCGTTTGATCGCCTGCGTTTATGCGCTCATCCTTTTCGGTGCTGCAGCGCTGAATTACATCCCCGGCCTGACAGATGCCGAGGGGCGTGCTTTTGGCATATTTGCGCTCGATATCTACGATGACAGCCTGCATGTGGCTTCCGCATTGTGGGCGGCGATCGCCGCGCTGATTTCGGCGCGCGCCTCGCGCATATTCCTGTTCTATTTTGGCATTCTTTATTTCGGAGATGGATTGCTCGGACTGATCGCGGGATCGGGCTATCTGGATCTCGGCATCCTGAACTACGGGATTGTGGACCTTCCCCTTGGCTTCAAGATTCTGGCGAACCTGCCGCACCTTCTGCTCGGTGGCGTGGCTGTCGCCTCCAGTTTCCTCTTCGCGAAAGAGGCGCGTTGATGCGCAGGGTCTTGAAAGCTCTGGCATACGTCGGGGGCGGTGCGCTCTTGATCCTGGCGCTCCTGGTCAGTCCGGCGCTCTACGTCAAGGCCTTATGCCACGGCGATCTGCAAGACCAGACCTTCGCGCCGTCGATCAAGGATACTCAAAAGCAGAGAGCCGAGGCCAACACCTATCTCACCTATCCCGAGTGGCACATTGTTTATGCCTATGACGGGCTCGCAGAAAAACTGAAGACGGGCGATGAGCATCGGTTCGACTATCTGCGCAGCGTCTGGGGCTTTTGGCAGGCAAGCTGCGCGCTAACGGCAATCGCTGACGAACATGGTGGAGCCGATACGAGTACGCGGCTGACGATTGCGACTATCGGGGTGAGCTTTACACTCGAGATGGGCTTGAAGGCGGCCTATGAGGAAACATTGGGTCGCTTGGCGGCCTGGTGGCGTGGGCCGCAAAAGTCGCCGCAAGATATCGTCGCGCGTGACATGGCCATCGATTATGCCGCCTTCTTGCGACAGACCCCTTGGTACAAATATCCATTCCGGCAATCCTTGGAGGCGTTATGGGCGGCTCCCGTCGACGACACCGTTCGCGGGTGGGAACGGCGCTTGGCACTTGGCGCGGAGTGGAAAGCGAAAATTGCCTATGCGAGCGCAATCGCGGGAGCGGTGGAGGCGACCGGACAAGCAAAGACAACGATCTTCTCGATTGTCTCGGGGCTGACACCGGATGCGCTCATGCAGATCGACGATGTGAGGATCGTTTCCAGCAATGACGATGGCGTTCTCGTCGAGACGCCGCGCTATGCCCGTTTCACCCGGATACTGGTGCAGCTCGCGAAGGCCGGGGGGACTATCGAGGAAATCGCCGGAAATGATGACATCATGCTCTCGGTCACAGTCGCGTCAGGGCAGGACCCTGAGCTTCTCCGCAGCGGTGAGGTAATATCCCGCCTTGAGCGGACTGGCTTTGAGACTGAGCGGGTCCTAGTGTCCGTGAAGGTCAAGGACTTGGGCGATATCCTGCGTCAATGGCCGGTCGCCGATCCGGGCATTGAGCACATCTTCGATTATTGAGGCCCGCGATGCGCGCCGGTCTGCTGAGCCTGGCCAAAAAGACAGTCGTCGTTGCCTCCTTGCTCGTCGGCCTCAACACGATGATTGCCATCCTGTTCGCCGCAACCGGCCAGGCCCCGGCCGCGCTGGTTGTGTATCCACCGGGGGATTACCCGGCGGGTCTGCCTGATGATGTCCGCATCCTGAGCTGGAATGGAAACGTGGCGGTGCTGACCAGCGATAATTCCGATTATGTGCGCCGGCTGTACGCTGCGGGAGCGCTTCTCGTGTTGCCTGTGCGCAAAAATGGCTGCCTTGCCTTGCGGACACCAACCAGTCGAGAGACGAATCTGCGATAACCGCAGCGTCCATGTCTGGCCATTTGAGCCCATCCTCTCTCAACGCCCGCGCTGCGCGTGCATCGGTCAGAGTCTCCGTCAAGCGGGATAAAAATTCAGAGCAACGTCAGGGACAGCAGGTGTCCAAGCCCGGCCCAAGTGGGCCGCGGGCATCAAGAAAAGCCCCTTGAAATCAAGGGTTTTCGTTAGACATCAACGATATAGGAGGGAAATGGTGGAGCCGAGGGGAATCGAACCCCTGACCTCGTCATTGCGAACGACGCGCTCTCCCAACTGAGCTACGGCCCCAACCTTTGAGTGAGGCGCATTTAGTCGCCAGCGGCGGGGGCTGTCAAGGTGATCATGTGACGAATTCAGACCAAATCGACATCCTGTGCATATGAACCGCAGCTTCGTTGTTTGAAACGCGGCAAACACAGGCTGTCGGGACGCGACGTCTCGCGCCCAAGACCCGCTGCGCTTTGTTCAATGCGCATTGGCAACGCGCATTGGCAACGCGCATCGGCTACGCGAATCGGCGCGCCAAAACGTTCGAGGGACAGACCCGGGCCGAATGCAGCGGCGGTGGGGCGCTCCGGTGTGGGCGAGGCGATATCAGACGGGCATGAAGGTGAGGCCGATATGAGGTCAGCAAGACGGCGCTTGCGACGGGGCTTTCGGCGGTTTGTCATCGGGCCTTTATTAAGGCGTGAGCTGACACGCCGGGGTTGCACGCGCCTGCGATAGCGAGCGCGGCGACGGTTCATCTTGCCATGCCGCCAGCCTGTCGCTACATGTGCTCACCTGAAAACGCCGGAACCTATTGAGACCCCGAACCACGGAAAGATCGACCGAGATGGCCGTCGTCTGCTCCATCGTCCCCGTTATTCTGGTCGCGCTGCGGCTCTATTTCTACGTCATCATCGCATCCGCGATCTTCTCGTGGCTCTATGCGTTCAATGTCGTCAACCCGCGCAATCAGGTCGTGGGCATGATCGGTCAGGTTCTCTATTCGCTGACCGAGCCGCTCTACCGTCCGATCCGCAATTTCCTGCCCGCCATGGGTGGGCTGGATCTGTCGCCTATCGTGGTGATCCTGCTTCTCATGCTGGTTCAGAACCTCATCACCAATCTCAGCGGCTGCTACTACTAGGCGGTCGGGATGTGTGAGGTGACCTTGGCGTGACGCAGGATGTTCCCTGGCGCGCAGCCGACGGCGGCGTGCGGATTGCCCTGCGTCTGACGCCCAAGGCGTCGCGCGATCAGCTCGACGGACTGAATGTTCTTTCCGACGGCCGGGTCGTGCTTGTGGCCCGCGTTCGGGCGGTTCCCGACAAGGGAGCCGCCAACAAGGCGCTCGAAAAACTTCTCTCCAAGACGTTGAAAGTCCCCTCCCGCGACGTTTCCATCGAGGCCGGTCATACGGCCCGGCTGAAGACCGTTTTCCTGCGAGGGGACGAAAAGGATCTGATTCAGGTGCTGGAAGCGCTCGCATTGCCGCGTCTGGGCTGATAAGACGCAGCCGATACCAGCCCCTCATCCGGATTTTCGTTCCAAGGACACACCCATGAGCGCCACCCTTATCGACGGCAAGGCCCGTGCGGCCGCCCTGCGTGAAACGGTTGCCGTTGCGGTAGACCGGCTTAAGAAGGATGCAGGGCTGGAGCCCGGTCTTGCGGTCGTGCTCGTGGGGGAAGACCCGGCCTCGAAAGTCTATGTCGCCAACAAGGCCCGGCTGACCCGCGAATGCGGCATGCGCTCCATCGAGCATATTCTGCCGGAAGAGACCTCGCAGGCCGATCTGATCGCGCTTGTGGAGACGCTCAACGCCGATCCCGGTGTGGACGGCATTCTGGTGCAGATGCCGTTGCCCGCCCACATCGATTCCGATGCGGTCGTGCTCGCCATCGATCCGGAAAAGGATGTCGACGGGCTGCACCCGGTCAATGCGGGGCTGATTGTGCTCGGCAAGCCGGGGCTCGTTCCCTGCACGCCGCAGGGGTGCGTGATCCTTGCCAAGGAAGCGCTGGCGGAAAAGACCGGGGGCGACCTTTCCGGCCTCGATGCGCTGGTGGTGGGGCGCTCCATCCTTGTGGGCAAGCCCGTGGCGTTGTTGCTTCAAAACGAGAACTGCACGGTCACGATGGCCCATTCGCGCACCCGCGATCTGGAGGCCGCGTGCCGGAAGGCGGATATTCTGGTGGCTGCGGTCGGTCGCCCGAAGATGATCAGGGGCGACTGGATCAAGCCGGGAGCCTGCGTCATCGATGTGGGCATCAACCGGATCGATGCGCCGGAGCGCGGCGAAGGCAAGACGCGGCTCGTCGGGGACGTCGATTTCGAGGCCGCATCCGGGATAGCGGGGCAGATCACGCCGGTCCCCGGCGGCGTCGGACCGATGACGATTGCCTGTCTGCTGGCCAATGCGGTTCGCGCGGCCTGCCGTCGGCGCGGTCTTGCAGAACCCGATCTCGATTGATCGGAGACCGGTCCGGACTTCAGCCCCAAACTTCCGGGATGCTGCGTAGCGCGGAAATTGAGCCTTGCATCTTGGCGAAATCTTAACGTCCGCCACGCAAGGTTTCCCGCGAAGGAGTAGCCCCATGACCGCAACTGCCACCGCCGCCGTCGTCGCCGACCGCTCTCAGGCCGTGTCCACCATGGTCGCCGCCTTCATGAAACAGGGCGCTGCACAGGCGCAGGCCATGGCCGCAATGCTCGAAGAAGCCGCCCAATCTGCCAAGGCGGCCGCGCCTGCAGGGATGGGGGCGGCGGTCGACATCAGCGCCTGAGCGCCGGTTTCGGGGCGGTGCTCCATGGCTGCGAGCCGGTTGTTAAGCGATTTTCGTCAATATTTAGCCGTCCGTTCAAGGCACGGTTGACCATCTTAAGACTTGGTTGAGATTCGTTACCGGGTATTAACGAGACAGAGCGACCCTGCGGTCACGTCCTGAAACAAGGAGTGTTCTCTTATGCAGATCACCGGAGCCGGGCCCGCCCAACAGTCGCAGTTCGATTTCGACACGAAGATCGAACGGCAGGGCAGCCAGTCCAGCCAGGAACTCCAGTCCGGATCGCAGGCGGGTAATGTTCAGGCCGCCAGCGGGAACGACAACACGACTGCCAATCCGCCTGTACAGGCGTCGTCGGAAAGTTCCGAAAGCGGAACGGAGGATCGTTCGCCCGCCCGTGAGCGTGGCGTGGGCAACTCGCTCGATATTTCGGTGTAGCCCTCAGGCTGGCCGTTTTCACTTCCTGACCATCGCAGCCTTCCCCGCGGCCGCGAAACACCATGTCGGCCCTGCGCATTCCGCGGGCCGACATTTTCGTTCGGGCCCGCGGATCATGCGGGCCGCGGTCAGTTCTGCGCCTTGATAGCCGCTTTCAGCATGGCCTGCGCATCGGCCGAATCCCATTCCGCCGGGCCATACATGGCGCCGATCTCGCAGCCGTCAGGTCCGACCAGCATCGTGGCGGGCAGGCCCGTTGCGCGGCCAAGGGAACGCAGGGCGACAAAGAGACCCAACTTGTCGTCTGTGTAGCGGGTAAGGTTCTTTACCCCGATCTCGT
Source organism: Breoghania sp. (assembly GCA_963678585.2). Lineage (GTDB taxonomy): Bacteria > Pseudomonadota > Alphaproteobacteria > Rhizobiales > Stappiaceae > Breoghania. The sequence goes on from CAXXGA010000003.1 coordinate 363,534, forward strand.
CGAGAAATTTCTTCGGTCGATCGCCGGGGCGCACGTCCACGTTCACCGCCGCCACCTCGAAATCGTCACCGCCCATGAGGCCCTGCAGCCTGTCCAGAGCCGGCATTTCCTTGCGGCAGGGGGCGCACCAGGTTGCCCAGAGGTTCAAAAGAACAGTCTTTCCGGCGAAATCGTTCAGCGTCATCTCCGTCCCGTCTGCATCATTGAAAACGAGTTCAGAGGCATCGAGTGGCTTGGTCGTGGGCAGGAACGCGGCCACTTCCCCGGTGGCGAGCGGTTTGGCCGCTTGCGCGCTTTTCAGGGATACGGCACACGACTTGCCATTGCCCGAGTTGCCATCAGGCATTCCGATCCCGTATATCGCAGCCACACCGATTGCAGCGCCGGCCAATGCGGCGAGTGCGATCAGCTTTCGGCCGTTGCCACGTCTCGGAGTTTCTTTGGCGGGTTCGGTCATTGTTTTGGGCAACCTTGCTTACAGGGGCTTGAGGATGAGCAATCGCATGTGGGGCGGCCGGTTTGCCGAAGGCCCGGACGCAATCATGGAAGAAATTAACGCTTCCATCGGCTATGACCGCAAGCTCTATCAGCAGGACATCGCCGGGTCCAAGGCCCATGTCGGCATGCTGGCGGCTCAGGGTATCGTCGCGGCAGAAGATGCCGAGGCGATCTCCAACGGTCTAGACACGATCTTGTCAGAAATTGAGGCAGGCACGTTCACATTCTCACGTGCCCTGGAAGACATTCATATGAATGTCGAGGCGCGGCTGGCCGATCTGATCGGCGATGCAGCGGGCAGGCTTCACACCGCACGTTCGCGAAACGATCAGGTGGCGACCGATTTCCGCCTCTGGGTGCGCGATACGATGGACACGCTCGACCATCAGCTTGCCGATCTGCAGCGTGCGCTGGCGGCAAAGGCGGAGATCCACGCCGGCGCGGTCATGCCGGGCTTCACGCATCTCCAGTCGGCCCAGCCGGTCACGTTCGGCCATCACATGCTGGCCTATGTGGAGATGCTCTCGCGCGATCGCGGCCGGTTCAGTGACGCCCGCAAGCGCATGAACGAATGCCCGCTGGGGTCCGCGGCTCTCGCAGGTACCTCTTTCCCGATCGACCGTCACGCCACGGCGGCAGCCCTCGGCTTCGATCGTCCGACCGCCAATTCGCTCGATGCGGTGGCGGATCGCGATTTCGTGCTCGAAGCTCTGGCGGCCTCCGCGATTGCCGCGATGCACCTGTCGCGGCTGGCGGAAGAGATCGTGGTGTGGTGTTCGGCGCAGTTCGGCTTCGTGAAGCTTTCCGACAAGTTCACCACCGGCTCCTCGATCATGCCGCAGAAGCGCAACCCGGACGCGGCCGAACTGGTGCGCGCCAAGACGGGCCGCATCACCGGGGCTCTGGTCGGCCTGCTGACCGTGATGAAGGGCCTGCCGCTCGCCTATTCCAAGGACATGCAGGAAGACAAGGAACAGGCCTTCGACGCGCTGTCCAACCTGTCGCTGGCCATTGCGGCGATGACGGGCATGGTGTCCGACATGGAGCCCGATGTGCGGCGCCTGAAAAAGGCGGCGGGTTCTGGCTATTCCACCGCAACGGATCTGGCCGACTGGCTGGTGCGCGTGCTGGGCGTTCCCTTCCGCCGGGCCCATCACATTACCGGTTCCATTGTCGGGATCGCGTCTGCGCAGGGCATCGAACTGCACAAGGTTTCGCTTGCCGAGATGCAGGGCGTGGAAGCCGGGATCACCGAGGATGTCTATTCGGTGTTGTCGGTCGACAAGTCGATCCGCAGCCGCACCAGCTACGGCGGCACCTCGCCGGTCAATGTGCGCAAGCAGGCCCGGCGCTGGATCAAGCAGCTCGAAAAGGACGCCGCGAAGGGCTGAGCAGCCTACCGGCGGCAGAATACGGCGGCGCACAGGTTCGTTTTGGCGCAAACAACGGCTTGAAGCGAACGCGCCGCCGTGCGACACGAATGAGCGTGCGCAATTCGCGCAAGCACGACATCTCGCAATGCGGGCAACCTGACCGGCTTCCAGGGGGCATTGTCCCTCAAGCCATGTTGTCCGGATCAGAATCTGGAGAAATCCGTGAGCGCCGTCCGTTCCGCCCGTCTGGCCGTTCTTGTTGCCGCCGTCGTCGCCCTCACCGTCAGCGGTTGCGGGCGACGTGGACCGCTTGAGGCACCCTCGGCAGAGCGAAAACCGGAGGCAACCGGCATGAGCGTCATTGTTCCCGGTCCCTCCGCTGAGAGACCGTCCGCGAGCAAGACGCCCGACAGGCCGTTCATTCTCGATCCGCTTATCTGATTTTTCCGGAGCTTCAGCCCGTGCATCATTTTTCCTATCGTGACGGCGTCCTGCACGCCGAAGACGTGAGTGTGGCCGATATCGCGCGCGAGGTCGGCACGCCGTTTTACTGCTATTCAACCGCGACGCTGGAACGTCACTACAAGGTCTTTTCCGCCGCGTTCGAGGGGATCGACTCGTTCATCTGTTACGCGGTGAAAGCCAATTCCAACCAGGCCGTCCTGACGACGCTCGCCCGTCTCGGTGCTGGCATGGACGTGGTCTCGGAAGGCGAATTGCGCCGCGCCCTTGCCGCGGGCGTTCCCGGTGAGCGGATCATGTTCTCCGGCGTCGGCAAGACGGCGGAGGAACTCGCCTTCGCGCTCGATCAGGACATCCTGTGCTTCAACGTGGAATCGGAGCCGGAGCTGGAAGCGCTTTCCCGGGTCGCCAGCAGCAAGGGGCGCACGGCGCGGATTTCGCTGCGGATCAATCCGGACGTGGATGCGCGCACCCATGCCAAGATTTCCACGGGCAAGTCGGAAAACAAGTTCGGCATTCCGTGGAAGCGCGCGCGCGAGGTCTACGGTCAGGCAGCGGCGCTGCCGGGGCTCGAGGTGACCGGCATCGACATGCATATCGGGTCGCAGATCACCGAGCTTGAGCCTTTCGATGCGGCATTTGCGCGGCTTGGCGAACTGATCGAGGCGCTGCGCAGCGACGGCCACGAGATCGAGCATATCGATCTGGGCGGCGGTCTCGGCATTCCCTATCGCAACAACAACGAACCGCCCCCGCATCCGGAAGCCTATGCGGCGCTGGTGAAGAAGCATGTGGAGCGGCTGGGCTGCCGCATCATCTGCGAGCCGGGTCGCCTGATCGCGGGCAATGCGGGCATTCTCGTGTCCGAGGTCGTTTACATGAAGCACGGGGCGGGCAAGACCTTCGTCATTGCCGATGCCGCGATGAACGACCTGGTGCGTCCGACGCTCTATGAGGCCTGGCACGAGATCGGGCCGGTCAAGGAGCCCGCACCCGATGCTCCGCGCATGGTGGCCGATATCGTCGGGCCCGTCTGCGAGACCGGCGACTATCTCGGCCACGAGCGCGATCTGCCGGAGCTGGTCGCCGGCGATCTGATCGCGGTCTATTCGGCAGGCGCTTACGGTGCGGTGCAGTCGAGCACCTACAACTCGCGCCGTCTCGTGCCGGAAGTGATGGTCAATGGCGACCGGTTCGCCGTTATCCGGCCCCGGCCTTCCTACGAAGACCTGATCTCGCTCGACCGCGTGCCGGACTGGCTGAAGGACTGAGCCTGAACACGCCGGGAGGTTTCGGCCTCCGGGCGGCGTTCCGGCCATTTGAACAGATTGTGAGCCGCGGCGATCACGTAGCGGCCATAATTAGCTTGCCGAATGGCATTCCCCGCCACACCCTGTAGGGTAAAAGAGCAGGGTCGGCCTGCGCGCATTGCGTGCGATTGGCCTGTCCCGTCGTTTCCGGGGGGTGTCGGCAATCGGGGAGCTGCAATTTGGCTAAGCAACGCGATCCTTTCGGCAATGATCAGGCACGGACCGATCAGGCTCCCTCTTGGGGGGCGGCGTTCGAACGCAAGCTGAACCGTTCGCTGGCGCTCGCCAGGGCAGCCCTCTTCTGGGAGCGACTGTGGCCGATTGCCTACCGTGTCCTCATGGTGGTCGGGGTGTTTCTCGCCCTGTCGTGGATGGGGGTCTGGTGGGTCCTGCCGGGTGTCTTGCGCTGGCTTGGCGTTCTGGGGTTCGTCGGAGCGCTCGGCTGGGTCGGCTTCCCGGCGCTCGGCTTGCGTTGGCCGAGCCGGGCTCAGGGTCTTGCCCGGATCGAGACCACAGGCCACTACCGGCACCATCCGCTCATCGCAATCGAAGACAATCTCGCCACGGGCACGCAGGATCCGGCCGCGCGGGCCCTTTGGGAGGCACACCGCGCGCGCGCCTTCAAGGCGATGGCTTCCCTTCGCGCAGGATGGCCGCATCCGCAGGCGTTTCGAACCGATCCGTGGGGCCTTCGCGTGGTTGTGGCGATGCTGCTCGTGGTGGGCTTCGGAGCCTCGATGGGGGATCGCGGTGAGCGCACGATTTCCGCCTTTGTGGGAGCAGACGAGGCACCGGCCGCTTTCGGGCGCATCGATGCCTGGGTGACGCCGCCCGCCTACACGCGTCGTCCGCCGATTTTCCTGACCGGCGAGGTCGGGCCGAAGCGCGATCCGGGTGCGGTGGTGACCGTGCCGGAAGGCAGTGTGGTGGTCGTGCGTGCGCAGGGCGAAAGCCGGGATCTTTCCGTCATCGCGGCAATTGGCGAGGGGCGGGAGGAAATCTCGCCGGAAAGCTCGCGAAATTTCAACGCAGCTTCCGACGCGCCGCTGGAACATCGCGTGACGCTGGACGGCAATGGCACGGTCGAAGCGCGCCGTGGCGGTGCGCTCGTGGAAAGCTGGCGTTTCGCGGTGGAGCCGGATGAAAGCCCGGTTATCCGTTTCCTGAGCGAGCCGGAGCCGCAACTGAGCGGCACGCTGAAGCTCAATTACGAGGTTTCCGACGATTTCGGCGTGATGGCGGCTCGGGCCGAAATCAAGCCGGTGGAGAATGCGGCCACGGTTGCGGGCTCCGGCGCGGACCCGCATCCGCTTTACGAAGCGCCGGGCTTTCCGCTCTCCCTGCCCAGCCGCCGGGCGCGCGATGGCAAGGGGGAGACCTTCAAGGATCTCACGGCGCACCCCTGGGCGGGTTCGAAAGTGGAGCTGACGCTGGTCGCAACCGATCAGGCCGGACAGGAAGGCCGAAGCGAGACCAAGATCATCACGTTGCCGGAGCGGCCTTTTTCCAAACCTCTGGCGCGCGCGGTCGTGGAACAGCGGCGCAATATGGGGCTGGATGCCAATCTGCAGCCGCAGGTCGCGGATGCGATGGACATGCTCATGCTGGCTCCCGACACCTTCATGAGGAATCCCAAGACGTTTCTCGGCATGAAATTCGTCTATTCCCGGCTGCTTGAGGCTGCGGACGACGATTCCCTGCGCGCCATCGCGGATCTGATGTGGGAGCTTGCCGGAACGATCGAGGACGGGGATCTGTCGGCTGCCGAGCGCGACTTGCGCAATGCGCAGAACAAGCTGCGCGAGGCTCTGGAGCGCGGGGCTTCCGACGACGAGATCGCCAAGTTGACGCAGGAGCTTCGCGAGGCCTTGCAGCGCTACATGCAGGCGCTGGCGGAGCAGATGAAGAAGAATCCGCAGGCAATGCAGCCCATGGACCCCAATTCCCAGATGCTGCGCAGTCAGGATCTGGAGGAGATGCTGCGTCAGATCGAGGAACTGGCGAAAAGCGGAGCCAAGGATGCCGCGCGCGACCTGCTGGCCCAGATGCAGCGGATGCTGGAAAATCTCCAGACCGGACGCATGCAGCAGATGCCCCAGGGCCAGCAAAGCCAGGAAATGATGAAGATGCTCAATGAGCTGGCGGACATGATCCAGCGCCAGCAGGAGCTGATGGACCAGACGCACCGGCAGGGGCAGGAAAGGCGCGGCCAGCAGGGCGAACAGGGCCGCAGCGGCGAGCGGATGACGGAGGAGCAGCTCGCAGAGGCGCTCAAGCAGCTTCGCGAGGGGCAGGCCGATCTGGAAAAGCGGCTGCAGGAGCTGATGGATCAGATGGCTGAAAACGGCATGAAGCAGCCGGGCGAACTGGGCGAAGCGGGCCGCAGCATGGGCCGGGCTGGCAAGGCGCTCGGTGAAGGCGATACGGGCAGTGCGGTCGGCGAGCAGGGCAATGCGCTGGAAGCGTTGAGGCGCGGCGCGCAACAGCTTGGCGAGCAGATGATGGGGCCCGGCGGTCCCGGTGGCATGGCCCGACCGAACATGCGCAACGGCGAAGACCCGCTGGGGCGTCCGCGCCGCACCGACGGTCCCGACTACGGAAACCGTGTGCAGGTGCCCGACGACATCGACATCCAGCGTGCCCGGCGCATTCTGGAAGAACTTCGCCGCCGCTTCTCCGATCCCGGCCGCCCCCAGCTTGAACTGGATTATCTGGAACGGCTCCTGCGCCGCGAATAGCGGTCGGAGGGGGCGGCGAAGCGCCTAGTCGGGGTCTTCAGGGGTCCGGCGAATGGCGGTCACCTCGATCTCGATCAGCATTTCCGGTTCGATCATTTCGCACAGGACCATGGTGGCCGCGGGCCGGATTTCTCCAAAGGTGTCGGCGAGGATCGGGGCGATGCGGCGCACATGGGCCCGGTCGCTGACGTAGTAGCGCACGCGCACGACGTCGGCGAGGGAGGCGCGCACTTCCGCAAGCGTGCGGGCGATGTTGGCCAACGCCTTGCGTGTCTGCGTCTCCACCGTGGCGGGCAGGATGCTTCTCTCGTAGTCGTAGCCGGTCGTACCGGAGACGAAGATCCAGTCCTTGTCCACCACTGCGCGCGCGTAGCCGAACCGGCGTTCGAAGGTGGAGTTGGATGTGACGTGGTGACGGGTCATGGGAGAGCGGTCCGTTCCTTCGAGAGAATGCCCGTTCGCGGGGTGGGCCGCGGCGTGACGCGTGCCGTATGACTGGACGGGCGGTCGGATACCAATCATTGCGGGTTCCGGGCCGGAAGGAAACGGGAAAATTGCAAGTCTGCGGCCCGTGGTGCAGTCCGTCGCAGGGATGGTTTACAGACCGGAAGGCGTCTTGCGCCGGATCACGAAGCCCAGGACGAGATAGGCGAGGATGCCGAGCATCGGCATGGCCGGGGCGACGATGCTCATGGCGAGCACGGGATCGCCGAAGGACGCGCCGACGATGGACCCGAGAAAACCGCTGCCGAACTGGATGAACCCCATCAGCGCTGCGGCGGAGCCTGCTATGCGCGGGAAGGAGGCCATGGCCGCGGTGGTGGCCGACGGCACGCCCATGGCGATGGAGAAGGTGAAGATACCGATCGGCGCCATGACTGTCAGATAGTGCAGGGTGGGCATGTGCAGCATGATCGCAAGAAGGGTCATGCCGACGATGATGCCGGCGATCGACCATGGCACGAGCCGTTCTGCCGGAAAGTGGTGCAGGAGGCGGGCGGTCAGGATCGTGCCGGAGAAGAAGCAGCCGGATTGCAGCATCATGCCGAGGCCGAATTGCGTCGGCGTCAGCCCCACATGGTCAATCATCACGAAGGGAATGAGCGTCGCCATGGTGTAGATGGAGCCGAGCGAAAAGCCGAGAAAGAGCGCCGGTCGCATGAAGCCGGGCGCGGCAAGCAGGGCCGCATAGGCTCCGATCAGGGGCTTCGGACGAGCGCGCGCCGGGTCGCGGTAGAGGTTGGTTTCCGGCAGCAGGAACAGTACGGCGGCCCCCAGAGCCAGACCGTAAAGCACCATGAAATAGAAGATTTCCCGCCAGCCAAGAAGGGCGAGCGTGATGCCGCCGATGGTGGGAGAGACGGCCGGGCCGATCGCCAGCATCATGCTGACGGTGTTGAGGATGCGCGAAGACGCCTGACCGGCATATTGATCGCGCACGATGGCGCGCGACACGGAAATCCCCACCGCTGCACCGACGCCCTGAAACAGGCGGGCTATGACCAGCCACTCGATGGTCGGAGCCCATGTGGCCAGTACGGTTGCTGCCAGATAAAGAGCGAGAAACCAGAGCGTTACCGGGCGGCGTCCATAGGCGTCGGTCAGCGGCCCGCAGACGAGCTGGGTGAAGGCAAAGCCCGCGAAATAGGCCGTCAGGGTCAGTTTGATGACCGCCTCGGTGGTGTGAAAGACGTGGGTCAGTGTCGGCAGCGCGGGCGTGTAGAGCGCCATGGAGATCGGCCCGATGGCGACGAGAGCGCCGCCCAGCGCCGCGGTTCGGCGCTCGCTCATGAGCGTGCCCGGGACGGACGTCTGCGTCATGCGTCGCCTTCCTCGGCATCGGGCGCTCTATCCGCGCCGCCGCTCAGATTTTCCTGCAGGGTTTCCAAAAGCCGGACCGCCTGCTCGATTTCGCTTTCCGAAAGCCCTGAAACCGCGGTTTCCCGGATCTGCGCGACCAAGGCGTCGAGCCTGGCGATTGCGGGCGCGGCGGCGGGCGTTGCGGTGATGCGCTTGGCGCGGCGATCGTCGGGATCTGTCTCGCGCACGACCAGCCCCGCCTTTTCCAGCTTGTCGAGAAAACCGACCAGCGTCATAGGCTCGACGCCGAGGTATTCCGCGATCACGCTCTGGCGGCGTCCGGGCAACCGGCGCACAAACGCAAGGGTGCGCGCCTCGCCGAGGGTCAGGCCCAGGCCGGCGTCGTTCAAACCTTCCGCAAAATGCTGGCGAACGAGCCGCGCAATGTCGCTGAGGAGAAAGGTGATGGTCCGGTCGGGGGCCTCTGGGGTCATATGGCTTTCGTGCAAGAGGTCATATGGCGCTCATATAGTATGAGGACCTTATTACCTATCGATGCGGCACTCTTCGGTCAAGCTGCGCACTGATATGCGCGCGGTGCGTTGCACAAACCGGCCAATTGCCTTATATACCCGGCCAATCGCAACAACGGCCCGGACGGGCCTGCCGCTTTCAGCGCGCAACGAACCGCGGGTCCGATGGGCTCGCGGTGCTTTTTTGGATGGGTACATGAAACTGCGCAACATCGCCATCATCGCGCACGTCGACCATGGCAAGACCACGCTGATCGACGTTCTGCTCAAGCAATCCGGCGCCTTCCGCGAAAACCAGCGGACGGAAGAGCGGATGATGGATTCCAACGATCTTGAGCGTGAGCGCGGCATCACCATCCTTGCGAAGGTGACGTCGCTGGTGTGGAACGACACCCGCATCAACATCGTCGACACGCCGGGTCACGCCGATTTCGGCGGAGAGGTGGAGCGTATTCTCCACATGGTCGACGGCGCGATCATTCTGGTGGACGCTTCCGAAGGGCCGATGCCGCAGACCAAGTTCGTGCTTTCCAAGGCGCTGAAGCTGGGCCTGAAGCCGATTGTGGCCATCAACAAGATCGACAAGCCCGACCAGCGCGCCGACGAGGTGCTGGACGAGGTGTTCGACCTGTTCGCCGCGCTCGACGCCAACGAAGAGCAGCTCGATTTCCCCGTGCTCTACGGCTCCGCCAAGCAGGGCTGGATGTCGCTGAACCCGGAAGCCCCGGCCGAACCCTCCATGGCGCCGCTGTTCGAAATGGTTCTGGACCGCGTTTCTCCGCCGAAGGCTGAGGAAGGTTCCTTCCGCATGCTGGCGACGACGATCCAGTCCAATCCGTTCCTCGGCCGTATCCTGACGGGCCGCATCGTTTCCGGCACCGCCACGCCGAACATGGCGGTCAAGGCGCTGTCTATGGATGGCAAGGTTGTCGAGACCGGCCGTATCTCCAAGGTTCTGGCCTTCCGCGGTCTGGAGCGTGAGCCGGTGGAGAACGCCCAGGCGGGCGATATCGTTTCCATCGCCGGTCTGCAGACCGCAACGGTTGCCGACACCATCGCGTCGCCGGATGTCGCCGAGCCGCTGCACGCCCAGCCGATCGATCCGCCGACCCTGTCGATGACCTTCCGCGTCAACAACGGTCCGCTCGCCGGTACCGAGGGCGACAAGGTGCAGAGCCGCGTCATTCGCGAACGTCTGGCGTCCGAGGCGGAGGGCAACGTTGCCCTCAAGGTCGAGGATAGCGCCGAAGCGGACGCATTCATCGTTTCAGGCCGTGGTGAACTGCAGCTCGCCATCCTGATCGAGAACATGCGTCGCGAGGGCTTCGAGCTTTGTGTCGGCCGTCCGCGCGTCGTCTTCCAGGAAGATGAAGCGGGCAAGATGCTGGAGCCGATCGAAGAGGTCATCATCGACGTCGACGAGGAGTTCTCCGGCGCCGTGGTGCAGAAGCTTTCCGAGCGCAAGGCCGACCTGATCGAAATGCGCCCCTCAGGCGGCGACCGTTCGCGCCTGGTGTTCCATGCGCCGACGCGCGGTCTCATCGGCTACCAGTCGGAACTGCTGTCAGATACCCGCGGCACGGCGATCTTCAACCGCCTGTTCCACGGCTATGCGCCTTACAAGGGTGAAATCCCGTCGCGCAATACCGGCGTTCTCATTTCGAACTCCAGCGGTGAAGCGGCTCCTTATGCGCTGTTCAACCTTGAAGATCGCGGTCCGATGATGATCGATCCGGGTGTGAAGGTCTATGAAGGCATGATCATCGGCGAGCACACCCGCGGCAACGATCTCGAGGTCAACGCGATCCGGGGCAAGCAGCTGACCAACGTGCGCGCGTCCGGCAAGGACGAAGCGGTGAAGCTGACCACTCCGATCCGGCTGTCTCTGGAAGCGGCGCTTTCCTATATTGCCGACGACGAGCTGGTGGAAGTGACGCCGAAGACCATCCGCCTTCGCAAGGCGATCCTCGATCCCAACGATCGCAAGAAGGCCTCGCGCGCGAAAAAATCCGCGGCCTGATATCGGCGCGGTTTCCCGCATCCCGAATTCTCCTGCGGCCCGCTTCCGGCGGGCCGTGGGGCCTTACCCAGAAAATCGCTTGCGAAGCGCGGACCGATTCAAGCCGTCCAGCCGCTCCCCGGTCGCCATGAGCGCCTCTGCGATCTGATCCTGCGGCTATTTCTGGTGCCCCTCATCCAGTCTGTTCGTGTTCAATCTTGCGTGTGCTTCGGCCTTGCGGGCGGATCCGAGCCTGCGCGCGCCGTCGTGACGGCGGGTCGCCGGAGCTGAGCGTATGACTTGCGAATGTGCCGGGTGCGGTCGCAGCCTTGCCACATAAAACAAGGAGGAGGGGGCCTCCTCCTTGCTGCAATAGATTGCATAAAAAGTTCTATTCCAATGGTTTGGCATAGAAATGTCCGCCGGAAACCGTCGGACAGCTTCTCCCGAGAGCCGAATTCCATCTCAACGCTGATCCGATCGGCCTTCCACTGTGGACAAGAGCGGCGCCGAGCGTTTCCCGACGAAATTTCAGCATAACACCGGATTTGACCTAACGGCAATTTACGAGTGCGGGAAGAAATAATACGCTCTAAGATTGTATTCCTTTAAGGCTTGACCTTCCAGCGACTGGAAGCCCTATCTCCGAAGGGAAGCCACATCCGGCTGAAAAATCGGACGCATCACCATGAGCACCCCGGCCTTGAAAAAATCGTCAGGCGACGCCGCTCGATCCGTTTCCTCTCCGGATCCGGTCCATGCGGTGCAACTGGATATCACGGGCATGACCTGTGCGGCCTGCGCGACGCGCGTGGAGAAGCTTCTGAGCCGCGTTGAGGGCGTCGATACGGCGAACGTCAATCTGGCGCTGGAGCGTGCGGATCTGGCCGTCAACGACAATGTGGCGGTGGAGACGCTGGTCGCGGCGGTGGAGAAGGGCGGCTACCACGCCTATCCGCGCGCCGACAACATCGAAAAGCGCCGTCAGGAGCGCGAAGAGCGCGAAGCTGCGGCGCACCGGGAAGAGCGCCGGACATTTGCTATCTTCCTGTTGTCGCTGGTGCTGAGTGCGCCGCTGGTCGGCCAGATGATCGCCATGACGGCGGGGTTCGATTTCCATCTGACGCCGATCGTCGAACTGCTTCTGGCCGCACCTGTCCAAGTCATCGCGGGCACGCGCTTTTATCGCGGGGCGTTCAAGGCGCTCAGGGGCGGTAGCGCCAATATGGATGTGCTGGTGGCGCTGGGCACCTCGGCTGCCTTCTTCTATTCGCTTTATCACGTGGTCACGCTTGGAAGCGCGGCCACCGGTCATCTCTATTTCGAGGCTTCCGCCGTCATTCTGACGCTGATCGTCTTCGGCAAGTTGCTGGAGGCGCGGGCGCGGCGTTCCACCACGGCTGCGGTGCGCTCGCTGATGGCATTGCGCCCGGAAAGCGCCAACCGGCTGACGGAGACCGGCACGGAAGTGGTGCCCGTTTCCGCCCTGCGGCTTGGCGATCTGGTGCTGGTGAAGCCGGGCGAGCGCGTCGCGGTGGACGGCGTGATTCGTCAGGGCGCGAGCGAAATGGATGAATCGCTCATCACCGGCGAGAGCCTGCCGGTTCTGCGTTCCAGCGGCGATGCGATCACGGCCGGCACGATCAACGGGTCCGGGGCGCTGACCGTGGAGGCGACCGCGCTCGGCGAGGATACGACCCTGTCGCGCATCATCCGGCTCGTGGAGAACGCACAGACGGGCAAGGCGCCCGTGCAGCGGCTGGTGGACAAGGTCTCCGCCATCTTCGTGCCGACCGTCGTCGGTCTCGCGGTGCTGACCTTCGCCGTCTGGCTGGCGGTTGACGGGAATTTCGAGCATGCGCTGATCGCCGCCGTCTCGGTGCTGGTGATCGCGTGTCCCTGTGCGCTCGGTCTCGCCACGCCGACCGCACTGGTGGCGGGTACGGGCGCAGCGGCGCGTTCCGGCATTCTCGTGAAGGACATTCAGGCGTTGGAAGTCGCTGTCCACGTCGATACGGTCGTCTTCGACAAGACCGGCACGCTCACGGAGGGGCATCCCGAGGTGACCGATATCCAGGCCTTCGACGGGAACCCGGACAGGCTGCTCCGCATCGCGGCCTCCGCCCAGACAGTCAGCGAGCATCCGCTTGCAGGCGCCATGGTGCGCGCTGCGGAGGAACGCGGTCTGGAACTGTCGCGACCCACGCAGTTCGAGGCGCGCACCGGGCGCGGTCTAGTCGCGGAAATCGCGGATCAGAAGGTGGTGATCGGCAACGCGGCGCTGCTCGACGAGTTCGGAATCGATCATTTCACCGCCGACAACATGCGCCGGGATCTGGAAAACAAGGGCCGCACCAGCGTGATGGTGGCGATTGCCGGGCGCACCGTCGGTGTGATCGCCATGGCCGACCAGCCGCGCGAGGGAGCGAAGGAGGCGATTGAACGGCTGAAGTCCATGGGCATCCGCACGCTGATGCTGACCGGAGACAGCCCTGCCGTTGCAAGCACCATTGCGGGCTCTCTCGGGCTCGACGATGTGGAAGCCGGCGTTCCGCCCAACGGCAAGGCGGCGCGTATCGAGGCGCTGCGCAAGGCGGGCGGCACGGTCGCCATGGTCGGCGACGGGCTCAACGACGCGCCCGCGCTGGCGGCGGCTGATATCGGCATCGCCATGGGCTCGGGCACCGACGTGGCGCTGGAGACGGCGGGCATCACGCTGATGCGCTCCGATCCGCGTATGGTCTCAAGCGCGCTGGAGGTCTCCAGGGCGACGGTCGCCAAGATCCGCCAGAACCTCTTCTGGGCCTTCGTCTACAATGTGGTCGGCATTCCGCTGGCCGCAATCGGGTTGCTGTCTCCGGCGATTGCCGGAGCCGCGATGGCGATGAGTTCGGTTTCCGTCGTTACCAATGCTGGCTTGCTGCGGCGCTGGAAGGCGCGGGTGTGAGGCTTGCGCGAATTTCGACGCAATCTTCGCTATGATGGAGCAGTCATCAGCAACGAGAGACGCCATGACCCGCACCTATCCGCTCGACGGCGAAATCTTTGGCCCGGACGATTCCGTGACCCTGCGTGGTCGCGAGAAGCTGGACGATAAGGCAAAGCGGGTGCGCAAGTCGTTCTTCAAGACGGTGCGCAAGGCGCTGGGTCAGATCCCCTTCATGGAGGATGTGATCGCGGCCTATTACTGTGCCTTCGATCCCAGAACGCCGACCAAGGTGCGCGCCACGCTGCTGGGCGCACTGGCCTATTTCGTGCTGCCGCTCGATGCGGTGCCGGATTTCATCCTCGGCGTCGGTTTCGCCGATGATGCAAGCGTGCTGATGGCCGCCATTGCGCTCGTGACCACGTCCATCCGCGAGGAACATCGCGTGGCGGCGCGCAAGGTCCTGGCGGAGATGACCCGCCAGGACTGACGTCCGACATCCTCCGTCTCGCCTCTCAGTAATCGCCGAGCTTCATCTCCGGCGAATAGTCCACGCCGTCGACGTCCTTCGTCACCGCCTGACCGCATATGGTGCGGCCCTTTACGGGGTCGAAGCTGAGGGTGGGGGAGCCGGAAAGCTCCCATCCCTTGTTCAGCGCCTGCGTGACCCGGTGGCAGAAGGCGGAATCGTCCGGGCCGGTGATGAAGCGGTAGAGTTTCATGGTGCGAGCCTCACCCTCATTCAGCTTGCGCGCGCGGCGATTGCATCGGCGATCGCAACCGTGCGGCGGGCCATGTCCGCGTGGAGACGTTCCACCATGCGTCCGTCGAGCTGGATCGTGCCCTTGTCGGCGTTTTCCGGCAGATCGAAGGCCGCAATGATGGCGCGGGCGCGCTCCACCTCTTCCGCCGTGGCGGAAAAGGCGTCGTTGCAGGGTTCGATCTGCTTGGGATGGATCAGCGTCTTGCCGTTCATGCCCAGCTCGACCCCCTGTCGGCACTCCGCGGCAAAGCCTTCCGCATTGCCGAAGTCGTTATAGACACCGTCGAGGATGTCGAGCCCATAGGCGCGCGCGGCGGCAAGGCAGGTCATCAACCAGGGCAGCATGGGAGCCCGACCCTCGACCAGTCGCGCACCGGTTTCCTTGGCCAGATCGTTCGTGCCCATGACGAAGGCCGCCAGGCGCGGGCAACTGTCGGCGGTTGCCGCCGCAACCGTTCCGGCATTGAGCATGGCGAGCGGCGTTTCCATCATCGCCCAAAGCGCCAGTTCCGGCGTTGCGCCAGCCTGCTGCAACATGCCTTCGATCCCGGCCAGATCCTGCAAGGCTGAGACCTTCGGGATCAGGATCGCATCCGGATTGGCTGCCGCCGCCGCCTTCAGGTCCTCTTCGCCCCAGGGCGTGGTCAGACCGTTGATGCGGATAACGACCTCGCGGGGACCGTAGCCGCCCTGTCTGACGGCCTCGGTGACCTGATTGCGGGCCGTTTCCTTGGCGTCGGGGGCAACCGCATCCTCAAGATCGAGGATCAGGCAATCGGCGGGAAGGGTTTTCGCCTTTTCGAGGGCGCGGGCGTTGGAGCCCGGCATGTAAAGCACTGAACGGCGCGGTCGGAAAGTCATGTCTCGGTCCTTGAGGTCATTGCCCGGAGCAGTTTCTTGCGATTGGGTCTTGTTGCAATGCCGCAGCGGCAAAGTAACGGGCCTGCGTGTGTCGCGCCAGCCAACTTTCGGCAGATATCGCAGGGGAATGTCGCTGCCGCGCCGGTTGCGGCTGCGCGCCTTCAGCGACCGGATCCGGACTGTGTTTCGTCAGGCGGGCAGGCAGCCGGGCGCGGCGCGGGAACGCCTCCGTTCCATGCGGACTTCAAGGATTTTTCGAAGAATGGACCTTCGTGAAATTTCGGCGGGGCCCGGCTGTCCGCCGGGGCTGAGGGATGGCCGGTCCCCGCCCGTGCCTTGAACCCGTTCCGACACGGTTCAAGGGCATTTCTTTCGTAACGTCGCGATGCGTTGCGTTTCGGATCAGCCTTTTGAGCGGATGCCGAGGACCGTGTAGAGCGGGCACCAGCCGATAAGCGCGGTGACGAGCGGGATCACGCCGATCCAGCCGATCCATTTCCACGTGATATCAGCGGGACCCACCAGCGCGAAACCCAAAAGCGCGATGCCGACGACGACGCGCGCAATACGTTCCGCGGTTCCCATATTGGTCGAAAATGCAGCCATGATCGCTTCTCCTCCTGTTTCTGGCGTAACCTCGTCGAAACTCAATTTTCGCGTGGAGGTCGCCATTTGCGCGGGCCTCAAACCGACCCGGGCATGCCAAAATGTCGCATGCAGTTCAGATAGGGCAGACGGCGCGAAAACGCTCCGCGGCGTTTGGACGCATGCTCGTTTGTGAATATGTAGAACGGGTTTGAAACTGGACCAGACGCCGGTCGGCGTATTCGACGCAACCCGTGAAAAAAATCAGCCGCGCTTGCCGTCAAGCGGCATGAGGCTCAGCTCGTCGAGCGTGTCGGCCACTTTTAAAAGCTGGCCGGTGGTCGCCTTGAGGCGTTCGGTCAGCCCTTGATGCATGGCCTGCGCAATATCGGGATATTCCTGCAGCATCCGCTTGAAGAGCGCCCGGCGGATGCGGATCATTTCGGTGCGTTCAAGCGTGACCGCGGTGTTGGGCCGCGTCGTTTCGATGAAAAGCGCCATCTCGCCCAGCAGGGTGCCGGGGCCGACCGTGGCGAGGTCTTCCATCTTGTCCTCGCCGCCGCGCAAGGCCACCTTGCCGCTGGCGATGACATAGCTGGAATCCGACCGTTCGCCCTCGCGAAAGATCACCTCACCCTCGTTTGCGATGACGTTTTCGGCGGAGAAGGCGAGAAGCCGCAATTGCTCGTCGGAAAACTCGCCCAGAAGCGGCACCTGGCGCAGCAGCGGAATATCGCGGGCAAGGCTCATGCGGTGTTTCCGGGCGATTGAGAATGCGTTGCGTGTTGATACGAGATGCTCTGCGCGGGCGGAATCACCTCACGCAGACTTGCGCATTCTAACATGGATTGCGGCGGCACGACGGATCGGGTCGCATATGGACCGCGCCATGCCGCCTTGTCCAGACTATCGGCTCTTCAGCACGGCGTTTACGAACGGCATATCCCCAATGAACCGTTGTGCGGACGTGCCCTTTGCGGATCCGAAGGGATTGCTGTCCTCCTCCTCGGCTCCGTCGGAAAAGGGATTGTCGCTGTCGCTGCCGCCGGAAAATGGATTGGAGGGGGTGTTGAGATCCCGTTTGCGCCAGGAACGTGCGCAGTCGAACAGGCGCGAAAGCATCCGGTTGGTGGTGGTGAGCGTGAACTTCATCTCGTCATTGGCGGCCAGAACCGTCAGTTGCCGACCGCGGCGCACCGCTGCGAACAGGCGGTCGTCGCCCGGAAGGGGCACCTTCACCTGGCTTTCGGAGATGACTTCCGCGGTGCCGGAATAATCGCGGCCCCTGTCCACCCAGTAACGCACGGGGTAGGTTTTGCCGACTTCCAGCTTCCAGTTCTTGTTCACCAGTCCGAAGGCCCAGTTGAGGTCCCTGTGAATGGAGAAAACGAGCGTGATGCCGCTTCTGTAGCTGGCCGATGCCGCACAATGACTGAATTCGCCGGTCTGGGTGTGGGTATAGGCGCCGCCTTCCCAGTTTCCGATCTTGAATTTCGAGATCTGCTCTGCCTGGGCGGAGTTCAGGGTGATGAAACCCGCCAGTCCCAGCGCCACCAATCCTGCCAATACCGGTTTGCCAATCATTCTGCCCATCTCTCCGTCATTGCCTCTGCAATCGGGCGTGTCGCCCGGGATTTTCGTCTCGCGCGTCCTGCACGTGGCAAAGCGGCGAGTGCCCCCATGCGTCCATGATGCGACGAAGGAGCTTGCCTGACAATGCGCTTGCGACAGTCATAGGTATTTGTTGGAACCGGGAAGTTAAAGTGACGGACAGGAACTGCGCCGCTAGCGGATGCTCGCGCCGGGCAGGTGAGACAATGTATCGTCCCGGCATGTCTGGTATGGCGCACAGTTTATTCTGCAAGCGCTTGAGGCGTGGCCTTTTGTGAAGCTATCATCCACCCTTGGCTTGGAGGGTTGGATGCTCGTATTCAGACGGTTTTGTCTTGTGGCGGCGATGGCGATGGCGGTCGCCGTCCTTGGGGCCGGGGCGCCTGCAACCGCGACTGCTGCTCAGGTGAAGGCTGTGATCAGCCTCAAGGACCAGAGCATGAAGGTGACGGTCAACGGCTGGCGACGCTACTCGTGGAAGGTTTCCACGGCGCGGCGCGGCTATCGAACGCCGAGCGGAACCTTCCGCCCGACACGCATGTACAAACGATATTTCTCGAAAAAATATCACAATTCGCCGATGCCCTACTCGGTGTTCTTCTACCATGGTTTCGCCATTCACGGCACCAACGCGGTGAAGTATCTGGGCCGCCCCGCCTCACACGGTTGCGTGCGGCTGCACCCGGACAATGCGCGCAAGCTCTATGAACTGGTGGAGCGCTACGGCAAGGCCAACACCGAAATCATCGTGAACCGCTAGACACATCCTTGGCGGGAGGAGAATGCGAGGGAACGGCCCTGCATGTCCCCGTTTCGCATTCGCAGCCTGTGCCGCCTATTGCGCGGTCCAGCCGCCATCCATCGGCAGAGCCGTGCCGGTGATGGATGAGCCTGCATCGGAGCACAGGAAGATGGCGAGGGCGGCGACCTGTTCCACGGTCACGAAGGCCTTGGTGGGCTGGGCGGCGAGGAGCACGTCGCGCTTGACCTCTTCCTCGCTCATGTGTCGGGCCTTCATCGTGTCGGGGATCTGCGCTTCGACAAGCGGCGTCCAGACATAGCCCGGGCAGATCGCATTGACCGTGATGCCGTCCTGGGCGACTTCAAGCGCCACCGTCTTGGTCAGTCCCGCAATGCCATGCTTCGCCGCCACATAGGCCGCCTTGTAGGGAGAGGCGACGAGTGCGTGGGCGGAGGCTGTATTGATGATGCGGCCCCAGCCCTTCTTCTTCATCCCCGGTACGGCGGCGCGGATGGTGTGGAAGGACGAGGACAGATTGATCGCGATGATCTGGTCCCACTTCTCGACCGGGAATTCCTCGATCGGGGCGACGTGCTGTATGCCGGCATTATTGACGAGAATATCGACGCCGCCGAGGGTCTTCTCAACGTCGGCGATCATGGTGGCGATCTCGTCGGGCCTGGTCATGTCGGCGCCGTTATAGACGCAGGTCACGCCGAAATCGGCCTCGATGGCGGCGCGTTCCTTCTCGATATCTTCCGGCTTGCCGAAACCGTTGATAACAACGTTTGCGCCTTCGCCCGCCAGTGCGCGCGCATAGGCGAGCCCGATGCCGGAGGTGGATCCGGTGATGAGGGCGGTCTTGTCCTTGAGCATGATACGAACTCCGAAAACGATGGCTTTTGCGGAAGTCTCTGAATGGAGGCTTGCGGATCGGGTCGAAGGCTCTCTTCGACCCTCGTTGAGGGTTATGATGCAGTGCAACAATATTACCCAACGTCATTGTTCCCACAATGTGCGTATTTCATGTCGCTGCGCGGCTGTGCATTGGCGGGATGGGAGTGCTCGTGCTAAGCCGGAGTACGGAAAAGCGCTTTTGGCGCGGTCTCGGACGAGGAGCACGATTTCGTGTTCGAACATGAAGATCATGATCATGCGCGCTGCGAGAGCGGGGCGCTTCAGCGGGCGGAGGCGGCGTGCGCGCGGCGGAAACTGAATTTCACCGCCCAGCGCCGACGGGTTCTGGAAAAGCTGCTGGCAAGTCATGTGCCCGCCAGCGCCTATGACATCATCGACCGGCTGGCCGAGGACGGACCGCGGCCTGCGCCGATCACTGTCTATCGCGCGCTGGATTTTTTGGCCGAGCAGGGCTTCGTCCATCGCATCGAGAGCCGCAACGCCTATGTGGCCTGCTGTCATGATCATGAGGCCGGAGAAGTCGTGTTCCTGCTTTGCGACAAGTGCGGAGCCGCGGGCGAGGCGACGTCAACCGAGCTTGCGGGGCCGATTGCGATGATTGCGGCGCAGGCCGGTTTTGAGCCGCGCCGTTCCGTTCTGGAAATTCGCGGTCTTTGCGCAAGATGCCGCGCGGAGGGCGGCGAGGCCGGTTGAGCCTTGCCTCGTCTGGTCGGACAATCGCGCTGCAGGCGATTTCGCATCCGGGTGAATTGCTCTAGAACATGGCGCAACCTTCCCACTGGCGTGGACGCCAATCGCGCCCTAAGTGCCCTCGTGTCGGCTGAACCGTCCCGCTTGTATCGCCCTTTTTCTGAAACCCTGTCGTTGAGACCGTTTTCCGCGATGACCCATCCCGCTCTTCTCAAGCCTCGTCGTCAGTCTGTCGGTGTGCAGATCGGATCGGTAACCGTCGGCGGCGGCGCGCCGGTCGTCGTGCAGTCGATGACCAATACCGACACGGCGGATATCGAGGCGACGGTGGCGCAGGTTGCGGCCCTTGCGCGATCCGGCTCGGAGCTGGTGCGCATTACGGTGGACCGGGACGAATCGGCGGCTGCCGTGCCGCATATCCGCGATCGGCTGATGTTGAAGAACATCGACGTGCCGCTGATCGGCGACTTCCACTATATCGGCCACAAGCTTCTGACCGATCATCCGGCTTGTGCGGAGGCGCTCGCCAAATACCGCATCAATCCGGGCAACGTGGGTTTCCGGGCCAAGCGCGACACGCAGTTTTCGCAGATCATCGACATCGCGCTGAAGAACGACAAGCCGGTGCGCATCGGCGTCAACTGGGGGTCGCTGGATCAGGAGCTTCTGACCCATCTGATGGATGAAAACGCCGCGCTGGCGGCGCCTGCTCCGGCGGCCGATGTCATGCGCGAGGCGATCATCCGCTCCGGCCTTCTTTCCGCTGAACGCGCCGAGGCGCTCGGCATGGGACGCGACAAGATCATCCTGTCGGCCAAGGTCTCCAACGTGCAGGACCTGATCGCGGTCTATGCCGATCTGGCGGGGCGCTGCGATTACGCGCTCCATCTGGGACTGACGGAAGCGGGCATGGGCACCAAGGGCATCGTTGCGTCTGCGGCTTCCATGGGCATCCTCCTGCAGCAGGGGATCGGCGATACGATCCGCGTGTCGCTGACACCGGAGCCCGGCGGCGACCGCACCCGCGAGGTGCAGGTGGCCCAGGAGCTTTTGCAAACCATGGGCTTTCGTTCCTTCGTGCCGGTGGTGGCGGCGTGTCCGGGTTGCGGGCGTACCACCTCCACGGTGTTTCAGGAACTGGCGCGCGACATTCAGGACCACATCCGCGATTCCATGCCCGCCTGGCGGGAGCAATATCCGGGCGTTGAAGCGCTCAACGTGGCGGTGATGGGCTGCATCGTGAACGGTCCGGGCGAATCCAAACATGCCGATATCGGCATTTCGCTTCCCGGCACCGGCGAGACGCCGTCCGCGCCGGTCTTCATCGACGGCGAGAAGGTCAAGACCCTGCACGGGCCCGGCATTGCCGAAGAATTCAAGAAAATGGTGCTCGACTATATCGAGACCCGCTTCGGCACGGGCGATGACCGCTCTGCCGCCCGCTCTGCTTAAAGTTCCTGAAAATGATCGACACTCCTGACATATCGCCAGCCCGGTCGGGCGACCGGCCGGATGAAGAAACCTCCCGCAAACCCGCAGTGATTGTCGCCACCTCGCAGGTGGTTCGCGGCGCTGTCGGCGGGCGTTCAACCCTGTTCGCGCTGGAACGCCTCGGCTTCCGCGTCTGGCACCTGCCGACGATCCTGCTCGGCTGGAACCCGAAATACGGGCCGTCCACCCGCGTCATTCCCGATGAGGCGTCATTCGCCGGGATGGTGGACGATCTGATCGGCTCACGCTGGCTGGGCGATGTGGGGGCGGTTCTGACAGGCTATCTGGGGGCAGCCCATCAGGGAACGGCGCTCGGCGGCTGGTGGATGCGGTGAAGGCGAAAAATCCTGACGCGATCTATCTCTGCGATCCGATCATCGGCGACGAGGGCAATCTCTACGTTCCGCCGGAGACGGTGGATGCCCAGCGCAACGAATTGATGCCGCGCGCCGATATCCTGACGCCGAACCTTTTCGAACTCGGCTGGTTCACCGGACTGCCGGTCGATACGGAACTGGCGGTGCTTGCAGCCGCGCGCACGCTGCCCGCGCCCCGCGTGATGGTTTCCTCCGCCCCGGCTCTGCGCAAGAAGTCGCTTTCCACCCTGCTGGCGACGCCCACGGGTGCGCTGGCCGTGGAACATGCCGAACTTGACGGCGTGCCGCATGGTACGGGCGATCTGCTGGCCGCCCTGTTTCTGGCCGCAGAGCTTGAGGGTGCGGATGACGAAACGGCGCTGGCGCGTGCAGTCTCCGGCACATTCGAGATGGCGGCGCGCAGCGCCAAGGCGGGCTCCGACGAACAGATGCTGACCGAACACCAGCACGCCATCGTGCGTCCCGTTGCGATGGTTTCTTCCCGCCGCATCCTTGAGCGCAAGGCGCGTGCCTGAGGCCACCACTCGCTTGGCTGTCGCGGGCGTCGACGGATGCCCCGGCGGCTGGATCGCGGTTACCCGTGCGGTCGGAGGCGATCCTGCCCCGACATTCCGGTTTTTCTCCCGCTTTGCCGATCTCGTGAGCTTCGATCCTGCTCCGGTGATCCTCGCGGTGGACATGCCCATCGGGCTTGCAGAACGTTCAGGAGTGGGCGGGCGCGGGCCGGAACGGTTCATCCGGCCGCTTCTGGGGGAGCGTCAGTCTTCGGTCTTTTCGGTTCCTTCCCGACGCGCGGTGATGTGCGAGGATTACGGCGCGGCCTGTCGGGCCGCACTTGAGACGTCAGAGCCGCCGCGCAAGGTTTCCCGTCAGGCGTTCAATCTCTTTCCCAAAATCCGTGAGATAGATGCGGTGATGACGCCCGAACTTGAGGCGTGCGTCTATGAGGTGCATCCGGAACTGGCCTTTTGGCGGTTGAACGGCGAAGCGCCCATGAGCCTGCCGAAGAAGGTGCGCAACAAGGGCTCCATGCCCGGCATCGAGCAGCGACGGGCGCTTCTGGGAAGCTTCGGCTATGGGCCGGCCTTCTGGGAGTTGAAGCGGCCCTCCGGGGTCGGTGCGGACGATCTGGTGGACGCAGCCGTCAATGCGGTGATCGCGGAGCGGATACTGAAGGGGGACGCGCAGTCGTTCCCGCCGGAGCCGGAACGGGATGCCAAGGGGCTCCGAATGGCAATCTGGGCCTGAGGGGGCGGGTCTGTGATCGGGTTCAGTGCGTGTCGCCCATCCTTCGAGACGGGCCTTCGGCCCTCCTCAGGATGACGTTCTCGTGGTGTCGGTTTTCGCAAATGCACTAACAAATTCAACGTCATCCTGAGGAGCCCGCGCAGGCGGGCGTCTCGAGGGATGGGCCAACCTCATCGAGCCCCGCTGCTGGCCGGTCCGAGCCGGATTTCCCGTCTTTCCGGAACCAAACACGCCGGAACAGACTTGAAGCATGGTGCCGATGGTCCAGCCGGTATCCAACGCCCCGGCTCATGGGCTAACGTGTGCCGGTTTTCTCCTGTCCGGATTTCCCGATGAACTTCGATCAGATCGTTCTCTTCGCCATCTTCTTCTGCGTCTTTGCGCTGATGCTGTGGGGGCGCTGGCGCTATGATCTTGTGGCTTTCTCAGCCTTGCTGATCGGCGTCGCCTCGGGCGCGGTGCCGGTGGAGGACGCCTTTGCCGGGTTCGGCAACGAGGCGACGATCATTGTGGCGCTGGTGCTGGTGGTATCGCGCGGGCTCGTCAATTCAGGCGCAGTCGATATCATCACGCGGCGGGTATCGGGCTCGGGGCGCGGGCTTGCAGCTCATATCGCGATGATGGGCGGCATCGGTGGCGTGTTGTCGGCCTTCATGAACAATGTCGCGGCTCTGGCGCTTCTCATGCCGGTGGACATGCAGTCGGCGCGCAAGGCGGGCCGCGGACCCGGCCTGACGCTGATGCCGCTCGCTTTCGCCACCATTCTCGGCGGCATGGTCACGCTGATCGGGACACCGCCGAACATCATCATCTCGCAGATCCGCGCCCGTACGCTCGATGCGCCCTTCGCCATGTTCGACTTCGCCCCCGTGGGCCTGTCCTGCGCGTTGATCGGCGTCGCCTTCGTGGCCTTCATCGGCTGGAGGCTCCTGCCCGGTCGGGTGCGGGAAGGCGGCGGCGAGGAAAGCCTCTTCGAGCTGGACGACTACATCGCCGAACTGGTGGTGGGGGAGAAGTCCAGGCTCGTCGGCACCACCTTCGGCGAAATCGACGAGATGGCGGATGAGGCGGATGTGGCGGTCATCGGACTGGTTCGCGCCAAGACCCGGTTTTCCGCTTCCTCGCGACATCTGGAAATCCGTACCGGCGATGTGCTGATTGTGGAGGCTGGGCCTGAGGGCATCGACAAGTTCCGCGGCCTCGCCAAACTGGAGGTGGACGGCGAGCAGAAGAAGGGCAGGGCCACCGGCGAAGGCATGGGGGTGGCGGAAGTGGTGGTGCCGCGGGATTCGCGGCTCGACGGACGGTCGGTTCGGGCCGTGCAGCTTTTGCGAAGGCAGGGCGCGACGCTTCTGGGCGTTTCCCGCCACGGCCAGCGGTTCTATGAACGCCTCGGCAATCTGACCATTCGCGCGGGCGATATCCTGCTGCTCTACGGTTCTGCGGACCGGTTGTCGGACGTGACGCGCTGGCTCGGCGCGCTGCCCCTGGCGGAGCGAGGTATCGGTGTGACGCAGCATGGTCGCGCGGCGCTGGCGGTGGTGCTTTTCGCCGTGGCGTTGATCGCCGCCAGCACGGGCCTGACGCCCCTGCCGATTGCGCTGGGCTTTGTCGTTGCGCTCTATGTCGCCTTCGACATTGTGCCCATCCGTGAGGTCTACGACCACATCGAGTGGCCGGTTGTGGTGCTGCTTGGGTCGATGATCCCGCTCGGGCTGGCGCTTGAGGAATCGGGTGGCACGACGCTGATTGCGGAAGGCATCGTCGATCTGACCCGCGGGCTTCCTGCGGCGGCAATCCTGTTCGTGCTGATGGTGGTGATCATGACCCTGTCGGACGTGCTCAACAACACTGCGACAGCTGTGATCGGCGCGCCGATTGCCATCGATATCGCGCACTCGCTCAATGTCAGCCCCGACCCGTTCCTTATGGCTGTGGCGGTTGCGGCCTCATGTGCGTTCCTCACGCCTATCGGACACAAGAACAACACGCTGATCATGGGGCCGGGCGGTTATGCCTTTTCCGATTACTGGCGCATGGGCCTGCCGCTGGAAATCCTGATCGTGTGTACGGGCGTTCCGGCGATCCTCGTCTTCTGGCCGCTTTGAACCGGTTCAGCTCGCCCCGCCGCCTTGCGTTCGTCTTGCGCGCAGTTGTGTGGCGATGAAGGTGGCGATGAACAGGATCGTCATGGTGAGCACGATGGTGGGCGCGGGCGCGCTGTCGATGAAGAAGCTCGCATAGATCCCGACCAATGTGGAGATAACGGCGATCATCACGGAAATCGCCATCATGCGCATGAAATCGCGGCTCACCAGATAGGCGATGGCTCCGGGCGCGACCAGCATGGCGATGGCCAGAATGATGCCGACGGCCTTCAGCGCCGCTACGATGGCGAGCGAAATCACAGCCAGAAGCCCGTAATGGAGAAAGCGCACCGGCAGGCCGATGGCCTGCGCATGCTGGGCGTCGAAAGCGGCCAGCAGCAGGTCGCGCCGCCAGATCAGCACGAAACCGGTGGTGACCAGCGAGATCAGCGCGCTCTGGCCCACATCGGCCCATGTCACGCCGAGCATGTCGCCAAAGAGGATATGGTCGAGATGCACGTCCGTGCTGATGGAGACGTAAAGCACGATCCCCAATCCGAACATGCCGGAGAAGACGACCCCCATCACGGTGTCTTCCTTGATGCGGCTGTTTTCCTTCAGGAACCCGGTCGCAAGCGCACAGGTCATGCCCGCGCCGAAGGCTCCGACGGCCAGAGGCAGCCCCGCCATATAGGCCAGCACCACGCCCGGGAGTACCGCGTGGGAAATAGCGTCGCCCATCAGCGACCAGCCCTTCAGGACCAGATAGCAGGAGAGCACGGCCATCGGAACGGCGACGATCAGCGAGATCGCAAAGGCCTGCTGCATGAAAGGAAACCGGAAGGGCATCAGCGCCATGGCGAGTGTGTCGCTCATTGACTTGCCTCCGGCGTCTTGTGCTCTTCGGCGCTCAGGTTGGCGCGGGCGCGGGCACGGCTCGCCAGCATTCCGTGCTTGGGCGCGAAGATGAAGGCGGTGAGGAAAATGAGCGTCTGGGCGACCACGATGATGCCGCCGGTCGCGCCGTCGAGAAAGTAGCTTACATAGGCGCCCATAAAGCTCGTCGCCGTGCCGATGGCGACGCTTGTCGCGATCAGGCGGGGGAAGCGGTCGCACAGCAGATAGGCGGTCGCGCCGGGCGTCACCACCATGGCGATGACCAGAAAGGCCCCGACCGTCTGCAAGGCGGCGACGGTGCAGGCTGCGAGCAGGGTGAAGAAGACGACCTTCAGAACTTCCGGCTTCAGTCCGATGGAGCGGGCATGAGCTTCATCGAAGAAGGTCAGCATCAGGTCTTTCCACTTGGCCAGAAGCACGACCAATGTGACGGAGGCGATCAGGACGAGCTGGAGCGTATCTGCGGGCGTGATCGCCAGAATATTGCCGAGAATGATGGTCTGGACGTTCACCGAGGTGGGCGACAGCGAGACCATGAAAAGCCCGAGCCCGAAAAACGAGGTGAAGATCAGGCCGATGATGGCGTCTTCCTTGAGCTTGGTGCGCTGGTTGAAGAAGAGCATTGCGCCCGCTGCCAGTCCGCCTGCCAGAAACGCGCCGATGGAAAAAGGCAGGCCCAGCATGTAGGCGCCCGCGACGCCCGGCACGATGGAATGGGACAGCGCATCGCCGATCAGCGACCAGCCCTTCAGCATCAGATAGGCGGAGAGGAAGGCGCATGTGCCGCCCACCAGCGCTGACACCCACATGGCATTGACCATGTAGCAATAACCGAAGGGTTCAAGCAGGAAGGTCATTCCCGGTCGCCTCCGCCGGTATCGGCCGACGTCTGCGCGTCCTCGCGCGCCATCGTGCGCAAGGCATTGCCGTTCTCGCCATACATCACGATGGGGCGTTCATCGTCGGTCAGGACGGAGAGCCTGCGCGGGTCGTTGTCGTCGTGGAGATCGGCGCCTGCGAGGGTGAATTCCCGCAAGACCCCGCCAAAGGCGCGCTCCAGATTGGCGCGGGTGAACACGTCTGCAATCGGTCCGGACGTCAGGATCGTGCGGTTGATCAGCACCGCGCGGTCGCAGAATTCCGGCACCGAGCCGAGATTGTGGGTGGAGACGAGAATCACCCGACCTTCCTCGCGCAGATCCCGCAGGAGTGCGATGATCTGGGCCTCCGTCGTCACGTCCACGCCGGTGAAAGGTTCGTCCAGCAGGATGACCTGACCTTCCTGCGCCAGCGCGCGAGCAAGGAAGACACGTTTCTTCTGACCGCCGGAAAGCTCGCCGATCTGGCGCTTGCGGAAGTCGGCCATGTTCACGCGCCGAAGGGCGGCCTCGACCATTTCATGATCGCGCCTCGAGGGTATGCGCAGCCAGTTCATGTGGCCGTAACGGCCCATCATCACCACGTCTTCCACCAGAACCGGGAAGTTCCAGTCCACGTCCTCGTTCTGGGGCACATAGGCGACGAGGTTCTTTCGCTGGGCGTCTCGGCCTGACAGGCCGAGAATGTCGACCGAACCCTTCGCCAGGGGCACGAAATTCATGATCGCCTTGAAGAGCGTCGACTTGCCCGATCCGTTGACCCCGACAAGTGCGGTGATCGAACCGCGCGGAATGGAGAAGCTCGCATCGGTGAGCGCGGTGTGGCCGTTTCGGTAGGTCACCGTGACGTCGGAAACGGCGAGGCCGTCGCCCTTGCGGGCCTGATCGTCGACGTTCGAAGATATCGATGGCGGTGCGGGGGGCGTTCTCATTGCGCAGCCGCCTTGCCGGTCAGGCCCTCGGCGATGGTGCGCGAGGTGATGCGGATGAGGTCGAGATAGGTTGGCACGGGGCCGGTTTCGTCGCTGAGGCTGTCCACATAGAGAACGCCGCCATAGGCAGCGCCGGTTTCGCGCGCCACCTGTTGCGCTGGCTTGGGCGAGACGGTGCTTTCGGAAAAGACGACCGGGATTTCATTCTCGCGCACGGCGTCGATCACCTTGCGCACCTGTTGCGGGGTTCCCTGCTGGTCGGCATTGATCGGCCAGAGATAGAGTTCCTTCAGCTCGAAATCGCGTGCCAGATACGAAAATGCGCCTTCGCTGGTCGCCAGCCAGCGCTTTTCGGACGGGATGGTCGCCAGTTCGGCCCGGATGGGGGTCGCCAGCGCCTCGATCTCGGCTTTGTAGCGGGCGGCGTTTGCGTCGTAGGCGGGGGCATTTTCCGGGTCGGCGGCCACGAGCGCCTTGCGGATATTCTCCACGTAGATCACCCCGGCGGAAGGCGACATCCACGCATGTGGGTTCGGCTTGCCGGAATAGGGCCCGCTATCGATGCTCATCGGCTCCACGCCCTCGGTGAGCACAACCCGCTCCACGCCGGACAGGTTGTTGAAGAACCGGTCGAACCAACGCTCCAGATTGAGCCCGTTATAGAGGATCAGGTCGGTTCCCTGCGCCCGCATGATATCGCCGGGAGTGGGTTGGTAATTATGGATTTCAGCCCCCGGCTTGGTGATGGAGACGATGTCGGCATGTTCGCCGGCGACGTTGCGGGCCATGTCCGCGAGGATGGTGAAGCTCGTGGCGACCTTGAGCTTCGCCATGGCGATGCCGGTCAGCGCACCGGAAAGGGCGAGCCCGCAGGTCAGGGCGATTGTCGCGATCCATCGGTTCGGGCGGCAAGTACGGGTCATCTGAACTCCGATCGGGACCATGGCTGATGATGCGGCACGAGCCGCACATTGGAAGCATTATATGTTATCTGTCGGCATATTGATGCAAATGCAAATCGTTTGCAACTGGAAACCCGAATCTGAAAAGACCGGGGCCACGGCGGGAGCGGGCGCGGAACGGGAAAGCAAGGGACGGGAGGACAGGGGCAACCCTGTGCCGCGCAGGGGCCGCGCCGGATAGCGGTGCCACGCAAATCACCGTGGAATGCGGCTGGTGTGTGCGCTGGGACGCCGGTGAACCGGCGACCTGCATACGTGAGCAGGCGAGACAAGCGAGGCCGGAGCGCGCTGGGCTTCAGTCCATTCAGGCGTTCGGCGGAGGGTCAGTTCTTGCCGAAGCTGAACCAGCGCGAGACCATCTTGGAAACCTTGGAGCCGGTCTTTTCCTCAGCCTTTGCGGTGGAAGGCTTTTCTTCCGGCGTCGCTGCGTCGGCGGGTCGGCTTGTCGGGGCTTCAGTCACGGGCTGGGAGGACGCCTGGGGTACGGGCGCTTTCGGCAGGGGCGCATTCGCCGGGCGCTCCGAAGCGGGCGCCACCGGGGAGGCGGCGCGGGCGTCATCGCCGGTGAAGAGGTTTGAGAAGAAGCCGCTCCTGCCGGTCGATGCCGTGGTCAGGTCGCTGCGTTCGGGGTTCGGCGCAGGCACGGGCGTGCCGTCGCTCGCGGTGGCGTAGGAGAGAACCGGTGTCGAGGCATTCGCGGCGGGCTCTCCTGCCACCGTTGCGGCTTCATTGCCCGGGCCGAACAGCTTCGCCATGGGGGTTTCGCCGTTCTTCCACTTTTCTTCGCGCTCGCGCTTTTCCTCAAGCCGGGCGACGATCATCGCCGTCTTTTCCTCATCCGCACGCTGCTTGGCGGCGACGGCGAGTTGCAGACGCTCCGGCACCTTGTAGGCCGGGCAGGCGCTGGTGGAGACGAAACGGGCATTCTCGTCTTCCGGTTCGGCGTCAAAGACATATTGCCGGTCGCACACGTCGATCTTGGGCGGCAGATGGCTAACCTCGAAATGGTCGTAGCCGTTTTTCAGCATCTTCCAGAAGTCGGCGTTTTCGTTGTCGGCGTGGCGGGCCATGTTTTCCGGCGTCATGCGGAAGGGATAGGCCTGAAGCTGAAACGCTCTCTGGCCACCCCTGAACGCCTCGCGGCCCAGCGCGTAGATCTCCTGAATCTGCTCGTCGGTCATGGCGTAGCAGCCGCGCGAGGAGCACGCGCCATGAACCATCAGATTGCTGCCTGTGCGGCCCAGCGCGCGGTCATAGGCGTTGGGGAAGCCTGTGTTGAAGGACAGGTGATAGGAGGAGTTGGGGTTCATCTGCGCGGGGCGGATCGTATAGAAGCCCTCCGGCGCCTGACGGTCGCCCTCCTTGATTTTCGGGCCGAGCTTACCCGACCACTTACAGATATCGTATTCCTTCAAAAGCGCGTAGCGGCCCGAACTGGTCTGCTTCCACACTTCCAGCTTCGATTCTTCCTTGAAGAGCCGCACCACAATCGGATCGGACGGCTTCATGTGCTTGGCGGACATATCCGCCTTGAGTGCATAGGGAAGGGGGCGTTCCGCCTTGGCGCCATAACCCAGTTCATCGGCCTGGCAGCCCGCGAGCGCAATCAGGCTTGCCACGGCGACGGCGCGGGCGAACCCGTTTGTCCCGGTCTTGCCTGAGCCTGTCGTGTTGCTTGCAAATGCCCTGTCAGGAGCAGACATGTGTCCACCTCAACTTTCGCCGTCATGCAGCGGCAGACGCTGCGGCAATATCCGGCGCTGGCGGTCCGGCGATACGCGTTACAGGCCCCTGTGCGCATGTCATGAGCGCAGGCCGGAGCGAATAACGAGACTATTTCGTTAACCTTTCGAAAAGGTTTACGAACCTGCAAAGACTAGATTTCCGCAACGGGTCCGGCCAGTCCCTTCCAGCCGTTGACCGGAACCTTGCGCAGGGAAAAGAACGGCCGAACCGAGGCCGAAACCGACTGCACGCAACGCTCCGTCCGGCCGAATGGCCGACAGTCGCGCAAACACGCGGACAGCCCGAGGCGAACCTTCAGGCCGTCCATATAAACTGAATTGAATTTGAATCCGGCGATATGATGACCGACTAAAGGTTGCGGCCGATCTCCAGGAACTTCTCGTGGCGCTGAAGCCGGATCGCGTCGTGGCTCTGCCCGTCGAATTTCGCCAGGGCGCGTTCGATTGCATCGCCCGCCTTGCCAACCGCGACGCTGGGATCGCGATGGGCGCCGCCCATCGGTTCGGACACGATCTCGTCCACGACATTGAGCTTGATCAGGTCCTGTGCGGTGATCTTCATGCTGGTCGCGGCGTCCTGCGCACGGGAACTGTCGCGCCACAGGATGGAGGCTGCGCCTTCCGGGGAGATCACCGAGTAGATGGCATGTTCCATCATGATGACGCGGTTCGCCGTGGCGATTGCGATCGCCCCGCCCGATCCGCCTTCACCGATGATCAGCGCGACATTCGGCACGCCGAGCTTGAGGCAGGCTTCCGTGGAGCGGGCGATGGCTTCCGCCTGACCGCGTTCCTCCGCCCCGATACCGGGATAGGCGCCTGCGGTATCCACAAAGGAGACGACCGGCATATCGAAACGGTCGGCCAGCTCCATGATGCGCACGGCCTTGCGGTAGCCTTCGGGGCGCGCCATGCCGAAATTGTGCTTCAGACGGGACTGGGTGTCGTGACCCTTTTCCTGCCCGATCACGGCGACGCGGCGTCCGCGGAAGCGGCCGATGCCGGTGACGATGGCCGAATCCTCGGAATACTTCCGGTCACCCGCCATCGGGGTGAAGTCCTCGACGAGCTGATCGATATAGTCAGCCGCATGCGGGCGGTCGGGGTGGCGCGCGACGAGCGTCTTCTGCCAGGGCGTCAGCTTTGCATAGATGTCGGTGAGCGCCTGGTTCGCCTTGGTCTCCAGGCGGGCGATCTCTTCGCCCACATCGACGGCGCTGTCGCCGTTCATCGTCCGCAGTTCCTGGACCTTGCCTTCCAGATCGGCGACCGACTTTTCGAATTCCAGATAGCTGGGCATAGAACTTTCCGCTCATGGAGGGTCGGCGTTTCCGCGACCCTGACCGGCAAGGGAGGCCGCCGGCGCTATTGTTCGTTTGTCTTGTCTTGCGTATCCG
Organism: Breoghania sp.; assembly: GCA_963678585.2. Lineage (GTDB taxonomy): Bacteria > Pseudomonadota > Alphaproteobacteria > Rhizobiales > Stappiaceae > Breoghania. Next base: position 395,357 of record CAXXGA010000003.1, read on the forward strand.
CCCGTCGCTCGCAGGCGGCGCCAGAAGTCGGATATCGCAACGCGGCGCGACACTGGCCGCAAGTCCCATGTGTGTCAAGCGCGCTCGTAATGCAAGTGAGATATGACCGCAATCATCGCGCGCGAGCGTGTGCGATTCGCCGCCGCAATCCTGAGTGGCCGGCGCTTCGGGGCGAGGTCGGCCGGGCGATTTCGCGGTGTGGCAGGCGAGGGATTGCGTGACGCGGCGGTGGGGAGGCCGGGTGCCGGCTTCTCCGCCGAGTTTGGGAGCGGTCGGGCTCCGTGCAGTTTCCTGCGGCTCATCAGCGCGCCGCGCGGCGCTTGTCCAGTTCGCGCAGCGTCATCTTGCGAGCTTCCACCACGATATCGCCGCTCATGGTGCGCAGGGAAATGCGGTAGGGCACTAGAAGAGGCTCGTCGGCGACCGGCGCCAGCCAGATCTCGATGTGCTTGTTGTCGGCCATGTACTGAACCGATTTCTTGCCCGGACGATGGCCGGCAACCGGGATCCAGCGCGCGCCGCACACGACCACGGGGCCGTCATAGCCGCGACCGGAGACATTCTCCGTACGCCTGTAGGAAAGCTGCACGTCATAGCGCTGCCAGCCGTCGAAGATCGGCAGGCGGCGGTTGCAGGCCTTGGGCGAGAGGCCGTCTCTCTGACGTGCAACCGGCATGATGGCGGCGGAAAGCGGGTCGACCACATTGGAGCGGTGGCGTCTGGTGACGGGGATGCGGTCGGGGCGCTTCTTGAGCTGCGGGCTCACCGCGAAATCCTGCACGTTGCCATGGCCCATATGGATCGCGACGCGCGAGGAAATCTTCGATTCTTCCGCCATCATCGAATAGCGGGTGGGAACGACATGGGAGCCGCGCAGGCGGCCGGTGCTTTCCGCATTGGACTTCGAAGCCACGAAAACGCCCACGAGCCCGGATGTCCGCATGCCCATGCGGGCCTCATAGGAATTGCCCTTGATATCGACCGACAGGTCGCCCTTGGCGAAGGTCAGGCCGGAAAAGGAGATGTCGTAGCTTGCGCCAAGCCGGGTGCCACGGGCGCCTGCCTCGGCAGGGGCTGTGGGCGTGAAGAGGACGGGAGCGAGCAGGCCAAGCCCTGCAAGGGCGGCCAGAAAGGGGCGGCTTCGGCGTGCGCGGGGGGCGTTGAAAACGGGCATGCGATCGGGAATCCTGAACACGCTCAAGTCCTCCGTACGGACATTGCTGCGACAAGGTAGCCTTTCCGCCAATTTAACGGAATAGGCTTTCACCGCGGCGCAACCCGCCGGGACGGTGCGATAAAATTCAATTCTTGACGCTTATGGTAACCGGACCCTTAACAACCGGTATCCGAAGCGCATTCGCAATCCATTTCGGCGCGGACCCGCTTTCGGTCTTGACGCCGCGGGGGGGCATCACTATACCGAGGCGACTTTCCGACAGGCCGGACCTGGCGAGATGGGCTTTACCGTGTCCACTCCTGTCGCCCATTGGGCGGCGCGGCCAATCCGGAGCCTGAACCTTCAGCCGATTTTCCGGCTTTGACGAGATCACTGCGAAGCGCATCAAGCGACTTCGCAAAGAAATAAAAAGGGTGTTCCCATGGCCCGACGGTGCGAACTCACCGGCAAGGACGTGATGACCGGCAACAACGTCAGCCACGCGAACAACAGGTCGCGTCGCCGCTTTCTGCCGAATCTTTGCAACGTTACGCTCATGAGCGAGACGCTTGGTCGTTCGTTCAGCCTGCGCATCTCCGCGCACGCGCTGCGTTCGGTTGAGCATCGCGGCGGTCTCGACGCGTTCCTGGCCAAGGCCAAGACCGACGAACTGTCGCTGAAGGCCGCTCAGCTGAAGCGCGAGATCAAGCGCAAGCAGCAGGCTGCCACCGCCTGATAAGGTCTTCCCTTCGGCGCGGCCCTGGCCGCGCGGGACAGACCTCCAGCCCTGCGGATCCCGCACACGGGTTTTCTTCGGCGCTGAGGCGAGATGATTGAAACAAGTTTCTGTATGCGGCGGGCGTCCGGTAAAACGGGTGCGCGCCGCATGCGCGTGTTCAAAGGAAAGTCGCTCGGATGACCCGGACCCAGCCCTTCACCGCCCGTTCGCTCGCCCTTGGCGTGACCGCCATGGCGCTGGTCGTTCTGGCGTCCAATATTCTGGTCCAGTATCCGTTCCAGGTGACCATCGGCAGCTACGATCTGGCCGATCTGCTCACATGGGGCGCTTTCACCTATCCCGCAGCCTTCCTGGTCACGGATCTGACGAACCGCCGGTTCGGGGCCACCGCCGCGCGCTGGGTGGTGTTCGTCGGGTTCTGTGTGGCCGTTGCGCTGTCGGTCGTGCTGTCGAACCCGCGCATTGCACTGGCGTCCGGCTCGGCCTTCCTGGTCGCGCAGATGCTGGACATATTCGTGTTCGACCGGCTGCGTCGCAGCTCCTGGTGGAAGGCGCCGTTCATCTCGTCCTTCCTCGGCTCCGCACTCGACACCGTCGTGTTCTTCGGCATCGCATTTTCCATGGCCTTTGCGTTTCTCGGTCATGGCGACGAGTTTGCGACCGGTCAGGCGCCGCTTCTCGGTCTCATTGGCATCGAAGCGCCGCGCTGGATTTCCTGGGCGATCGGCGATTTCGCGGTGAAGATGCTCGTCTCGCTGACGCTGCTTGCGCCCTATCGCCTGCTGATGCAGGTGATCCGGCCGATGCCGGCAGTCGCCTGAGGCGCGTTCTTTCTATCGGATGAGTCTGAGATCAAGGCGCGGGTGATCCCCGCGCCTTTTTGCATTTCGCGGCCTTCAGGCCGTATCGCTGGCGGGAAGGTCGGACAACTCGTCGAGCCAGGGGGCTGCGGATCGGCACCATGCCCGGCGCACGGGCTTGATGTCGTCGCGCTGGGTCACGGTGCCCCAGCGCAGCGCCAGTCTGCCTGCATCCTCACCCACGCCGCGCGAATAGATCGGGGCGCCGCAATCGGCACAGAAGGTCTGCTGGCGTGGCCGCCCGCTTTCGGCGGTCTTCATGTAGATCTTCGGTTCGCCGGTAAACGTTACCTTTTCGGCCGCAACCGGGATCACGATCCGGTAGGGCGATCCGCTCAGGACCTGGCAGTCGGTGCAGTTGCAGACATAGACCCCGGCGGGGTCCACGTCCGCTTCAAATGTGATCGCGCCGCAATGGCAGCCGCCGTCGATACGCATGCTGGTTCCTCCCCTCAAAAGCACCGTAGTGTTGTCAGGGCAGGCGTCATACGCAAGGGATCAGTTCACGGCGGCGACATTCTCGACCAGCATGGCGATGCCCTGACCGCCGCCGATGCAGGCCGACGCGATGCCGTAGCGCAATCCGGAACGCTTCAGCTCGCGCGCAATGGTGAGTGACAGGCGCACGCCCGTTGCGCCCAGCGGATGGCCGATGGCGATGGCCCCGCCATTCACGTTGACCTTCGCCTCATCGAGCCCAAGCTCGCGAATGCAGGCAAGGATCTGCGCGCCGAAGGCTTCGTTGATCTCGATCCTGTCGATGGCGGAAAGAGGAACGCCGGTCAGTTCGCACAGACGTGAAATTGCGGGCGCCGGTCCGATGCCCATGATTTCCGGCGGCACGCCAAGCGAGATCCCGGCCACGATGCGCGCGAGCGGGGTCTTGCCCGCTCTCTCGGCATAGCCGGACGAACACACGACCGCGCCCGCGGCACCGTCCACCACGGCAGAGGAATTGCCGCCGGTCTGAACGCCGCCGAAGGCCGGGCGGATCTTCGCCAGCACCTCGATGGGGGAGGGCCTGACATGGCTGTCTTCCTCCACGGCCTCCACCTTGCGCGGCAGGCGGATGCCGCGGTCATTGTAGCCTTCGAGCGCGAAGGTCTCCGTGGTGACGGGCACGATTTCCTCATCGAAGAAACCGGCGTCACGGGCTGCAACGGCGTGTTCGAAGGAGCGGGCGGCGAAGGCGTCCACTTCCTCGCGGGTGATCTGGTAACGTTTGGCGAGGTTTTCCGCCGTATCGCCCATGGTGCAGGAACAGGCGGGGTCGAGCAGGGCTTCCCACAGGAAGTCCTTGAACTCCACCTGCCCCATGCGAAAACCGCCGCGATGGGTATAGGCGGCGACGGGGTTGCGGCTCATGGATTCCGCGCCCACGCAGAGCGCAGCGTTGGCCCGGCCCAGCGAGACGGTATCGGCGGCCTGCATGACGGCCTCGATGCCTGTGCCGCAGACGCGCTGGACGAGATGGGCGGGCACGGCCTGCGGCACGCCGGAATAAAGCCCCACATGGCGCGGCAGCATGTAGGCGTCATAGCTTGCCTGCGCCATGTTTCCGCAGACAACCGTGCCGATGTCAGCGGGATCGATGGCGCATTTCTCAAGCGCCGCGCGTCCGGCCTTGATGCCCAGATCTATGGGTGAAATCAGCCCCAGCGCGCCGTTGTAGTCGACAAAGGGGGTGCGGGCGCCATCCAGCAGCCAGGCGTCGGAAAAGGTGGAACAAAGGCCTGCGGCCATCGAAAACTCCTTCGGGAAGTCTCTTGGGATTGCTTGTTCTCAGGATCAGTCGATCGCGATCACATCGGGCGGGCAGGCGACGTCGTAGAGCCGCTCCACCAGATCGGCGCGGCGCGCCAGCACCGCGCGCTGGTTGATGGAGCCCTTGTCGGTCACTTCGCCGGCATCGATGCAGGGAGGCTCCTCCAGCACCAGCAGGCGGCAGATGCGCGTCGACGAGCCGGTTGCCTCGCGCGCCATGGCGTCGAGCCGCTCCTTCAGAGACGCTCGCAATGCGGGATGACGCAGGAGTTCTGCAGGCGGCGCTTTCGCCCCCAATTCCGGCGCCAGGGCGCGACAGGCTTCGATGTCCGGAAAGACCATCGCGGTGACGTCGTCACGGTTCAGACCGGCAATCACGGCATCGCGTGCGAACGGCGCGAAATGGTTGAGGAACCGGGCGCGCAAGGGGCCGACGCTCACCCATGTCCCGGTCGCCAGCTTGAAGTCCTCCGCCACGCGGCCATCGAAGAGGAAGCCGAGATTGGGACGTTGCCGGTCGATGAATTTCAGCGCGTCCCCGAGCCGGTAATAGCCTTCCTCGTCGAACGCCCTGGCGGTGTTCTTTTCGTCGCGCCAATAGCCCGGCGTGATGTTGGGGCCCTTGAGGCGGGCCTCCATCTTGCCGTCCACGGGGGCCAGTTTCAGCTCCAGTCCGGGAACCGGCACACCGACATGACCCGACGCGGTGGTCTCCGGTGAGCAGGACAGCGCAAAGGGCGCACTTTCGGTTGCTCCGAGACCGGTCAGCATGACGATCTTCTTGCCCGTTTCCCCGATAGCGATCCGGTCCAGTTCGTCCCAGACAGGCTGGGCGAGGCCCGCGCCTGCAAAGAAGGTGAGCTTCAGGCGGGAAAAGAACCGTTTGCGCAGGTCCGGTTCGGTCATCAGATAGGGAATCAGGGCCTCATAGCCCTTGGGAACGTTGAAATAGACGGTCGGCGAAATCTCGCGCAGGTTGCGCACGGTTTCCTCTATGCCGCCGGGCATCGGCTTGCCTTCGTCGATATAGAGCGTGCCTCCGTTGAAGAGCACGAGCCCGACGTTGTGATTGCCGCCGAACGTGTGGTTCCAGGGCAGCCAGTCGACGATCACCGGCGGCTCGTCCTTGAGGAAAGCCAGAACCGTGTTCAGCATCACCTGATTGGCGCAGAGCATGCGCTGGGTGTTGATGACACCCTTGGGAAGCCCGGTGGAGCCGGAGGTGAAGAGGAACTTGGCGATGGTGTCGAGATCCACAGCTTCGTGGGCGCTGTCCACCGCCAGCGTTTCCGGCGTTCCGGTGAGCGTTTCGAACAGCGTCGCTGTTGCGTCGCCGTTGCGCGTAACGACGATTTCGCGGTCGTCGGCTGCCAGCGTCTCGAGCGCACGGGCGAAGGTTTTGCCGTCGGAGGCAAAGATCAGCCCCGGCGTAAGCAGGCCGACGATATGCTTGAGCTTGGCGTGGTCGGTGGACAGTGTGGAATAGGCGGGCGAGATCGGCGCATAGGGAATGCCGGCATAGAGGCAGGCGAGGCCCAGCAGCGCGTGTTCGATGTCGTTGCCCGACAGGATCGCCACCGGCCGCTCCGTGCTTAGGCCCCGGTCGATCAGTGCCTGCGCAAGGCTGCGCACCAGCGCCCGTGTGCGGGCGTAGGAAAGCTCGCGCCAGGCGCCGCCCCTGTCGGGATCCCGCATGGCGATGAAGGTCCGCTCAGGGGCCTTTCGCGCCCAATAGTCGAGGCGTTCCGTCAGTTTGTCGGGATAAGAGCCCAGCGCGGCCTCAGGTTGAACGTAAAGCGTTCCGTCGTCGCGCTCATCGACGCTGACGGACAGATCCATCAACGCCACATCGCGATAATCCTCGGACCGGAAAATCGGTTCGGCAATGGCTTGAAGTGCCATGGACACGTCGCCCTCCCTGCTTGGTGTCCGGAAATGTCGGCGGATTCGTTTCCTCCCGTCCGCCGTTCATGAATGTTATGCGACAGAACAATTATGCGCAATGGCAAACGGCACCTAAGGCTGGGAGGCAAGGACAGGGCAAGGACAGGGCAAGGAAACGAAAAAAGGGCCCGCCCGAATGACGACACGCGGGTGTCGGCTTCGGGCGGGCCCTGAAGAGGTGTGCCTGAAGAGGCGTGAAGAAAACGCAGTCTCGCGTCAGGCGGCGGGGTCTGCGACGGCTTCCTCGGCCGTGTCGTCTTCCCACGGGCGATGGCACCAGCTTGTCGTTCCGCAGACCGATTGCATCGGCGGTAGCGCCTGCTGGCAGATCGCAGCCGCCTTGGGGCAGCGCGGATGGAAGGTGCAACCCGGCGGCGGCGCGATGGGCGAGGGAAGCTCGCCCGTCAGCACGATGCGCTCGCGCTTGCCTTCCGGGTTCGCCACCGGCGTTGCCGACAAAAGGGCCTGCGTGTAGGGATGCTGCGGGCTTTCGAAGATCGCGTCGCGCGTGCCCTGTTCCACCGGACGTCCCAGATACATCACCATCACCTCGTCGGCGATGTAGCGCACCACGGAGAGATCGTGGGAGATGAACAGATAGGCCAGGTTGTAGCGCTTCTGGATGTCGCGCAGCAGGTTCAGCACCTGTGCCTGGATTGACACGTCGAGCGCGGAGGTCGGCTCATCCAGCACGAGGATCGACGGGTCGAGCATCAGGGCGCGCGCGATGGCGATACGCTGACGCTGGCCGCCGGAGAACATGTGCGGATAGCGGTCATAGTGTTCGGGGCGCAGGCCGACTTCGGCCATCATGGCGCGGGCCTTTTCCTCGCGCTCCTTGCGAGACATGTTCGTGTTGACCAGAAGCGGTTCCTCAAGTGCCGCGCCGATCTTCTGGCGCGGATTGAGGGAGCCGTAGGGGTTCTGGAAGACGATCTGGACCTTGGAGCGCAGCGCCGCAAGTTCCGCCTTGGAAGCGCCCACGACATCTGTCTTGCCGATCTTGAGGGAGCCGCCGCTGGCGGGTTCGATCATGGTGACGACGCGGGCCAGCGTGGACTTGCCGCAGCCCGATTCGCCCACCACTGCGAGCGTTTTGCCGCGTTGCAGCGTGAAGGTTGCGCCATCCACCGCTTTCAGCACTCTCGGTTTTCCGAAAGCGCCTTGCGGGATGTCGTAATGGCGCTTGATGTCCTTCGCGACGAGGACCGTTTCGCCCAGAACTCTTTCCTGTTTCATTTCGGTCTTAGCCATCATGCCGCCTCGCTGTCCGGTTCGCCGCCGGTCAGCGGCGTGTGGCAAAGCGCATAACCCAGCTCTTCGCCGGAGCGCGGAGGCTGCTCAAGGCGGCACTTGTCGGTTGCGAACTTGCAGCGCGGCGAGAACAGGCAACCGCTCGGGCGGTCGAACTGTCCCGGCACCACGCCGGGGATGGAAGGCAGATGGTCGCCCGTCGCGCGCTCCGGCAGGGCCGCGAGAAGCGCGGAGGTGTAGGGGTGATGGGGATCTCGGAAGAGGCCCTTCACCGGCTGATGTTCGACCTGCTGTCCCGCATATTGCACGACAACGCGGTCGGCGGTCTCCGCCACGACGCCCATGTCATGCGTGATCAGGACGAGGCCCATGTCGTTCTCGTCCTTGATCTTGAGGAGGAGTTCGAGGATCTGGGCCTGAATGGTCACATCGAGCGCGGTGGTCGGCTCGTCGGCGATCAGGAGCTTGGGATCGCAGGCGATCGCCATGGCGATCATCACGCGCTGGTTCATGCCGCCGGAAAGCTGGTGCGGGAAAGATGTGATCCGTCGCTCCGGCGCGGGAATGCCGACGAGGCGCAGAAGCTCGATCGCCCTGTTCTTGCGTTCCGCACGGCTCAGGTCCGTATGCATCTTCAGCGTTTCGGTGATCTGGTAACCGACCGTGAAACAGGGATTGAGGCTCGTGGTCGGTTCCTGAAAGATCATGGAGATGTCGCGGCCGATGATCTTGCGTTTTTCCTTGCCGGGCATCGACAGCATGTCCTTGCCCTGGAAGGTCATGTGATCGGCGGTGACATGGGCGGTCCAGGGAAGGAGACCCATGACCGCGAGCATGGAAACCGATTTGCCCGAACCGCTTTCGCCCACGATGGCCACGACCTCGCCGGGATTGACGGTCAGCGAGACGCGATCGACCGCGCGGAAGACGCCGTTCAGCGTTTCGAACTCGACGCTCAGGTTTGAAAAATCGAGGAGGGACATGGTCACGACCTCTTCAGCTTGGGATCGAGCGCGTCACGCAGACCGTCGCCGAACAGGTTGATTGCGAGCACCGTCAGCAGGATGGCAATACCGGGGAAGGTGACCACCCACCATGCGCGCAGGATGAACTCGCGGGCCTCGGCCAGCATCGTGCCCCATTCCGGGGTGGGCGGCTGTGCGCCGACGCCCAGAAAGCCAAGGGCGGCTGCATCTAGGATAGCGGTGGAGAAGGAAAGGGCCGCCTGAACGATGAGCGGAGCCATGCAGTTCGGCAGCACGGTGACCAGCATCAGCCGCAGGCCCTTTACGCCGGAAACGCGGGCCGCGGTGACATAGTCACGCGACATCTCGCTCATCACGGCGGCACGGGTGAGACGGACGTAATGCGGTTGCTGCACGATGGCGATGGCGATCATCGCATTGGTCAGCGAGGGGCCCAGGATGGCGACCAGCACGAGGGCCAGAAGCAGGCTGGGGAAGGACAGGATAATGTCCATGACACGCATGATCAGCGTGTCGACCCAGCCGCGCATGGCGCCGGCCAGAAGGCCGAAGCAGATGCCCGCTATCAGCGCGATGGAAACCACCACGCAGCCGATGAACAGCGAGTAGCGGCTGCCGTAGATCAGGCGGGAAAGAATATCGCGGCCCACGGCGTCGGTGCCGAGCAGAAAGCGCGGGTCGCCGCCGTCGGTCCACGAAGGCGGCACCAGAAGCGCATCTCGGTACTGCACGGAAGCGCCGTGCGGGGCGACGTAGCTCGCGAAGAGCGCGATTACGATGATCGCCAGGAAGAAGAACAGGCCGGCGACCGCTCCACGGTTGGTGGAGAAGTACTGCCAGAATTCCCGGAACAGCGCGAGGCGGCCTGTCGCACGCACCGGCTGGGAGGTTGTGAGGGTCGTTTCCGACATGGCTTACCTCGTGTGCCGGATCTTGGGGTTGATCAGTCCGTAGGTCACGTCGACCAGCAGGTTGACCAGCATGATGATGATGGCGATCAACAGCAGCCCGCCCTGCACAGAGGGGTAATCCCGGCGGAAGATGGAATCGATCATCCACTTGCCGATGCCCGGCCACGAGAAAATCGTCTCGGTCAGGATCGCGCCGGCAAAGAGCACACCGATCTGCAGGCCGATCACGGTGATGACCGGGATCATGGCGTTGCGAAGCGCATGCAGGCCGATGACGCGCCGCGGCGGCAGGCCCTTGGCCCGTGCGGTGCGGACATAGTCCTCATCGAGAACTTCCAGCATGGCGGAGCGTGTCTGCCGGGCGATGACGGCAAGCGGGATGGTGCCCAGCACGATGGTGGGCAGGATCAGGTGAGAGACGGCGGAGCTGAAAGCTCCAGGCTCGCCGGACAACAGACTGTCGATGAGCATGAAGCCGGTTACGGAATCGAAATAGTAGAGCAGCGAGATGCGCCCGGAAACCGGCGTCCAGCCCAATGTGCCGGAAACCAGAATGATCAGCAGCAGGCCCCACCAGAAGATTGGCATCGAATAGCCGACAAGCGCGGTGGTCATGACGGTGTGATCGGGCGTCTTGCCGCGATAGAGCGCCGCGATGACACCGGCGGGCAGGCCGATGACGACCGCGAAGATAATCGCGCAAATCGAAAGTTCCATCGTTGCCGGGAACAGGGAGAAAAACTCGTTCAGCACCGGGCGGCGGGTGGAAATGGAGACGCCGAGGTCGCCTTGAAAGATCCCGAAAAGATAGTCGAGATACTGGCGCCACAACGGCTGGTCGAAGCCATATTGGTGCATGAGCTGGGCATAGCGATCCGGGGTCAACCCGCGCTCGCCTGCGAGCAACAGTACCGGATCGCCCGGCAGCAACCGGATGAACAGGAACGAAATGACAGTTACGCCGATAAACGTCGGTATCAGCAGACCGATCTTATTGAGGATCAGACGAAGCATGGGGTAACCGATGAACTTTTGGTCCTACCGTAGCCTTTCAGGCACGGGAAATCCCGGCCGAATGAACGACCGGGATCAATTTGTCAACGGATCTTGTCAGACCTATTTCAGGTCAACGCCGTCGAAGCGGTGGTAACCCAGCGGGTCCTGCACGAAGCCGGTCACGTTCTTGGCAACAGGCATGAACACCGTCGAGTGAGCAATGGTCGCCCAAGGCGCCTGCTCCTTGAAGACAACCTGAGCCTCTTCATAGAGCTTCGTACGCTCAGCCATATCAGAGGTGATCTTGGCCTTCTGGATCAGGTCTTCGAAGGGCTTGTAGCACCACTGGGAACGGTTGGAACCGCCCACACCGTCGCAGCCGAGCAGGACGGCAAGGAAGTTGTCCGGATCGCCGTTGTCGCCGGTCCAGCCGAGCAGCGCCGCACCGTCACGCTTCACGTCGGAGGAACGCTTCAGGTACTCGCCCCACTCGTAGGAGACGATCTCGACCTTGACGCCGACCTTGGCGAAGTCCGACTGGATCAGCTCGGCCATGCGCCGTGCATTCGGGTTGTAGGGGCGCTGCACCGGCATCGCCCAGACCTTCATGGACAGATCCTTGACGCCGGCGTCGGCAAGCATCTTCTTGGCCGCTTCCGGATCGTACGGGTCGTCCTTCACCGCGTCGTTGTAGGACCACATGGTCGGCGGGATCGGGTTCTTCGCGGCCTGACCGGAGCCCTGGAACACGGCGTCGAGGATGGCCTGCTTGTTGATGGCCATGTTCAGCGCCTTGCGGACCTTCGGATTGTCGAAGGGGGGCATCTGCGTGTTGTAGGCCATGTAACCGATATTGAGGCCGGCCTTTTCCATCAGATTGATGCTGTCGTCGCCCTTCATGGCTTCAAGATCGGCCGGGTTCGGATAAGGCATCAGCTGGCATTCGCCGGCCTTCAGCTTCTCGTAGCGCACGGAAGCATCCGGAGTGATGGCGAAGATCAGATTGTCGAGGGCTTCCTTGCCCTTCCAGTAGTCCGGGTTCGCCTTGTAGCGAATGACCGCGTCCTTCTGGTAGGCGACATACTGGAACGGGCCGGTGCCCACCGGTTCCTGGTTCAGCATTTCCGGCTTGCCGGCCGCTTCGAGCTTGTCGGCATATTCTTTCGACATGATCGACGCGAAGTCCATCGCGAGGTTCGCGATCATCGGAGCTTCAGGGCGGGTCAGGACGAACTTCACCGTATAGTCATCGACCTTTTCGATCTTTTCGATGAGGCTCGGCATGGACATGCCGTTGAAATACTCCCAGGAGCCGTTCGAATAGTCGAACCAGGTTCCCTCGGTCGCACCCTGACGCTCAAAGGAGAAAATCACATCGTCGGCGTTGAAGTCACGAGTCGGAGTGAAGAAGTCCGTGGTCTGGAACTTCACGCCCTTGCGCAGATGGAAGGTGTATTCCTTGCCGTCCGGCGAAACGTCCCAGCTTTCCGCGAGGCCGGGTTCGATATCGGTGCCGCCGTGCTTGAATTCCACAAGACGGTTATAGACGGCGCGGCCGGAGGCATCAAAAGTTGTGCCAGCGGTGTAGAGGGCCGGATCAAAGCCTTCGGGGCTGCCTTCAGAGCAATAGACCAGTGTCTTTGCCATGGCCGGTGCAGCAAGGAGCATCGCAACGGACGCAACTGCTCCGAAGCGCATCGTCTTCTTTAATAACATGACTGTTCCTCTCTACTGAAAATACCGGAAAAATATTCCCGCCTCCTCCATCGGTGCAGGGTGGGACGCGAACGGTATTCAGAACCGGGATCACACCCCTTTTGAGAGCAAAAAACAAGCATCAATACTGATACGATTAAGGCTTTTTGACGCAATAGGCGTGCCGAGTACGTCGCGGAAAAGGATAGTCTTCCCAACAGGTAACAAGCCGCAGAGGCTAAGCCCGGTCTTTGTATGAGGCAATGAAACTCAGGCGGAGAAGCCGCCGCTGTCGAGGTAGGCCTGTTCCTCGGGGGTTGTGGTGCGACCCAATACGGGATTGCGGTGCGGGAAGCGTCCGAAGCGACGGATCACATCCATGTGAACAAGGGCGTAAAGGTAGCCTTGTTCGTCTCCAAGTTGTCGAAACAGGTCAACACTCGTCTGTTGAGCGTCCGAATCTTCGGCATGTTCGAAGGGCAGGAAAAAGAACATCCGTGCGTTTTTGGGGAAGGCCCTGTGAAAACCGTGAGCAAGCGACATGCGGGCGATCTGAAGCGCCTTGGCGTCGCTGGAAAAGGCGCGCGGGTCGTTGCGAAAGAGATTGCGGGGAAACTGGTCGAGCAGAAGGAGGAGGGCGAGCGTTCCATGCGGGGTTTCTGCCCACCCGTCGAAGCCGCCCTCCGCTGCAACTTCCTGGATGTCCGAAAATCGTTCGGCGATCTCCGCATCGAAAGCGTCGTCGCGCGCGAACCACTTTTCGGGCCCCGCCTGCCACCAGAAATCGAGAATTTCAAAAGGGTCGGCAAAGCTTGTCGACATTGGGTCCTCCCGCAAACCGCTTATCGCCAGAAAAATCGAGGCGGGCCGCGCCGCCTCACCCTGTCCAGCGTGTCTGCTTCCGGCGGCTTGCGCAACCGTCTTGAGTACGGGGGAATTTGCGGAGCGCCCGGTGAAAATGTCTTTGTGCGCGCGCCGCAACGTGCTTTTTTCGCGGCCATGACATCCTCCAACTCTTCCGAGCAAACCGATGATGCAGGACCGTCCGGCAAGGAACCGGCCATTTCGCGCGAACTGGATTTGCGCGGACTGAACTGTCCCATGCCCGTGCTGAAGACGTCGAAGGCGCTGCAGGCGCTTGAGGCGGGCGCGCGGATCGCGGTGCTTGCCAGCGATCCGCTTGCCGGGCTCGACATTCCCCATTTCTGCAATGAGCAGGGCCATGTGGTGGAGGAGAGCGCCCGCGAGGACGGCTGGATGCGTTTCGTGATCCGCAAGGGCGCCTGAGCGACCTCCCGCAAGAGGTACTTTTGCGGAAACGGATTTCAGGCGGTTGCGGCGATGGCTTCCATGGCTTCAGCCAAGGCGATATCGCGGGCGGTTACGCCGTCGGCCTCATGGGTGGCGAGGGTGACTTCCACGCGGTTGTAGACGTTGAACCATTCCGGGTGGTGATCATGCTTTTCCGCCACCAGCGCCACGCGCGCCATGAAGCCGAAAGCCTCGTTGAAATCGGCGAAACGGAATGTCCGGGCGATGGCGTTGCGGCCTTCGACCGCGTTCCAGCCGTCCAGTCGCGACAGGGCGGCCTCACGCTCGGCCGGATCCAGCAATTGCGGCTTCTCACTCATGAAAGGTCTCCTCCCTCGCGCTGTCGAACTGAGCGCCCCATGGTGATCTAGCGTACTTTCGCCGGATCGCCAGCGGGCGGGCGCATCGCGCAAGGGAGGAAGGATCGGTTCAGATTACGACCTTTTCGAAGAGCGGTCTGCCTTCGGCAATGCGCTCGTAGCCGAAGATGGACAGATCGAGGCTTTCATAGCGGCCAAGGACGATCCATTCGGCGATGGCCCGACCGGCTGCGGGGGCCTGTTGCAGGCCGTGGCCGGAAAAGCCGTTGGCGAAGAGGAAATTCGTGATTTCCGGGTGCGGGCCGATGACCGCGTTCTGGTCGAGCGTGTTGTAGTCGTAATGTCCGGCCCATGCGGGCCCGGGCCGGATCGCCTCGAATGCGGGCACGCGATGGGCAAGCGCGGGCCAGATCACTTCCTCGAAAAGCGGCCAGTCGGGGTCGAAATCGTCATCGGCGGCGCGCGGGTCGTTCTCTGCAGTCGGGGAGACGCCGCAAATGAAGGTCTCTCCTTCCGGGCGCACATAGACGCCGGAGGTGTCGACCATCAGCGGCAGGCCCGGCACCGCTTCCTTGCAGCGGAAGGTGAAGACCGAGCGTTTGCGCGGCTCCACGGGTAACTCGATGCCTGCAAGACCAGCCACATCGCCCGCCGAGGGGCCCGCCGCATTGACCAGCGTGCCGCAGGAGATCGTTTCGCCGGAGGCAAGGCGTGCGCCGGTCATGCGATTGCCGTCGCGGGTCAGGCCGGTAACGGTGTCGGTGAGGATCTCCACGCCGTCCTCGCGGCAGGCTTTCCGCAGCAGAGCCAGAAGGAGGTGAGCATCGAACCAGCCCTCGCCGCTGCGCCCCCATGCGCCTGCCGCCAGCCCCTCCAGATTGAGCCAGGGGAACCGGGCGAGCAGGTCTTGCGGCGCATCGAGCGCGATATCCGCACCTTCGGCGCATTGGACCTCGTGGTTTTCACGCAGGATCCGGGCACCGGCCTCGCCTGCCAGGACGAGATAGCCGCCTTCGTTGAAGCCGATATCGGCATCGGCGCCGAACCGGTCCTTCAGGGTACGGAAGAAGTCGCGGCCATAAAGGGAAAGGCGGACGTTTTCTGGGGTGGAGAACTGCTGGCGTATCGAGGCGGCGGACAGGGTGGTCGCGGCCCGCGCATAAGCGGGGTCGCGTTCCACGACGGTGACGGTTCCGTCGAATTTCAGATCGCGTTTCAGGAAATGGGCAATGGACAAGCCGACGGCGGCGCCGCCGACGATACATACGTCGCGAACGAGCACTGGAAAAACCTCCGGATGGAAAGGTGCATCTTTTATTGGTCAGTCTTTTGATGTGCGCTTTTGAACCGGCGCACGCGGGAGGCGAGAAAGGCGAAGCCGTCCTGCAACGAGAAGCCGATCCGCGAAAACCCGGCATCGAGTGCGGACGGCGTGACCCATGCGGGCGGCCTGATGAAGAACAGGTGGTAGAAGAGCGCAATCAGGAGCCCGTTCAGGGTCCATGCGAGGATGGTGTCGGAGAGAAAATGCCCGCCGAAGGCCACCCGGTTGATGGAAAGGGCCAGGCCGATGAGGGCTGTTGCCCAAAATGCCGGTTTGCGCCATCCGAGCGGAAGGACCAGCGCAAGCGCAAGCAGCCATGCGCCTGACGATCCTTCGCCCGAGACGAAAGAACAGTTGGACTTGCAGTAATCGGTGAACCGCCAGACCTCGACATAGGGCAGGTCGCCGCCGAAAACGTCGACGTAACGCGGACGGGGTCTGCCGGAATGCGCTTTCAGGATGCCGTTTGCCAGCAGGCCGGGGCCCAGTATCAGGGTGGACAGAAGAAAGAGCGGCTTTCCCAGCGGGACCAGCGGCGGTCGTTCCGGCCAGATCAGCTTCACGATCAGGATCGTCAGGCTGCCAAGCGCTATCAGCCACACGAGATAGGGGCCGAGGGAGCGCAGGCGTTTCAGGAACGCATTGGATGCGGCGGGAAAAACGCTGGTGGCGGGGTCGAAGAACAGGCCGGATACCCACAGGTCGAGGCCGGGAAAAAGCAGGAAGAATCCGCTGACGACGACCGTCGCCAGAATGAGGCTGACGATCGGATGGTGCGGGGCGGACCTGGCGAGGCGGCGCAGGAGAGAAGCGGCCCGGATCATGGTCGGGCTGTCTTTGTCGGGGTCGGACATCTTTGAGGCCGGGAGCTGTGTGCGCCTTTTTCCGGGAATGTCCCGGTCGCATCTCGGTGGAACAGCGCCCAGTCAATCCATGTTCGTGCCGCGATGCAAGACCTTGTTCGTTACGTAAGTTGTGGACGGCGCGCTGGACCGGGGCGCGGCTTGGCGAAATAGTCCGGCCGCATTGCAGGGGAGGGAAGAATGGCGCTGAATTTCTGGTTCGAATTTGCATCCACCTACAGTTATCTGGCGGCGATGCGAATAGAGGTGGAGGGACGGCGACGCGGCATCGATGTCGTGTGGCAGCCTTTTCTGCTCGGACCGATTTTCAGGCGGCAGGGCTGGGAAAAATCGCCTTTCGATGCCTATGCCGACAAGGGCGCCAACATGTGGCGCGACATGGAGCGCCATTGCGAGCTTTACGGCTTGCCGCTCATGCGCCCTGAGGTTTTCCCGCAAAACGGAGTGATGGCGGTTCGGCTGGCGCTTCTGGGGCGCGAGGAGGGCTGGACACCCGCTTTCGTGCGCGCGGTCTACCACGCGGAATTCGGTGAAGGGATGGATATCTCTCGACCGGAATTGCTGGCGGGCATCCTGATGGATCTGGGGCTCGATGCCGATGCGCTGCTGGCGAAGGCGAAAGGCGAGGAGATCAAGGCGTTCCTGAGGGCGCGAGGGGCGGAGGTTGACCGCCTGCGCCTCTACGGCTCACCGAGCTTCGTCACGTCCGACGGAGAATTGTTCTGGGGGAACGACCGGATGGAGCAGGCCTTCGACTGGGAGGCCCGTCACGGGCTTGCCTAGCGCATGGCCGCCTGTTGCTGCCCTTGGGCGAGATAGGTCGCGCCGACGATGGGGCCGGGATGGCCGTTGCCGTCTTCGCCCTGAATGAGCACGGCGCAGCCCTGCATACCGGCCTTCACGAGTTCGCCGCGCGGCATGGAATAAGTGGCGGGTTTGCCCTTCCACATACCGATGGCCTGCATCCGGCGCACGACGTTGTGATAGGTGATGGTCCGGCCGCCGTTTTCGCCCCGCGCGATCGGCACTTCACGCTTGTGATCGAACAGGACAAGCCAGACGGTCGCCATCATGCCGGGCGTTTCGCCCGCGCCGACATGGATATCGAGCGAATCGGCTCCCATCTCGGCCTTCACGGAAACCGGCAGGCCACCTGCGCCCTTGATCGCGTTCAGGAGCGCGCGCTTGTCGGACCCGATCGCGTGGCGGCGCCCGTTGACGACGGCCTGCGGCGTGTAGACGGCGCGATCCCCGCGCAATTCCGCATAGGCGCGCTGGCGGGCGCTGTTGTCGGTGCTGGCGAGCGTGTCCTTCCAGCCGAGATAATCCCAGTAGTTCACGGGCAGCGAGAGGACGATCAGGTCCTCCTGTTTGGCCAGTTCTCCCAGCAGCCTGTCGGCGGGCGGGCAGGACGAGCAGCCCTGACTGGTGAAAAGCTCGATGACCGCCTTGGGATCGGCGGCGGCGCTTGAGGGAAGGAGCAGGGACAGGCCGAGGGCGAGCGCGGAGCAAAGCCCGGCGATGGTATTTCGCCGGGCAGGCGCGTGCCGGTTCAACGGATTATCCGTTCCAGGCATTCTTGATCCCGTTCCTGAGGTTTGTCGTGAACCAGGGCAATGCATCCCGCGGGAGGCGGCAACATCGGCCGTGAAATGTGTGGCGACCTTAGTCGCGGGGGGGATCAATGAAAAGTCACGTTGGGGTGACATCTGTTTGTACGGCAGGGAAAGGGTACGTCTGACGTCCGAAACGAAAAGAGGCCGCCAAAATCCGGCAGCCCCTCATGATCAGGTCGTTGCGCACCGCTTGCCGCTATTTCGTCGCAAGGGCCTCTTCGATACGCGGGATCAGAACTTCCCTCATGCCTTTCGGGTTCAGCGGGCCAATGTACTTGTAGCGAATACGGCCCGTGTTATCGACGACGAAGGTCTCCGGCACGCCGTAAACGCCCCAGTCGATGGCGGCGCGTCCCTTCTCGTCCACGCCGACAGCCTCGTAAGGGTTGCCGAGCGCGCCGAGGAACTGCAGTGCGTTGGCGCGCTTGTCCTTGTAGTTGATGCCGACCAGACGAACATCGGGCCGTTTGGCGAGCACCTCAAGAAGCGGATGCTCTTCGCGGCAGGGCACGCACCAGGAGGCGAAGATGCTGACGAGTGTCACCCGGCCGTCGAGATCCGCACCGCCCTTGCCGGAAATGAGGTCGGCCGTCGAAAAGCCCGGGACCGGAGCGCCGTTATGGGTCAGACCTTCCAGCGCCGGGAGATCGAACTCGGGTGCGGGGCGGTCGATCAGCGCGGAGGGAATTTCGTTCGGGCTGCGGCCGATGGTCAGCTGCATGAGGAACAGCGCTGCAAGGGCAACGAAGACAATCAGCGGCAGGAGCACCAGCACGGAGATCCGACGGCGCGGCGGTTCGCCAGCGGAAGGGGGTGTCTTGCCAGTGGAAGGGGGTGTCTTGGAGGACGCTTCGCTCATGACTTTGCATCCGTATTGGCGGAGCGGCGGCGTATGCCGCGCGCTTCGAGTTCTGCGAGGGTCGATTTCTGGCGCGTGTAATCGGTGACGATCCAGCCGATTACGCCGCCGATGACCACGAGCGAGACCGCGTAGGATGCGATGATGAAGCCGGCATGATTGCCGAGATCGGGCAACATCAGGACTGTACCTCCGCAGGTTCGGTTTCAGAGGCGGGGGATGCCGCACTCCCGAGATCCTGCGTCGCCGTTGCGACGCTGGCCGCGCCGGCGGCCTCGCGCTGGCGCAGGGTGCGGATACGGCGGCGCAGGATTTCGCTGCGCATCGCCATCACATGCAGGGTCACGAAGAGGAACGTGAAGGCGACCGCCATGGTCATAAGCGGCGTCAGCATGGAGGGCGGCATGGCCGGGCCGTCCATGCGCATCACCGAGGCGGGTTGGTGCAGGGTGTTCCACCAGTCCACCGAGAACTTGATGATCGGGATGTTGATGTAGCCGACGAGCGTAAGCACGGCTACGGCCTTTCCCGCGCGGATCGGCTCCTCGATCGTGCGCCACAGGGCGATGATGCCCAGATACATGATGAAAAGCACGAGCACGGAGGTCAGGCGGGCGTCCCAGACCCACCATGTGCCCCACATTGGCTTGCCCCACAGCGAACCGGTGACGAGGCACAGGAAGGTGAAAGCCGCTCCGATGGGGGCTGCGGCGCGGGCGGAGACGTCTGCCAGCGGATGTTTCCAGACCAGCGTGCCGAGTGCCGCAATCGCCATCACCGTATAGGAGAACATGGCCAGCCATGCGAAGGGCACGTGGATGTACATGATCTTGACGGTCGCGCCCTGCTGGTAGTCGTCGGGCGAAACGAAAAGGGACAGGTAGAGCCCTGCGGCCATGGTCAGCACGGTCGCGCCGATGAGCCACGGCAGCAGCCGGTCGCTCAGGCGAAGGAAGCGGGTCGGGTTTGCGAGGTCGATAATTGCCATGGAAAGGTTCTAATCGCGCATGGTTGCGGCATCAATGCGGCGTTGGATCAATCCGATGAGAATCGGAGCGCGGTCGCTGCAGCGAAGGGGCCGATGACGGTTGAGATCAGGGTGAGCGCGCAAAGGATCGCAAAGGGCGTTCCAAAGGGCAGCGAGACGTCGAGCGCCGCATTGGAGGCGCTCACGCCGAATATGAGTGTCGGGATCGCGAGCGGCAGCACGAGAATGGCGAGCAGCAGGCCTCCCCGTCTGAGGGAAACGGTGAGCGCTGCGCCGATGCCGCCGATCAGCGTGAGAGCGGGCGTTCCCGCAAGAAGGGTTGCGGTGAGCGCTGCCGTGGCCGTCGGCTCCATGTTGAGGAACATGGCCAGAACCGGCGCGGAGACGACCAGCGGCAGGCCGCTTGAGACCCAATGGGCGAGGCATTTGGTGAAGACCACCAGTTCCAGCGGCGTGTCGCCCATCAGGAGAAGGTCGAGCGAACCGTCGTCGCGGTCGGCCTGAAACAGGCGATCAAGCCCCAGAAGCGAGGCCAGTAGCGCCCCGATCCACAGGATCGCAGGTCCGATGCGCGCCAGAAGGTTCAGGTCCGGGCCGATGCCGAAGGGCACGACCACCACCACGCAGAGGAAAAACAGGACACCCATCCACGCGCCGCCGCCGACCCGTACGGCGAGCCGCAATTCGCGCAGGAAAAGGGCGAAGAGGTTGTTCATGCGGCGATCTCGGCTGCCTGAAAGCGCAGGTGGTGTGCGGGCGTAACGGGCAGGTCCTGATGCGTCGCCGCCACGATGAGGCCGCCGGCGGCAAGGTGGGCGTTCATCAGTTCGACAAGCTTGGCCTCGGAGGCGGTATCCAGTGCGGAGGTCGGTTCGTCCAGCAGCCAAAGCGGGCGGTGCGAAACCAGCAGGCGGGCAAGGGCCAGCCTGCGGCGCTGTCCGGCGGAGAGATAGGCGGCGGGAAGATGGGAGATGAAGTCGAGGCCGACAGTTTCGAGCGCCTCTTCGACGCCGGCTGCCGGGGCGTCATTGAAACGCCGCCAGAACTGGAGATTTTCCGCAACCGTCAGCGGGGCCTTCAGGGCATCCATATGGCCGAAATAGTGGCATTGGGCGGCAAGCGTCTTGTCCGCATCGCCGCCTTCCAGCTTGACGGAGCCTTCCGCGCTGGCAACCAGCCCGGCCAGAACGCGCAACAGGCTGGACTTTCCCACCCCGTTCGGCCCGGTGACGATCAACGCTTCTCCGGCGTCGATCTTGAAGGAAAGATTGTCGAAGACGCGGCGACCACCGCGTTCGCAGGCGAGATTTTCCGCGATCAGCTTCAAAGGCAAGGCCTCCCGATCCTCACAGGTCGCGCTGGCACTTAGGCTGTTTTCACACCTGCGATCAAGGATGAATGCATTTTGAGACGGGCAATGTGCCGCTTTGGCGATGCAAACAGTCAGTGACAGGCAATTTTCACGGTCTGCGCAATTCGGGGATGACTTTTGTATACCATTGTATATAAAACGCGCGAGCCAAGCGGGTGGCGGTGCGGAAATATGGTGTTTGAAGCACAGCGCACTGGTGCCGCTCCGCAAGATTCGCTATGACGAGCCGCGTTAGGCAAGGCGCGGTGCCGAAAGGTCACTCCCGAGGGAAATCGCGTGTTTTCCCGTTTCTGCTGCCAGAAGTTGCGGCGGCATGAGAGTGGCGGAGGCGCCGACCTTGCGAAGCCGGCAGAAATACATCGCCGGGATCGGGCTTTCCTCGGGTCGCAACGACCTGATCGGGGCCGGATCGGGCGATGAGTTTCGGGATCCGCTCCCCAGCCCGGCCTTGTCGGAGGAGACGGAACCGGACTTCCTGCTGCGGGCCTGCTCAAGTCAGGCCGCCAACAGGGCGCTGCGCCGTCGGCGAATGGCGATGCGCCCTCGAATGAAAGGGGATCGCCAGCCGTGACAAAATCGCTCGACACCTTCAAATGCCGCAAGACGCTTGCCGTCGGCGACAAGAGCTACACCTATTTCTCGCTTCCCGATGCGGAGGCGAACGGCCTCGAGGGCATCTCCCAGCTGCCCTTCTCGCTGAAGGTGATTCTGGAAAACCTGCTGCGCTTCGAAGACGGTCGCACCGTGACCGCCGATGACATCCGCGCGGTTGCCGGGTGGCTGAAGGAGCGCAAGTCCTCCCACGAGATCGCCTACCGTCCGGCGCGCGTGCTGATGCAGGACTTCACCGGCGTTCCGGCGGTCGTCGATCTAGCCGCCATGCGCGATGCCGCGACCAAGCTCGGTGGCGACCCGAAGAAGGTGAATCCGCTGGTTCCCGTCGATCTGGTCATCGATCACTCGGTGATGGTCGACCATTTCGGCAATTCCACCGCCTTCACTCAGAACGTGGAACGCGAATACGAGCGCAACGGTGAACGTTACGAGTTCCTGCGCTGGGGCCAGTCGGCCTTCGACAACTTCCGCGCGGTTCCGCCGGGCACCGGCATCTGTCACCAGGTGAACCTTGAGTATCTGGCCCAGACGGTCTGGACCAAAGACGAAGACGGCGAGACCGTCGCCTATCCGGATACGCTGGTCGGCACCGACAGCCACACCACCATGGTCAACGGCCTTGCGGTTCTCGGCTGGGGTGTGGGCGGCATCGAGGCGGAAGCGGCCATGCTCGGCCAGCCGATCTCCATGCTGATCCCGGAAGTTATCGGCTTCCGTCTCGACGGCGAGCTGCCGGAAGGCGTGACGGCGACCGACCTCGTGCTCACCGTCGTGGAAATGCTGCGCAAGAAGGGCGTCGTCGGCAAGTTCGTGGAATTCTACGGCCCGGGTCTCGACAACCTGTCTCTGGAAGACGCGGCGACCATCGCCAATATGGCACCGGAATACGGCGCGACCTGCGGCTTCTTCCCCGTGGACGGCGACACGCTCAACTACCTGACTTCGACCGGTCGCGCCGATGACCGCGTTGCGCTGGTGGAAGCCTATTCCCGTGCGCAGGGCATGTTCCGCGACACGCATTCCGAGCCGGTCTTCACCGACACGCTGCAGCTCGACCTGTCCACCGTCGTTCCCTCCATCGCCGGCCCGAAGCGCCCGCAGGACCGTGTCGCGCTCGACGCGGCGCCGGAAGGCTTCGCCAAGGTCATGGACGAGGAATTCAAGAAGGCGGACGAGCTTTCCAAGCGCTTCGCCGTCGAGGGTCGCAACCACGATCTCGGCCACGGCGACGTGGTGATCGCCGCGATCACCTCATGCACCAACACCTCCAACCCCTCGGTTCTGATCGGTGCGGGCCTTGTCGCGCGCAACGCGGTCGCCAAGGGCCTGAAGGTGAAGCCGTGGGTGAAGACCTCGCTCGCCCCCGGCTCGCAGGTCGTGACCGACTATCTTGAGAAGGCCGGTCTTCAGGACGATCTCGATACGCTCGGTTTCGATCTTGTCGGCTACGGCTGCACCACCTGCATCGGCAATTCCGGTCCGCTGCCGGAAGAGATCTCCAAGTCGATCAACGACAACGATCTGGTGGCCTGCTCGGTGCTTTCGGGCAACCGCAACTTCGAAGGCCGTGTGAACCCGGATGTGCGCGCCAACTACCTGGCCTCGCCCCCGCTGGTGGTGGCTTACGCCATTGCCGGTTCGCTGAACGTCAATCTCGCCAAGGACCCGCTCGGCGAGGACAAGGACGGCAAGCCGGTCTTCCTGAAGGATATCTGGCCGACCAGCACCGAGATTGCGGAACTGATCCGCACCTCGATCACGGAAGAGATGTTCCGCGAGCGTTACGGCGATGTTTTCAAGGGCGACGAGCACTGGCAGGCGATCAAGGTGGAAGGCGGTCTGACCTATGACTGGCCTGCGACCTCGACCTACGTGCAGAACCCGCCCTATTTCGAGGGCATGACCATGGAGCCGAAGCCGCTTCAGGATGTCGAGAATGCGGCGGTGCTGGGCCTGTTCCTGGACAGCATCACCACCGACCACATCTCGCCTGCCGGTTCCATCAAGGCCGACAGCCCGGGCGGCCAGTATCTGGTCGAGCATCAGGTCCGTCCGCTCGACTTCAACTCCTACGGCTCGCGCCGCGGCAACCACGAAGTCATGATGCGCGGCACCTTCGCCAACATCCGCATCAAGAACCAGATGGTGCCGGGCGTCGAAGGCGGCGTGACGATGAAGGACGGCGAGCAGAAGTGGATCTACGACGCGGCGATGGAATACCGCGACGCAGGCCAGCCGCTCGTGATTTTCGCCGGCAAGGAATACGGCACGGGGTCCTCGCGTGACTGGGCGGCCAAGGGCACGCGCCTTCTGGGCGTGCGCGCGGTCATCGCGCAGTCCTTCGAGCGTATCCACCGCTCCAACCTCGTCGGCATGGGCGTCCTGCCGCTTACCTTCAAGGAAGGCGAGAGCTGGCAGTCGCACGGCATCACCGGCAAGGAAAAGGTCACGATCAAGGGCGTCGCCGACCTGAAGCCGCGCCAGATGGTGAATGTCGACGTCGAGTACGAGGATGGCACCAAGAAGGTGATCGAGGTGCTGTGCCGGATCGATACTCTGGACGAGCTGGACTACATCAAGGCCGGCGGCATCCTGCACTACGTGCTGCGGAACCTGGTGGCTTAAGCCTCTCCAGCACCGATTTGAGCTGAAGAAATCGGAAGGGCCGCCCAATTGGGCGGCCCTTTTTCATCTGAAGGCATGGTATTGAATTTTCGGGCAGAGTTTCGGTAAGGGTGGAAGATGGCATGGCGATCCCGTACAAGGCGAGGCTCGTGCATCTTGGAAGTCTCACCGATGAAGTTGACCTATCGCCCCGAAATTGACGGCTTGCGGACGCTGGCGGTTGTTCCCGTCGTGCTGTTTCATGCAGGTATAGCGCCCTTCAAGGGCGGTTTTGTCGGTGTCGACGTGTTCTTCGTGATCAGCGGCTATCTGATTACAAGCATTCTGTTGACCGATCTTTCCAAAGGCTCCTTTTCGCTTCTCAGGTTCTATGATCGGCGCATTCGCCGGATCATTCCTGCCCTTGTCGCGGTTCTGCTGACCTCGTTTGTGATGGCCTATCTGTGGATGCCGACGGGCCAGTTGCGCGAGTTCTCCAAGGATGTGGTGGCGGTCTCGTTGTTTGGGTCGAATTTCCGTTACATGATGGGTGGCGGCTATTTCGATGCGGTTGAGCAATTGCGCCCATTGCTCCACACGTGGAGCCTCGCCATCGAAGAGCAGTTCTATGTGGTGTTTCCACTTTTACTTTTTGTTGTCTGGCGTTGCTGGCGGTCTGTTCTTATCCCGGTCATGCTTTTCCTTTTAACTTCCAGTCTCTTTCTTGCGGAATACATGTCCCGTACGGACAGTCTGCTGAACTACTATCTGCTGCCAACCCGGGCGTGGGAGCTTCTCGCCGGATCAGTGCTCGCCGTCTGGGGTGTGCGGCCGGGGGCTGTGTCACGAGGCATTGCGGAGGTCGCAGCCTGGTTGGGCGTCGGGCTGATTTTCGTATCTGTGTTTCTTCTCGGCGAAGAGTACCGCTACCCGAGCCTTTGGACGGCAATTCCCGTCGCGGGAGCGATGCTTGTGATAGCCTTCGCCGATGTTCGTAGCCTTGCAGGGCGGATGCTTGGCAGCCGTCCTTTCGTGGGCATCGGTCTGCTCAGCTATTCGTTCTATCTCTGGCACCAGCCGGTCTTCGCTTTTGCAAGGCTGCGTTTCGGTCAGGAAAACCTTTCCACCGGCGACTACTCCGTCCTTATTGGCTTGTCGCTTGTGCTGTCTTGGACGACTTATCTGGTACTTGAACGTCCTATCCGTCGGAAGAGTTTTGCAACACCGCTCAAGGTGGCCGGCTGCGCGCTTGCGGCCACTGTCCTGCTGATTGCCGGCGCGCGCTACACGATCATTCAGGGCAAATACGAACTGCCGCTTCGTAATCCGTTGATTACAGAGCTCAATGAACGTCTGAAACCTGCCTATGGCCTGTCGATGGCGTGTGATGGCGCGGTCGATATTCCCGCCTGCAAAACCGATGATCAACCGGTTATCGCCGTGTGGGGGGATTCCCATGCGCGCCATCTCGTGGACGGGCTGAAAGCCTCCAGACCGGATATCCGGATGATCCAGCTGACAAAGTCTGCCTGCACGTCAATGCTCCATGGCGCTGGCGTGAAATACGATCCTAGCCCCAACCTACGCCGGTCAAGAGAATGTCTCGCCTTCAATGATCGGGTGGCTGAGTGGCTCTCGCACAACAAAAGCGTGAAGTTCGTGGTGATCACATCGCTTTTATACCAGTTTTCGACTGACCGCGGGATGTTGGACGCTTCGGGCAATGTCGTTGCGGGAGGCCCGGAGGGAGCGATCAGGCAGCTTCGGGAGACGATCGACTGGGTCAAGCGGCTCGGCAAGACACCGGTTCTCGTTACTTCACCGCCGATCAGCGGCAAGGAGATTGGCGATTGCTTCTACCGGCACAAGATGTTCAGCGCGTCGCTCGATGCTTGTGGAATCACAAGTGAAGAAGATGCGACTTTCCGCAAGTCCGTCTATGAGATCTACGACGCACTAGAGTCCTCCGTTAGGGTCATCCGGCTACGCGATCTGCTCTGCGAAGGCGAGATGTGCCCAACGCATGTGGGTGAGATGCCCATCTACCGTGACTCGACCCACCTCACCAAAGAAGGCTCGATCTATCTGAGTGAGAAATTTGATCTTTACGGGCGGATCACCGGGGAAGTGGCACGACCCGCGATGTCCGGCAATCGGAAAAGGGCCGCGGCTGCCAACAAAAACTGACCTATGGTCAGTCACGATGGGACGGGCTACAACCTCTTCTACGAAAAATACGGGGGAGGTTTCGTTCATGCTCGTTTCAAGCCGTGACATCCAGATCGAGTGGGGGGATTGCGACCCGGCGGGGATTGTCTGGTATCCGCGCTATTTCGGCATGTTCGACGCCTGCACCGCGGGGCTCTTCCACAAGGCGACTGGCCTCAAGAAGATCGAACTGGTCGCAAAATACGATTTCGTCGGGTTTCCGATGGTCGATACGCAGGCGAAATTCATGATCCCGTCGGCCTACGGCGATGAAATCCGTATCGATACGAGCGTGACGGAGCTGGGGCGATCTTCGTTTCATATCCTGCACAGGGTGATGAAAGGCGAGCAGCTCGCCATCGAGGCGACGGAAAAGCGGGTCTGGGTCGGCAAGCATCCCGACGATCCGGCACGGATCAAGTCCAAGGCGATCCCCGATGAGGTCGTCGCCGCACTCAAGGGATGATGCCGGGGGATGATGCGGGGGGATGATGCGAGCGAACGCCAAAACCTTCGCATTTTCCTAATTCAGCCGCAAAATGGGACGATGGAAACAGGCCGTGCGTTGCGGGAATCATCGCCGCACGGCACAGTTGGGCAGCCCAAATCGCTCCGGTCGGTGATGCGGCGGACGGAAAACAGCTGTCCGCGCCCCGCCCTGCGAACCGACTGATGGATCCGACCGTGACCCCATTGCTTCGTCTCTTCGCCGTTCTTGTCTGCCTTCTCTTCACGCCGGGCCTTGGCGCGGCCTGGGCTCAAGGCTCGTCGCAGTTGTCGCAGGTCTTGCAGCCGGGCGGGAATGAGGCTGCTGCCGAGAAAACCGAAGGCGGCGATGAAAAAGCGGCCGAAGCGGCCAAGCCCGAGGCGGCAAAGTCGGGAGAGCCGGCGGTTGCGGCCGAACCGGTGCAGCTCGATCCGACCCTACAGGCAACGCTGGATACCAACCAGCGCAACATCGACATGTGGGGACGGCAGCTCGATCAGGCGGAAGCGGATCTTCAGCTTGAGGTCATCGACCCCGCGCGGCTCGACAATCTGCGCTCCTCCATGGTCGATATGCGTACCGCCAGCGACGAGGTGCGCACCGCGTTGCGGCCGCGGGCGGAAGCCGTGGAGCGCCGGGTTCAGGAATTGCAGCCGGCGGAAGGCGCGAAGGAGGCTGTTTCCGCCGCTGTCGCCGCCCAGCTTGAAGAACAGCGCGCCCAGCTCAGTGCGATCAACGGCCTGCTGAAGCAGGTGCAGGTCATCCAGTTGCGCGCCGATGAGCTTCTGACCCGGATCGTCCAGTATCGCCGCGATCAGTTGACCCGCCGCCTGTTCACGCCCACGCCAAGCGTGCTCGATCCGAATTTCTGGTCGCGGGTGGTCACCGATCTGGGACCGCTGATGAAATCCGCGGGTCGCCTCGTCAGCAACTGGTTCCGGGCGATCTATGCAATCTCGGGCGCCTGGGCCGTGTTGCTCGTGGTGATAGCGCTTGTTGGAACCTACGGGCTGATCTGGCCGTTGCGCCGGTCGTTGCTCGACCGGGCGGCCCGCGATCCGGACGCCGCGCCTGCCCCCATGCATCGCTCCACGGCGGCGCTTGCGATCACCATCCTCGCCACGGTGGTTCCCGCCGCGGCGATGGTGATCCTGTTCCGCGGGCTGGAGGCCTTCAATCTCGCCCCCGATCAGGTCGGGCGCGTGCTCGGCGCGATTTTCCGCGGCGCCGTATTCGCGGCATTCGTGCAGGGGCTGGCATGGGCACTGATCGCGCCTTCACGTCCGAACTGGCGACTTCTGCCAATCGGCGACGATGCCGCCGCCCGGCTGATGCAACTATCGACAGCGGCGGGCGTCACCTTTGCGATGTCGCTGATCTTCAACGATGTGCTCGATGTTCTGACTGCGCCGGTCGATCTGATCCTGGCTCTGCAATCGGTCATCGCCCTCATTCTCGGTTTCATCATCATTGCGGCCCTGAAAGCGATTGCGCGTTCCGGGCAGGCGGAGGCGGAGACGATCGAGGGGGGAGGGCTCAGTGCGGTTGCGCGTTGGCTGATGCCCCTTTTCTGGCTGGGGGCGCTGATCACACTGATTGCTCCTGTCATCGGCTACATGCAGGTCTCGTCCTTTGTGGCGCAGCAGATCATCTGGTCGGTCTCGGTCTTCGGCATCACGCACCTGTTGCTGGTGGTGGTCGATGACGTCGCCCTTGCGATATTCAGGGCGGACAGCGGATTAGGGCGCACGCTGCGCGAGACGCTGGCTTTCGGGGCGGGCACTGTTGAGCAGGTCGGCGTGCTCCTTTCGGGCATCCTGCGCATCCTGCTGATCGTCGGCGCGGTGATTTCGCTTCTGGCCCCATGGGGGTATTCGACCGGAGACGTGACCAGTCTGGTGCGCCAGCTGGTCTTCGGTTTCGAGATCGGCTCCTTCCATTTCTCGCTGTCCGAAATCGTTATTGCGCTGGTGATCTTCATCGTCGGGTTGGGGGTCACGCGTGCGCTTCAGCGGTGGCTGGAAATGAGCTACCTGCCGCACACGCGGCTCGACGTGGGGCTGAAATCCTCCATCAGGACCGGTGTCGGCTATGTCGGCGTGATCGTAGCGGGCATGATCGCCTTTACCTTCATGGGGCTCAGCCTTCAAAACGTCGCCATCGTCGCCGGTGCGTTGTCGGTCGGTATCGGTTTCGGTCTTCAGTCGATCGTCAACAATTTCGTATCCGGCCTGATCCTGCTGGCGGAACGCCCGATCAAGGTGGGCGACTGGATCGTGGTCGGCGAGGCGCAAGGCTATGTGCGGCGCATCAATGTGCGCGCCACCGAGATTGAGACCTTCGACCGTCAGACCGTGATCGTGCCGAATTCCGATCTGATCTCGGGCGTCGTGAAAAACTGGATGCACGACGATACGTCGGGTCGGATCATTCTGGGGGTGGGCGTCTCTTACGACGCGGATCCCGAACAGGTGCGCGATATCCTGATGCAGGTTGCGCGCGAGAACTCCCAGCTTCTCGCCTATCCGGCGCCGGTCGTCTATTTCATGGAATTCGGCGCCTCCTCTCTCGATTTCGAATTGCGGGGTTATCTGGCTCAGATCGACTATGCGCTGTCGGTGAAATCGGAAATGCGTTTCGAGATCATGCGGCGCTTCCGCGAGGCAGGCATCGAGATTCCCTTCCCGCAGCGCGACCTCAATATTCGCGATATGGATCGGCTGGAGGCCGCCTTGCGCGGACGCGACGAAACCAACCGAAACCTGCAACCCGCAACGGTGGACAAACCGGCCGCCCCCGGCCCGCATTCGCCAGCGCCGCTGGTGGCGGAAGCTCCCGGCGAAGCCGATGCGGATGGAGACAGCTAATGTTTTTTCCGGCTCGACGCTTGGCACTCGCCATGGGCGCGCTCTTGCTGCTGGCGGGATGCGCGGAACAGGTGAGCGACATTCCGCCGTTCTACGTCGATCTGGGGCGAAGCGGGGTGAGTGTGGATGAAGCCTCCGCACGAACCATGATCTCCACCTACCGCGAGAAACACGGCGCTTCCGCCCTGACGCTCGATCCGGCCCTGACGAAGGTGGCGCAAGAGCAGGCGCGTGAAATGGCAGCGGCGCAGTCGGTGGATGTCTCGCTGGTGAAGGGCAAGGCCGCACGTCAGCGCCTCGATGCTGCGGGCTATCCCAAGGGGCCGGTGGTGGCCAATGTGTCGGCCGGGTATCGGCGGTTGGCGGAGGCCTTTTCCGGCTGGCGCGACAGCCCGCAGCACAATGCCAACATGCTGGACAAGCGCATGACCCGCATGGGCATCGCAACGGCCTATGCGCCGGGCAGCAAGTACAAGGTGTTCTGGTCGCTGGTGCTGGCAGGGCCTGAGGAATAATTGGGCCTGAGAAATAGCAGGACCCTGGGGTCGAAAGAGCAATTCTCCCTTCTGCGCGATTGCAGGGTTCCGTTACGGAGCCTAATGTGGCGCGGAACCAATAATGAGCGGCCGGGCATCGGCCGTCGGAACCGGCGACCCGGCCGGTTCGGGGGGAGATATGCTGATAAAATCCGATACGTATGACGGGCTCATCGCCGGTTTCCGCTGGCAGGTGCCTGATTTCTATAACATCGCCGCCGATGTCTGCGACCGCTGGGCGGAGGCCGACCCGACGCGGGTCGCCATCCAGAACCGGCATCGCGACGGGACGGTCGAGGAAATCACTTTTCAGGAGATGCGCAGACGCGCCGACCGGCTCGCCAATGCGCTGGCCGCTCTGGGGGTCGGGCGCGGCGACCGTGTCGCGATCCTGCTGCCGCAGATGCCGGAAACGGCGGTCACCCATCTTGCCGCCTACAAGCTCGGTGCGGTGGCCCTGCCGCTGGCGGCCCTGTTCGGCGTGGAGGCGCTTGAATACCGTCTTGGGAACGCCGGGGCCAAGGCGATTGTCACGGATATGGCGGGCCTTGAGAAACTCGCGGAAATTAGCGACCGCCTGCCCGAGCTTGAGACGGTTCTCAGCGTCGATGACCCGGCCAAGGCACCGCTTCCCGGCGTGCTGGGGCTGGCCGATGTGATGGCGCGGGCCTCAGACCGTTTCGAAACGGTGGTTACGCGGGCCGACGATGCGGCCCTGATGATCTACACCTCCGGCACGACGGGCCCTGCCAAGGGCGCGCTTCATGCGCATCGGGTGCTGCTCGGGCATCTGCCGGGCGTGGAGATGCCGCATGAGTTCCTGCCGCAGCCGGGCGACCGTTTCTGGACGCCTGCGGACTGGGCCTGGGCCGGGGGACTTCTGAACATCCTTCTTCCCTCGCTTCATTTCGGCATTCCGGTCGTGGCGTACCGGGCGGAGAAATTCGATCCGGAAGAAGCACTTTCGCTGATGGCGGAAATGAAGGTCGCCAACACTTTCATTCCCCCGACCGCCCTGAAGATCCTGCGCGCGGTGGAGCGCCCGCGCGAGCGGTTCGATCTGGCGATCCGTTCCATCGGATCGGGGGGCGAATCGCTCGGGCGCGAGGTCTATGAATGGGCCAACGAGGGGCTGGGGCTGACGATCAACGAGTTCTACGGCCAGACCGAGTGCAATCTCGTCCTGTCGTCATGTGCGAAGATCGGCGTTTCGCGCGCGGGCGCCATCGGCAAGCCGGTTCCGGGGCACAATGTGGCGGTGATCGGGGCTGAGGGCGAGGTGTTGCCTGCCGGTGAAAAGGGGCAGATCGCCGTGGCGCGGCCCGATCCGGTGATGTTCCTTGAATACTGGAAGCGGCCAGAGGCGACGGAACAGAAATTCGTCGGCGACTGGATGCTTACGGGCGATCAGGGCGTCATGGACGAGGACGGCTACTTCCACTTCGTCGGGCGCGACGACGATGTGATCACGTCGGCGGGCTATCGCATCGGACCAGGCGAGATCGAGGATTGCCTCATCGCGCATCCGGCGGTGGCGCTGGCCGCGGTCGTGGGCAAGCCGGATGCGGTGCGCACCGAGATCGTGAAGGCCTATATCGTGCTGAAGGAGGATGCGGAGCCGACGCCGGAGATGGCGCAGGAAATCCGCCTCTATGTGCGCAACCGACTGGCAGCGCATGAATATCCGCGCGAGGTCGAGTTCGTCGAAAACCTGCCCATGACGACGACAGGCAAGGTCATTCGACGGATCCTGCGCGAACAGGCCCGCGCAGAAGCCTGATCCATCCGACTAATCTGGCCGATCTGTCCGGTCGGGAGCCTTTCGCGAAATTGGCGGGGCTTCCGGTCGACCGGATTTCAGCTCGGGCCGTGCAGCATGAAGGCGGCCACGAGGACGATTGCAATCGTCACGGCCTGCGCGATGACGCGGGCGCGCATGAGTCTCTGCGAGGTGTTCGCAGATCCGCCCCTGAGCATGTTGAAAAGACCTGCGATCAGGATCAGGCCGACAATGCCGATCCCGACCGGAATGAGATTATAGAGAATCTGTGCCATCAAGGAGCCCCCCGACCGGCGGTGCCTGCCCTTTTTAGGCCCGCGCCGGTTTCTTGATCTGATCTTTCTTTTAATTGATGACCGGAAACTGCCGCAACGTCCAATTTCATTGTTCGCGGTCGGAAGCGCCACCTAAAAAGCGGTCCAGAACGCGGCCCGGCAACAGGCGGCGGGCGACGGCGGCGACATGGGCGGGGGTGGTCACACGATAGCGCAGTTTCGGGCGCGGGGCTTCCAGCGCCTGTTCGATGCTTTTGACCACCGCTTCCGGCGGCAGTTTGAACCGTTTCGCGCCACCGCGTTCCAGCCGCGCCCGGCGGCGGACATAAGCCTCTCGGTGGGGTGAGTTTTCTGCATCGATATTCCTGCGGAAATGCTCCGCCGCATTGATCGAAAAACGCGTCGCGATGGGGCCGGGTTCCACCAGAACGACATGAATGCCGGTGCCTGCAAGTTCCAGACGCAACGTGTCGCTCAAGCCTTCCAGCGCGAACTTGGAGGCGATGTAGGCGCCGCGATATTTCATGGCGATCAGGCCGAGGACGGAGGAAACCTGCACGATGCGGCCTTCGCCGCGCGCCCGCATGGCGGGGATCAGACGGCAGGTCAGGTCATGCCAGCCGAAGAGATTTGCCTCGAATTCGGCCGTGAGCGCCGCGCGGGGCACATCCTCCACCGCGCCGGGCTGGCTGTAGGCCCCGTTGTTTATCAGGCCATAAAGCGCGCCGCCGGTTGCCTCCAGCACGGCTTCGGCGGCTTCGGCCACGCAATCGGCGTCGGCATAATCGAGGTGGAAAGCCTCAAAGCCGGCGGCTTTCAGCTTCGCGACATCGGCAGGCTGCCGCGCGGAGGCGAGTACGCGATAGCCGCGGTCGCGAAGGCCGGTGGCGGCTGCGGCCCCGATGCCTGACGAACAGCCGGTGATCAGGACCGCGCGACCTTTACCGGGAAGAAGAGAGGCGTCTGCCGACACCTCAGATCGCCTCGCCGGTGAGAAGACGCGGTACCGTTCCGGTGAGCCCGGCGGCTTCGCGAATGAACATCTTCTTCAGGCCGGGCATGCGGTCCACAAGGCCGAGGCCGAAATCGCGCGCCGAACGCAGCACGTCCGATTCGTTGGAGAAGAGACGGTTCAGAACGTCGGTTACCACGCCCATCTGGAACGTGTCGTAGCGCCGCCAGCGCTGGTACTTTTCCAGAACGTCGAAAGCGCCGACGTCCTGGCCAAAGCGGCGGGCCTCCACGATCACTTCAGCGAGCGCGGCTGCGTCGCGGAAGCCGAGATTGAGGCCCTGACCGGAAATCGGGTGGATGCCGTGGGCGGCGTCGCCTGCGAGCGCGAAACGCGGTTTCACGAAATCGCGCGCCAGCGTCAGGCCCAACGGGTAGGCGTTACGCGGCCCGGCGACCCGGATCTCGCCGAGGTGGTGGCCGAAACGGCGTTCCAGTTCCAGATCGAACGTGAAGTCGTCGCCCTTGACCAGATTGTCCGCAACCGATGTGCGTTCCGCCCAGACGAGCGAGGAGCGGTTTCCCGCAAGCGGCAGGATGGCGAAGGGGCCTGCGGGCAGGAAGTGCTCCTCCGCGCGGCCCTCGTGCGGGCGCTCGTGTTCCACCGTACAGACGATGCCGGACTGGCCGTAGGACCAGTGCACGGTGTTGATGCCTGCCAGATCGCGAAGCCTGGAACGCACACCGTCGGCGGCCACCAGAAGCCGCGCGTTGCGGGTCGCGCCGCTGGAAAGCTCGATTGCGACCGATTCGCCGTCCGTCTCGAAGAAGGTCACACCGTCGGGCGAGATGATTTCGACGCCGGCGGCGACCGCCTTGTCGTGCAGCGCGCCGACCATGTCGGAATTGGCGACCATATGCGCGAAGGGTTCGCCGGGTGCGACCTCGCCGGAGAAGGTGAGGAACACCGGGCGCACAGTGTCGCGCAGCTTGCTGTCGGTGACGATCATTTCGTTGATCGGCTGCGCCCGGTCGGCGAATTGCTGCCAGACGCCGAGATGGGTCAGCATGCGCTCGGCGGCCGATGCGATGGCCGAGCAGCGCAGGTCCTTTTCAATGGCTGCGCGCGGGCGCATATCGACCACCGCGACCTTGATCGTGGGGTCGGAGACTTTCAGCGCCAGGGCCAACGAAAGCCCGACATAACCGCCGCCGGCGACCAGAACGTCCAGCATCTCGTCATCCTTCCGGATATTCGGCATATCCACTCCTTGCAGCTACCGGACACCGGTTGAAAGTGCCTTCCCGGTATCCGTCAGGCTGCCGCACGGTGCAGCCCCGACTTGACTTGCGCATCCCGCCTGCGCAGGGTTCCGCCACCAACGGCGTGGCGGCATCTGGTATCCCTGCCGCTCTGTCTAACGTATTTCCCGCCTTTTGGAAGCCGGGCTTTCCCCCGGTTCGTCCCTGGAAGCAAACGCATATGAATACGGCTGTCGAGACATTTCTGGAAATCCTCGAACTGGAGGATGTTGAACATAATCTGTACCGGGGCTGCAATCCGGCAAGCGGGTGGCAGCGGGTTTTCGGCGGTCGTGTCGTCGGTCAGGCGCTCGTGGCCGCGATGAAGACGGTCAGCGAAGATCGCCAGATCCACTCGATGCATGGTTACTTCCTGCGGCCGGGCGATCCGTCGGTGCCCATTCTATACGAGGTGGACCGTATCCGCGACGGGCGCTCCTTCACCACGCGCCGGGTTGTCGCCATCCAGCATGGCGAGGCCATCTTTTCCATGGGGGCATCGTTCCACATTCCCGAAGAGGGGCTGGATCACGAGATGGAAATGCCCGACGTTCCGCAGCCGGAAGATCTGCCGAGCGAAGAGGAACTGAAGGAGCAGTTTCTGAAACACGCGCCGGAATCCGTGCAACGCTACTGGGAGCGCAAGCGCCCGCTGGAGTTGCGGCCGACGGATATGCGTCACTACATCTCCAACGAAAAACTGCCTCCGGAACAATATGTCTGGATCCGCGCCACCGACACATTGCCGAACGATCCGAACATCCATTGCTGCGTGTTGGCCTATGCCTCCGACATGACGCTTCTGGACACGTCACTGTTTGCGCATGGTCTGTCGGTCTTCTCCGACCAGATCCAGCCAGCCAGCATCGATCATTCGGTCTGGTTCCATCGCTCCTTCAGGGCGGACGACTGGCTGCTCTATGCGACCGACAGCCCGTCGGCCTCCGGTGCGCGCGGTTTCGGTCGGGGGCGCGTTTATTCCCGCGATGGACGTCTCGTCGCCTCCACCGCGCAGGAAGGTCTCATCCGACAGCGCAATCAATGGTTCTAGGCGGGGCGGTGACGGGGTTCACGCTATGGAATGCGGCTTGCGCAAGGCGCGGCTTTTCCTCATCGACCATTCCCGCTTTGCCCGATTGAACCCTGCGCTCAGCCTTCCAGCGTGGTCAGCACGGGGGCGTGGTCTGAAGGCTTTTCCCAGCTGCGGGCTTCCTCGATCACCGTCACGTCGACGATCTTCGGTGCAAGGGGCGGGGTGACCCAGATGTGGTCGAGCCTGCGCCCCTTGTTGGAGGCCTTCCAGTCGCGTGCGCGATAGCTCCACCATGTGTAGAGCTTTTCCTCCATCGGGATATGGGTCCGCATGGCATCCACGAAGGGACCGGCCTTGCGCACGTCTTCGAGTCTCTCGCGCTCCAGCGGCGTATGGCTGACGACGCGCGCGAGTTTCTTGGAGGACCACACATCCTGCTCGTAGGGCGCGATATTGAGATCGCCGAC
Source organism: Breoghania sp. (assembly GCA_963678585.2). Taxonomy (GTDB): domain Bacteria; phylum Pseudomonadota; class Alphaproteobacteria; order Rhizobiales; family Stappiaceae; genus Breoghania. The sequence continues at coordinate 431,440 of CAXXGA010000003.1, forward strand.
GACAACGCAAGGGAACTGGGTCGCGCCCAGCAGATCTTCCATCTCGTTGAGGAAGTCGAGCTTGTGGCGGAATTTCTCGTTGATGTTGGCGTCAGGCTCGTCGCCGCCTGCAGGCACATAGAAATTATGGATACGCAGGTTGCGGTCGGCGAAGGGAATGTCGGTCGCGATGTGACGGCTGTCGTCCTTGTCGCAGAAGCGTCTGCGCTCCACGCCCGTCAGAGGTCGGCGCGAGAGGGTGGCGACGCCGTGATAGCCCTTCTGACCGTTGATTTCGATGTTCTGGTAACCTGCCTTGCGAAGCGCCGCGAAGGGGAAATTCGCATCCGGGCACTTGGTTTCCTGAAGGCACAGGACGTCGGGCTCAAAAGTTTGCAGAAAGCGTTCCACCAGCGGCATGCGAAGCCGCACGGAATTGATGTTCCAGGTGGCGATCTTCAGTCGGTCGGTCATGGCTTTCCGGAGGTTTCGAGAGGGACGGGCATCGGCAACAGAATATGTGGAGCGGGCAAGACCCTACCCCGACATTCCTGCGCTTACCAGATCAGCCGTCTCGGTTGAAGCAAACTTCGCGGAATGGAACCGGAAACGTCTTCCCGCTGGGCAGTTCGCCTGCCTTGTAATAAGAAGCTCGTACACCTGTCGGTAGAATCCGCTGCGGCAGGTCGTCTTTTGCGACGCCGGGACGCTCCGCATGTCATCGTCTTCCGAAACAGAGCCGTCTCAGGGCGCTCCATCCGGTGCTGACCACAAGGCCTCGCGCTGGCTCGCCTTCACCCATTCGGCCTATCGCCGCTATTGGGCGGCCCGCTTCGGGGCCACCTTTGCGGTGCAGATCATTTCCGTTTCGGTCGGCTGGCAGGTCTATGACATCACCCGCGATCCGCTGGACCTGGGCTTTGTGGGGCTGGCGCAGTTCCTGCCCGCCTTTCTGCTGGTCCTCATGACAGGTACGGTCGCCGACCGGTTCGGGCGGCGCACGGTGATGGGGCTCGCGCTTCTTGGCGAAGGACTGATGGCGGCGGCGCTTCTCGGTTTTACGTTGTCGGGGTCAACCGTGGTCTGGCCGGTCTTTGCGCTGTTGCTGGGGGTCGGCACGGCGCGCGCCTTCTTCAACCCGGCGGCTTCCGCGCTGGTGACCAATCTTGTCCCCGCGGAGCATCTGGCCAATGCGATTGCCTGGAACTCGTCCGCATGGCAGGTGGCCAGCATCGTCGGGCCGGTGGCGGGCGGGCTTCTTTACGGGCTCTCGCCGCTGGCAAGTTATGTCGTGGCCCTGACGATGCTGACTACAGCTGCGATTGCGGCCTTCTCGATCCCGAAACCGGCGCAGCATACGGCAGCGGGGCGGGTGACCTTTGCCTCCGTCATCGACGGGTTTCGCTATATCTGGCGCGAAAAGGTGGTGTTGGGCGCGATTTCGCTCGATCTCTTTGCGGTGCTGCTTGGCGGTGCGGTGGCTCTGTTGCCTGTCTATGCGCGCGACATTCTGGAACTGGGGCCGTGGGGGCTTGGGCTTCTGCGTTCCGCGCCGGGTATCGGGGCGATCATGGTGGCGCTTTGGTTGGCCGCCCATCCCTTGCGCGATCACGCCGGGTTGTTGATGTTCGTCTTTGTCGGGCTTTTCGGGGCTTTCACCATTGTCTTCGGCGTTTCGACGATTCCTTGGCTGTCGATTGCGGCGCTTGTCCTGATGGGCGGTTTCGACATGGTGTCGGTCTATGTGCGCGAGACGCTGATCCAGCTCTGGACGCCCGATGCGCTGCGCGGTCGGGTCAACGCGGTCAACATGGTGTTCGTGGGGGCGTCGAACGAACTGGGCGAGTTCCGCGCCGGTGTCATGGCGGCTGCCATCGGCACGGTGTCGGCCGTCGTGGTGGGGGGCGCAGGCACGATGGCGGTGGCCGCGCTTTGGGCGAAGATGTTTCCCGATCTCAGGAAAGCGCGGCATCTCGATGGGCGGGTGTGAAGGCACGGAGGGCCCGTTCTCGAAGGATGGGCCGTATCAGCTTGATCAGGCGGCCTTTTCCAGCCGCGTGGCGACGATCTTCACGATGTCGGCCATGATCTCGGTGAGCTGGAAGTCCTTCGGCGTATAGGTCGCGGCGACACCAGCGGCACGCAGCGCCTTTGCATCCTCGTCCGGAATGATCCCGCCAATGACAACCGGCACGTCGTCGAGGCCGGCGGCCCGCATGCGGTCCATTACATCGCGCACCAGCGCCAGATGCGAGCCGGAGAGGATCGACAGGCCGACCACATGCACGCTTTCCTCAAGCGCTGCGTTGACGATCTGGGCAGGCGTCAGGCGGATGCCCTCATAGACAACCTCCATGCCGCAATCGCGCGCGCGAACGGCGATCTGCTCCGCACCGTTGGAATGGCCGTCGAGGCCGGGTTTGCCGACGAGGAACTTCAGCCGTCTCCCGAGTTTTTGGGAAACCGCTTCCACCGCCATGCGCACGGCCTCCGTCTCACCGCCTTCCTCGCGTGCGGAACGTCCGACGCCGGTGGGCGCGCGGTATTCGCCGAAGACTTCGCGAAGGGCTGCGCCCCATTCGCCGGTGGTCACACCTGCCTTCGCGGCTGCAATGGAGGGCTCCATGATGTTGCGATCCTCGGCGGCCGCTTTTTTCAGGGTGGCGATGGCTTCCGACACGGCGGCCTCATCACGCGCTGCGCGCCACGCCTTCAGAGCCTCGACGGCTTCTTCTTCCACATGCTCCGGCACGGTGAGGATACCGCCATCGGCGCCGCCTGCCAGAGGTGAGGGTTCGCTTTCCGTCCAGCGGTTCACGCCGACGACGGTCTGTTCGCCGCTCTCGATGGCCTCAAGGCGGCGGGTGTTCGATTCAACGAGCTTCTGCTTCATGTAGGAGGATTCAACGGCCGCCACTGCGCCGCCCATGGCGTCGATGCGGGCCAGTTCCTCGCGGGCTTCGGCCTTCAGCGCTTCCACCTTGGCGGTGATCTCCGCCGAGCCGTCGAATATGTCGCCGTATTCCAGAAGGTCCGTCTCATAGGCCACGATCTGCTGCATGCGCAGCGACCATTGCTGGTCGAAGGAGCGCGGCAGGCCGAGCGCTTCGTTCCATGCGGGCAGTTGGACGGCGCGCGCGCGGGCGTTCTTGGACAGGACCACGGCCAACATCTCGATCAGGATGCGGTAGACGTTGTTTTCCGGCTGCTGCTCGGTCAGGCCCAGCGAGTTGACCTGCACGCCATAGCGGAAACGGCGGTAACGCTCTTCCTCCACGCCGTAGCGGGTCCGGCAGATTTCGTCCCACAACTCGGTGAAAGCGCGCATCTTGCACATCTCGGTGATGAAGCGCAGGCCCGCATTGACGAAGAAGGAGATGCGTCCGACCGCCTTGGGAAAGTCGGCTTCGGGGATTGCACCGGACGCCTTCACGTTGTCGAGAACGGCCTGCGCGGTCGCAAGCGCGAAGGCAAGCTCCTGCACGGGCGTCGCGCCCGCCTCCTGCAGGTGATAGGAGCAGACGTTCATCGGGTTGAATTTCGGCATCTCCCGATAGGTCCAGGCGATCATGTCGGTGGTCAGCCGCATGGATGGCGCGGGCGGGAAAACGTATGTGCCGCGCGAGAGATATTCCTTGATCAGATCGTTCTGCGTCGTGCCGGACAGGAGCTTGCGGTCCGCGCCCTGTTCGTCGGCCGCCGCCACATAGAGCGCCAGAAGCCAGGGCGCGGTGGCGTTGATCGTCATTGACGTGTTCATCTTCTCAAGAGGGATCTGGTCGAAAAGCGCCCGCATGTCGCCCAGATGCGCCACCGGCACGCCGACTTTGCCCACTTCGCCGCGCGCAAGGGCATGGTCGGGGTCATAGCCGGTCTGCGTCGGCAGATCGAAGGCCACGGAAAGGCCGGTCTGTCCCTTGGCCAGATTGGAGCGGTAGAGCGCGTTGGACGCCGCCGCTGTCGAATGGCCCGCATAGGTGCGGAAAATCCAGGGCTTGTCCGTCCCCGTCTTGTCGTTCGTCGACATCGCGCTGTTCCTCCCAAGAATGATGCAGTGCCGCATTTTCGTTTTTACGGCTTTTCATCCGGCCTGTCATCTAAACCAAGGAAGAGGTGTCCCAAGGGAAGCCGGCATCCGCTGCCGGGCGGCGGCATTTCGCATCGCGCAGCGAGCCCCTTGGGCGTCTCTGACGGAATTGATTGAAATATCTATCGTTTTTATTTGGAATAAGTAAAATATCGTATTATATAGCTCTACCTGAGTGCAGACGTTAGTGACGCAATTACAAATTGAGTAACGTATGGTCATTTTAGTAGAATGTAGTCAAATAACATAGGATTCATTACTGATTTGCATCGTTTTTAATCATAAGTAAACGCCCTTGAGCGATATGGATGTCATGTCAAAGAAAGGCTCAAGAGCATGGTGAAAGCACTCCTGTCCGCTTGCCTCATCGCGGCTGCCTTGCAGACCGGCGCCATTGCCGGCGAAGGCGTCCCGCCGATCGCGCCCGATGTGAACCGTCTGGTATCCGGCGATTTCATCTCGGAGCTTCGTGCGATCCTGAAGGATGAAGTGATCCAGATTTCCGTAAAGGCGCAGAACAAGCGTCTCGCGGGGGTCGATCAGGCGCGCATCGATGAACTGGATAAGGAATGGCGAGCCCAGACGGAGAGCGATGGCAAGCAGCCGATGATCGCGCGGGTCATGTCGAACCCGACGTCTTCGCAGCTTTCGCGCATCCAGGCCGGGTCTCTCGGGCTTTACTCGGAAATGTTCGTCATCGATGCACAGGGTCTCAACGTGGGGCAAAGCTCCATCACCTCCGACTACTGGCAGGGCGATGAGGCGAAGTTCCAGAAGACTTACCCGCTCGGTGCCGAGGCTGTCTTCGTCGACGAGCCGGAATGGAACGCGGCGACGAAGACATGGCGCACGCAGGTCAACATGACCATTGCGGACACGGACACCGGCAAGCCCATCGGAGCTGCCACCATTGAAGTCAACTTGACCGAGTTGCAGCGCCGTCTTGGCGTGTGATCGCGGCCTTCCAACCAGAAAAGAGCGAAACATGAATATTCGTAAGCTCTCGGTCACGGGGAAGCTGACCGCCATCTTCGCCTGTGTTCTAATCGCGGGTCTGGCCAGCGCTCTGGTGACCTATAATGCAATCAGCGACGCCCAGCACTCGGTCATGAAAATGACGCGGCTGATGAAGACGCTGGATACTGTGAATGGTTACGAGAAGCATTTCTCCGATGCCCAGGCCGCCGTCCGCACCTACTTGCTGACCGGCGAAGAGAGCATGGTCTCGAGTTATCGAGAGGCAAATGTGGCCCGGACCGCCATTTACGCGAAGCTGGAAACCGAGACCGAACTGGACAAGGCGCTTCTGGAAGACGCGGAACAGCATGCCAGCGATTGGCAAACAGGTTTCGCCGATCGTCAGATTTCCCTGATGGAACGCCCGATGACGGTCGAAGTGGCGCGGGCGCTTGAGGTGACCGGAGACATCGGGCGCATCACCGATGAACTGCATGCTTCTCTTCAGGGGTACAAGTCGGCGCTTCTGAATGCGATCCAGAGTGCGGAAGAGGCTCAGTCCCGTCAGCTCCAGAATGTGCAGATGACGGCCATCTTTTCCGGTGTGGCTTTGGTCTCTATCGCGGTGTTTGCCGGGTTTTTTGCCTATCGCGGCATTTCCCGTCCGATGCGCGAGATTGCGCGTGAGACCGGCGAGATCGCGGAAGGTGCGCTGGATACGAAGATCGACTATGCGAGCCGCGGCGACGAGATCGGCGACCTGGCCCGCGCGCTTACCGTTTTCCGTGACAACCTGGCTCAGAACCGCCGCTTGGAAGAAGCTGCGCGTGAAACGGAAGAGCGCAATCGCGTTCAGCGAAAGGAAGAGCTCGAAGCCTTGGCGCAGGAATTCGAGAACACGGTCATGGCGGTGGTCAACCGGCTGGGCGAATCCGCCAATAACCTGACCAGCAATGCCGAGCGACTGTCGGATCTTGCGGACAACACGTCGGGGCGGGTGATCGAGGCTTCCAGTGCGTCGGAACAGGCGTCGGCGAATGTCAATTCCGTCGCCGGAGCGGCAGAGCAACTCGCGGAATCGGTTCGCGAGATCAATGGTCAGCTCGAAAACAACGCCCGTCTGGTGGTGGAAACGGCGGCGGAAGCGGCCCGCACCAGCACATCCGTTGGCGAACTGAGCGACGTGGTCGCGCGCATCGGCGAGGTGATCAGCCTTATTCAGGATATCGCCAATCAGACTAACCTGCTGGCTCTCAACGCCACCATTGAGGCGGCGCGTGCGGGCGAGGCAGGAAAGGGCTTTGCGGTCGTGGCCTCCGAGGTCAAGGCGCTGGCAAGCCAGACCGCCAAGGCGACGGAACAGATCGAGAGCCAGATCGAGCAGATGCAAAGCGCCGCAACCGCTTCAATCACGGCAGTGAACACGATCAGCGGGCGTCTGGAAGTCATGCGCGAAACGGCGTCCTCCATCGCGGCGGCGGCCGAAGAGCAGGGGCTTTCCGTTCAGGAGATCGCGCGTAACGTGGCCGAGGCCGCCAGCGGCACGCAGCAGGTGAGCCAGGCGGTCGTGGTGGTGCGCGACGGCGCGACCCAGACGGGTGAACTGGGCGGAGATGTGAAGTCCTTCGCCGAAGCGCTCAGCGGGGACGCCGGTTCTCTGCGTGGGGAAGTGGACGCCTTCCTTTCCCGGGTGCGGGCCGCCTGATCCTGTTCACCTTTCAGGTTCGATCAGCAGGGGTCGCGCGGTGTTTACCGCGCGGCCCTTTTCTCTTTCACGGTCTATTGCGGCGCAACAATTGGCATGCCTGAATTATGGGCATATTTCTCGGTTTTTCCTGCTTCTATACTTGGCCTTACGCAACATCATGCCGTGCCATGGCCTGATACTTTTCAATGCTTGCGACTAAAGAACCATGTAAGGCTCTTGCATCCATTCGATATTGCAGCGCAATATTGATGTCTGTCCGTAAGGGAGGGCCCGGCCGCACAAGGTGCCGTCATCTGGGAAATGCCGACGCAGGGAAGGTCGTCGGCGGGTGGCAGGTGAGCGGCGGTCGGAGAGAGCGAAAAAATGGGAAGAGACAAAATGGCTGTCACCGCTGAAGTCGACGCTGCGCCGCCGCAGCCCGCCGCCGAGTACAAGGACCTCTACGAGATGGGAGAGATCCCGCCTCTGGGGCATGTGCCGAAGAACATGCACGCCTGGGTGATCCGTCGCGATCGCCACGGTCCGCCGGAAGAGGCGATGCAGAAGGAGGTCGTGCCGACCTGGGAGATCGGCGATGACGAGGTGCTGGTCTTCGTGATGGCCGCAGGCGTCAATTACAATGGCATCTGGGCGGGTCTCGGCGAGCCGATTTCGGTTTTCGACGTCCACAAGCAGCCGTATCACATTGCCGGTTCCGATGCCGCGGGTGTCGTGTGGGCCGTGGGGGCGAAGGTGCGGCGCTGGAAGGTGGGCGACGAGGTCGTCATCCACTGCAATCAGGACGACGGCGACGACGAGGAATGCAACGGCGGCGACCCGATGTTCTCCTCCTCGCAGCGCATCTGGGGATACGAGACGCCCGACGGGTCGTTCTCTCAGTTCGCGCGCGTTCAGGCGCGTCAGCTCATGCACCGTCCGCAGCATCTGAGCTGGGAGGAAAGCGCCTGCTATACGCTGACGCTGGCCACCGCCTATCGCATGCTGTTCGGCCACCGCCCGCATATCCTGCGTCCCGGCGACAACGTGCTGGTGTGGGGCGCCTCGGGCGGTCTGGGCGTTTTCGCGGTGCAGCTTTGTGCCGCCGCGGGGGCGAACGCCATCGGCATCATCTCCGAGGAAGACAAGCGCGATTTCGTCATGAGCCTCGGGGCCAAGGGCGTGATCAATCGCAAGGACTTCAAGTGCTGGGGCCAGCTGCCGAAGGTCAATTCCGAGGAGTACAAGGAATGGTTCTCCGAGGTCCGCAAGTTCGGCAAGGCGATCTGGGACATCACCGGCAAGGGGCAGAACGTCGATTTTGTCTTCGAGCATCCGGGTGAGCAGACCTTCCCGGTCTCCACTTTCGTGGTGAAGCGCGGTGGCATGGTCGTTTTCTGTGCCGGTACGACGGGCTTCAACATCACCTTCGACGCGCGTTACGTCTGGATGCACCAGAAGCGCATTCAGGGTTCGCATTTCGCCCATCTCAAGCAGGCGGCTGCGGCCAACCGGCTGATGGTGGAGCGTCGCATCGATCCGTGCATGTCGGAAGTCTTCCCGTGGGAGCAGATCGCGAAGGCTCACACCAAGATGTGGAAGAACCAGCATCAGCCCGGCAACATGGCTGTTCTGGTCAATTCACCGACGCCGGGCCTGCGCTCCTTCGAGGACGTACTGGAAGCCACGGGCCAATAGGTCGCGAACGACTGGCCGACGGAAATGAAACGGGACGGGGGAGGCAGCCGGGGCTGCCTTCCCCGTCTTTGTATCTATCGCGCGGGTTTCCCCGCCTTATCCCTCACGCGGACTTTGCGTGGCGGCAGGTCTGCACTACCGTTCGCGCAGACGAGGACGCCGAACCGGGCGTCGGCAATGACGGGCGTTTCCTGCAAATGGCCTGAAACCGGGTGGAGAGAATTGCGATGGTGGTACTCAACAAGATCTATACGCGCACGGGCGACGACGGCACGACGGCGCTTGGATCGGGCGAGCGCCGGGCCAAGCACGACCTGCGCGTCGCCGCCTACGGCACGGTGGACGAGACAAACGCCACGCTCGGCCTCGTGCGGCTTCATCTCGACGCTCATCCCGAACTCGATGCCGTGATGGCGCATATTCAGAACGATCTTTTCGATCTGGGGGCGGATCTCGCCAGCCCGGAAACCGAGGAGCCGCCCGCCTACGAGCCGCTGCGTGTGACCGACGAACAGGTGAAAAAGCTTGAGGCGGAGATCGACCGGTTGAACGGCGATCTTCAGCCGTTGCGCTCCTTCGTTTTGCCGGGCGGAACGGCGGCAGCGGCCCATCTGCATCTTTCGCGCACGGTGGCGCGGCGTGCGGAACGGCTGATCGGGGAACTGGCGGAACGCGAGCCCATCAACAATGCGGCGCTTCGCTACATGAACCGGCTTTCCGATTATTTCTTCGTGGCGGCGCGCTGGGTCAACGACAAGGGCGCGGCCGACGTTCTGTGGGTGCCCGGAGCGAACCGGTAGGTTCGCTCCTCCTGTTTTACGGAAGTCTGGGCGAACCGGCAGGTTCGCTCCTTTCTGTTTTGGGGAGGTCCGGGCGAACCGTCAGGACTGTTTTGGATCGAAGCTGCCTGAAAAGCCCGGCACGGCAAGCGGGTTGTCGAGCATGGCCGCTGAATCGGGCGTGTCCGTCTGGGCGGTGTCGGTGAAGGCCGCAAAGAGGCCCTCTACGAAGCCCTTCGGCATGTCACGGGTGATGCAGACCAGCCGGGTGCCGTGATCCGCATCCGGCCAGGCGGGCAGGTGTGCGGGCGGGTGGAAGACATGCTGCACGCCATGCAGTACCACCGGATGATCCGGATCCTCGGCGATTGCGACGATGCCCTTCAGCCGAAGCAGATTGGGCCCATGGGCGGAGCGGATCAGATCGAGGAACATTTCCAGCCCCGCCGCCGGGATCGGCTTGTCGCTTCTCAACGTGAAGGCGCGGATGTGATCGTCATGACGGTTCACATCATGGTGGTGATGGTCATGCGCATGGTGCCCATGCCCGTGCCCGTGATCGTGCCCATGCGAATGCCCGTGCCCATGTTCATGATGATGGCCGTGCGAGGCGGCCTCGTCGGCGGCCGCTTCCTCGCCAAGCCAGCGCCGCACATCGGGGATCTTGGTATCGGGATTGTAGAGCCCGCAGTTGAGCAGGTTCGCGGGCGTCGCCTCGCCTGACGCCGCATCCAGAACGGGGGCGGTCGGGTTCAGCCGGTGAATGCGGGCATGAAGCGCGTCCATGGCGGCGCTGGCCTCGTCATCGGTTGCAAGATCCGACTTGGTGAGCACCAGCCGATCTGCGACCGCGACCTGTTTCACGGCTTCCGGGTGCGCATCCAGCGTCGAGGCGCCGTTGATGGCATCAATGGTGGTGATCACGCCGTCGAGCCGGTAGCGCATGACGAGATAGGGATGTAGCATCACCGCATGCAGTACCGGGGCGGGGTCGGCCAGCCCGGTCGTTTCGATCACGACGCGTTTCAGGACGTCGAGGCGGCCGTTGTCGAGCCGGCGCAGCAGGTCTTCCAGCGTGTTGATGAGATCGCCGCGAATGGTGCAGCACAGGCAGCCCGAAGAGAGTTCGATCACGCCTTCGTCGGACGCCTCGACCAGCAGGTGATCGAGGCCGATATCGCCGAACTCATTGACGATGACGGCGGTGTCCTTCATCGCCGGATCGCTGAGAAGGCTGTTGAGGAGCGTGGTCTTGCCGGAGCCGAGGAAGCCGGTCACCACGGTCAGCGGGACGGGCTCGGGCGGCCTGCGGCGGGGAGTGTCGTTCATCTTCGGGCAGATCCGTTTGTGCCCGCACCGCGGATCAGCGCGGCGAAGGGCGTGGCGTGGGGGTGCCGTCGCGGGCGCGCGCCGGCAGATTGACGATGACAGGGGCCGCGGCAACGGTCCCGGATGTCGTTGTCCCGAGCGTATCGGGTTTGGCGCGGGGTTTGGCGCGCGGCGGCATGACGATGCCGAAGGCGTCGGCGACCGTCTTTGACGCTTCATCCGCACCCGGCGCCTTGAGCGGTACCGCACGTTTGGCGTTCGGATCAATCGCCAATGTGATGCGGATGAGGTTGTCTCCGCGACGTTTTTCGCCGATCAGGCGGTCCATGACCTCGCCCCAATCCACTTTCTTGTCCCCAGTCCGGGGCACGGAGGTGTCCGTGGTTGCGCTCGCGGCGATGCCGGGCGCGCGGCTGCGCCCGCTTTCGCGTGCGTAGGCGGTGGCGACGCCGGGAAGGCTGGAATTGGAAGCGCGCACGGGGGCGGATCCGGCATATTCCTTCATGAGATCCGCCAATTTGGGCTTGGCGTTGCGTCGGCAATAGCCGTCGCGCGGCAGGCCCTTGACGGAGGCCGGGCGCTTGAGGCTGTCGAGCTTGGGGTGGCTTGAGAAAACGCCGCCGCCATCGAACCCCTTCTCGATCAGCGCGCTCGCCTTCGCCGCGCGTTCAAGCCCGGAGGCTGCACCGAAGATGATCGCGACCACTGTGCGTCCGCCGCGGGTGGCGGAAACGGCGACATTGTAGCCGGAATTGCAGACATAGCCGGTCTTCAACCCGTTCGCGCCCCTGACGCGGCGCAGGTATTCCCGGTTGGCCGAGCGCAGCATGCGCTTGCCGTATTGCACGCCGGTGTAGCCGTAGAGCCTTCTGTATTGCGGAAAGTCGCGCAGCAGTGCGCGCGTCAGAAGGGCCATGTCGTGGACCGATGAATAATGTTTGGGAGCGGGCAAGCCGTGTGGATTGACGAAATGCGTATCGCGCATGCCGAGTTCGCGGGCGGTCCGGTTCATCACGTCGGCAAAGCCTGCCTGCGATCCGCCGATGGTCTCTGCCACCGCGACTGCGATATCATTGGCGGACTTCACCAGCATGACCTTCAGAGCCGCATCGAGGCTGAGCTGCGAACCCGCCTTCAGGCCCATCTTGCTCGGCGGCTGGGCGGCGGCGTGGGCGGAGACCATGACCGGCGATTTCAGCGTGACGCGGCCCTGCTTGATCGCGGAAAACGTGACATAAGCCGTCATCAGCTTGGTCAGCGATGCCGGATACCAGCGCCGGAACGCCTCGTGCTGTTCGATCACCTCGCCGGAACCGGCCTCAAAAACGATCCAGGCCGCAATTTCAGCGTGTGCGGGGCGTGGCGCTGCGGTCACGGCGAGGGCCAGCACCGCCATGAAGGCGCTCAGCAGGACAGGCAGCTTGCGGGCGTATAGCGATATGCAACCGTTGCGCGAATATGCTGAATTGGCCAATGCAACCTCGTCAGGTTTCTTAGCGTCACTATGGTGGACATACCGGATCTTGCGCCTGTGATCCTGCATCAATAACCGATCAGCACCCTGGATTGCAAAGTCTTCGCTTGTGGGATGCCTTCACGGCTGCGCGAAGGTTCCCCAACACCCCCGGGCGGGCGCGGCTTCGGACGGGTTCAAGACGTCTGAAAACGCACAAGAATTAGGCGGTTGCCTTCCCTCTGGTCAAATCTTGACTGAGTTGCGACAATCGTGTCGGGAAAACGGGCGGTTACGGGATTGGCCCGCTGCTTGCTCGTAAGAAATCTCATCTGCGGCACCACACGGTACTTTAACCCTCCATGTTAGCTCCTGCCCCAACCGAAACCGCAAGCCCAGAAAGTGGTGCGAAAGGACGCATGCTTCAGCGCGCGCGTGGCGTGGCACATGTGGGTTTCGCGTTTTCCGACGGTGAGACACGGCTCGCAGACCTTTATCAGAGTGGGTCGGCCAAGGTGCGGTTGCCCCGTTCTTATGGCGAGCGTCAGGCGGTGCTCCTGAACACCGCCGGCGGTATCGCCGGTGGAGATGAGCTGGACTACTCCGCCACGTGGGGCGCGGGCACGAAGGCCACGGTCACCAGTCAGGCGGCGGAGCGGATCTATCGCAGTCTCGGCGAGGCGGGCCGGGTCATGAACCGGCTCGAAGTGGGCGAGGGCGCCCGGGCAAGCTGGCTGCCGCAGGAGACCATCGTATTCGACGGTGCGAGCCTTGAGCGGCGGCTGGAGGTCGATCTTTCCGGTGATGCGCGTCTTTGCGCCGTGGAGGCGGTCGTGCTCGGTCGCTCGGCCATGGGGGAGACGGTGCGGCGCGCAAGTTTCCGGGATCACTGGCGCATCCGTCGCGACGGGCGGCTCGTCTATGCCGACGATGTGCGGCTGGTCGGCGACCTTCAGGCGATCCTCTCCGGTCCGGCGACCGGAGCCGGGGCAAGCGCCTTTGCGACCATTCTCGATGTGAGCGAGGGGGGCGAAGGCGACATCGAGCGGGCGCGCGATCTTCTTGAGACCTGCCGCGCGCATCCGCGCGCCGGGGAACTTTCATGCGGGGTGAGCGCATGGGATGGGGTGCTGGTCGTCCGGCTGCTTTCCCGCGATGCGCGGGCCTTGCGCGAGACGATCATTGAATTTCTGCAAGGCTGGCGCGGCGATGAGTTGCCGCGGGTCTGGCACTGCTGACAAGAGTTGAGGACAAGGCATGAATCTGACGCCCAGGGAGAAGGACAAGCTGTTGATCGCCATGGCCGCGATGGTCGCCCGCAGGCGGCTTGAGCGGGGCGTGAAGCTCAATCATCCGGAGGCCATCGCGCTGATTTCCGATTTCGTCACCGAGGGTGCGCGTGACGGACGTACGGTGGCCGAACTCATGCAGGACGGCGCGAAGGTCATCACGCGCGATCAGGTGATGGAAGGCGTGGCGGAAATGATCCACGACGTGCAGGTCGAGGCGACGTTCCCCGATGGCACGAAGCTTGTGACCGTGCATGAGCCGATCCGCTAAGGGCGGTGGCCAAAACCGATTTGGGAGGGGCGGCTGTCTCCGCCGCCTGAAAGCGACACACTCAAGGAGCGATCTGGATGATTCCCGGAGAAACATTGCCCGCAGCGGGCGAGATCGAACTCAATGCCGGACTTGAGGCGCTGACGCTGGAGGTCGCCAACACCGGCGACCGGCCCGTTCAGGTCGGTAGCCACTATCATTTTGCGGAGACCAATCCGGGCCTCTCCTTCGACCGCGATGCGGCGAAGGGGATGCGGCTCGATATTCCCGCAGGCACCGCGGTGCGTTTCGAGCCCGGGCAGACCCGCTCCGTGACGCTGGTGCCGTTTCGTGGGGAGCGCACCGTCTACGGGTTCAATCAGGCGGTGATGGGGAAGTTGTGAGCGCGCCGGTGCTCAGCGCAGGACGTGGCCGGATGAACCGGCGCTGACGAGACCGAGAAGGCGGTCGATGGTTTCACCGATGATCGGATCTCCGCCGCTGCGGGCCACATCGGTCAATTCCGAGGCAAGGCTCTCGGCGTTCAGGCGAGCGAGGTCGAGTTTTGCACTGGCTGTTGCAGGGATGCGCCAGAGCGTATTGACCGGAGCCTGACGATATTCCGCGCTGAGCGGTCCGCCGGGCGTGACTGCCAGATAGGTGACGGCGCAAACCGCAAGTGCGAGGAGGAGCCAAAGTCGTCTGAACGCTTGGGGCATAGCTTGATGTCTCTGCATGTCGCCGGGTCCACGGGAAATCGGATCGGGGTGGAATCGGGCAGGCGGCATAAGAACGGCGAAAAATGGTCAGGGACTGGCCGAAGCGGGATCATTTCTGGGCAATCTTGAGCCCGGTCTGCCCGAATGATGAATATGGTGAGGAACACGGCTGCGGGCGGAACAAGGCCCACGTGTTCTGGAACGAAGGTTGTGAGAGGAGCTGTTCCAGATGCCCTACAAGATGCCGCGAGCGGCCTATGCCGACATGTTCGGTCCGACGACCGGAGACCGGGTGCGGCTTGCCGATACCGAGCTTTTCATCGAGGTGGAGAAGGATTTCACCACCTATGGCGAGGAAGTGAAGTTCGGCGGCGGCAAGGTTATCCGCGACGGCATGGGGCAATCGCAGATCACGCGGGCTGGCGGGGCGGTCGACACCGTCATCACCAACGCGCTGATCGTCGATCACTGGGGCGTCGTGAAGGCCGATGTCGGCCTGAAGGACGGCCGCATCGTCGGCATCGGCAAGGCCGGCAATCCGGATGTGCAACCGGACGTGGATATCATCGTCGGTCCGGGCACGGAGGCGATTGCCGGTGAGGGCAAGATCCTGACCGCGGGCATCATCGACTGCCACATTCATTTCATCTGCCCGCAGCAGATCGACGAGGCGCTTTATTCCGGCGTCACCACCATGATCGGCGGCGGCACCGGCCCTGCCACCGGCACCAACGCCACGACCTGCACGCCCGGCCCCTGGCACATTGCGCGGATGCTGCAATCGGCGGACGCCTTCCCGATGAACTTGGCCTTTGCAGGCAAGGGCAATGCGGCGCTTCCCGCAGCGCTGGAAGAGCAGGTGCGTGCCGGTGTCATGGCGCTGAAGCTGCACGAGGACTGGGGCACGACGCCTGCGGCTATCGACTGCTGTCTTTCGGTGGCGGACGCTTACGACGTGCAGGTGATGATCCACACCGACACGCTGAACGAATCCGGTTTCGTGGAAAACACGCTCGGCGCGTTCAAGGGACGCACGATCCACGCCTTTCACACGGAAGGGGCGGGCGGCGGCCATGCGCCGGACATCCTGAAGGTGGTGAGCCACCAGAACGTCATCCCGTCGTCGACCAACCCGACGCGGCCCTATACGCGCAACACCATCGACGAACATCTCGACATGCTGATGGTGTGCCACCACCTCGATCCGTCGATCCCCGAGGACGTGGCCTTCGCCGAGAGCCGCATCCGCAAGGAGACGATTGCGGCGGAAGATATCCTGCACGACATGGGTGCGCTTTCGATCATCGCGTCCGACAGTCAGGCGATGGGGCGCGTGGGCGAGGTGCTGATCCGCACGCTCCAGACCGCGCACAAGATGAAGGTGCAGCGCGGGGCTCTGGCGGAGGAGACCGGCGAAAACGACAACATGCGCGTCAAGCGCTACATGGCCAAGGTCACGATCAATCCGGCCATCGCCCACGGCATGGACAGCCATATCGGATCGGTGGAGATCGGCAAGCTGGCGGATCTGGTTCTCTGGGATCCGGCCTTCTTCGGCGTGAAGCCCGATCTCGTCCTCAAGATGGGCACGATTGCCGCCGCCGCGATGGGCGATCCGAACGCCTCCATCCCGACGCCGCAGCCGGTCCACTATCGCCCGATGTTCGGTGCTTTCGGCAAGTCGCTTCAGGCGTCGGCGGTGAGCTTTGTCTCCGAAGCGGCCTATGAGGCGGGGATTGGGAAGTCGCTGGAACTGGGCAAGCGCATCCTGCCGGTGAAGAACACGCGTTCCGGCCTTTCCAAGGCCTCCATGATCCACAATTCAGCGACGCCGCAGATCGAGGTGGACCCGGAGACCTACGAGGTGCGCTGCGACGGCGAACTCATCACCTGCGAACCGGCGGATAGCCTGCCCATGGCTCAACGCTATTTCCTGTTCTGATTTTGGTCGGATCTGAAACCCGCAAACGGAGGTGCAGCCTGTGAGCCTGATAATCGAGATGGCAAGTGAGCCCGCGATGGGCTGCCCGTGCTGCGATCCGATGGCCGCAGCCCCGCAAGGTTATGTTAGCCGGAACGGAGAGCCGACGGCGGTCTATTTCGCGGACTGGATGCGAACCCCCGTGCCCAACGCCGATCTCGTCGTCTCCGTCGGGCGCTGGGACGAGTTGTCGAAGCCGGAGGACCGGCGCGCCATGGCGTTCCGGTTGACGCCCGGCGTGGACGGGGTCGAGATCAGGATCATGGATGCGCGAAAGTCGCGCTGGGGGGCGGTCGGTTTCGCAGGCGCAATGCTGGACGAGCAGGCGGCAAGACGCGATCCCGATCTGGCGGAGTTCCGGGCGCTGGCGCTGGCCATTGCGGAGAAGGACGAGCGAATCGCCGATGCTCTGGCCGGTCCTGCAAGCTGCTCTTTGCGCTTCAGCCGCCGACCCGGCACGGTGCAACGGTTTCACGTCGAGGCGGCCGAGTGGCGCTAGGTCGCCGGGCACTTCGATCCAACGACAACAGGCGGGCGGCGGGAAACGTCGCCGGAATGCGAGGAAAAACGATGATCCGGGCAACGATGGTGCGTGAAGCCGGGGCGTGGACGGGAACTCCTTCAGACAAGGTCGAGCTTGATCACGACGACCGGCACCGTCGCCGCATGGCGATGAGGGGCGAGGGCGGGCTGGAATTCCTGCTGGATCTGCCCAAGGCGGTGGCCTTGCGGGCGGGCGATGCGCTGGAACTGGAGGACGGCCGACTGGTGGAGGTCGCCTCCGCTCCCGAGGCTCTGGTGGAAATCGTCGCCCACGACATGGGGCATCTGGTCAAGATCGCATGGCACCTCGGCAACCGCCATCTGCCGACCCAGTTGCTGGGTGATCGGCTGCGCATCCGCCGCGATCATGTGATCGAGGACATGGTGGTGAAGCTCGGCGGCGAGATCACCGTGATCAATGCCCCCTTCGATCCCGAAGGCGGGGCCTATGGTCACGGCGCAGTGCATGGCCATGATCACGGGCATTCCCATGACCATGCGCACGGCCATTCCCATGATCACTCCCACGATCACGGGCATCATCACCACCATCACCATGACTGAAACCTCCAGACGAGACGCGGCGCTCTACCGTCTGCTGGCGTGGATGTCGCCCTCCTTTCCCGTCGGCGCCTTCACCTACAGCCACGGGCTGGAATGGGCGGTGGAAGAGGGCGCGGTCACAGATGCGGAGAGCCTGCGCGCATGGATCTCGGACGTCCTGCGCCACGGCTCCGGGCGTAGCGATGCGATCCTGCTGGCGCGGGTGCATGAGGCGTTTCTGGCAGGCGATCTGAGCGCTGTGCGCGAGATGGCGGAGCTAGCCGTTGCGCTGCAGCCTTCAAAAGAGCGCCATCTGGAAGCGACGGCGCAAGGGGCGGCCTTCGTCGTCGCGCTGGAAGCCGCATGGCCTGCTGCCGATGCGATGGCGGAACGACTTTCCGCCCTGAAAGGCGACGACGGCGTTTCCCGCTGGGCCTATGCGATTGCCGTCGGCGTCCACAGCGCGGCCCATGACATCAATGCCGAGCTTGCCGTATCCGCCTATCTGCATGCCTTTGCGGCCAATCTTGTTTCCGCAGCCGTTCGGGCCGTGCCGCTTGGCCAGAGTGACGGCCAGCGGGTGATTGCAGCCCTTGAACCGGTCATTGCGAAAGTGGCGGGAGAGGCTCTGGCCGCATCGCTCGACGATCTCGGATCGGCGTCGTTTCTCGCCGACATTTCCTCACAGCTCCACGAAACCCAGTACACGAGGCTGTTTCGCTCATGACGTCTCCCAATGGACCCCTGCGCATCGGTATCGGCGGGCCGGTCGGCTCCGGCAAGACCGCGCTGATGGATGCGCTGTGCAAGAGCCTGCGCGACACGTATCAGATCGCGGCGATCACGAACGACATCTACACCAAGGAAGATGCTGAGTTCCTGACCCGCTCCGGTGCGCTTGAGCCGGAACGCATCCGCGGGGTGGAGACGGGCGGTTGTCCGCATACCGCCATCCGCGAAGACGCTTCGATCAATCTCGCCGCCATTGCCGAACTGAACACTGCCTTTCCCGATCTCGACATCATCCTGATCGAATCCGGCGGGGACAATCTGGCGGCGACGTTTTCACCGGAACTGGCGGACCTGACGATCTACGTGATCGACGTTTCGGCGGGCGACAAGATCCCGCGAAAAGGGGGGCCGGGCATCACGCGCTCCGATCTCCTCGTCATCAACAAGATCGATCTCGCTCCTCTGGTGGGGGCCGACCTCTCCGTCATGGACCGGGATGCGAAGATGATGCGAAAGGCGCGGCCTTTCGTTTTCGCCAACACCAAGGCAGGCGAGGGCGTGGAGGAGGTCGTCGCTTTCATTCTCGCCAAGGGCGGACTGGCGGCAGCGGCCTGATTTCGTGCGCCTTTGCGCGGTCTGCAGTCGCGAAGTCGTGAACATGACAAGCATAAAGGTGTGGCAGGTTCAGGCCTGCGCTCCATGCGTTTTTAGCTTGAGATTCGGGTGCCGTTTGCCGTCTATACGGTCAGAAATGACTTCCTACCAAAGTTGCTAGTGCGCGATATGGACGCCATTTGCTTGGGCAAGCATAATGCCCGCCGATAGCCAGCATGCCGCTAGGACAGGAGCATGCAAGACGCAATTGGGAGGTTGCCGATGTCCGACACCGTATTTCCGGTCCCCGCTGACGTTGCCGAAAACGCACTGATCGACAAGGCCGCCTATCGCGACCTCTACAAGCAGTCCGTTGAAGACCCGGAAGGCTTCTGGGGCCGCCATGGCAAGAGGGTCGACTGGATCAAGCCCTATACGAAGGTGAAGAACACCTCGTATGACCCGCACAACGTGTCGATCAAATGGTTCGAGGACGGCACGCTGAACGTCTCGGCCAACTGCGTCGACCGGCATCTGGAAAAGCGGGCCGATCAACCGGCGATCGTCTGGGAAGGCGATGATCCGTCAGAGCACAAGGTGATCACCTACCGCGAGCTTTATGTGGAGGTGAACAAGTTCGCGAATGTGCTCAAGGAGGCGGGCGTCAAGAAGGGCGACCGGGTTACGCTCTATCTGCCGATGATTCCGGAAGCGGCCTATGCGATGCTGGCTTGCGCGCGTATCGGCGCCATTCACTCCATCGTCTTCGGCGGCTTTTCGCCCGACAGTCTCGCCGGACGTATCGATGGGTGCAAATCATCGCTGGTCGTGACCGCCGACGAAGGCTTGCGCGGTGGCCGCAAGGTGCCGCTGAAGGCCAATGTGGATGCGGCCTGCGAACGGCTTTCCGGCGCGGAGCCGAAGGTCATCGTCGTCAAACGCACCGGCGGCGATATCGCCATGAAGGACGGGCGTGATATCTGGTATCACGAGGCCGTGGCGACTGTTTCCGACCGCTGCGAACCGGAAGAGATGAGCGCGGAAGACCCGCTCTTCATCCTCTACACCTCCGGCTCGACGGGCCAGCCGAAGGGCGTGCTGCACACCTCCGGCGGCTACCTTGTCTATGCCTCGATGACCCATCAGTATGTCTTCGACTACCATGACGGCGAGGTCTACTGGTGCACGGCGGATGTGGGCTGGGTCACGGGCCACAGCTACATCGTCTACGGGCCGCTCGCCAATGGCGCGACCACGCTGATGTTCGAGGGCGTGCCGACCTATCCGGACGCCTCGCGCTTCTGGCAGGTCGTCGACAAGCACAATGTCAACATCTTCTACACCGCCCCCACCGCGATCCGCGCCCTGATGGGAGCGGGCGAGGAAATGGTGACCAAGACTTCGCGCAAGTCGCTGCGCGTGCTCGGTTCGGTCGGCGAGCCGATCAATCCGGAAGCGTGGATGTGGTACTACAACGTGGTCGGCGAGAAGCGCTGCCCGATTGTCGATACCTGGTGGCAGACGGAGACCGGCGGCATCCTGATCACGCCGCTTCCCGGCGCGACCGATCTCAAGCCCGGTTCCGCGACCCTGCCTTTCTTCGGTGTCCAGCCCGCGCTGGTCGATGCGGAAGGCAACATTCTGGAAGGGGCGACGGAAGGCAATCTGGTGCTGCTGGATTCCTGGCCCGGCCAGATGCGCACCGTCTATGGCGACCACGAGCGCTTCGTGCAGACCTACTTCTCCGCCTACAAGGGGATGTATTTCTCCGGCGACGGCTGCCGCCGCGATGCGGATGGCTATTACTGGATCACGGGCCGCGTCGATGACGTGATCAACGTGTCCGGCCATCGCATGGGCACGGCGGAAGTGGAATCGGCGCTGGTGGCGCATCCCAAGGTCGCCGAGGCCGCGGTCGTCGGCTATCCGCACGACCTCAAGGGGCAGGGCATCTATGCCTATGTCACGCTGATGGAAGGCGAGGAGCCCACCGACGAACTGAAGAAGGAACTGGTGACGTGGGTCAGGAAGGAGATCGGTCCGATCGCCTCGCCGGATCTCATCCAGTTCTCGCCGGGCCTGCCTAAGACCCGTTCCGGCAAGATCATGCGCCGCATCCTGCGCAAGATCGCAGAGGACAGCTTCGACAATCTCGGCGATACCTCGACGCTTGCGGATCCGGCCGTGGTCGGCGATTTGATCGACAATCGCCAGAACCGCGCTAGCGCTTGAGAGTTTTGAGGGTTTGAATCAAGAGGGCGTCGCTCGACGGGCGGCGCTCTTTTTCATGTGCGCGAGTCCGTCTGAAACAGGTTTCGGGCGTCTCGTCCGAAATGCGGCCGTCATGCTTTTCCCCGAGCTCTTTCTGCGGCCGGGAGCATTCTGAAGAGCTGGGCTACCTATTTCGACAGGTAGAGCTTCTGGATATCGTTGGCGAACCCGCGGAAGGCACTCCCCAGCGCCTTGCCGTCGGAGGCATATTTGAAATTGTCGGGACTGCTGGCGCAGTCCCTCATCGTGGCCTCCCCCTTGGCGCTCGAAGCCGGGTTGAAATAGACCGAATAGACCGTGATGCCTGCCCCTTCGTTGGCGGTCGTGCCTTAATCGCCGTACAGACTTTCTTGGCCCGATCCGCAGAGGCGGAACTGTTTTCGTCGTAGATCTCGTACCAGTACTCACTGCTGGTGGTGTGGCATTTCTTGAAGGGGTCAAAACCGGTACACGTGGTTTGAGGAAGGGTCGCCTTGTCGAAAATCGCGTTGAATACGCCATCGGTCATGATGACGATGGCTTTCTTCGTTTTCTCATCGTCATAACCCTTTGCCTCTGAATTGGTCGGCCAGAAATCGGACCAATTCGGCGACAGCGTGTACCAACCCCAACTGATGCCGGTCTGGCCCGCCGTGCCGTTGATTGCGCTCAGACTGTCTATCTTGGCGAGCAAGGTGTCCCGATTGTTCGTCAACGGAAGAAGCTCGTCGTTCGGGCAGGCGCCCCAAGATCGGCCAAAACTCTGGTAAAGGTCCGGGACGTCCCTCAGCTGCCAGTATTCGTCGAATTCGTTGTACCGGTTCAGACGATAGCGCGAACCGTTGCCGATTGCTTCTGCGGTGTAGCTTGCATCGGTATATTGCTGCGCGCCGGTACGTTCGGTCGCGCATCTCGTCGAGTAATCGTTGGTCACGGTCTTCGCCATGGACTCGCTCAGACGTACCCCCTCGCTGTAGGGAACGATTGATATTCGGACCCGGTCGCTGGTCTCCTCGGGCATGAGCGTGTTGATAAAGTCTCTGGCGGCCTTCTTGAGCGCCAGAATGCGTGTGGAGCCACTTCCGTCCGGTTTGTCCATCGACCCGGTGACGTCGATGACCAGTGCGACTTCCGCGTACCCACCGGGAAAACTGGCTTGCGCTTCGACAGAAAACGACGTGGTGTCGATGCCGAGAACGCCCATGAACACCGTTTTCACCTTGCCCGTGGCGGTAGCTGTGATCTTGCTGTTCACTTGGTCGATGACAACGTCATTGGGGGCGAGTTCGTAGGTCGCTGCGTCGCCGATGGCGAGTTCTGCCGTCTGGATGAATGTGTCGACGACATGCTGCTTGGAGGCGTCGATGTCGGTGGAGCTTGCGAGAAAGCGCGCGCCGGCGAGCACGGCGCCGTCGAGTTCCATCGCCATCTCTTCCTTGACGTTGACGGTTCGCGAATAGTCGATGGCCGCGCCGACCATGCCAACCACGACGATTGAGGCCAGCGCCCATACGAGGGCGATCGCGCCTGAAGTGTCGTGGGCAAACCGCGTGAGCAGGGCCTTGAACGTTGCCGAATTGCCAGAGCGCATTGTCGTCCTCTTCCAGAGCCGGCCTGTCTTGTGCCCGGCGTCTTGCACCGAACCGTTCGTCGGCGCTGTTGTTGGCCGCGTTTTCTCGTGTGTCTTTTGAAAATGCGGGGCTGTGTGACGGTCAGAATGAATGGCACGCTAATTCTTCACGTGGCCTTCGATGAAAACTGTCACGTAAACCCCTTCATTGCCGTTAAAACCCGTAATAGGGGAAACGCAAATCGCCCGTTTGGTTATCGGAATCTGAGCGGAATCCGCGACTCACATCCGGTCTATTCGCAGAAATGTCGAGGTGGGAAAGGCCGGGGCCTGAGACAGGGCTCTACGGGTCCAGTTCCGTGTCCCAGTAGAGGAAGTCGAGCCAGCTCTCATGCAGGTAGTTCGGCGGGAAAAGGCGGCCGTTTCTGTGGAGGTCCTGCACGGTGGGGCGATAGGGGGGCAGCGCGGGGGACATGCCGATTTCACGGCAGGACTTGTGCGACTTGCGCAGATTACAGGGGGAACACGCGGTGGTGATGTTTTCCCAGGTGGTCTGCCCGCCGCGGCAGCGTGGAATGAGATGGTCGAAGGTGAGATCGCTGTGGGAACCGCAGTACTGGCACTGGAAACGGTCGCGCAGAAAGACGTTGAAGCGGGTGAAGGCGGGGTGTCTGGTCGGTCGGATGTAGTTCTTCACCGAAACGACACTTGGAAGGCGCATCTCGAAGCTCGGACTTCGGATCGTAACGTCGTATTCGCAGACGATGTTGACCCGGTCGAGAAAGACGGCCTTTATCGCGTCCTGCCACGCCCACAGCGACAGGGGATAATAGCTCAAGGGTCTGTAGTCCGCGTTGAGCACGAGAACCGGATGGGCTCCCGCAGGCACGGCGATATTCACACCCACGCTCCTTTTTCCGGCATAAGCCGCCCTAAAGGCGCAGGGATAGTGTAAGGCCAGCGTGACGCTGTTGTGAAGCCACATAGGCTTGGCCGCCCGCGGCGCGTAGGTCGCCGTTTTACCGCGCGCTTGTGGCTTGAAATCCTAAGAGAATCTTAATTTTCCATAACGGGGCTTGGTGTGCGGGAAACCGGCACGCACAAAAAACGGGCGCCTGAAGGCGCCCGCGATTGTCGTTTTCGGTGTCAATGACAGCGAATCAAGCCTTCGGCCACTCGCGCACATCGACGAAACGGCCTTCAATCGCCGCCGCCGCTGCCATGGCCGGAGAGACCAGATGCGTGCGGCCCTTGAAGCCCTGACGGCCTTCGAAGTTGCGGTTGGAGGTGGAGGCGCAACGCTCGCCCGGAGCCAGCTTGTCGGCGTTCATGGCAAGGCACATGGAGCAGCCCGGCTCGCGCCATTCAAAACCCGCTTCGATGAAGATCTTGTCGAGACCCTCCGCCTCGGCCTGCGCCTTCACCAGACCGGAGCCCGGCACCACCATCGCACTGACGCGCTCGGCCACCTTGTGGCCCTTGGCGACTTCCGCGGCGGCGCGCAGATCTTCGATGCGGCCGTTCGTGCAAGAGCCGATGAAGACGCGGTCGATCTCGATGTCGGTCATCTTCGTGCCCGGCGTCAGGCCCATGTAGTCGAGAGCGCGGTGCTTGGACGCGCGACGGCCTTCATCCTCGATGTCGTCCGGGTTCGGCACGACGCCGTTGATGGACACCACGTCTTCCGGCGAGGACCCCCAGGTGACGGTGGGCGGCAGGTTGGCCGCGTCGAGGTGAACCTCGCGGTCGAACTTGGCGTCCGGGTCGGAGTAGAGCGTTTCCCAATAGGCCTTGGCCATGTCCCACGCCTGCCCGGTGGGGGCCTTCGGACGGCCCTTGATATAGGCGTAGGTCGTCTCGTCCGGCGCGATCAGGCCCGCGCGCGCACCCGCCTCGATGGACATGTTGCAGACCGTCATGCGGCCTTCCATGGACAGCGAGCGAATGGCTTCGCCGGCATATTCCATCACGTGACCGGTGCCGCCTGCGGTGCCGATCTCGCCAATGATGGCGAGGATGATGTCCTTGGCGGTCACGCCGTCCGGCAGCTTGCCGTCGACGGTGATCCGCATGTTCTTCGCCTTCTTCTGGATCAGCGTCTGGGTGGCGAGAACGTGTTCCACCTCGGAGGTGCCGATGCCGTGGGCGAGCGCGCCGAAAGCGCCGTGCGTGGAGGTGTGGCTGTCGCCGCACACGATGGTCATGCCCGGCAGGGTGAAGCCCTGTTCGGGGCCGACAATGTGGACGACGCCCTGACGGCGGTCGGTTTCGGAATAATACTCGACGCCGAATTCCTTGGCGTTGTCAGCCAGTGTCTGGACCTGCAGCGCGGATTCCGGATCGTCGATACCGTGCGAACGGTCGGTGGTCGGCACGTTGTGATCGACGACGGCGAGCGTGCGGCCCGGCGCGTGGACTTCGCGGCCGGTCATGCGCAGGCCCTCGAAGGCCTGCGGCGATGTCACTTCGTGGACGAGGTGGCGGTCGATATAGAGCAGGCCCGTTCCATCTTCCTGCATATCGACCAAATGGTCGTCCCAGATCTTGTCATACAGTGTCTTGGCTTCACTCATGGGTCATTTTCTCCCGGAAAATTCTGAATGCACGGCGTCTTGCTGCAACGCGGTTCGGGCCGCGGCGCTGATGAAAAGGCGCAGCCCGGCGAAAAGTCAGCCGATAAGGATGTCGTTGGAGACGTTGAGAAGGGCGTGAAAACGCCAGGGCAGGCGCGCGTGATCGTGAAACAGGGCGAAAGCAATGGGCGCGCACGCACCCGGGCAGGCGCATTGGCTGGCCCGCCTCGCATTCAAGCTCTGTGTCATGACCCGGTTCATGGGGCTGCCCGTTTGAGATACTGGCCGGCAATATGACTGTCCGGCGCAGCACTTTCAAGGATTACTGCGTGCAGGCGGCGCACCGTGCAAGGTCTGCGCGCCGCAGCTTTGCATGAGGGGACGCGGATCGGCGTCCCGCCAAAAGAAAAACGCCCGCGCCTCGGGTGAGGGCGGGCGCTGGAGCGAACCGGGCCATGGCCCGGTTCAAACCGGAAACGGCGCTTATTCCGCGCTCGCCTCTTCGGCAGCGGCGGCGGCAGCAGCCTTCTTCGCAGCTTCGGCGGCAGCCTTGGCTTCGATGGCGACGTTGCGCTGCTCTTCGTTCAGGCGCTTGGCGCGAACGTTGGTGGCTTCCGCGATGCGGGCGGACTTGCCGCGGCGGCCGCGCAGGTAATAGAGCTTGGCGCGGCGGACCTTGCCGCGGCGCACGACCTCGACGCCCTCGACGAGCGGCGAGTAGATGGGGAAGACACGCTCAACGCCTTCGCCATAGGAAATCTTGCGAACCGTGAAGCTCTCGTTCAGGCCTGCGCCGGAACGGGCGATGCAGACGCCTTCATAGGCCTGCACACGGGTACGCGTACCTTCGGTAACGCGGACATTCACGCGGATCGTGTCGCCGGGGGAAAACGCCGGAATCTGGCGCTGCTCGGCGATTGCCGCCATCTGCTCGGCATCGAGCTGTTCAATGATGTTCATGACAAGTCTCTCGTTCTTCGTGTCACGATAGGATTGGCCCCCAAACGTGAAAACACGGCGGGGCTCAAGGCGGGTCCTATACAGGAGCTTGAGGCCAAAGTCATGCAGTTTTTCGCGGAAAACCGCCTCGAGCGGCGCTTTTCGAAGGCCGTTGACGCGAAGGCCGCTATTTCTTCTTCTTGCCGGTCTGAGATGGGGTGTAGTGCTCCCACAGGTCCGGGCGTCGTTCGCGGGTCAATCCTTGCGCTTTTTCCAGTCGCCACCGGGCGATCCGGCCATGGTCGCCGGAGAGAAGCACTTCCGGGATCGCCCGGTCTTCCCAGACCTGCGGCCGGGTGTAGTGAGGGTGTTCCAGAAGGCCCGTCTCGAAGCTTTCCGTCTCGCCGGATTCTGCATTGCCCATGACGCCGGGCAGCAGGCGCACGACCGCATCCAGCAGCACCATCGCGCCCAGTTCTCCGCCCGACAGGATGTAGTCGCCGATAGAGACCTCTTCGAGCCCGCGCGCCTCGATCACGCGTTCATCGACACCCTCGAACCGTCCGCACAGGATAACCGCTCCCTCGCCTGCGCCGAGGTCCCGCACGCGGGCCTGATCCAGCGGCTTGCCACGCGGGCTCATCAGGAGGCGGGGGCGAGTGTCGCCTTCCGGGCAGGCGGCGTCGATGGCGGCGGCCACGATATCGGGCTTGAGCACCATCCCGGCTCCGCCGCCGGCGGGCGTGTCGTCGACCGTGCGGTGGCGGTCGGTGGCGACATCGCGGAT
This sequence comes from Breoghania sp., assembly GCA_963678585.2. Taxonomy (GTDB): domain Bacteria; phylum Pseudomonadota; class Alphaproteobacteria; order Rhizobiales; family Stappiaceae; genus Breoghania. Next base: position 458,176 of record CAXXGA010000003.1, read on the forward strand.
GTTACGGGTTTCCAGTTCCCACGCGCCGTTTTCCAGCGCGCGGCCCGCAAGGCTGAGGCCGAGGGGGCCGGGAAACATCTCCGGATAGAGGGTGAGGACGGTCGCGCGGAACATGGGCTCAGTCGCTGTCCCCGTCATCGTCCGCATCCGGGTCGTCGCCACCGTCCTGAGGTTCTGGCTCGCCGGGGGCGAAAAGCCCCTCGGGCGGGACGGCGAGAATGCGTCCGTTGGCGATATCGATTTCCGGCACCACCTCTCGTGTGAAGGGCAGGAAGAAGCTGGTGGAGCCGACGGGGCGGATTTCAAGCAAGTCGCCTGCGCCGAAATTCGCGATGGTTGCGACCTTGCCGAGAAGCTCTCCGCTTTCGTCATAGACCTGCAGGCCGATGAGGTCGGCGTGATAGAAATCGTCCTCATCCGGCTCGGGCAGCCTTTCGCGCGGCACATACAGCCTTGTACGCGTCAGAGCCTCCGCCGCGTTGCGGTCGTTCACGCCCTTGAAGCGGACGATCAGCATGTGCTTTTGCGGGCGCAGCGACAGGATCTCGAAGCTGCGGGTCCCGTCTTCCGTTTCCAGCGGACCGTAGTCGGCCAAAGCCATCGGATCGTCGCCGTGGGGCTTGACCCGGACTTCGCCGCGAATGCCGTGGGCGGCGCCGATCTCGGCCATCAGGACACGGTCGGAAGAGGCCATGGGCGTTGTTTTCCCGTTCAAGGCAACAACGCCCGCGCCGGTCTAATGCCGGACGCGGGCGCCGTGTCAAATCGTGCAGATATGAAGAGCCGCTTAGCTGGCGGCAGCTTCCTCACCGCCCTCTTCGGCCGGAGCCGCGGCGGCCTCGGCAGCAGCTGCAGCCGCTTCTTCCTCAGCCTGACGCTTGGCGTCCAGACGCTCCTGCGCCTTCTTGCCCGGCAGAGCCTTCTTCGGGTTGTTGCGGGCCGGACGCTTGGCAAGGCCGGCAGCGTCGAGGAAGCGCAGGACGCGGTCGGTCGGCTGCGCGCCGTTGTCGAGCCAATGCTGGATGCGCTCGTTCATCAGCACGACGCGCTCCGGCGAATCCTTCGGCAGGAGCGGGTTGTAGGAACCAACCTTTTCCAGGAAACGGCCGTCGCGCGGGGAGCGGGCGTCAGCAACGACGATACGGTAGTAGGGGCGCTTCTTGGAGCCACCACGGGCCAGGCGGATTTTGAGGGCCATGGAATTCAGTCCTTCTCGAGATCGTTATCTGTGTCTTGTTTCGGTATTCACGTGCCGCCCTGTCAGGATCGTTTGCAACCGGGCGGAATTTCGTAATTCGGGTTATTTCTTCTTTCCGATGCCGGGAAGGCCGGGAAGACCGCCGCCGGGCATGCCGGGGAAGCCGCCGGGGGGCAGGCTCGGCATGCCGCCGCCGGCGCCGCCCATCTGCTTGGCGAGGCGTTCCATCTCGGCCGGGTCCATCTGGGGCATGCCACCGCCACCCATCATTCCGCCGAGCGCGCCCATCATGCCGCCCTTCTTCTTGCCGACGGCCTTCATCATGTCGGCCATCTGGCGGTGCATCTTCAGGAGTTTGTTGACATCCTGGACCTGCGTGCCGGAGCCTGCCGCGATGCGTTTCTTGCGGCTGGCGTTGAGCAGTTTCGGAGCCTTGCGCTCCTTCTTCGTCATCGAGGAGATGATGGCGCGCTGGCGCTTGAGGACGCTGTCGTCGAGATTGGCGGCCTCGAGCTGCTTCTTCATCTTGCCGACGCCGGGGAGCATGCCGAGCATGCCGGACATGCCGCCGAGCTTCTCCATCTGCTGAAGCTGGTCGGACAGGTCGTCGAGGTCGAATTCGCCCTTCTTGAGCTTCTTCGCCATCTTCGCGGCCTGTTCCGCGTCGATGGCCTCGGAGGCCTTTTCCACCAGCGAGACGATGTCGCCCATGCCGAGAATGCGGTCGGCGATACGGCCGGGGTGGAATTCTTCCAACGCGTCGGACTTTTCGCCCGTACCGACGAGCTTGACCGGCTTGCCGGTGACCGCGCGCATGGAAAGCGCTGCGCCGCCGCGCCCGTCACCGTCCATACGGGTCAGCACGATGCCGGTGATGCCGACACGCTCGTCGAAGCTGCGCGCAAGGTTCACGGCGTCCTGACCGGTCAGGCTGTCGGCGACCAGCAGGATTTCGTGCGGCTTGGCGATCTGCTTGATCTCGGCCATCTCCACCATCAACGGTTCGTCGATGTGGGTGCGGCCGGCGGTATCGAAGATCACGACGTCATAACCGCCGAGGCGGGCGGCCGTTTCGGCGCGTCGGGCAATCTCGGTCGGAGACTGGCCCGCAACGATCGGCAGGGTGTCGATGCCGTTCTGTTCGCCCAGAACTTTCAGCTGCTCTTGGGCGGCGGGGCGTCGGGTGTCGAGCGAGGCCATCAGGACCTTGCGCTTTTCACGGCTGGTGAGCCGGAGCGCGATCTTGCCCGAAGTGGTCGTTTTACCCGAACCCTGAAGGCCGACCATCATGATGGCGACGGGGGCCGGTGCGTTCAGGTCGATGGGGGCGGCTTCGGCGCCCAGCATCTCCACGAGCTGGTCATGGACGATCTTGACGACCATCTGGCCCGGGGTGACCGACTTCACGACCTCGTGGCCGATGGCGCGGTTGCGGACCTTGTCGGTGAAGGAGCGGACCACGTCGAGCGAGACGTCGGCTTCGATCAGCGCACGGCGAACCTCGCGCAGCGCCGCGGTCACGTCCGCGTCGCTCAGCGCACCGCGGCGTGTCAGGGAATCGAAGATACCGCTCAGGCGGTCTGACAGGCTCTCGAACATATCCGTCTCAAGTCTTTGTCTGGCCGGTCGGTCTTCAGCGGCACGCTTTCTTTTGCGTGTGGCCCCGTGAAGTGACGCCCGGCGGTTTCAGGAAAGAGGGTTTTGTCCCGCAAACCTGAATGTGGTTCCTGCGAAGAGACCTGCAACCGGCCGCGTGGCTTTCGTCGCACATTCATGTCCGGCGATCAGGGCCTTCGCCCGATACGCCAGTGCACAAACGACGACGACATCCGCGGGCGAAACTCGCTGGCGGATGTTGACCTCCGGGCTCTGTTTATACCTGAGCGGGCCCCGGTCGGCTGGTCGAAATGTCTCTCCATGTGAGGAGTGGCGCGGAAAATAGGGGCAGCGCGGCCTTGAGTCAAGCCGAACCGCAGGGTTTTGACCGGGGCGGAAAGGTCCAGGTCCGAGAGCTTCCGCTACGGTCGCTGTGTCAGATACCAGCATAACGCACTTCAATTGCCCGCATGCGGTAACTAGAGCCGGCTTTGCATCTCATCGGTACGGACAAGGCCGGGCGGAGAGAAAGAAAAGCCCGAGCTCTTAGATGCGATCACAAACTTTCGTCCGCAAACGGCTGCTCGGTAATACTTCTTAAGGTTCTTGTGCCAGCTTTGCGCTGAGTGGCGTGAGCGTGCCGTTGCGCTCCGTGCTTGGGACACCGGCAGTTTTTCAGGATTCCTGCCGGATTTATCTTTGAACCGCACCCGACCTTTCTCACGGAAAGCCGGGCCGCCGAAAAGCAGCAGGCTTGTTCGATGTCGCTCGTCGTAATCGTGGACGATCAACCGACCAACCGGCAGATCTTCACCCGAATCGCCGCCTCGATCGAAGAGGGGACGGAGGTGAAGGCTTTTGCCGATCCGCGCCCGGCGCTGGAATGGCTGGGCGACAACACGCCCGATCTGCTTATCACCGACTACAACATGCCGCATATGGACGGAGCGGAGTTCATCTCCGCCATGCGGCGGATACCGGCCCTTGTCGATGTGCCGGTCATCGTCATCACCGTCTTCGAGGACCGCGCCTACCGGATCGCGGCGCTCGATGCGGGTGCAACCGATTTCCTGCAAAGCCCCGTCGATCATCGTGAGTTCGTGACGCGCGCGCGCAATCTGCTGAAACTGCGTCAGCAGCAGCTTCTGCTGGCGGACCGTGCGAACAATCTGGAGCGGGAACTGGAGGTCAGCGAACAGGAACTGGCGCGCACGATCCGCGACAGCCGCGATCAGCTCGCGCAGGTGATCGACACCGTTCCCGCGCTGATCAGCGCGACCGATTGCGACGGCAAGTTCCTCTTTGTGAACGCCTATCACAGCAAGGTCACCGGGCTCGATCCGGCGCGCGTGGTCGGTCACGACTCATCTGAGGTTCTGGGCGAGGAAGCCGCCAGCCGCAACAAGGCGCTGGACCGCATGGTGCTGAGCAGCGGCAGGCCGCTCAATTCTTATGAGGAAGAACTCAACGACGCGCAGGGCAAACGGCGGGTGTTCCTGACCACCAAGTCGCCGCTCAAGGATCAGACCAATACGATTACCGGCATTCTGACCTCCTCGCTCGACATCACAGATCGCAAGGCGGCGGAAAACCATCTTCAGCATATCGCGCGTCACGATGCGCTGACGGGGCTCCCGAACCGCACGCTGATCCGCGACCAGTTGCGCAAGGAAATCGCCCGTGCGCGGCGCGGCGACCGCAAGGTCGGCCTGCAGATGCTCGACATCGACCGTTTCAAGAGCGTCAACGATGCGCTTGGTCATTCCGTCGGCGACCGGCTCCTGAAGGCGATTGCGCAGCGGTTGCGCGTGACGGTTCGCGAGGGCGATATGGTCGCCCGGCTCGGCGGCGACGAGTTCGCGATCCTGATGAGTGACGTGAAGGGTCCCTCGGAGACCACACAACTGGCGGAAAAGATCATCGACGTGATCGGTCAGCCGCTGTTCTTCGAAGGCCACGAGATCAATCCGACCGCCTCCATCGGCATCTCCATGCACCCGGATGACGGGGGCGACGTGGATTCGCTGATGAAGAGCGCGGATCTCGCCATGTACCGGGCCAAGGCGCATGGCGGCAACGGCTACGAATTCGCCTCCGCAGGTATGGCCGACCGGGCGCGCGATGCAATCGTGCTGGAAGCCGATCTGCGTCGTGCGCTCCAGCGCGAGGAATTCCGGCTCTACTATCAGCCGCAGGTCGATCTGGCGACGGGCGAGATCGTCGGCGCGGAGGCGCTCTTGCGCTGGCAGCATCCGGTGAAGGGCCTGATTTCGCCCGGCGCGTTCCTGCCGCTGGCGGAACAGAACGGCCAGATCGTGCCGATCAACGAATGGGTGATGCGCGAGGCCTGCCGTCAGGCAATGGCCTGGACGGAGGAGGGGCTGCCGCCGCTTCGCATCGCCGTCAACCTGTCGCCGGTCCAGTTCCGCAAGCAGAACATGCGGGCACTGGTGACGGAGCTTCTGGAGACCAGCGGCCTCCCGGCGGAGCGGCTCGATCTGGAGCTGACGGAAAACATCCTGATGGAAAACTCCGAGGTGGTCACCGAGGACCTGATGTATCTGCAGAAGCTCGGTGTCGGCTTCTCCATCGACGATTTCGGAACCGGCTATTCCTCGCTTGGCTACATCAAGCGGTTCCCGGTCGCGCGGCTCAAGATCGACCAGGGCTTCATCCGCAATCTTGAAAACGACCCCAACGACGCGGCGATCATCAAGGCGATCATCGGCCTTGGAAAGAGCCTCAACCTGTCGGTGACGGCGGAGGGCGTCGAGACCGAGGAACAGGCGGAGTTCCTGCGCAAGGAAGGCTGTAACGAGGTGCAGGGCTACTACTTCGGCCGTCCTCAGCCATCCGAGACGTTCGTGGAACTGTTCCGGCCGAAAGCCCGGCTCGTCTATTCCGCCTGAGAAGAGAATGCTTCCACACCGTGTTGTTGGTGTAGAAGCGAAGGACACGAGTACCATGCCTTCAAATCGCAACAAATTCGACAGGCGCACGGCGGGCATTGCAACCGTGTGTTGCGCCCGGATGAGGGCGCTATGGGCGCGGCTGCGCTCCAGTGACGATCGCGAACACGAGATGGCGTATAATCGCGTCGCCATTTTCTCGCTGATCGGGCTTTATCTGGCGGCCACCAAGACGCTTTACGATGTCGATCTGACATGGCCGGTCATCACCAATATCGTCTATGCGGTGGCCTCCCTCGCCCTGCTGGCGCATCTCGTCTACCATCCGAAGAGGCACGAGCCGCGCCGGATCATCGCGATGATGTGCGATCTGGGGGGCTTGAGCTACGGGCTCTATGTGGGCGGAGAGGCGACCGCGGCCCTCTACCCGATCTATCTCTGGGTCATTCTGGGCAATGGGTTTCGCTTCGGCGTGCGCAGTCTGCGCATTGCGATGGTCATCGGCGTGCCGTGTTTCGTCATCGCGCTGGTGAACTCGCCCTACTGGATGGAGAACATCGGGATCGCCGTCGGCCTGCTGCTGGGCATCGTCGCCCTGCCGCTTTACGCCAGCAAGCTGATCCGGGATCTGTCACAGGCCAAGAAGGCGGCGGAGCAGGCGAGCGAGGCGAAGAGCCAGTTTCTGGCCGCCGTCAGCCATGAATTCCGTACACCCCTTCACGGCATCATCGGCATGACGGACATGCTCCAGCGCACCCGGCTGGACGATGAACAGAAGGACATGGCGGCCACGGTTCGCAACTCCGCCAATTCGCTTCTGACCCTCATCAACGAGGTGCTCGACTTCTCGCGCATCGAGGCCGGGCAGATGCCGAGCACGGCGAACGACTTCGAGCTTTATGACGTGCTGGCCAAGGTGCGCTCCACGGTGGCGGTGCAGGCGGAGGCAAAGGGCCTGCGTTTTGCGATCCACATGAGTGCGCGCACGCCCCAGCGCCTGAGCGGCGATGCGCGCCATCTTTCCGATATCCTGATCAATCTGGCCGGCAATGCGGTGAAGTTCACCGACACCGGTTCCGTCGACATCGCGGTCTCGGTGCTGAACAGCGAGCCGATCTACGCGCATGAAAGGCTTCGGTTGCGGTTCGAGGTCACGGATACGGGCATCGGCATCGCCAAGGAAGCGCAGTCGCGCATCTTCGACCACTTCAGTCAGGCCGATAATACGATCATCAACCGCTTCGGCGGCACGGGTTTGGGGCTCGCCATCGTGCGCAGCCTGATCGAACTGCATGGCGGCACGTTCGGCGTGGAGAGTGCGCCGGGGTGTGGCAGCACCTTCTGGCTCGAACTGGAGTTCGGCGCGGCCAGCAACGAAGCCGTCTGGCTGCCGCGGCTGCGCGACGGGCAGGTCATCGCCCTGAGCGAGGATGCCGAACTGCAAGGTCTCCTGACGGAGCAGTTATCGGAGTTCGGCGTCAACGTGTCCGTCACGGACCGGGCGGCGGATCTGGTGGGGCTGATGCGGCAGGCGGCGCAGGACGGCATCCGTCGCTGCATCGTCTTCCTCGATGAGCGCGATATGGGTGAGGATCCGCGAGTTCTCGCCGATGCGATGATCGGTCAGGATCCGATGATTGCGCCCACGCTGATCCTGATTTCGGACCATGTGGACGATATCCCGACGGATTCGCGCCGCAGTTCCTATGTCACGGTTCTGCCGCGCGGGCCGGATCCGCTTCTGGTGCGCCGGGCGCTGCAGATGTCCGTCGTCACGGGCGTCAGCCGCAAGGCCAGCGACGAGGATGCGCCGCTGATCTCCAGCCGCCGCCGCGCGGTGCTGGTGGCCGACGACAACCCGACCAACCAGAAGGTGATCGCAAAGATCCTCGAAAAGGCCGGTCACGATGTGGAAATCGCCGAGAATGGCGAAGTGGCGCTGGATGCGCTGAACCGGCACAGCTTCGATATCGTGTTGATGGATCTCAACATGCCGGTGATGAGCGGCATCGAGGCGATGAAGCTCTATGCCTTCTCCACCCTGGGGCGCAAGGCGGTGCCGGTCGTCGGGTTGACGGCGGATGCGACGCCGAGCGCGCGGGAGCGCTGTCTGGAGGCCGGGATGGTGGAATGCATTACCAAGCCCGTGGAGCCGGCTGTGCTTCTGAGCAAGATGGAACAGATCATCGCCGACGATGTCGGGCATGTGGATTCCATTCCCGATGCGGACGGCGAGAATGTCGCCAATATCACGACGCATCCGAAATTCCGCGCAAACGGGCGGGCCGTGGTCGATCTGAACACGCTGGAGAACCTGTGGGAGCTTGGCGGCGCCGAATTCGTCGAGGAGGTCGTCGGCGGTTTCGTCAACGATACGGAAGAGACGCTGAACCAGCTTTCCGCCTTGTGCGAAGCAAGCGATCTGGAGGGCTTCCAGAACCAGGCCCATGCCATGCGCAGCGGGGCGGCCAACATCGGCGCACAGGGCATCTACTCGATCTGTTCCCGTCTGGAAGTGATCGACGAGGATGAATTCATGCGCCACGGTTTTGAACGCTTGCGCGAATTGCAGTTGGAGGTGTCCAACGTGCGTGAGGTGCTGAACGAGCGCCTGAGCGATACGAGCCAGTCCAGCCTCGGCGACTGAGCGCAGGCCGCGACGGTCAGCCGGGCCGGAAACGGGCCAGAAGAATGCAACAAGGGCTCGCGTGTCCGTTCAGGACACGCGAGCCCTTTTTCGTTAGCTGACCTTTGTCAGGCGCGTTCTGGCTCAGACCGCTTCAGCAGCGTGGGTTTCGATATTCGAGCGACGACGATCCTGCGCCATGGTGAGGCGCATCATCTTGCGCAGATCCGTTTCATTCAGGCGCAAGGCGGTGTCCACCCAGATGTCGGTGATATCGCGCAATTCATCATAGGTGATTGGATTGACGCGCCGGCGGGTGCGATAGATCGCGCTATGGGAATTCTGCCGCTTGGTGTTGCGGCGGATATATTCCTCCGCGGCCAGCCTGCCTTTGCCGTCCTCGGCCAGAATGTCGATGATGCCGAGATCGTAAAGCTCCTGCGCCGTGTAGAGCTTGCCGCTCATGATCATGCGTTCGGCCTGCACTGCATCCAGTCGCCGGGCGAGGAACGAATAGGCGCCCATGCCGGGGAACATGTTGAACAGGACCTCCGGCAGGCCGAATTTCGCACTGCGCTCGGCCACGATGATATCGCAGGAGAGCGCCGCCTCGAATCCGCCGCCCAGCGCATCGCCCTGAACGAGCGCAATCGTCACGATGGGCAGCTCGTAGTTGACGGCGTTGTTGTAGACGACATCGATGCAGGCGCGGGCGTAGGTGGACAGGTGCTCGCGGTGGCCCTGCCGGATGTGGTGGGCGAACAGGGCCAGATCTCCGCCCAGATTGAAGATCCCGGGAATGCGGGAGCCGACAACGAAATAACGCATCGGTTCTTCGCCGGAGCGCGCGTGGCGGGCAAAGAGCTTGGGAATGGAAACCTGCATGCGGCTCAGATCGGCCAGCAGTCCGGGCGTGTAGCTCGGACGCCCATCCGGCCGCATCATGCACCAATAGGTCTTGGTGCGCGGATCGAGCCGCACGTCGATCTCGTCATAATGCTCTGCCGCGACGTCCTCTTCCATTGTGCTGCGGGGAAACGCAGTCACGTCCGGAAGAGTCACGGCGCTTGCGCCGTCAGGACGATAAGGGGGCGTCATCGGAACCTCACACCCAACATGAACCGGCCCGGGTCGGGCCGGCAGTTAAAAAACGCGCTGCGACCATGGGGCAAAACGGCCATGTCTCCGTTTGAATAGCCTTGCCGGAAGGCGCCACACCTCCTGTCACCACACGCCCGTTCAGGCACCGTCGGACAGTTCCCGGCATTCGCAATTTATGGTGCATGAAAGGTTAATAAAAGCAAGTGGGAGTACTCGTTGTGAAATCGTGGGACATGGTCAAAACATGTGCATACGACTATCTGTCGGAAAGCCCTTTAGAGTTAATGCGCGCTGAATATGTTACAAAAGAGGACATATCGGATCCGGCTCTAAACTTTGTCGAGAAAATGGCGTAAGATGTTGTAAACACGTTATTTTAAATTAGATTTCTTTTCAAATAGAGAATTATCGCGAGGTGGTTTGGGCTGAGTGTGGTGGCTGGAAAGGCTGATTCATATGGTTAATAAGTCCGGTCAACTCAGGTCGCTCGATACGGGTCCGACGCCTATTTTGATCAATCTTTCCGCACGTTAACCCTAAAGCAATTTTCCGGAAATTATCCCCAGGCGACGGTATGCAGGGAAAAATGAGCGTCGTCGCGGACTGGGCAAGCGGGCTCCCTGGCGACAAGAGCCCGCTCGTACGAGTCATCTATCTGACGCAAGGGAGCTTTCTGTCCTGACCGGAGAGCACAAAGCGTTGCATTTGATGTCTTTCTCGCAATGGCCCGGGGGGAGTATCCTATTGCGCAGGTGGTCTGCGGGGGAGCAGGGCCCCGGTGCGGGAAATGCCTGAGGCAAACCCACAATTCCCCGGGAAACGACGGCAAAGCGCTGTGGGCTTGCGAAAGATGATGACGAATGACAGGGGGTGCTTCGCGGGAGTGAGGTGTGTTCCGGTTTCCGTTGAACTTGCCGGCCAGCATGCGGCCGGCCCTCGTTTCGAAACGGATGGCTTGGCGGGTAACCTGATGCAGAATCATGCAGGCGGTTCGGACAAGCCCGCTCCATATAGTTTTGCCAATGGTTTGACGCGGTAGGTGATTATGCAGGTCGCATCCGAGGCTAGCCCGGCTTCAGTGCCGGAGAACGCCGATGACCCCATCCTTTACAAGTGTGAATCAGATTGCGTTCGTTTGACCCTGAATCGCCCGGAGCGTTCGAATGCTCTGGTGCCGTCGATGGTATCGCGGCTGCGGGATGCGCTCGCCAGTGCGGCGGCGCAGTCTCCGCACGTGCTGATCGTCGATGCGGTCGGCAAGGCGTTTTCCACCGGCACCGACATTGCCGGGCATCTGGAACACGCCGATGACCCGGACCGGCTGCGGGCCTATGCGGATGAACTCGTCGGATTGTTGAACGGGGCGATTCTCGATCTCATGGCCTTTCCGGCTCCGGTCGTGGCCGCGGTTCGCGGGCCGGTGACCGGCGGTTCGATGGGCCTGCTTCTGGCTAGCGATATCGTGGTGATGAGCGAGGGGGCCTTCGCGCAACCCTATTGCGCGGAAATGGGCTTTGCGCCCATCGGCGGCTGGACGGCAATCCTGCCCAAGCGAATCGGCGAAGCGCGCGCGCTGGAAATCCAGCTCATGAACCGGAAGGTGGAAGCGTGGCGGGCCCACGCGCTGGGGCTGGTAACGGCAGTTTCGGCCCGCGAGGATTTCGATGCCGAGCTTCGCCAGCAGGTGGATGAATTGCGTGCCAAGGAAACGGGCGCGCTGATGACCGCGCGGGCGCTGATCCGCTCCGAGGAACGGCGCGCGGAAATCGCTCGCGGGCTGGATGCGGAGCGCGTGAAATACGTGGAGCGGATCGCCCTGCCGGAAGTGGTGGAGCGGATGCGGGCGTTTTCGACGGGTTGAACTTGCCGGCTCGATGTCGGCGGCGTCCGGCCGCCGGCCGCTCAGTAGGCCCCACGCAGTTGTTCGCGCTCGAACCAGGCCACCAGGAAATCGACAAAGGCGCGCACCTTTCCCGAAAGGTGCTTGCGGTGCGGGTAGACAACCCAGATCGCGGCATCGTCCGACTGGTAGTCGTCCAGCATGGAGACCAGCCGTCCGGCTGCGATGTCGTCGCGGACCATGAAAAGGGGCGTGCGGGCGCAGCCCAGTCCGGCAAGGGCTGCTTGCCGTGCGGCTTCCGCGCTGTTCACTTCCACCCGACCCTTGATCGTTACGGACGTTCGCTCACCTTCCGGCGTCCGATAGGCGTGGTTGGCGCGAAAGCGATAATTGGTGTCGATGATGCTGGGCATGTCCGCGAGATCGGCGGGCTCCTGAGGTGAGCCATGCACGGCCAGCAATTGGGGAGATGCTACGGTCACCTGCCGGAAGGGGGCGAGCTTGCGGGCGATCAGGCTGGAATCGGACAGTTCCGTCAGCCGGATGGCGACATCGAAACCTTCCTCCACCAGATCGACAAACCGGTCTTCGAGCTTCAGGTCGACGGAGATGTCGGGGTTCTCGACAAGAAAGGCCATGACGGCGCGGGACAGGTCGTGATCGCCGAAGGCGCGCGAGGCGGAAATTCTGAGCAGGCCGCGCGCGGTCTGGCTGGTGTCCTGCATCGCGTTCTGCAGGTCGTCGATGCGCTGGAGAATTTCCGAGACTTCGCGGTAATAGGCCTGACCGGCCTCGGTCGTGGAGATCTGGCGGGTGGTGCGGTTGAGCAGGCGAACGCCGAGTTCGTCCTCCAGTTCGCCGACATACTTGGAAACGAGCGCCTTTGAGCGACCCATCTCACGGGCGGCGGCCGAGAACCCTCCCGCATCGACCACCTGAATGAAGCATCGCATACGGGTCAGTTGGTCCATTGGCCCTCCATCGCCTTCTCTCCTCCCGGCGAATCATCACATCACGCCGACGAAATGCATCCAGAAGCCGATACTAACGATGGAAGTCGCCGTCGTCAGGCTGATCGTGTTGGCGGAAAGGGCGTGGCCGGTGCCGAAGCTTGCCGCGAAAAGATAGCCGTTCACGCCGGTCGGGCAGGCGGCCGTCAGGGTCGCGACCTGAACCCACAGGGGCGGCAGGTGGAACACATAGGTGGTGGAGGTCCACACCAGCGCCGGCATGACGATGACCTTGAGGATGCTGACCAGAATGGCGGGGGCGACGTTGCCGCGAATGCCGTAGCGGCGCAGGCTCATGCCGAGGGAGAACAGGGCGACGGGAATGGTCGCTCCCGCGAGTTGCTTGATGACATTGGCGGGCAACTCGGGGATGGGCTGACCGGTCAGGCGCCACGCCACGGCACAGATGATCCCGATCACGATGGGGTTGGTCAGAAGATTGCGCGCAATGATGACGAGCGTTTTGCCGAGGGGCGCGGCGGCCTTCGTGCCGTCTGCGACGGCGGCGCGCTCCATCAGCAGCGTGCTGGCGATGGTCATGGACGGCAGGTGGACGGACATGATCACGAAGAGCGGTACCAGGCCAACCTCTGAAAAGCTGGTGGAGATGATCGGAATGCCCACAAGTGCGGTGTTGGAAAAGGCGGAAACGATCCCTGCAATGACGCAATAGCGCGCTTCGCGGCGCAGCAGCTTGCGGCTCAGGATGGTCGCAGCCGCCCATACGATGCCGGCGGCCGAGAAATAGGCCCCCCAAAGCGCCCAGGGAGAGGCCCCGTCGAAGGAGGCGGTGGAAAGCGTGCGGAACAGAAGTACCGGAATGAGGATCGTGTTCACGAACTTGCTGAGCGCGTCTCCGACGGAAGCGTCCAGGACGCCGCTGAGTGCGGCCGCATAGCCGATCGCGATCAGCAGGAAGATCGGCAATACGATGGTGAGGATATCGAACGAGAACATCTTGGGCCGGGTCAATGAGGCCCTTGGGAGGAGGGCCTGTCGTGTGGGGGAGGGCCTGCTGCACGGATAGCGATGCACAGCCCGGTCTCCGCGATCTGGAGGCGATCCCGGCGGTTGGGCAAAATGGCCATTTTGTCAGACAAAGGGATTAGGTCAGAATGCGGTAGCCGTCAAATACGGCATACCACGGTGTGTGGCCTCGCAACGCAGGCCGTGCGCTGATACGATTCGCTCAAATCGCAAATCAGAAAAGGCCGGGCAACCGTGCAAGAGGGCGAGACCGGATCACACGACGCGGCGTCGGCGCCGGAAGACGAGACCAAGACCGCCCTGGCCCTGGCCGTCATCCTGCATGATATCCGCACGCCGCTGGGGGCTGTTTCGGCGACCGCCGATCTGCTGGCCGCAACCGAACTGGATCAGCATCAGCGCGCCTATGTGGATACGCTGCAACAGGCGGCTGCTGCGCTCAACGACCTGACGACGGAATTGCTCGATCAGGCGGGCGAGGTTCCGCCGGAGCCGACGGGGCTTCTGGTCTGGAACCCCGCGGAGGCTCTCACCGGCCTTGCCGACCTGTTCCGCCCGCTTGCCGACGAGCGCAAGGTGAAACTGGAGCTGACCCTTGCCGACGGGCTCGACGGGGCGGCGACGGGGGATCCGCACGCCGTGCGTCGCATTCTCACCAACCTCATCGACAATGCGATCAAGTTCACCGGAAAGCCGCACGGCGAACCGGATGCCGGGTCCGCGAAGACTGGATCCGGGCGGACCGATCGTCGCAGCCCGCGGGTCAGGGTCGACGCCCGATACGTGGGCGAAGACGAGCGTCATCTTCTGGTGACGGTCTGCGATGACGGGCCGGGCATCGATCCGCAGGAACTTCCCACCCTTTTCCTGCCTTATCGGCAAGGCGCATCGGGCCAGCGCCTGCGCAGCGGGTCGGGTCTGGGGCTGTGGATCTCGCGGACACTGGCGCAGCGCCTTGGCGGGCGGCTCGACGTGGAGAGCGAATACGGACATGGCACGACCTTCACGCTGGAAGTGCCCTGCATGCCCGTCGGGGATCTGGTCCGGGACGCGGAGGAAGTGGCCGCCGATGTCACGGCGCCGGATCTGGTCAGGCTGCGGGTTCTGGTGGTCGACGACAATTCGGTCAACCGGCTGCTGATCACGACCTTCCTCGATTCCTTCGGCATGTCCTTCAAGGCCGTCGACAGCGGTGCCGCGGCGCTGGACGCTGCGGACGAAGAGGCGTTCGATGTCGTGATCATGGATCTTCAGATGCCGGGCATGGACGGCATCGAGGCGGCCTTGCGCCTGCGCGAAAGACCAGAGGGCGGGGATATCCCGATCGTGGCTTTGACTGCGGGTATGCGCCCGTCCGATACGGCGCGCAGTCGCAAGGCCGGATTCTGCTGCGTCCTCGGCAAGCCCTTCGCGCCTGCGGACCTGTTCAAGGCGCTGACGGCCGCGGCAGCCTCACGGGCCGGGGAACCGCAGACGGGCTGACACGCTCCTAACGTGCAAGCGTGGCGGCAATCCGCAGCGCAAAGCCGCCCATGATCCCGGCAAAGGTCCAGTCCATCGCCCGCATGGCGCGCGGCGAGCGTTTGAGAGCGGCTGAGAACTTCTCCGCAAGCGCGATCATCGTGACCGTGAAGGGCAGCGACAGCGCCACGAAATAGAGCCCCAGAAAGACAAGCTGGCTTCGGGCGTTTGCGTCGTGGGCATCCACGAACTGCGGCAGGAAGGTCACGAAGAACAGCACGATTTTCGGGTTGAGCAGGTTGATGCCGAGACCGGTCGCCCATGTTCTCGTCAGCCCGGCACTGACCTTGCGGTCCGCAGTTTCAAGCGTGAGGGCGGAGCCGTGGCGCAGTGTCTGCACGGCCAGCCAGACCAGATAGATCGCGCCTGCGATGGTGACGAAGCGAAACGCCGTCGTTGAGGCCGCCAGAAGGGCCGAAAGACCGTAGGCGGCGAGAAGCGTGTGAATGACCAGCCCCGTGGACGCACCTGCCAGAGCGGCAAAGCCTGCGCGCCGACCCTGAATGAGCGCGCGGCTCAGGAACAGCGTCATGTCCGGCCCCGGCGTCAGCGTCAGGGTGATTGCGGCTGCCGAGAAGGCAAGCAGAACGGTGGTGTCGGGTAGAAAATCCATGGGCCTGCCTGTTCTTGTTTCACGGCACTCCAGCCATGCGCAGAGCCAGAAAAATACGCTGCGCTGAGAAGCGGCGCAACGGGGCCGATGGGCGAATGTCACGGACGGCCGGTCAATGGAGACGGGCAGCAGACGGGCGCGGAAAGTCTTTGAGGACAAGGGGCCCCGGGAAAACAAAAAGGCCCGGGCTCTTGAGCCCGGGCCAGGTGATCGAACGAACTGGTTCGATTCGCTTGGAGAGGAGGTTACATCCGCTGGGAGCCGCTACCGAACTCGGGGTAGGCTTCCACGCCGATTTCAACCTTGTCGAGGCCGAGGACTTCTTCTTCCGCGCTGACGCGGATGCCAACGGTGGCCTTGAGAACCATCCAGATGACCGCGGAGACGACCAGGGTGAAGGCGCCGATCGCGGCGATGCCGAGGAGCTGGACGCTGTAGGCAACGTCGCTGTTGGACCACGGCACGATGAAGGTGCCCCAGATGCCGCACAGCAGGTGGACCGGGATCGCACCGACGACGTCGTCGATCTTGAGCTTGTCGAGCGCCGGGACGGCGAAGACGACGATCGCGGCACCAACGCCACCGATGATGACGGACTGGAGAACGGTCGGAGCAAGCGGCTCGGCGGTGATGGAGACCAGACCGGCAAGCGCGCCGTTCAGGGCCATCGTGACGTCGACCTTCTTGTAAAGGATCTGCGTCAGGGCCATCGCGACGACCACGCCGGCGGCAGCGGCCATGTTGGTGTTGGCGAAGATGCGGGAGACGTCGGAGACGTCACCGATCGTGCCCATGGCAAGCTGCGAGGCGCCGTTGAAGCCGAACCAGCCGAGCCACAGGATGAACGTGCCGAGCGTGGCGAGCGGCATGGAGGAGCCGGGCATCGCGTTGACTTCGCCGCCCGGGCCGTACTTGCCCTTGCGGGCGCCGAGGATCAGCGCACCGGCCAGAGCCGCCCAGCCGCCGACCGAGTGCACCAGCGTGGAACCGGCGAAATCGGAGAAGCCGCGGGCGTCGAGCCAGCCTGCGCCCCATTCCCAGGAGCCGGTGATCGGGTAGATGATGCCGGTCAGGATGACGGTGAAGATCATGAACGGCCACAGCTTGATGCGCTCGGCCAGCGTGCCGGAGACGATCGAGGCGGTCGTGGCGCAGAACACCATCTGGAAGAACCAGTCGGAGGCCGTCGAGTAGCCGGTATCCAGGGCGTCGCCGCCGACGGGATCGAAGGAGTAGGGGCCAAAGGAACCCATGAAGCCACCGTCGACGCCGGTGTACATCAGGTTGTAGCCGGTGATCCAGAACATCAGGCCGGCGACCGAGTAGAGGGAGATGTTCTTCAGGCACTGCATGGAGACGTTCTTGGAACGCACCAGACCGGCCTCGAGCATGGCGAAGCCCGCAGCCATCCACATCACCAGGAAGCCGCCGATGAGGAACAGCAGGGTGTTGAGGATGTAGGCGACTTCAGGCGTCACTGCGGGCGCGGCTGCGGCCTCGGCGGTGGCGTCCTGCGCGAACGCAGCGGAGACGCCGACAAGGCCGGCGATGGCTACGGCCGAAGCGCCGCCGGCAAGCGCCGACGCGTAGCGACCGAATGAAATGGAGGTCTTCATGACTGTTTCCTCGTTGAATTACAGTGCTTCGGCGTCGGTTTCGCCGGTGCGGATCCGGACGGCCTGGTCGATCGTGTAAACGAAGATCTTGCCGTCGCCGATCTGGCCGGTCTTGGCGGCGCCGGAAATGGCTTCCAGCACCTGGTCGACCATGCTGCTTGCAACCGCGACTTCGATCTTGAGCTTCGGAAGGAAGCTGACCGCGTATTCCGTACCGCGATAGATTTCGGTGTGGCCCTTCTGTCGGCCGTAGCCTTTCACTTCGGTGACAGTGAGTCCCTGCACGCCGATCGCTGTGAGGGCGTCGCGCACCTCGTCCAGCTTGAACGGCTTGATAATGGCCATGACGATTTTCATGATTGGTTCCCGTTACTCTCCTGCTGCCGCCCGCAGCCGCTGCGGCCTGTTCCGGATGTTGTTCCCTTGATCGTCTTCATCCGGGACCAGTGCCCCCTGACACCGCCCCCCCGGGTCCCAGCCTCGTGGCTGTTACCGCCCCTTCTCTAACAAGGTCCGTGCCAAGTCGGATTCCCGTACGGAAATTAGCCTAGGAAGGCCCGAAAAATAGGCCCTAAGCCTCTGTAAACCAAAAGAAATGTCCAGAGTCGGAGGGTGGGGCAGGTAGGGCTTGGCCAAAAAAGTGGCAAAGGGCATGGTTCGCATAGAAAATATGCAAAGTAGGCTTTTCGGTGTGATTAATTGTTGTGCATTTGCCGATTTTACATCGTAATTATCACCGATAGGCGGACCTACCTGAATCCCGGACGCGCAGGGACCTTGGGCAACTGCAGCGCAAAAGACGGAGCAGCGGGCTCGGACAGAGCAAAAGAAAAGCGCCCGGACAAAAGACCGGGCGCTTCGATATCAAGGCAACTCTTGTGGGCGAACCGGCAGCGACAGGGCGTCGGTGTCTGTCCGCAGACGGTTCTTCGTGCAGGTCAGGACAACAGGTCCTTCAAGGTTGCGCGGAACTCGTCGCCAAGGTCGGGGCGGCCAAGCGCATAGGCGACATTGGCTGCGAGGAAGCCGATCTTGGAGCCGCAGTCATAGGTCTTTCCCTCAAAGGCCAGACCGCTCATGCCCTGCGTTTCCATCAGCTTCAGGAGCGCATCGGTAAGCTGGATTTCGCCACCTGCCCCGGTTTCCTGATTCTCGAGGAAGCCGAAGACCTCCGGCTGAAGAATGTAGCGCCCGGTAATGATGAGGTTGGAGGGCGCCGTGCCCGGCTTCGGTTTTTCAACCATGCCGCGGACCTCGTAGAGGCCGTTCTTGCCTTCACCCTCGATGTCGATCACGCCGTAGTGGTGGGTCTGGTCTTCGGGAACCTCCTCCACCGCGATGATGTTGCGACCGGTCTTTTCATAAGCGTCGATCATCTGGCCCAGGCAACCTCGCCCGGCCTTCACAAGCACGTCCGGCAACAACACTGCGAAGGGCTCATTCCCGATCATCTCGCGCGCGCACCATACCGCATGACCGAGGCCCAGCGGTTCCTGCTGGCGTGTGAAGCTGGCGGTGCCCGGCGCAGGGCGGATTTCTTCCAGAAGGTCCAGCGCTTCCTGCTTGCCGCGGTCGCGAAGCGTCTGTTCAAGCTCGAAGGCCATGTCGAAATGGTCAGCGATGACGTGCTTGTTGCGGCCCGTGACGAAAATGAAATGCTCGATGCCGGCTTCGCGCGCTTCGTCCACCACGTATTGAATGATCGGGCGGTCGACCACGGTCAGCATTTCCTTGGGTACGGCCTTGGTGGCGGGCAGGAAACGCGTGCCGAGACCGGCGACAGGAAAAACGGCTTTGCGAATGGGTGCGGGCATTTGAATGTCCTGACTAATTCGGTGTTACCACCGGTTCAGCGCAAGCTAATCAGGCGGCTCAAGAATAACAAGCGGCACGCCATACCGTTCCGCTCGCGGGGCAGGCAAATGCCGATCTGGTTGCAAAACCGTGCTAATGAGAAATACGGGCCGAGTTTGGGCACGATCGAGGGAATGAAATGGCAGTACTTGTGACGGGTGGCGCCGGCTATATCGGCAGCCACATGGTTGTGAACCTTGTTGAGGCGGGCGAAGAGGTCATCGTTCTCGACAATCTTTCAACCGGCTTCGAATGGGCGGTCGCAGGGGCGGCCCGGCTGGTCGTCGGCGATCTGGCCGATACGGACCTCGTGTCGCAGGTGCTCCAGGAGGGGGTGGATGCGGTCATCCATTTCGCCGGATCCGTGATCGTGCCGGAATCGGTCGCCGATCCGCTCAAATATTATCGCAACAACACGTCCAACACGCGCGGCCTGATCGAGGCTTGCGTGAAGGCGGGCGTAAAGAATTTCATCTTCTCATCCACGGCTGCGGTTTATGGCGATCCGCAAACGGTGCCAGTTGCCGAGACCGCGCCGTTGTGCCCCCTCTCGCCCTACGGCTCGTCCAAGCTCATGAGCGAGATCATGCTGGCGGACGCCGCCGCCGCCCATGACTTCACCTATACGGCGCTGCGCTATTTCAACGTGGCGGGGGCCGATCCGGAAGGACGGACCGGGCAATCCACCGCGAATGCGACCCATCTGATCAAGGTCGCCTGCGAGGCAGCTCTGGGCAAGCGGGCGCGGCTTTCGATCTTCGGGACGGATTACGATACGCCGGATGGCACGGGCGTACGCGACTTCATCCATGTTGCCGATCTGGTGGAAGCGCATCGTCTGGCATTGAGCCGGTTGCGTGCAGGGGGCCCCAGCGTCGTGCTGAATTGCGGGTATGGTGAGGGCTATTCCGTGCGGCAGGTTATCGACGCCGTTCGTCGCGTGTCGGGGAACGATTTCGAGGTTCTGGAAGAGCCGCGTCGCGCTGGCGATTCCTCAAAGGTCGTTGCGCTTGCCGACGCGGTGCGTCGCGAACTTGGCTGGGTCCCGCGCTACGATGATCTCGATATCATCGTGACCCATGCCCTTGCATGGGAGAAGCATCTGTCGCTGCGAAACAAACGCGGCTGAGGCAGGCTAGGCGTGCCTCCTCATGTTCTTTTCTACGTGCGATTGCGGGTATGAAGGCTTGAAAGTGACTCCCGCCAGAGCTTACGGTTTCGGTTTACGGTAGGTCTGCGCCTCGGAGGCCTTCCCGGCTCAAAAATATTGGAGCGAGATTGTCTTGACGCTCGAAAAGACGGAAGTCCCCCATGCCTCTGCGCCCGGTCGCACGCGAGGGGAAATTGCCGGAAAACTCGATATGGCTGCGCTTGTCGATGTCGCGATTGCCGCCGGCGCGGCCATCATGGACATCTACAAGGAAGCGATCGACGTTACCGAGAAAGGGGACGGATCGCCTGTCACCAAGGCCGACACGGAAGCCGAGGCGATCATTCTGAAAGGGCTTGCCCGGCATATGCCGGAGGTGCCGGTGGTTGCGGAAGAGGCTGTCTCCGCCGGTCGCGTGCCACCGCCCAGCGACGCTTTCTTTCTTGTCGATCCTCTGGACGGCACCCGGGAGTTCATTTCCCGCAACGGCGAATTCACGGTGAATATCGGTCTCGTCGAAGACGGTGCGCCGGTGGCAGGCGTGGTCTACGCCCCGGCGCTGGGCGAGATCTTCTGGGGTGTCTGTGACAAGGGGGCCTGGCGGGCCGGCGTTGCGGACAATGTTTGCGGAAAGGCGGAGCCGATTTCGGTGCGCCGGGCGCCGGAGGCCGGGCTGACGGTTCTGGCGAGCCGGTCGCATATGAGCCAGCAGACAGCTACCTACATCGACAAGCTGACGGTTGCCGAGCTGAAGTCTGCCGGGTCTTCACTGAAGTTCTGCCGTGTCGCGGAAGGTTCCGCCGATCTCTATCCGCGTTTCGGGCGCACGATGGAGTGGGATACGGCAGCGGCCGATGCGGTTCTGCGTGCCGCGGGCGGCGTGGTTGTCACCGAGGACGGCGTACCGCTCAGCTACGGCAAGCGCAATCAGCCGCATGACAGCGACTTCGCAAATCCATACTTCATTGCCGCCGGGGACCGGGAAATTGTTTCTTCGTCATGAGGCAGGGGGGCGTCAGTATCCTTTGATGCAGGTCTGATGGTCACTAGAATTACGAATTGAACGTTGTAGCCAAGTGTTGTCTGCCGGTGCTCCGGCTCTCGCCCCGTCCTCATCCTCAAGAGAGGGGCCAAGAAAACAGGTTCGTTAGTCCGTGTCGGTTGATCGCAATTCGCATTTGAAGCGTCTTGAAAACGAAAGCATACAGATCATGCGGGAAGTGGCGGCAGAGTTCCGCAACCCGGTGATGCTCTATTCCATCGGCAAGGATTCCAGCGTCATGCTGCATCTTGCCATGAAGGCTTTCTATCCGTCGAAGCCACCGTTTCCCCTTCTTCACGTGGATACGACGTGGAAGTTCCGCGAAATGATTTCGTTTCGCGACGACACGGTGAAGCGTCTGGGGCTGGACCTGATCGTTCACACCAATCCGCAAGGATTGGCGGACAACGTCAACCCGTTCGATCACGGCTCGTCCTTCTATACGCATGTGATGAAGACGGAAGCGCTGAAGCAGGCGCTGGACGCGCATGGTTTCGATGCGGCCTTCGGTGGTGCGCGGCGCGATGAGGAAAAGAGCCGCGCGAAGGAGCGCGTCTTCTCGTTCCGCTCCGCGACCCATGGCTGGGATCCGAAAAACCAGCGTCCCGAGCTTTGGCGTCTCTATAACGGGCGTGTCGCCAAGGGCGAATCCATTCGCGCTTTTCCGCTGTCCAACTGGACCGAGCTTGATATCTGGCAGTACATCCTGGCGGAGAACATCCCCATCGTTCCGCTCTATTACGCGGCGCGGCGGCCGGTCGTCGAGCGTGACGGCATGCTGATCATGGTCGATGACGAGCGGTTGCCGATGAACGCGGGCGAGGTCGCGAAGGAGCGCATGGTCCGCTTCCGCACGCTCGGCTGCTACCCGCTGACGGGTGCCATCGAATCGGAAGCCTCCACCTTGCCGGAAATCGTCTCCGAGATGCTGATTGCACGCTCGTCGGAACGCTCCGGTCGTCTGATCGATCACGACGAAGCGGCCTCCATGGAAAAGAAGAAGCGCGAGGGGTATTTCTGATGGCGGCGCTCGACACCATCGCGGCGGCGGAGCCGGAAGCCTTTGCCGAATTCATCGCAGGCCAGGAAACCAAGGGCCTGCTGCGCTTTCTCACCTGCGGCTCGGTCGATGACGGCAAGTCCACGCTGATCGGGCGGCTTCTTTACGATTCCAAGCTGCTTTTTGAGGATCAGCTCGCCTCTTTGAAAAAGGATTCCGCCAAGCACGGCACCGTGGGCGAAGATATCGACTTCGCCCTGCTGGTGGACGGACTGGAGGCGGAGCGCGAGCAGGGCATCACCATCGACGTCGCCTATCGCTTCTTCGCGACGGAGGCGCGCAAGTTCATCGTGGCCGATACGCCGGGCCACGAGCAGTACACCCGCAACATGGCGACGGGCGCTTCGACCGCCGATCTTGCCGTGTTGCTGGTCGATGCGCGTCATGGGATTCAGGCCCAGACGCGCCGCCATGCCTTCATCGCCTCGCTGCTCGGCATCCGCAACGTGGTGCTGGCCGTCAACAAGATCGATCTGGTTGAGTTCAGTCAGGATCGCTTTGAAGAAATCCGGGACGAGTTCTCGCATTTCGCGGCGTCCTTCGATTTCGACAGCCTCGTGGCCGTGCCGATCTCCGCACGTTTCGGCGACAACGTCACCAAACGCAGCGAAAACACGCCCTGGTATTCCGGTCTGACGCTGATCGAGCATCTGGAGACGGTGGAAGTTGCCGATGATCTCGACCGGCGGCCGTTCCGCATGTCGGTCCAGTGGGTGAACCGTCCCAATCTCGATTTCCGCGGCTATTCCGGCACGATTGCTTCCGGCGTGGTACGCCCGGGCGATGAGGTGGTGGTTGCCGAATCGGGCAAGACCAGCCGCATCGAGCGTATCGTCACGATGGACGGGGATCTGGACGAGGGGCATGCGGGCGAGGCGGTAACGCTGACGCTTGCCGATGAGATCGACATTTCCCGCGGCGACATCATCGCCGCGGCCGCGAGCCGACCGGAAGTCTCCGACCAGTTCGCCGCCCACATTATCTGGATGACGGACAAGTCGCTCTATCCGGGGCGGCCTTACCTGCTGAAGTCCGGTTCGCGCACGGTCACCGCGACGGTGAGCGAGCTGAAGCATCGCATCGACATCAATTCCTTCGAGCATCTGGCCGCCAAGAAGCTCGACCTCAACGAGGTCGCCTTCTGCAATCTGTCGCTGTCTGCGCCGATTGCCTTCGATCCGTATGAAACGAACCACGATACCGGCTCCTTCATCCTGATCGACCGGCTGACCAATGCGACCGTGGCGGCGGGCATGATTTGGTTCGGCCTGCGCCGCGCCACGAACATTCACTGGCAGGCGCTGGATGTGGACAAGAACGCGCGTGCGGGTTTGAAGGGGCAGAAACCGGCGGTGCTCTGGTTCACCGGGTTTTCCGGCTCGGGCAAGTCGACGGTCGCCAATGCGGTCGAGCGCAAGCTTCTGGCTTCGGGCAACCACACCTATCTGCTCGATGGCGACAATGTTCGCCACGGCCTCAACCGCGATCTCGGCTTTACCGATGCAGACCGGGTGGAGAACATCCGCCGTGTGGCGGAAACGGCGAAGCTCTTCGTCGATTCCGGCACGATCGTGCTGGTGTCCTTCATCTCGCCGTTCAAGTCGGAACGCCGCATGGCGCGCGAACTGGTGGAAGAGGGTGAGTTCATCGAGGTCTTCGTGGATACGCCGCTTGCCGAATGTCAGCGGCGCGATCCCAAGGGGCTCTACCAGAAGGCCGCCGAAGGCAAGATCAAGAACTTCACCGGCATCGACTCGCCCTATGAAGCGCCGGAGAACGCCGAGATCCGCCTCGATACAACCGGGGCCGACCCGGAGGCGCTGGCCGACACGATCATCGAGGAACTGAAGGCGCGCGGCATCATCAGCTAGCCGCGCGCTTCATTCAGAACCGAACGAATATCAGACCGCCGGATCGATGGGTCCGGCGGTCATTTCGTGTCTGCGCCGGGCATGGGCGTAGGCGACGGTGATCACCGAGAGAAGCAGGACGGTGATGATGATCTGCTCCAGCCCCTTCAGCATTATGAACTGAAGACCGACGAGTATTTGCGGTAGCTCCGAGCCGATACCTGCAATCAGAAATGTGATGGCAAAATCGAGCACCATGAACGGGATGATCAGACAGATGGTCGCGAAGGCCATTGGCCAACCCAAGCCCTTGCCGAAGCGGTCTGCGCGGAAAGGTCCCATCGGCTCGTCCACCGCAGCTGCGGGCAACATGAGCCCGACCCGCATAAGAACTGGAGAAACCAGGACGAAACCGATGAGCGCAAAGGCAGGCACCGGAGGCATGAAGCTCCAGTCGAACGGGAGGCCGGAAATCATCCATGTGACGACCAAAGCAAGGAATGCAATTCCCGCTACGACGAGCACCATCAAGAGGGCGAGCAGCAGCGAATAGAGGAAATAACGAAATTCCGGTCGGCCGAATCGCAGATGAATCATGGCGGGGCGTTCGCCCAACAACGCAAAGCGATGCCAGGCAACGGCGATGGAGGAGGAGGCGATTAGTTGTAAGACGATGCTGACGGTCATGACGAACCAGAACTGCCCCGGGTTCTGCCTGGCCATCTGCTGGATCGTGGCCTGATTGCCGAACCCGGCCATCTGGTGGGTGATATTTAAAAGAATCAGCACCACCGTCCATGCGCCCGCAGCCTTGATGAGATTGTCGAAGTTGGTCAGGCAGAGCTGAACGCTCCCCTTCAGAATGGCTTTGAACATTGGTCCCCCGAAATATGGCTTCCTGCCAATGACGGCATCATCGTTGATATTACGGGTTCCGGCAATGGTGTCGGAATACCGCCTTGCGAGCGCGGGGCATCTTGGAACGTGTGGGCATCCCCTGCGACGAAGGCGCTTTTCCCGCTTGGGGTGATTTCCCTTGCACGGTGCATGTTCTAGCTTGGGGAAGAACACATATCGGGAGAACTTCCATGCTTTTTGCGCTTCTGTGCACCGACAAACCGGACAGCCTTCAGATCCGGCTCGATACCCGCCCCGACCACCTGGCCTTTCTTGAAAGCCTCGGCGATGCGCTGAAATTCGCCGGTCCCTTCCTTGGCGAAGACGGCAAGCCCTGCGGGTCCCTGGTCATGGTGGAGGCCGCCGACAAGGAGGCCGCGCTCGTCATCGCCGGTAACGATCCTTACGCCAAGGCGGGACTTTTCTCAGCCGTCGAGGCCCGGCCGTGGGTTTGGGCGGTCAAGAACCCGGAGGCCTGATTGATGGCGTATTGGCTCTTCAAGTCCGAACCTTTCAAGTGGTCCTGGGAAATGCAGAAGGCCAAGGGCGAGGAAGGCGAGCAGTGGGACGGCGTGCGCAACTATCAGGCGCGTAACAACATGCGCGCCATGAAGCTCGGCGACAGAGGCTTCTTCTACCATTCCAACGAGGGCAAGGAGGTCGTCGGCATCGTGGAGGTTTGCGCGGAGGCGCATCACGACAGCACCACCGACGATCCGCGCTGGGAGTGCGTGGACATCAAGGCCGTGTGCGATGTGCCCAAACCGGTGACGCTGGCCGCCGTCAAGGACGAGCCGCGGCTGGCGGAGATGTCGCTGGTCACCTCCATGCGCCTGTCCGTTCAGCCTGTCACCGAAGAAGAATGGAAAATTGTCTGCAAAATGGGTGGACTGGAGGAGGTTCCATGAGTGGCATTCTGGGAACTATTCGAACGGCAGAAGACCGCCGCGACTTCATTCGCGACAACACCGAAATTCTGACCCCGCCTCTGGTACCGGAAATGTCTCTGCATCTGGCGACCGAGGTGGTGGAACTGTGGGAGAAGACGGAGGCGGAACTGGAGGACATGGCCCTGCCGCCCCCGTTCTGGGCGTTTGCGTGGGCCGGGGGGCAGGCGCTGGCGCGCTATGTTCTCGATAATCCGGGTCTGGTCGAAGGCCGCCGGGTGCTCGATTTTGGAGCCGGTTCGGGAATGGTCGCGATTGCGGCGGCGATGGCGGGCGCAGCGGAAGTAACGGCCGTCGATATCTGCGCCTTCGCGCAGGATGCAATCCTGCTCAATGCGAAGGTCAACGGCGTCAAGATCGCCCGCGAGACCCGTGATATTCTCGATGAAGACCCGGATGTGGATGTGCTGCTGTGCGGCGATGTCTTCTACGAGCGTCCGCTTGCCGACAGGTTGCTTGCATGGATCGACCGGGCGCAGGCGCGCGGCGCCACGGTGCTGGTCGGTTGCCCGGGGCGCACTTATCTGCCGAAAGAGCGGCTTGAGGAAGTTGCGGTCTATTCGGTGCCGGTGACGCGGGTGCTGGAAGACGCTGACATCAAGCGCACGGCGGTTCGTCGCCTCAAGCCATCCGGCGAGACGCAGGGCGGCGAGACGCAGGGCGACGCGGGTTAGGCGAAGCGCAAGGAACGGGCAGGACAGGCCAAAAAAAAGTGCGGCCGCGGGGCTTGCGCCTCATGGCGCCGCAGCGTGAAATGCGCGCCCTGACGTAGCGTGGGGCCGTTTGCGGCCTGCCGCACGTTTTCCCTGTCCAGTGCCGAGGCCCCAGATGCCGATCATCAATCGATTCGCCGAACTCTCTGACGAAATCACCGAATGGCGTCGCGACTTCCATCGCAACCCGGAACTGCTTTACGACACGGTTCGCACGGCGGGCATCGTGGCGGACAAGCTCGGCGAGTTCGGGATTGACGAGATCGTCACCGGGATCGGGCGCACCGGTGTCGTCGGCGTCATCAAGGGGCGCAACGGAGGGCAGGGCAAGACCATCGGTCTGCGCGCTGACATGGATGCGTTGCCGATCACCGAGGAAAGCGGCAAGGAATATGCCTCGGGGATGCCGGGCAAGATGCATGCCTGCGGCCATGACGGACACACCGCGATGCTGCTGGGTGCTGCCAAGTATCTGGCTGAGACCCGCAACTTCGATGGCACCGTGGTTGTGATCTTCCAGCCTGCCGAAGAAGGCGGCGGCGGCGCGCGCGCGATGATCGACGACGATCTGATGACGCGCTGGCACATCGATGAGGTCTACGGCATGCACAATTATCCGGGCATGCCGGTCGGCGAGTTCGGAATGTGCGTCGGGCCGATCATGGCGTCCGGCGACAAGTTCGAAATCATCATCACCGGACGTGGCGGGCACGCGGCCAAGCCGCATCTTGCGATCGATCCCGTAGTGATCGGTTCGCAGCTCGTATTGGCGCTGCAATCCATCGTCTCGCGCAATGCCGATCCGCTCGACTGCGCGGTCTTGTCGGTTACCCAGTTTCTTGCGGGCACTGCGTTCAACATCATCCCCGATCGCGTGACCTTGCGGGGGACGGTGCGCACGCTCAGCCCGGCCATGCGTGACCTTGCCGAGGAGCGGATCCGCGCGCTGGTGGCCTCCATCGTGCCGGGGTTCGGCGCGACTGCCGAAATCCAGTATTGGCGCGACTACCCCGTGACCGTGAACCATGCGGGTTGCACCGAGTTGGCCGCGGACGTGGCGCGGGCGGTTGCAGGCGAGACGAAAGTGAATGCCGAGATCGAGCCAATGATGGCGAGCGAGGATTTCTCCTTCATGCTGGAGGAGCGTCCCGGTGCCTATATATTCGTCGGCAACGGCTCCTCCGCCGATCTCCACAATGCGAAATACGACTTCGACGACGGAGCCATCCCGCATGGCTGCTCGTTCTGGGTCTCGCTCGTTGAAAAGGCGTTGCCGCTGGCGAACTAGATGCGCGGCAAGCCTCGTCCTATTTGCTTCCGCCAAGGGCGCGATAGATCTTCGTACCCGGGCGGCCTGTCGGTTGAAGGCCGTGGCGGATTTCCGCCTTGCGGATGGCGGCTTGCGTGACGGGGCCGATGAGCCCGTCGGCCTTGCCGATATCATAGCCGTTCAGCAACAGGCGCTTTTGCAGATCGAGGCGCTGGGCGCGCGAAAGGCCCGGGTCGTCGGTCGGCCATGTCGCTTCCAACGGGCCGTGACCGCGCAGGCGGTCCGACAGGTGGCCGATGGCGAGCGCATAGGATTCCGCGACATTATAAGAATAAAGTGCGTCGAAATTCTTCGTCACGAGGAAGGCCGGTCCGTTGCGCCCTGCGGGCAGAAGGAGCCCGGCCGAATAGTTGCCCTTCACCGGCGCGCCGTTGATGTGGGTGATCCCGCGTTTTGCCCATGTCGCAAGCGATGCGCGCTTCTTGCGTCCGACCGGGCCGCGATAGCCCTTCGGCAGACGCACCTCGAAGCCCCATGGCAGGCTGTTGTTCCAGCCGGCGTTCTTGAGGTAGTTGGCGGCGGAAGCCAGCGCATCCGCTTTGGAGTGGACAAGATCCTTGCGGCCGTTGCCGTCGAAATCGACAGCCAGCCTGCGATAGGTCGAGGGCATGAACTGGGTCTGCCCGAAGGCGCCTGCCCATGAGCCGTAGAGATCCTTGAGGTGAAGGTCGCCCGCGGCCACGATCTTCAGGGCCGTGATCAGCTCGCCCTTGAAATAGGTCGCGCGCCGTCCTGACAGGCACACCACATTCGCGAGTGCATGGGGGATGAAGAAATCACCTTTTTTGCGCCCGTAATCCGTCTCCACGCCCCAAAGGGCGGCCACGATGTGGCGGTCCACGCCGATATTCTTTTGGACCTGCGCGAGCAGCGTCTGATGTCGCTTCATAAGGGCGCGCCCGTCGGCTATGCGCTCGTGGTCCACCAGAAAGGCCATGTAGTCCCAGATCTCGGTTTTGTATTCCGGCTGGGTGCGGGAAAAACGGACGGCCTTTTCATCGTATCCGACGTTGCCGAGCGCCTGGTTGGCGAGCGGTTGCGGTACGCCCGCGGCAATCGCATCGCGACGGATGCCGTCGACGCAAGGCTGAAGCGAGGCGGCCAAGGCGGGCAGGGGCGTCGTCAGAAGCCCGCCCGCCATGAGGGCGACAAGACCTGCAACGGGGACGGTACGGCCGGGTCGGATTGCGGTCATCACCTGCTCTTCCTTCAAGTGTTCGGCAAATCAGGGCGGATCGAGCGTTGCCGTCCATTGCGGCTTAACGACGGCGGAACGGGCGACGTTTACGGTTCGCCTCTTTATTCTTCCATCATTACCCGTCTTCCGCATGCGTTTCCTCTTCCAATCCGGCATCGGTCCTGCCGGTTTTGTGCCCCCGGCCTTCGCGGGGGGGCAGGCACATGATTGAAATTTGTTCAGTGCGTTAACAGTGTTTTGCATTTACAATTGTGCCGAAACGGGCGAGGGAAGGCCCTTGGGGCGGTTTGGGGCAGGCGCTTGCGCGCCTGTCGGGAGAGCCCAGGAAAACGGGAGACTGATGCCAGATGGCGAAGATCGGGATGGCTGAGAAGGCCGAAGCTGTATGCGAACCTCTTTCTGTTCATGTTGAGGAGGGCATCGCGCATCTGACCTTGCAGCGTCCCGAGAAGCGCAATGCGCTCAACGACGGTTTGATCGAAGCGCTGCGGGCGTTCTTCTCCGCGCCGCCGGAAGGGGTGGCGGTTGTCCTGCTGTCGGGAGCGGGCGGGCATTTTTCCGCCGGGCTCGACCTTTCCGAACATGTGGAGCGGCCAGCCGAGGCGGTCATGCGCCATTCCCGGCACTGGCATTCGGTGATGGATGCCATCCAGTATGGCGGCCTGCCGGTCGTCGCTGCGCTTGAGGGCGCGGTCATGGGCGGCGGGCTTGAGCTTGCCGCGGCCTGCCATGTGCGGGTTGCCGATCCGGGCACGGTCTTCCAGCTTCCCGAAGGGCGCCGCGGGATTTTCGTCGGCGGTGGAGCTTCGGTGCGCATCGGGCGCATTCTGGGACCCGACCGGATGGTGGAAATGATGCTGACAGGCCGCAAGTACGGTGCGGAAGAAGGCGTCTCTCTCGGCCTTGCCCATTACATGAGTGAGCCGGGTGGTGCGCATGTGCAGGCGCTCGATCTTGCACGCACCATTGCGGGCAATGCGCCGCTGTCCAATTACATCGTGATCCAGGCTCTTTCGCGCATTGATGATATGGCGCGCGGTGACGGCCTGTTCACTGAAAGCCTGTGCGCCGCCCTGTCCCAGACAAGCGACGATGCGCGCGAGGGATTGAAGGCCTTTCTGGAAAAGCGCAAACCGCGATTCACTTGAGCCTCATCCAACACCAAAGCACTGTGCACCAGACGGATAAGCGGAACATGGCGGGAAAGACGGACAAGGCGGGCACAGAAAAGCCCGCAGCCAACAAACTCAAAGAGGCCGGGTCGGCGGAAACGGGCGGCGTTGAGCCTGGCGTGCTGGGCGAGTTCATCGGCTATGTGATGAAGCGCGCCTACATGACCATTCATGGCGACTTCCTTGCCAGCCTCGATCATCTGGGCCTGCGGCCGGGCACGTTCTCCGCGTTGTCCATCATTGTCGACAATCCCGACATCAGCCAGAGCCAGCTTGCCCGCGCCCTTGAAATCGAACGATCGGGCGTGGTGCTGATCGTCGACCATCTGGAAGGGCGCGAGCTTATCGGTCGCCACCGTGTTCCGGGCGACCGGCGCTCTTATGCCTTGCGCGCGACGCTTCAGGGACGGCGGCTGCGGGACAAGGCGGCTGGGGCGATCCGCGAGCATGAGGCGCGGCTGCTTGGGAATCTGAGCGCGGATGAACAGGCGCAGTTGCGCCAGTTGCTCACGCGGGTGATCTGACACCCGCCCGGCAGCGGCGCGGTCAGGGACCAATCAATACCGGTCAAAACATTCTCCATTAAAACTGTTAACGGGCAGAACAAACTTCGCTACAGTGAAGGCATACCGCGCGCGGGGAGGCGTGCGGATGCCGGGTCGGCTGTTTGTGCTCTGATTTTGCCGGCTGCGGTTCTTTGGGAGGATAACATTATGACCATGCCATTCTTGCGCGCCGGGCTCGCCGGCGCCGCATTGCTGGCGCTCACCCATGTGGCGGGCGCACAGGACGTGACACTCAAGCTCCACCAGATGTTGCCGCCGCAGGCCGCTATCCCGGCCAAGGTGCTCAAGCCGTGGGCGGACAAGATCGAGGCGGAATCGGGCGGCCGCATTGGTGTCCAGCATTTCCCGGCGATGCAGCTCGGCGGCAAGCCGCCTGCTCTTTACGATCAGGCCAAGGACGGGGTGGTGGAACTCACCTGGACCCTGTCGGGATATGCGCCCGGCCGGTTCGCCAAGTCGGAAACCTTCGAGTTGCCCTTCATGACGGCCCAAAGTGCGGAGGCGACATCGGCCGCCGCCTGGGAGTTCTATGATAAGCACCTGCGCGATGAATATGCCGACACACATGTGCTCGCCGTCCATGTGCATGGTCCGGGTGTCCTTCATATGCGCGGCGAACCCGTGGCGCGTCTGGAGGATCTGAAGGGTAAGCGCCTGCGTGGGCCGTCGCGGATCGTCAACGAGCTTTTGGGGCAACTCGGAGCTTCGCCTGTCGGCATGCCGATCACTGCGGCCCCGGAGGCGCTCTCAAAAGGCGTCATCGACGGAACGGTCGTGCCCTGGGAGGTGACCCGGCCTCTTCGCATTACCGAACTGGTGGACAGTCACACCGAGTTTTCCGGGCCGCGTGGGCTCTATACGGCCTTCTTCGTCTTCACCATGAACAAGGACGCCTACAACGCTTTGCCCGATGACCTGAAAAAGGTGATCGACGACAACTCCGGGCTGGAACTCTCAAGGCAGTTCGGCCGCGTCATGGATGAGGGCGACAAGGTCGGGCGCGAGCTTGCGGTCAAGCAGGGCAACACC
>CAXXGA010000003.1:495000-497935 GCA_963678585.2 Breoghania sp.
GCAAGGCGACGTATAGGGTCTGACGCCTGCCCGGTGCCGGAAGGTTAAGAGGAGGTGTGCAAGCACCGAATTGAAGCCCCGGTAAACGGCGGCCGTAACTATAACGGTCCTAAGGTAGCGAAATTCCTTGTCGGGTAAGTTCCGACCTGCACGAATGGCGTAACGACTTCCCCGCTGTCTCCAGCATAGACTCAGTGAAATTGAATTCCCCGTGAAGATGCGGGGTTCCTGCGGTCAGACGGAAAGACCCCGTGCACCTTTACTACAGCTTCACACTGGCATTCGTGTCGGCATGTGTAGGATAGGTGGTAGGCTTTGAAGTCAGGGCGCCAGCCTTGGTGGAGCCATCCTTGAAATACCACCCTTACCTGCATGGATGTCTAACCGCGATGTAACAGCATCCGGGACAGTGTGTGGCGGGTAGTTTGACTGGGGCGGTCGCCTCCCAAAGAGTAACGGAGGCGCGCGATGGTGGGCTCAGAACGGTCGGAAATCGTTCGCTGAGTGCAATGGCATAAGCCCGCCTGACTGCGAGACTGACAAGTCGAGCAGAGACGAAAGTCGGCCATAGTGATCCGGTGGTCCCTCGTGGAAGGGCCATCGCTCAACGGATAAAAGGTACGCCGGGGATAACAGGCTGATGATCTCCAAGAGTCCATATCGACGAGATCGTTTGGCACCTCGATGTCGACTCATCACATCCTGGGGCTGGAGCAGGTCCCAAGGGTTCGGCTGTTCGCCGATTAAAGTGGTACGTGAGTTGGGTTCAGAACGTCGCGAGACAGTTCGGTCCCTATCTGCCGTGGGTGTAGGAGAATTGAGAGGATCTGTCCCTAGTACGAGAGGACCGGGATGGACACATCTCTGGTGGACCTGTTGTCGCGCCAGCGGCATAGCAGGGTAGCTATATGTGGCCGGGATAACCGCTGAAAGCATCTAAGCGGGAAACCCACCTCAAAACGAGTTCTCCCTGAAGAGTCGTGGAAGACCACCACGTTGATAGGCCGGGTGTGGAAGTGCAGCAATGCATGCAGCTTACCGGTACTAATAACTCGTTCGGCTTGATCACTCTCATTAGTCAATGATCATCCTTACTACTCGTCCTCACGCCGCACGGACCTTCGGTCCTGGCTGCGGACAGCGCGCGCCATAAGGCGCGGCGGCCGGTCGGCCTTGCGACCACCCTAGCCGGGTGGTCGGGGTGCCAACCTGACGCCTGCAAGCGCAAGCACCCGATGAAATGAGTACAAAAACCAGTTTCTTCTGATAATCGATGTCCTTCGCCGGCCTGGTGGCTATTGCGGGGAGCCCCCACCCGATCCCATTCCGAACTCGGCCGTGAAACTCCCCTGCGCCAATGGTACTTCGTCTTAAGACGCGGGAGAGTAGGTCACTGCCAGGCCTGCAAAGGACACCGATTACAATCCTCTCAACGATCTCAAAACCATACCATCTCCACTCCAAAAATCTCCCGAGTGGAGCAAAAATGCTCCGCTCGTACACTCACGTCCGGAGATACGAAATCCTGAGGCACCAGTCGCTCACCCAAAGAGCAGCACACGCCTCGCCCAAAGGCGCAAAGCGCCGAGCTCGGGCAAGCAAATACGAAGGCGGTGGCCGTATCCTTCATGGAGCAGCACCCGCCGCGCCCGCAGCGGCAAAGCCGCGAGGACGGGCAAACAAATAAGATCGGGCTACACAACAGCCCATCGTCCTGGCAACAAACCACAGGACACCAAAATTTACCGCGGGGTGGAGCAGCCCGGTAGCTCGTCAGGCTCATAACCTGAAGGTCGCAGGTTCAAATCCTGCCCCCGCAACCAAATCAAAAAGCCCGCCGTATGAAAATACGGCGGGCTTTCTTGTGTTTGAAAAGGCACTCCTCAGGCACTGCCAAACCTAATTAGTGCCAATAAATCGCGTTCGCTGCCTATAAGCACGACGAACGTCGTTTAGGGTTGGGGGCGTCTATTCCATGGTAAGTTGCCAACCGAATTATCCCGGACAAACTCAGCAGCGGCGTTGTCGTGCTCCGTCACAGTTTGGACAATTCCTCTCCGATAATCTCGAAGAGCGCCTATTCGAACATAGGCTGCAGCGCTTCCCCTGTGAGCTACGTCGCCTCGTGCTTTAACGAACCCGTTGACGAAATCGTTACCTCTGGTCCAAGAGCCAGAAGGCTTAGACCAACCCGTTAGACGTAGATATATTTCGTTTATAGGTCCCACTTTAGGAGTATTCATAGAGCCGACGATATCTTTTACATGGCTGATATAAACGTGCTCCCATCCCGCTCCAGCCAATTCCAGGGGCTTCAATTCGTGCTTGTGCTCTTTAACAGCTTTGGAAAGTTCTCTTTGAACGGGCAGCGGTAAGTCATTCGGTGACGTTGCGCGGTTAGCGAGGAGCTCTGCAACTTCTACAGCTAATTCCTCGACGTATAATTCCCAAGCAGCGCAAAGCATCAAGACACCGCTGCGTGTGATATGCCCAAGTCCACGGCGACCCTGTCCATTCTGATCGAGTAATCCATGGCTTTCTATGATGCGATCAACGTCGACTAATAGCTTTGTCTCAAATTTCCTTAAAGCAGTGGACGGCATCCAAAACTCCATAGCGATCATTTGATTAGAGCAAGCCGCCATACCGGCCTTCTCAATACACACAATTATGTAAAAATCTAAGCCGAATTCGTGGCTCCCTATCGTCAAGTAGCCCGCTCTTGTGACGCGGGCGAATGCGCATGAATTCGAGTGAGCCGCGAATCCTGATTAGCTGACTTGATATGTGGTGGCTTAGAATCTGGATTCGCGGCCTAACAATCCTCCCGCCGGATCATCGCCGACAATTCGAGGCGTTATCAAGTGTGCCTCGTAGGTGTGGGGGGGGCAAATGGAGGGGGCATAAATCGAGTCGGCTGTCTTGTGCGATCGGG
>CAXXGA010000004.1:0-63189 GCA_963678585.2 Breoghania sp.
CAGCTTGGTCATGCGCACGCGCTCTTCGCGCGCCTCGTCCTGAACCGCGACCGGACCGCGCGCAGCGGCGGCAGGCGCCGGGGCGCTGGCGGTCTTTTCCATGGCGGCCATGACGTCGCCCTTCAGGATCTGGCCACGCTTGCCGGAACCGTCGACGTCAGAGGCAGAGACGCCCTTTTCCGCCATCATCTTCTGGGCGGAGGGAGCGGGCGGCATGTCGGAACCTGCGCCAGCGGCCGGGGCCGGAGCGGCAGCGGGGGCCGGAGCTGCGGCGGCGGGAGCCGGGGCCGCAGCGGCGGGGGCAGCCGATGCGGCCGCACCTTCGGCCAGCGTGCCGAGCAGCGCGCCGACCTCGACGGTCTCGCCTTCGGCGACCAGAATGCTCTCGATCGCGCCTGCGGCCGGGGCGGGCACTTCGATCGTCACCTTGTCTGTTTCCAGCTCGACGAGCGGCTCATCGACGGCGACGGCTTCGCCGGGCTTCTTGAACCACTGCGCGATGGTGGCTTCGGTCACGGATTCGCCCAGGGTGGGCACGCGGATTTCCGTTGCCATGTTATTTCGTCTCTTCGCTTTGCAGCCAGGCTGCGGTTTTACGGTCGGTATGGCGGATAGCGGCGGGCGCGACACGCGCTCGCCGCCCTTGGATCAGCTCTCGGCGAAGGCTTCGTCGAGGAAGGCGCGGAGCTGCGCCATATGTTTGGACATCAGGCCGGTTGCGGTGGCAGCCGCTGCCGGACGACCGACATAACGCGGACGGTCGGTCTTGGCCTCGATCTGCGCCAGAGCCCATTCCAGATAGGGCTGGACATGCAACCAAGACCCCATGTTCTTGGGCTCTTCCTGGCACCAGACCATGTCCGCGTTCTTGAAGCGGGCGAGTTCGTTGGCCAGCGCCTTGGTCGGGAAGGGATAGAGCTGCTCGACGCGAAGAAGGTAGACATCGTCGATGCCGCGCTTCTCCCGCTCTTCCAGCAGATCGTAATAGACCTTGCCCGTACACATCACCACGCGGCGGATCTTGTCGTCGGCGGCAACGGGTTGAGCCGGTTCCAGCCCGCGATCCGCGTCATCCCACAGGATACGGTGGAAGGAGGTGTCTTCGGCCAGTTCCGACAGCCGCGAGACGCAGCGCTTGTGGCGCAGCAGCGACTTCGGCGTCATCAGGATCAGCGGCTTGCGGAAGTCGCGCTTCAGCTGACGGCGCAGGATGTGGAAGTAGTTGGCAGGCGTCGAACAGTAGGCCACCTGCATGTTGTCTTCCGCGCACATCTGGAGATAGCGCTCCAGACGGGCCGAGGAGTGCTCCGGACCCTGTCCCTCATAGCCATGCGGCAGGAGGCAGACGAGACCCGACATGCGCAGCCACTTGCGTTCGCCCGACGACAGGAACTGGTCGAAGACCACCTGCGCGCCGTTGGCGAAATCGCCGAACTGGGCTTCCCACAGCGTCAGCGCGCTCGGCTCGGCCAGCGTGTAACCGTATTCGAACCCGAGCACCGCTTCTTCCGACAGCATCGAGTTGATGACCTCGTAGCGCTCCTGGTCCTCGCTCACATTGGCGAGCGGGATGTAGCGGGCTTCCGTCTCCTGATCGTAGAGCACCGAATGGCGCTGGGAAAACGTACCGCGCTCCACGTCCTGACCGGACAGGCGCACCTTGTGGCCTTCGCGCAGGAGAGAGCCGAAGGCCATTGCTTCCGCCGTCGCCCAGTCGATGTTCTCGCCGGTCTCGATCATCTTGGCGCGGTTCGCCATGAAGCGCCGGATGGTGCGGTGGGCGTTGAAGTCTTCCGGGATCGTGGAGAGCTTCGTGCCGAGATCGCGCAGCGTGTCGCCCGTCAGGCCGGTCTGGCCGCGGCGCGGGTCCTCGCTGGAGGCTGCCTGCTTCAAGCCCGCCCACTTGCCGTCGAGCCAGTCCGCCTTGTTGGGCTTGTAGGACTGCCCGGCCTCGAACTCCTCGTCGTTGCGGGCACGCCATTCGGCGCGCAGCGCCTCCACCTCTTCCGGGGTGACCACGCCCTCGCCGATCAGCTTGTCGACATAGATCTGCAGCGTCGTGGGATGCTGGCGGATCTCGCGATACATGATCGGCTGGGTGAAGGCCGGTTCGTCGCCCTCGTTGTGGCCGAAGCGGCGGTAGCAGAACATGTCGATGACGACCGGCTTGCCGAAGGCCTGACGGAATTCCGTCGCGACCTTGGCCGCATAGACCACCGCTTCCGGATCATCGCCGTTCACGTGGAAGATCGGCGCCTCGATCATCTTGGCGACGTCGGAGGGGTACGGCGAGGAGCGCGAGAAGCGCGGGTTCGTCGTGAAGCCGATCTGGTTGTTGATGATGAAGTGGATCGAACCGCCGGTGCGGTGACCGCGAAGGGCCGACAGGCCGAAACATTCCGCGACAACACCCTGACCGGCAAAGGCCGCATCGCCGTGCAGCAGCAGCGGCAGCACCTTGGAACGGTCGACATCCACCGTCTCCACCCAATGCCCGTCCTTGACGGAGTGCTGGTCCTGCTTGGCGCGGGCCTTGCCCAGCACCACCGGGTTGACGATTTCCAGATGCGAGGGGTTCGCGGTCAGCGACAGGTGCACCTTGTTGCCGTCGAACTCGCGGTCCGACGATGCGCCGAGGTGGTACTTCACGTCGCCGGAGCCTTCCACGTCGTCGGGCGCGTAGGAGCCGCCCTTGAACTCGTGGAAGACGGCGCGCAGAGGCTTGCCCATGACCTGCGAGAGTACGTTCAGGCGGCCGCGGTGGGCCATGCCGAGAACGATTTCCTTCAGGCCGAGCTGGCCGCCGCGCTTGATGATCTGTTCCAGCGCGGGCAGAAGCGCCTCGCCGCCGTCCAGACCGAAACGCTTGGTGCCGGTGTATTTCACATCAAGGAACTTCTCGAAGCCCTCCGCCTCAACCAGCTTGTTGAGGATGGCCTTCTTGCCTTCCTTGGTGAAGGTGATCTGCTTGTCCGGACCTTCGATGCGCTCCTGGATCCACGCCTTTTCGGCCGGATCGGAAATATGCATGAACTCCACGGCGAGCGTGGAGCAATAGGTGCGCTTCAGGATCTCCAGCATCTCGCGGATGGTGGCGAATTCCAGACCCAGCACGTGATCGATGAAGATCGGGTGATCCCAGTCGCTGTCCGCAAAGCCGTAGGTGGCCGGGTGCAGCTCCACGTGGTCCTTCGGCGGCTCCAGCTTCAGGGGATCGAGGTCGGCATGAAGATGGCCACGCATGCGATAGGCGCGGATCATCATCAGGGCGCGGACAGAATCGCGCGTGGCCTGCTGGACCTGCGCTTCCGACATGGGAGCGCCCTTGGCGGCTGCCTTGTCCTTGATCTTGTCCGCGATCTTCGGCTCGAGCGCCGTCCAGTTGCCGTCGAGTGCCGCTACCAGTTCGCCATTGGGCGTCACCGGCCAGTCGGGCCGTTTCCAGCTTGCGCCGCGCGCCTGTTTGACGACGTCCGCGGGCTCGTCCTTCAGCTTGTCGAAGAAATCGCGCCATACAGCGTCCAGCGAAGCCGGATTATCCTGATATTGCGCATAGAGGTCTTCGATGTAGGCTGCGTTCGCGCCGTATAGGAACGACGTCAGTGCGAATGCCTCGTTCGCGTCCTGCCGTGCCATTGTGTCTGTCAGCGAAGGGTCTTGACCTCCGCCCCGCTCATGACGGCGCGACGTGCCAGCCGCGCCTTGTGGCCAGTCTGAGGACGGCAACCGTCCCCGATGATATGTGGCGCAGTCCGTTTCCGACCGCGCCCGTCTCTTCAGTATGCGCCATAATGCCGCATCATCATACCGTCATGGGCGTCCGTCTAAACTTGGAAGCCCGCCGGTGCAAGCACTCAAGCGTTCATCCGCATGCGAGGCCTTCACATTACCGTCAGCACCTTGCATGAGGCAGGTCAGCGACCGGCGGCGAAACCGCCGCCGGCCCTGTCATTCATTAGCCCTTCAGGACCTCGACCAGCGTCTCGCCGAGCTTGGCGGGAGACGGCGAGACCCTGATGCCCGCGGCTTCCATCGCCGCGATCTTGTCCTCGGCACCGCCCTTGCCGCCGGAAATCACGGCGCCGGCGTGGCCCATGGTGCGGCCCGGAGGCGCCGTGCGGCCTGCGATGAAGCCGGCCATCGGCTTGGAACGGCCCTTCTTGGCCTCATCGGCGATGAACTGGGCGGCTTCCTCTTCGGCGGAACCGCCGATTTCACCGATCATGATGATCGACTCGGTCGCATCGTCGGCGAGGAACATTTCCAGCATGTCGATGAACTCGGTGCCCTTGACCGGGTCGCCGCCGATGCCGACGGCGGTCGTCTGGCCGAGACCGGCATTGGTGGTCTGGAACACGGCTTCATAGGTCAGCGTGCCGGAGCGCGAGACGATGCCGACGGAGCCCTTCTTGAAGATGGAGCCCGGCATGATGCCGATCTTGCACTCTTCCGGCGTCAGCACGCCCGGGCAGTTCGGGCCGATCAGGCGCGACTTGGACTTGTCGAGCTTGGCCTTCACCTTGACCATGTCCATCACCGGAATGCCTTCCGTGATGCAGATGATGAGCGGGATTTCCGCGTCGATCGCCTCGATGATCGCGGCACCGGCCCCTGCGGGCGGCACGTAGATCACGGAGGCATCGGCCCCGGTCGCTTCCTTGGCATCACCGACGGTGGTGAAGATCGGCAGTTCGGCCGCGCCGTCGATGCCGCTCGTCCAGGTTTCACCGCCCTTCTTGGGGTGAACGCCGGCGACCATCTTGGTGCCGTAGTACTCGAGCGCCTGCTCGGTGTGGAACGTGCCGGTCTTGCCGGTCAGGCCCTGAACGATGACCTTGGTGTCTCTGTTGACGAGAATGGACATTACTTGCCCTCCTTCACGGCCTTGACGATCTTCTGCGCGGCATCGTCGAGGTCATCGGCGGCGATCACGTTCAGACCGCTCTCGTTGATGATCTTCTTGCCAAGCTCGACATTCGTGCCCTCGAGGCGCACGACCAGCGGCACCTGAAGCCCGACGTCCTTCACGGCCGCGACCACACCCTCGGCGATGACGTCGCAACGCATGATGCCGCCGAAGATGTTGACCAGAATGCCCTTCACGTTCGGGTCGGCGGTGATGATCTTGAAGGCCGCGGTGACCTTCTCCTTGGAAGCGCCGCCGCCGACATCGAGGAAGTTCGCGGGCTCGGAGCCGTAGAGCTTGATGATGTCCATGGTGGCCATCGCAAGACCGGCACCGTTCACCATGCAGCCGATGTCGCCATCGAGCGCCACATAGGCGAGGTCGAACTTGGAGGCCTCGATTTCCTTCTCGTCCTCTTCCGACTTGTCGCGCAGAGCCATCACGTCGTCGTGGCGGAAGAGCGCGTTGCCGTCGAAGGAGACCTTGGCGTCGAGGACGCGCAGGTGGCCGTCCGTCATGACGATCAGCGGGTTGATCTCCAGAAGGCTCATGTCCTTCTCGGTGAAGGCCTTGTAGAGGATCGGGAAGAGCTTCAGCCCGTCCTCGCGCGCAGCACCCTCAAGCTTCAGCGCATCGCAGACCTTGCCTGCGGCTTCCGCGGTGACGCCCGCATCCGGGTCGATCGGCAGGGTGAGGATCTTCTCCGGCGTGTGGGCCGCGACTTCCTCGATGTCCATGCCGCCCTCGGTGGAGGCCACGAAGGCGACCTGACCGACGGTGCGGTCAACGAGGAGGGAGAGGTACAGTTCGCGATCGATGTCGGCGCCGTCCTCAATGTAGAGGCGGTTGACGACCTTGCCGGCTGCGCCGGTCTGCTGGGTCACGAGCGTGTTGCCAAGCATCTCCTTGGCGTTGGCGACCACTTCCTCGATGGTCTTGGCAAGGCGGACGCCGCCCTTGCTGTCGGGGCCCAGCTCCTTGAACTTGCCCTTGCCGCGGCCGCCCGCATGGATCTGCGACTTGACCACGTAAAGCGGGCCGGGAAGCTGCTTGGCAGCGGCTTCGGCCTCGTCGGCGGAGAAAATGGGCACACCAGAGGCGACAGGTGCTCCGAATTCCTTCAGCAGCGCCTTGGCCTGGTACTCGTGGATGTTCATGACGACTCCCTCGAGAGATCTCTCGTTTCAGGATCCTGCGCATGTCCCGGCATCGGGCCGGGGCTCATGCGCCATTCTCAACGGGTGCGGCGATCCGGTTTTTTCTTTCCTCCCGATCGCGCACCTTAAAAAGACAAAGGGGAGCCACAGGCCCCCCTCGTCCAATCACGCCAGCGCGGGCTGGATCTTCTTGCAGGCTTGGACCAGACCGTCGACCGCGGCCACGGACTTGTCGAAGTTCGCCTTCTCGTCGGAGTTCAGGTCGATCTCGATGATCCGCTCGATGCCACCGGCGCCGATGACGGTCGGAACGCCGAGATAGGTGCCGGACAGGCCGTACTGGCCGTCCAGATGCGCCGCGCAAGGCATCACGCGCTTCTTGTCGCCCAGGTAGCTCTCGGCCATGGCGATCGCGGAAGCCGCGGGCGCGTAGAAGGCGGAGCCGGTCTTGAGAAGCGAAACGATCTCCGCGCCGCCGTCACGGGTGCGCTGGACGATCTCGTCGAGGCGCTCCTGCGTGCACCAGCCCATCTTGACCAGATCGGGGAGCGGGATGCCCGCGACCGTGGAGTAGCGGGTCAGCGGAACCATGGTGTCGCCGTGGCCACCGAGCACGAAGGCGGTGACGTCCTTCACGGAGACGTCGAATTCATCGGCGAGGAAATGGCGGAAGCGCGAGCTGTCGAGGACGCCCGCCATGCCGACCACCTTGTTGGCGGGCAGGCCGGAGAACTTCTGCAGCGCCCAGACCATGGCGTCGAGCGGGTTGGTGATGCAGATGACGAAAGCGTTCGGGCAATACTTCTTGAGGCCCGCGCCCACCTGCTCCATGACCTTCAGGTTGATTTCGAGAAGGTCGTCGCGGCTCATGCCGGGCTTGCGGGGGACGCCTGCGGTGACGATCACGACATCCGAGCCTTCAAGGGCTTCGTAGGTGTTCGTGCCGGCCAGCTTTACGTCAAAACCATCGACGGGCGACGATTCTGCAATGTCCAGCGCCTTGCCCTGCGGGATGCCTTCCGCGATGTCGAACATGACGACGTCGCCGAGCTCCTTCAGACCTGCGAGATGTGCGAGCGTGCCACCGATCTGGCCCGACCCTACGAGTGCGATCTTATTTCGCGCCATGCTGTTGGTTTCCCTTTACGTAAACGTCAGCTACGGCCATAGGTCATATGGTCGCGGTGTCGATACTCCCTTTGCCCGCGCGGCGCAACCGCCCGAACCAAGGTTCGCCAATTGTACGGGGTAAAAACTTCGTAGAAGAGCCCCTTTTTGGGGCCTCGACGCGGTTTTTCGGCCCGAACGTCAAGCGATTTCTTCCTTTGCGTCCTCAAGATAAGCCTCGGAACGCATTTCCGTGAGACGCGAAATGGTTCGATCGAATTCGAACTTCTCCGTCCCGCTGGTGCCCAAATAGAGTTGATCCGGCTCGGCCTCCGCGGAGACCACCAACTTGATGCGGTGGTCGTAAAGCGCATCGACCAGGTTGATGAACCGCTTGGCTTCATTGCGCCTGTTCTGCTGCATGACAGGTACATGTTCCAACATGACCGTATGGAAGGCATTTGCGACACGCAGGTAATCGGCAGCCGAGTAGGGCTTCGCGCAAAGGTCCGCGAAGGTGAAGCGCGCAATACCACATGCCGTTAACGGAATGTC
Organism: Breoghania sp.; assembly: GCA_963678585.2. Taxonomy (GTDB): domain Bacteria; phylum Pseudomonadota; class Alphaproteobacteria; order Rhizobiales; family Stappiaceae; genus Breoghania. Next base: position 7,726 of record CAXXGA010000004.1, read on the forward strand.
GATCCAGCGCCCCTTCACTTCAAGCCGGTCCGCGCGACCGCGCGTCCCTTGGGTGAGCGCTTTCCAGATGCGCTCCATCTCAGCATCCGCTGCCTCACCGAGCGGCGAAAGATAGACCGGCGTGCCCGCAAGCTTCTCCAGCCGATAGTCGGTCGGACTATCGAGATTGAAGACATCCACATGGGTCTTCAAGAGCTTGATGAAGGGCAGGAAGTGGCCGCGATTGAGACCATCCCTGTAGAGATCGTCGGGATCGACATTCGACGTGGCGACCACCACGACCCCCGCATCGAAGAGTTTTTCGAAAAGCCGGCCGAGCAGCATGGCGTCGGCGATGTCGGTCACGGAAAACTCGTCGAAACAGAGAAGCTGCGTCTCCTTGGCGAGGGCTTCGGCCACCGGCGCGATGGGGTCCGCCCCCTTGATCACGCCCGCCTTGATCTTCTGGCGCGCGGCGTGGATGCGCTCGTGGGCATCGCTCATGAACTCGTGGAAATGGGCGCGGCGCTTGCGCGCGACCTCCGCGCGCTCGAAGAAGAGGTCCATCAGCATGGTCTTGCCGCGCCCCACCGAGCCCCAGACATAGAGCCCCTTCAGCGGCGTTGCGGACTGTTTCTTGCCGAAGAGCCAGCCCAACGGCGACGGCTTGCCCGTCGGACCGCGCTGGGAAAGGACTTCATTGAGAGCGTCGAGGCGGGCGACGATTTCGCGCTGGGCGGGGTCGGGAGACAGTTCTCCGGCCGCGACCATTTCTTCGTAGCGTTCGCTCACGCTCGTGGCCGGCGATTGGGGTGCGGACATTGGCAAAGCTTCCAGACTTGAAGCACACAGGGCGAGGGGGCGACCCGGTTCCGTCCGGCCCCATCGAACCAGCCAGTCCCGTCAATCCGGCCCGGGCCGTTGATCCGGCCAGACCTTCAAGTCGTCCGAGCCTTGATTTAGGGGACGAAAGGTCGCAGTCAAATGCAGCGATAAACCTTGTGTCGCTTATTGACAAGCACGCGAAACGCGAGGCGTTTCATGCGCTTTGCGCCTTTCATCCGCCGCGGCTGCCAAATCTCCCGCTAATCGTCTGACGACGCAGCGGCAGGCGATGCAACCTTGAACACATCGTCAACCGGCACCTGAAGCCCCATGGCAAGGCGATTTGTTTCGCTCGCCATTGCGACGACGGACTGCAATTCCATCAATTGCGCCTCGCTCATGCCCTTGGCGCGTGCCGCCGCCGTATGGGAGCGGATGCAGTATTCGCAATTGTTGGCGATGGAGACGGCAACGTAGATCAGTTCCTTGGTGAACGGGTCGATCGTGCCCGGCCCCATCACCTCGCGCAGGCTCTCCCAGGTGCGCTTCAGCGCGGCCGGGTCGTTCGCCAGAACCCGCCAGAAATTGTTGACGAAATCCGTTTGCCGCACATCGCGGATTTCATCGATCACGGCCCGCGCTTCGGGCTTCATGTCGTCATCGCCAAGAACAGGCACGAGGCTCATTCGGTTCCATCCTCCCAAGTTGTTTCCGCTGCCAGCCCGCCTTGCATCAGATCACACGAGGCGGCAGGCACCGGACAAGCCGGGCAGTAGCCCTCTCAAGCCACTCCCGGCACAGCCAATTTGCGGAAAAGATTAGAAGTATCGGGAGATTCCACGTCAACCCCTGCCTGTGCAGGATGACGCATGGATCCCGCATGAGACAATTTATCCATATGTTATTTAAAATTAATATTTTAGCCTAAGACCAGCTGACAATCCAAAATCGAAAACAAAAGCAAGGAACGTGCTTTCTCGGATAACTTGTGTGTTTGACTATTGCTACTTGCGATACTGCGCATCCCGACGATCACGTTCCGATTATTCGGGGGCGATTTTCGATGAACATACTGCACCCTTGCGCAGTTCCATCCGTGCGAAGCCATAGCGCATTGCTTTGCCGTGGCCTGATGACCGGCGTATCCGCTGTGGCGCTGGCCTTTGGTTTGTGCGGCACAGCGCTCGCCGACAACATCGATACGACACCGGACTGGAATGGCACCTCTGGGATATACTCATGGGGCCCCGGCGGCTGTTCAACCTACGGCCAGACCATCACGGTGGACAGGGCTTCTGCACTGACCGGGTTTTCTTTCCTGATTTCCCTTTTTTCTGGCTCCCCCGCTCAATTCAATGCCTATGTTTATGAGTGGGATTCCTCGTCGAAGACGATCACTGGCAACGCGCTTTACAAATCTGCCAATCTGACGGCTCCCAATAACAACTACTACACGACCGTCACGATCGATACAGGCTCCATCGAGCTTTCCGCCGGCAAGATGTACGTACTGTTTTTCAGCACAGCAGAAATATCCGGCCAACCAGCGTCCGAATACACTTGGGCCGACATACCAAGATCAACACTTGACGGTGGCTCGTTTGTTTATAAACGCGTGGACGACTTTTCAGATCTTTCAAGTTCAGCCTGGTCTTCACTGAGTGATGAGGACGATTCCGTTTTCCAGGCATTTCTCCAGGCCCTGCTTCCAAGCCTGCAGGGCGGCTATAACGCGGTCGGCATGCAGTTGCCGAGCCAACGGCTGACGAGCGGATTTCTCACCGTCATGCTGAACCCGGTGATGCCCTCGCGCCAGATGCCGAGTGTCAATCTCAATCCGCTCGGCTATGCCGACAGTCCGTCGGTCGTTTCCGACGATGAGAAGTCCGCATTCGCCACGGCGCTGCATGGCAAGCCCGATGACACCGCAAAGCCGATGGTCGTCTGGGGCAGCGCCTACGGTGGCTACAACCGGAACGACGCCGGAGCAGGCGGCTTTGACAGCCAGTCGCGAAGCTTCGGAATGGCCTCCGGCGTCGACTACTGGCTTTCGCCGGAAACAACGCTCGGTTTCGCCCTCGGCATCGGTCGCCTGTCATGGGACGTGGAGGCTGGAAACGGCAGTGGCAAAGGCAACATCCTGCAGGGCGGGATCTATGGCCGACACGCTTTCGGCCAGGCCTATCTCGCAGGCGCCCTTTCGGGCAGCTATCAGGACACCCACACCGAACGCGCCTCCGGCGGGGCCATTCTCGAAGCCGATTACAACGCCTTCAACATCGGCGCGCGCATCGAAGCCGGATACAATCTCGCCAGCGGCTCCAACACGGTTTTCACGCCCTATGGCGCACTACAGGCGCAGTGGCTGCACACGCCCTCCTATTCGGAAAGCGGAGCCCCCGCTCTGGCGCTCGCCTTCGAAGAAAGCAGCACGATCGCGCCGCGGGCCGAAGTCGGCCTCTGGATCAACAAGACTTTCACGCTGGCATCGGGAAGGCCCTTCTCCCTGTTCGGGCGGCTCGGCTGGGCCTACAACTTCGATACCGACGTCAACATGCAGGCAGCTTTCCAGTCTGTTCCGGGCTCCGGCTTCACCGTCGCAGGCGCAGGAATGGCCCGCAACCTCGCCCTCGTCACACTGGGCGGCGAGTTCGATCTCGACAACGGCTGGTCGATGACCGCCAAGCTCGACGGTGAACTGAGCGGCCGCTCGCAGACCTATCAGGCCAGCGGACGCATCGCCTATCGCTGGTAGACGGAAATCGCCTGAGAGTATCGAAACAAGGATGCGCCCGGCCTGAGCCGGGCGTTTTCATATCAGCTTGCGATCAATTCCGCTTCAAGCCCCGTCTGGCGATTGCCGACAGCCGCGGCCCAGGCCACAAACCAGCGCTCGCCGTCATCGCCGAGGTCGGCCTTGTGGCCGCGCCCGTCGACGAGAATCCACGCCTGACCGGGCGTCGCCGCATCCACCACGACGTGATCGGCGCTTTCCATTGCCTCCGCCACCTCACTGGCCTGCTCCACCTTGGCAGCCGCCTTGCCGCCGGCTTCAGCGGCGCGCAGGAAGGCGTCCATGTCGCGGGTGATGACCACCAGCACGCGATGTTCGTCGCCGTTGAAGATGTGGAAGCGGCACAATGCAGGCACGTGCCCGGCCTCCGGCAGGTGCCAGCCCTTGCCGTTGCGCCTGGCGGACCCGATTTCCGTCCAGTCGATACGCGCCGACAGGTTCAGCGGCTTGCGGCTGGTTTCCAGCGCCTTGCGCAGGGAGGCCGGGAGCCCGCCATTGGCGCGCGGCTGCGCCGGTTGCCTGTCCTTGGCCGTGCGTTCGGCGCTGCGGGCAAGCGCCGCCCCCAGCCGCGCACGCTGGAAGGTCACCTGACGGCGTGAAATATCCACCTGACGGACCCGCCAACCGGCGGTCAGCCAAGCTTCCTGATGCACCAGCAGACCGCCGGAATTCGCCCACCAGGTGCGATGCGCCGTGGCGCTGGCCGGCAGCGCCCCTCCAAGGATCCGTTCGATTTCGTCGAAGCCCGCCGTCCATTCGAAATCCGGCAACTGGGCAAGGTGCAACTTCAATGGATCATATTTCGCCATGTTAAATATTTTCCCCCAAATGCCGTATGGTTACATTTCCATACGGACGGGTCCAGACAGTTTTAATTTGCGAAGAGGCAGGTCGACTAAAGAGCAATAACGTAGACGTATATTACATCACACGAGATAATAATAAACCCGGAGCCCCTGAAAGGAGCCCCGGGCTGAAAAACCGGCGAATATGCTTAGCGCGAGACGGAAATCGGATAGCCCGCGACAGTGCGCCCGTCATAGCGTTCGTTCCCGCTCTTGTAGAGCGTGGCGAGCTGCACGCCCGAGCCATCCTTGAGGATGATCTGCGCGCCGTTCAGATCCCATGCGGCGATCGCACCGAGCGGAGGCCCGCCGCAGCCTTGCGTGTTGGCGCGGTAACCGCCGCTCCACGTCGTTAGCGTCATGAAGAGCTTGCAGGAATTGCCGCCCGCCGCAATCGTCCAGCCACCGAGAAGCTCGGTCCGCCCGATCGTGGGTGCGCCCGGAGGCGGAGGGGGCTGGTTGGAAGTCGCACCGCCCTGCGGCGGGGCTGCGGCCACATCCGTACCCGGCGCGCCCGGCTGGGGAGCCGCACCAGGCTGGTTGATCGGCTGACCATCCGGCCCGACGACAGTGCCCGCGGGATAGTTGCCGTTGCCATAGCCGTTATTCGCATAACCGCCATTGCCGTAAGGGGGCTGGCCGTAGCCGGGGTCGACCACCAGCGGCTGGAGGCTGCCTCCTTCGGAGACGGGCTGGCGCGGAGCGCTCACGGCGGGGCCCGGCGAGCGCCCGTAATCGAAACGCGAGCACCCGGCCGCCAAGGCTCCCAGACACAGCACTGCAGCGATGGATGCCGCCTTTTTCATACCGATTCGTTCCTTGATCCGTTTTGACCAATCTACCCGTCCGACGCCGCCCCGTGAACCGTGAAACCGCGCGCACGGGGCATGGCCGCGGCAGGTCCGCGTGGCCCGCCGCGCGCCGCGACATCTTCGGGTGTGGCGACACTACCGCTTCTCCTTGCACCGCAATGCGGACGAAATGTGGTAAATGGCCCGCACAACACCCGCCACGGGCGCTTTCGGTCCATCTGGAGAAACCGCATCATGAGTACCATCGACCACATCGGCTTTCCCGTCTCCGACTTCGCCCGCTCACGCTCCTTCTACGAGGCCGCGCTGGCACCGCTCGGCATCAAGGTGGTGATGGAAGTCACCGCGGAAGAAACGGGCGCCGCCGCCCATTGCGGCTTCGGCATCGCAAAACCCGAATTCTGGATTACCTCCGGCCAGCCGCTGACCGGCGTGCTGCACGTTGCCTTCACCGCCGACGACAGAAACGCGGTCGATACGTTCCATGCGGCAGCACTCAAGGCCGGGGCAACGGACAACGGCGCGCCGGGCCTGCGCCCGCATTACCACCGCGACTATTACGCAGCCTTCGTCATCGACCCGGACGGCCACAACATCGAAGCCGTCTGCCACAAGCCCGCCGCATAGAAGGCGGGAGCGCCGCCCGATCGTCACACGCTCGTCGGAAAACATCTCTATTCGCCTGTCTCGGGCTGAGGGGACGATTCGTCCAACGACGAGAGGTGAGAGCCGTGTGCAATGTGCTTTTCGTGTGTCCTGACAATGCGGTGCTCGGCCCGATGGCCGAGGCCTGCCTGAACCGTGCCGCGCGGGGCGAGATGCGTGCCTTCTCGGCAGCCGCGCATCCGGCCTCGCGGCTGAACCCGTCGGTGGAGCGCCTCCTGCGCGGACGCGGGCATGCAACCGCGTTGCTGCAACCGAAATCCTGGGAAATCTTCGCCCTTCCGCATGCGCCCGTGCCGGACCTGCTGATCGGCCTCGGCCTGCGCCTGCCGTTGATCGAGCCGGGCTGGAGCGGGCACCCGGAACGCCGCCACTGGCACCTCGCCGGTTCCGACGGCGCCCCGTCTCCGGCCGAGATCCCGGCCCTCTATCAGGCGGTCAAACTCGCCGTCAGCGAGTTCCTGCGGGAAGAAAACGGGCCTCCGCTGCGGCAGGCCGGCTGAGGCAAAGGCGACCGGGACAAGGTCGGCCGAGGCTGGGAAAGTCGCTGTGGCGATTCCGCAACCTTCGGTAAAAAAGCATCCTCCGTTTCCGTTCTCTTGACTTCCCCGTGCCAAAACATCGTCTAACGGTTTTCATTCACCTGATCATTGGCTTATCGTCCGTGCTGCTCAGGCAAATGACCTCGGACGGTTTATTCAGGGAACGATGGGATATGCGGCAGTCGGTTTCTCGTGTGCTTCTGTGTCTTGGAATGGCAGCGTGCGCTTCCGCTCCGGCACTTGCTGGTGACGCCTATCAGGCAGAGGGCACGGATATCGCACTGGAGTTGGGCGCTGCGGCGCGGGTCGCGCCCGCCTATCCGGGTGCCGACAGCTACACGCTCTACCCCGCCCCGATCATCAAGCTGAAGTTCCTGAAGCTGCCGTTCTTCGGCACGGTCGCCGACAGCAGCAAGGACGTGGGCCTCGGCTTCTATCCCGCCTTCAACTTCGAAGGCGAGCGCGATGCGGCCGATCACAGCGAACTGACCGGACTGAAGACCGTCGACTGGGCGATCGAGCTTGGCGCGGGCGTGCGCTACACGGGCGACTTCGTCGAGGCGTTCGCAGAAGTGCGGCGCGGCTTCAACGGCCACCACGGCTTCGTCGGCGAGCTTGGCATCGATGCCGTGGCGCGGCCGGCCGACCGGCTGAAGCTGACGCTCGGACCGCGCGTGAGCTTTGCCGATTCCGAATACATGTCGACCTATTTCGGCGTCACCTCCGGCGAATCCACGGCTTCCGGCGGGCGGTTCGCCGCCTATGACGCGGGCGGCGGGTTCCGCGACGTGGGAGTGGCATTCGGGGCCGAATACGCCTGGAGCGACACCATCACGCTCTACGGCGATGCAGGTTACCGCCGCCTCGTCGGCGATGCGGCGGACAGCCCGATCGTCAAGCGCGCAGGCAGCGAGAACCAGTTCACCGCCGGTCTCGGCCTCACCTACAAGTTCTCCTGGAACGTCGACGGCAAATAGGCAGCGGACTGCCTGCAAGTTCCGGTTTCACGCCACGCCACCGTTACTGCTTCGTGCATTGATACTTCGCGATGTCCGGGCGTCGCATGTTCGGGCGTCTTGCGATCATGCCTTCGCCGCGTCTCCATCTCACGACCCCTCGTGACCGGCGATGCCCTTGTAGGCGCTCTTGCCCCAGACAGCGCGCACCGTCGCATCGCGGCCGCAGCCTTTGCGGTAGCCCTTGTAGGCGTCCGCGCGGGTGACATAGCCGAAGCGCGACAGCATGCGCGTCTTCGAGAGATAGTAGTCCTGATGGTAGTCCTCCGCGGGCCAGAACTTCGCAGCCCCCTCCACCGGCGTGACGATCGTTGAGCCCAGCTCCTTTTCCGCCTTCGCCTTGACCGCGGCGGCCGCGCTGGCCTGTTCCTGGTTCAGCGCGTAGATCGCGGTGGAATAGGAAAACCCCCGGTCGCAGAACTGACCGCCGCCGTCGGTCACATCGACCGAGTGCAGGAAGATATCGACCAGCTCGGCATATGTGACCTTTGCCGGGTCGTATGTGATCTCGACCACCTCGCGGTGTCCGCTCTTGCTGTAATTGCGGTAGGTCGGGTTTTCGCTGCTGCCTCCGGCATAGCCGGACACGGTGGCGGTGACGCCATCGACGTGATCCATGTCGGCTTCCAGACACCAGAAACAGCCGCCTGCGAAGAGGGCGGTCTCGGCCATCGCGGGGGCCGCCGACAGAACGGGCGCGGCGAGTGTGAGAGCGAGGGCGGCGGCGATGGTCGCGCCGCGCGGGCGAAATGTTGGGAAGCGCATGGGGGTCTCCTCCGATCCTGTCTTTCCCCCGGCATAGGCCCATGTGCGCCTTTCGTTAAGTCACGCTCGCGTCATTCGCGCGAAGGTGATGTGTCGTGAGGCGGGAGCGAACGGGGTGAAGAGGTGTGAGGGAAAACGAAAAAGGGCCGCCCCGCGGGGCAGCCCTTTTCGTCATTCGTCAGCCGGTCTTGCGGGCCTAGACTTGCCGTTCCAGCATCATCTTCTTGATCTCCGCAATGGCCAGCGCCGGGTTCAGACCCTTCGGGCACGCCTGCGCGCAGTTCATGATGGTGTGGCAGCGATAGAGCCGGAAGGGATCTTCCAGCTGGTCCAGACGCTCGCCGGTCGCCTCGTCGCGGCTGTCGATCAGCCAGCGATAGGCCTGCAGCAGAACCGCTGGGCCAAGGTAACGGTCGCCGTTCCACCAGTAGCTAGGGCAGGAGGTGGAGCAGCAGGCGCACAGGATGCACTCGTAAAGGCCGTCGAGCTTGGCGCGATCCTTCGGGCTCTGCAGCCATTCGGTCTGCGGCGTCGGCGAAACGGTCTTCAGCCAGGGCTCGATGAAGCGATGCTGGGAATAGAACAGGTTCATGTCCGGCACGAGATCCTTCACCACCGGCATATGCGGCAGCGGGTAGATCTTGATCGCGCCCTTCACCTCGTCCATGCCCTTGGTGCAGGCCAGCGTGTTGGTGCCGTCGATATTCATCGCGCAGGAACCGCAAACGCCTTCGCGGCAGGAGCGGCGGAAGGTCAGCGTCGGGTCGATCTTGTTCTTGATGTAGATCAGACCGTCGAGCACCATCGGACCGCAATCGTCCATGTCGACGTAATAGGTGTCGAGCGACGGATTGTTGTCGTCATCCGGGCTCCAGCGGTAGATCTTGTACTCGCGCAGATTGGTTGCACCGGCGGGCTTGTCCCAGACCTTGCCGGTCTTGACCGTCGAGTTGCGGGGAAGCGTCAGCTGAACCATTTCTTTGCTCCGCTTGAACCGGGCTCACAGGTCCCGGCCTTCTCAGGTTGCATGGTCCGTGCGGTCCACGAGAAGGACGTTGTCCTCCGTCTCGCCTTCGACCGCATAGCCATGTGCCGTCAGGGTCTCGCGCGGGTCCCGCTTCCAGGCCGCGCTGCAGTTTGTTTCCATCAACACCACGCGCGGCCAGCCGCTGCGCGGGCTTGCCTCGAGATAGGGCATCAACACCCGGTCCTCGAAGCCTTCGACATCGATCTTCATCACGTCGGCGCGGCCAATCCCGGCCTCGCCCAGAACGTCGGCAAGCGGGCGGACGGAAACGTCCTGCGCCTGCCATTCGCCCGCTTCCGCTTCGGCTACATCGCCCGCGAGCGTGGCGAAGCCCCAATTTCGCGCCGACGTCCACAAGGTCAGCCGGCCTTCTTCCTCGCCCACCGCCGTCAGCATCACCTTGACGCTACCGAAGCCTTCAAGGGCCTCGTTGGCGGCGATGTTGAAGCCGAGCTTCGCAGCCGTGGCCTCAGACGCCTCGATCGCCAGCACACGCGCGCCCCGGCTTGCGGCGAAGAGCGCGTAGGTGCCGACGTTCGCGCCGACATCGACAAACACCGCGCCGGGGCGCAGCCACTTGCCGATCAGCGCATGCTCGGCCTGCTCAGGCAGACGTGCACGCGCCAGAATCTTGCGGTCGTCGTAATTCTCGCCCGGGTAGAGGCGAAATTTCAGACTTCCCGCTTCCACATCGTAAGGCCCCGGAAAGAGCCTTGCGACGAGCCCGCCCGCCTTGCGGCGAAGCGTGGCGCGGAACCCACCGCCGTCGATGAGCTTCCAGGCCGCTCTTGCGAGGCCGCCCGCCGGATGCGATCCGAAGGGCGACGTGGCGTCGATCGGGCGAGCCTTTGGCATACCGCGGATCGTTCCCTCAGTAGACACGCGCCTTGGGTGCGATCTTCTTCGGGTCGATGCCGCCGTCTTCCATCTTGGTCAGCGGCTCGGTGACGACCGGGCGATAGCCGAGCTTGACGTCGCCGGCCTCGCTCACCCACGCGAGGGAGTGCTTGCGCCAGTTTTCGTCGTCGCGACCGTCGAACGGACCGTCCTTGTAGTCCTCGCGGGCGTGCGCGCCGCGCGATTCCTTGCGGGCCTCGGCGGAGTAGACGGTCGTGATGGCGTTCGCCATCAGGTTCTCGTATTCCAGCGTTTCCACCAGATCCGAGTTCCAGATCATCGACCTGTCGGAGACCTTGACGTCCGGCATTTCCTTCCAGAGCGCCGAGATGCGCTGGCACCCCTGCTCCAGGCTTTCCTGGGTCCGGAACACCGAGGCGTCTTCCTGCATGGTACGCTGCATCTTCTCGCGCAGCACCGCTGTGGGCTGAGAGCCGTTGGCGTGACGCAGGCGGTCGAAGCGATCCATGATCTTCTCGATCGACGCGGCACTGCCCGTGGGCACCGGCTCCTTGGGATCGATGACCTGACCGGCGCGGATGGCCGCGGCGCGGCCGAAGACCACGAGGTCGGTCAGCGAGTTGGAGCCGAGACGGTTGGCGCCGTGGACGCTCGCGCAGGCCGCTTCGCCGACGGCCATCAGACCCGGCTGGACATTGTCGGCGCCGACACCGTCACCGAGCTGCACCTCGCCCCAGTAGTTGGTCGGGATGCCACCCATGTTGTAGTGAACCGTCGGCAGAACCGGGATCGGCTCCTTGGTGAGGTCGACACCGGCGAAGATCTTGGCCGATTCCGAAATGCCCGGAAGCCGCTCGGCGAGCAGGGCCGGGTCGAGATGGTCGAGGTGAAGGAAGATATGATCCTTCTTCGGACCGACGCCGCGGCCTTCGCGGATCTCGATGGTCATGCAGCGCGAGACGACGTCGCGCGAGGCCAGATCCTTGGCCGACGGTGCATAGCGCTCCATGAAGCGCTCGCCCTCGGAGTTGGTCAGATAGCCGCCTTCGCCGCGCGCGCCTTCGGTGATCAGGCAGCCCGCGCCGTAGATGCCGGTGGGGTGGAACTGCACGAATTCCATGTCCTGAAGCGGCAGGCCCGCACGGGCCACAAGACCGCCACCGTCGCCGGTGCAGGTGTGGGCGGAGGTGCAGGAGAAGTAGGAACGGCCGTAACCGCCCGTCGCCAGAACCACCATCTTGGCGTTGAAGCGGTGGATGGTGCCGGTGTCGAGATCCCAGGCCACCACGCCCTGACACACGCCGTCATCGGACATGATCAGGTCGAGGGCGAAATACTCGATGTAGAATTCCGCGTTGTTCTTCAGCGACTGGCCGTAGAGCGTGTGCAGGATGGCGTGGCCGGTCCGGTCGGCCACCGCGCAGGTGCGCTGCACCGGGGGGCCGTCGCCGAAATTCTGCATGTGGCCGCCGAAGGGGCGCTGGTAGATCTTGCCTTCCTCGGTGCGCGAGAAGGGCACGCCGTAATGCTCCAGCTCGTAGATCGCAGCCGGGGCCTCGCGGGCGAGATATTCCATGGCGTCGGTGTCGCCGAGCCAGTCGGAGCCCTTCACCGTGTCGTACATGTGCCAGTGCCAGTTGTCCGGCGTCATGTTGACGAGGGAGGCGGCGATACCGCCCTGGGCCGCAACCGTATGCGAACGGGTCGGGAAGACCTTCGAGATGCAGGCCGTCTTCAGGCCCTGCTCGGCCATGCCGAGGGTCGCGCGAAGACCTGCGCCGCCGGCGCCGACCACCACGACGTCATGGTGGTGATCAACGAAATTATAGGCGCGGCCACCCGCAGACGGCGCGCTGGAAGTGCTAGCGGACATGGGCTCAGCCCCCGAAACTGATCTTGAGAAGCGCGAACACCGACGCAACGCCGACGAATGCGCAGAAGAAGATGTTGGCCATCAGGCAGAGGACCTTCGCCATCTCGCCGGAGACGTAGTCCTCGAGGATCATCTGCATGCCGAGCTTCATGTGATAGACCACCGAAATGATGGCGAGCAGCAGGAAGATGGCGATGACAGGCGATCCGAGAACCGCAACCGCGGTGGCGTGATCCGCGCCTTTCAGCGAAATCAGCAAAACGACGAAGAACAGGGTGAGCGGCACGCTGGCCACCCCGGTCACGCGCTGGAGCCAGAAATGTCCGGTGCCTTCGCGGGCGGAACCGAGCCCGCGGACCTGGCTGAGGGGCGTTCGCATACTCATGAGCTGGGTCCTTGTGATCAGGCGACGGCGAGAACGACGATCCACACCAGGATGGTGAGGACGACCGAGCCGACAATATTGGCAATCGCGAGCTTGTCGCGAATCCCGGGGCCCATGGCGCGGCCGGTGTCCCACAGGAAGTGGCGCAGGCCGCCGAGCATGTGGTGCATCAGCGCCCAGGTGAAGCCGAACAGCGCCAGATAGCCGATGATCGAACCGAACAGGCCCATGGCGAAGTCGTAATAGGACGGGCCGGAGGCCACGGCGACCAGCCACCAGGCAACGAAGAACATGCCGAAATAGAGCCCGGCACCGGTGATTCGGTGCAGGATCGACATGAGCATCGTCAAGATGAGCTTGTAGACTTGAAGATGTGGCGAGAGCGGCCGGGCGGCCTTGACGTCGGATTGCGACATGCAACGATCCTTTCCGCTTACGTAATGGTAAGCAAACACAGGATTATTTCGCTGGTCGTTCTAGCCTTATCATCCGCCTACGTCAAAGGCTGCGTTCCGCTGTGGCAAAATTTTGCCGAACGGACGCCGCGTTACGGTCACTTTGCAAAGTGCCGTCGCGTCGATAAGACGCTGGTTCCTGCGGATTGCAGAGGGAACGCATCCGATTACCGCGCATGTACCACGCATGTGCAAAAAACGCTCCAAGGTCACATTCCCGGCGCGTTCCGCCCCCAATTCGCAATACTGCCAGTTGTCCTTTTGTGCAGGTGCACCATGAAAACGGTGCCGAAAATCGGGGCGAGAAGGTTCACGATGGGAATCATCAGGACGCCTGCAATCACAAGCCCGGCGAGGAAGACCTGCCCGCCGCGCGCCTTGCGAAGGCGCTTTGCCTGCCGGGGCGGGGCGAACCGCATTGCGGCGAATTCGAAATACTCGCGGCCGATCAGGTAGCCGTTCACCAGAAAGAAGGCGACGATGTTGATGCCCGGCACCAGCAGCAGAAACAGCGCGAAGACATTGCCCAGAAGAACAACGCCCAGGAACTTCACGGAAAGGATGATCGAGGGCAGCACCGGCATGGCGGTGCCCGGCGGGTCATCGGGATAGACGGAGGCCTCGACCTTTTCCGCGATCTCGTCCTGAAACAGCGCGATGAAGATCGCGGCCACCGGAGCGATCAGGAAGCCCAGCCCGATGAACGCGCCCAGTCCGGTCACGATGCTCAACGTGGTCTGTGCCCATGGATAGGCGGAAAGATCGATCAAATGCTCGATCGCCCATTCGATGACGATCCACACCACCGCCAGCAGCGCGACGGTGATACCGAGCGACTTCCACAGGATGACGCGGAAGGGAGGCGAGAGGACTTGCGCAAAGCTGCGCATGGCAAGGGATAGCATCGCGGGCCCAATTGGATCAGGGATCGGCGGAACGGATCGGAGCCGTTGACATAGGAAGCGCTGGGGGCGGGCACAAGTCACGTCCCATTCACGCAGCACACGCGGTTCCGTGCGGCGACTTCGGCATCGTGCGGAGAGGGGGCATATATGACGATAGGAGACCGACCGCCGCCGGCATGAAAGACACGGGCGGGCAAGTCGGCGAAAATCGTCGAATAAATCGCTGGAAATCTGAGCGCTTGTCGGTCATATTCCGCGCGCATTCGGGACTGGAGCTGTCCCGGGGCGAAAGACTGCTTACCGACCTGCATCCGACCCGCGGCAAACGCGGCGGGCGCTGCAAAGGCGGGGGCGGATAAAAAGCGGCAGGCCGGAAGGTTGCATGTCCCGTGAAGGTTCTCCTTTTCGGGGCTTTTCGTGCATCTTCCTTGCCCTGGCCATGGCTTGAAACCTTGCCATGAAGTCAGACCATGCTGTCAGACCGTGCTGGACGACATCCCGGCACTGGCCTGAGGCCGAACCGCACAACACGTCAGGGCGACGCGGGGCGAACCGCCCCTCGCGCGACGTGCAAGCAAAACCTGAAACGTCATCGCAAGGGCATGAGCCCCGAGCGCGTTTCGCAACGATTGAAAAAGGACACACGATGTCGATCACCCCTGAGCGCAAGCAGGAACTGATCAAGGAATATGCGACCAAGGAAGGCGACACCGGTTCTGCCGAAGTGCAGATCGCGGTTCTTTCCGAGCGCATCACCAACCTGACCGAACACTTCAAGACCCACGCGAAGGATAACCATTCCCGTCGTGGCCTGCTGAAGATGGTCAGCCAGCGCCGTCATCTGCTTGACTACGTCAAGGGCAAGGATGTGGCGCGGTATCAGAGCCTCATCCAGCGTCTCGGCCTGCGCCGCTAAGGCAGCACGGCAAACAGGCAGCGGGCCCCCGGGTCCGCTGCGGTCGTTTAAGGGCCGGCTTTGGCGCGACACGCATCTTCCGTCGCGCCCTCGCCCGGCCTGACAACGGGAGCCCCCGCATTCGGGCGCTCCGTCTTTGCGAGGCCGCCGTCACGGCGTGCTCGCACCGGGAGGCTCTTTTATCCCAGGCTCCCGACTTTGAGCCATGGGGCGAGATCGCCGGATGCTTTTCACCCGCGTGTTGCGCGAGAAAAGCTTCTTGCCGTCTTGCCCATGGCTCTGTGACACATCCCGGCCCGGACTTCACGCCCTTTGGCATGCCGGACCGGACACGAGAGGAAAACGACCGGCAGGCCGCGCGGAATGCACTGCGCAGCACCGGACGACGTCAGGGCCGCCCGCGGGAACCGTTCCCGACCGGGGCCCTGGAAAGGACAAACCATATGTTTGATATCCAACGCGAAGAAATCGAGTGGGGCGGACGCCCGCTCATCCTAGAAACGGGCAAGGTCGCCCGTCAGGCCGACGGCGCCGTCATGGCGACGTATGGCGAGAGCAAGGTGCTGGCCACCGTCGTCTCTGCCCGCCAGCCGAAGCCGGGCTTCGATTTCTTCCCGCTGACGGTGAACTATCAGGAAAAGGCGTTTGCGGCCGGCAAGATCCCCGGCGGCTTCTTCAAGCGTGAAGGCCGTCCCTCGGAGAACGAAACCCTCGTCTCCCGCCTGATCGACCGCCCGATCCGTCCGCTGTTTGCGGAAGGCTACAAGAACGACACCCAGGTCATCATCACCGTGCTGAGCCACGACCTGGAGAACAACCCGGACATCCTCGCGATGGTCGCGGCGTCCGCCGCCCTGACGCTTTCCGGCGTACCCTTCATGGGTCCGATCGGCGGCGCGCGCGTCGGCTACATCGACGGCGAATACGTCCTCAACCCGATGATCGACGACCTGCCGGAGAGCAAGCTCGACCTCGTGGTCGCCGGCACCGCCGACGCCGTTCTCATGGTGGAATCGGAAGCCCAGGAGCTGAGCGAAGAAGTCATGCTCGGCGCGGTCATGTTCGGTCACCGCGAGTTCCAGCCGGTCATCGACGCGATCATCCGTCTTGCCGAGAAAGCCGCCAAGGAGCCGCGCGAGCACATCGTGCCGTCCCATGACGAGCTTTACGCGAAGGTCAAGGAAATCGCCGAGGCCGATCTCAGCGCCGCCTTCCTGGTCGCCGACAAGGTCGAGCGTCAGAACAAGGTCGCCGCGGCCAAGGACAAGGTCATGGCCGGGCTGATCGTGGAAGGCGACGAGAACGCGCCGGACAAGAACGTCGTGTCCGACCTGTTCAAGAAGCTCGAGGCCTCCATCGTTCGCGGCCGCATCATCGAGGATGGCGCGCGCATCGACGGCCGTTCGCTGAACACGGTTCGTGCGATCGAGTCGGAAGTCGGCATCCTGCCGCGTGCCCATGGTTCCGCGCTCTTCACCCGCGGCGAGACCCAGGGTCTCGTGGTGGCGACGCTCGGCACCGGCGACGACGAGCAGTTCGTCGATGCCCTGACCGGCACCTACAAAGAACGCTTCATGCTGCACTACAACTTCCCGCCCTACTCCGTGGGCGAGACGGGCCGCATGGGCTCCCCGGGACGCCGCGAGATCGGCCACGGCAAGCTGGCATGGCGCGCCGTGCGCCCGATGCTTCCCGCGCACCACGACTTCCCCTACACGCTGCGCGTGGTTTCCGAGATCACCGAATCCAACGGCTCGTCCTCCATGGCGACCGTCTGCGGCACCTCGCTGTCGCTGATGGATGCGGGCGTTCCGCTGACCCGTCCGGTGGCCGGCATCGCCATGGGCCTCGTGCTCGAAGGCGAGAAGTTCGCCGTGCTGTCCGACATTCTCGGCGACGAGGATCACCTCGGCGACATGGACTTCAAGGTGGCCGGTACCTCTGAGGGCGTCACCGCGCTCCAGATGGACATCAAGATCGCCGGTATCACCGAGGAGATCATGAAGGTCGCACTGGGCCAGGCCCAGGAAGGCCGTCTCCATATCCTCGGCGAGATGGGCAAGGCGCTGGGCGAAGCCCGCACCGAACTGGGCGAATTCGCCCCGCGCATCGAGGTGATCAAGATCGCGGTCGACAAGATCCGCGAAGTGATCGGTTCGGGCGGCAAGGTCATCCGCGAGATCGTGGAAAAGACCGGCGCGAAGATCGACATCGCCGACGACGGCACCATCAAGGTCGCCTCCTCCGATGCGAAGGCCATTCAGGCCGCCATCAACTGGATCAACTCCATCGCCGCCGAGCCGGAAGTGGGCATGATCTATGACGGCACGGTCGTGAAGACGGTCGACTTCGGCGCCTTCGTCAACTTCTTCGGCGCGAAGGACGGTCTGGTGCACATCTCCCAGCTCGCCCCGCACAAGGTCGCCAAGACGACCGACGTCGTGAAGGAAGGCGACAAGGTCAAGGTCAAGCTCATGGGCTTCGACGACCGCGGCAAGGTTCGCCTCTCCATGAAGGTCGTCGACCAGGAGACCGGCGAAGAGATCAAGCCGGACGCGTGATCCGTGGCGTTGCCCACCGAATAGAGATATGAAAAGGCCGGGGCAGCGATGCTCCGGCCTTTTTCTTGAACCTTTTCGATTCCAAAGTGATAGTCGGTTTTTGAGATTACTTGCCGTCCCCCTTTTCCGCCCGCGTCTTTGATGGATGAACGATGCGCCCAACCGTTTCTTTCGGTCGAGCCCTCGGTGTCGCGCTCGCCCTTGTGGTTCTTGCGACCCCGGCCCTCGCCGCCGCCCCGACCCTCCCCGCTCCCGCACGTCTGCTCTTCGATGTCGGGCGGAACAAGCTGATCACGGCAGACAGCGTGGACACGCTGCGCCAGCCCGCATCGCTCACCAAGCTGATGACGATCTATCTCACCTTCGAGGCGCTGCGCGACGGGCGGCTGCACTGGAACGACCGCATCACGCTTTCCGCGAATGCCGAGAGCATGCCGCCCTTCAAGTTCGCCATCGGAGTGGGCAAAACCATCACTGTGCGCGAAGCGGTGGAAGGAATGATCGTGATCTCGGCCAATGACGCCGCAGTTGCCCTGGCCGAGCATCTGGGCGGCAGCGTGCCTGCTTTTGCGCAAATGATGACCAGCACGGCACGCAGGCTCGGAATGAGCCACACGACGTTCCGCAACCCGACGGGCCTGAGCGATCCGGAACACCTGACGACCGCCCGGGACATGGCGACGCTGGCACTGGCGCTGATGCGCGACTTTCCCGAGCACTTCCATTTCTTCTCGCAGAAATACATCGTCTTTCGCGGCATGAAGCTGCGTGGGCACAACTTCGTCATGAACCGGGTGCCCGCCGTGAACGGGATGAAGACCGGCTACACGAGCGCCTCCGGCTACAGCGTCGTGACATCGGCCGAGCAGGGCGACACGCGGCTTATCGGGGTGATTATCGGGGCCGACAGCGCTCGGGATCGCGACACGACAATGGCGCAGATGATCGAGGCGCACCTGCCTCCGCCGCCGCCCGACGCCCCGTCCGATCTGCGCCTGCGCGATCTGGCGGGAAATGTCCCGCTGCCCCGCCCGCAGCCACTCAGAGGCAAGAACGACACCCGCTAGGGCGAGGCGGCGGCTTTTGCCAGCTTCCTGTTTGAGAGGGGCGGCTTGCTCCGGGCCATCGGAGTGTGGGGAAGGGCGCGACCGTGTGGCCCATCCTTCGAGACGCCTGCTTGCGCAGGCTCCTCAGTGTCTGGCCCGAAATGAGTTGAGTGATTTCAGTCGTTTGTGATTCCGTTGTTTTGAAAAGAACTGACAGGAGGCACAAAATGTGGACTGAAACCACTCGGCGACAATATGAGCGCCGCGGTCCGGGCTATGCAAGTGATCTGAGTGACGAGGAATGGCAGGTTCTTGCGCCCTATCTGCCGGCACCCAGCGGCCTCGGCCGACCCCGCACGACTTCGCTTCGTGCGGTCGTCAACGCGATCTTCTATCTGGCGCGTGCCGGTTGTCCGTGGCGCCTGCTGCCCCACGACTTTCCGCCCCGATCCACGGTGCAGCGCTACTTCTACATGTGGCGCGACACAGGGTTATGGGGCTCGATCAATCGCCAGCTCGTTGCCGTGGAGCGCCGTGCGCAGGCCCGCAGATCCCACCCCTCGGCAGGCATTATCGACAGTCAGAGCGCCCCGACCACCGAGAGCGGCGGGCCGCGCGGGCTGGACCCGGCCAAGCGGATCAAGGGCCGCAAACGGCATATCGTCACCGACACGCAAGGCATGCTGCTGGATGTGATGGTGCATCCGGCCAACATTCAGGACGTCCACGGAGCGGTGCCGTTGCTGCACCGGCTTCGCAAGCGCTTTCCAAAGCTCAGTCACATCTTCGCGGACCGTGTCTATCGCGGGAAGAAGCTTTTGAAAGACCTGCAAGACTGCGGGCCGTGGAAAATCCAAATCGTCCAGAGACCTGCCGGTGTCAAAGGCTTCCAGCTGCTGCCGCGACGCTGGGTCGTGGAACGCACCTTCGCATGGCTCTCGCGCGCAAGAAGGCTCTCCAAAGACTTCGAGCGATCCGTCCAGACCGAGCAGACATGGATATATGTCGCGGGTGTGATCCTGCTCGTCAGGAGACACGCAAGGCATTGAAAACATAAACCCACTTTCGAGTCAGACTCTCAGGATGACGTCATCGTGTTTGGCGGACCTCCCACAGCGTATCATCGCGGGAACGTCATCCTGAGGAGCGGTCGCAAGACCGCGTCTCGAAGGATAGGCCACATGCACACGCCCTTGGCACTCCATCATGGGCCACACATGAAAAGGGGCGCCCCGCATACAGCCGGGCGCCCCTTTTCATGTCAGCTTTCGTATCGGCGTCGCGTATCCAACGGCATCGCAACGGCGCGACGCCGCACATTGCCCGCCCCCGTCAGTTCAGCGGCACGGTGAGCTTCATCTCGCCGGTCAAGGCGTTGTAATCCTCCGCCCCTATGCCGTCATAGCTGCCATTGGCTTCCAGACGCACGCCCGAAGGCATGCGGAGATTGACGCCAACCTCAGCCTTGGCGCGCATTTCCACGCCCGCGGCGGTCGTCGTGACGGTCGAACCGTAGGTGTCGCGCTTGAAGTTCCAGATGCCGGTGACCTTGGCGCGCGGGGACACGAAAAGACCGTCCGCCCTCCGGTAGGTGTAGGAAACCTCCGGCCCGAAATCGAGCTGGCCGACGCCCACGGTCTGCTCCGGGATATAGACACTCAGGCTGTCGGTATAGGCTTCCTGAGTTTCCTCCATATAGGCGACATTGGCGGCAGGGCGCAGGTTCCACGCCCCGAAGCTCCAGTCGCCGATAAGTCCGGCACGCACCAGCCAGCGGGTGGTGGTGAAGTCGTCGGTATAGGTGTTGAACGGGCTGATCTCGTTCGCCGAAGTGCCCCACGCGGCGCGCGTGTCGAAATAGAGGTTGTTCGTCAGGCGCAGGGTCGCATAAGGCCCGGCCATCCAGCCGATGCCATTGGCGCTTGCGCCCAGCCCGGTGAAGTCCTGATCGAGATAATCGAGTTGGAACAGCGCACCGACGAGGACGCGGTCGGTGAGCAGATAATCCGCACCGGCATGGAAGATCGCGAAAACGCCGTCGCTATCGGAACCGCCCGTGTTGTCCTCAAACCATGTGAACGAGCCGCGGAACCAGACATCCCACAGGGTTTGCTCAGGCGGCAGACCGGAGGGGTTGTTGGCGAAGACGCCGGAGGTGGCGATCATGGCGCGCTTGGCGGAATCCTCCGCCGCATAGGCTGAGCGGATCTGTGAAACCGAGGTCTCGAAGGCCATCGCCACCCCGCCGCCGGCCGCCTGCGCCGCGGTCACGTCGAAAGGTGTTCCCGTGCCGCTGGCCCCGCCGCCGAACCGGTTCTTCAGCCTGTCGATGCGGCGGTTCTGCCCCGGTTCGTTGGACAGGATCATGTCCACACGCTTGTGCAGGAAGCGGTTGATCACCTGCGTGGTGCGTTCGCGGGAATTGGCCGTGGAGAAGACGCAGGAAATGCTCTCGCTCGCCTCCACCTGAAGGCTCACCGTTCCCGACCCGACATTGACGGAGGTGTTCGTCGTCCCGCCGGTCTCGGTACAGGAGATGCTCGCCAGACCGAAGCCGTCCGGCATGCCTGCGGAAGGCAGGGTCAACGTGTAGGACCCGACCACCAGCGCAACGGCCGCGGCGGAGCCCGACCCGTTGGTGGTGGAGATCGACAGACCGTTGAGGTCCACGCTGGACGAGGTAAAGGTGAAGGTACCGTCACCCGCCATGGTGGTCACCGAAACCGTGACCGAGCCCTGGTTCTGAACCGTCAGATTGACGTTGCGCACCTCGGTCGGGGGACCGGAGGCGCTGATATTGGTGAAGGTGACCGTGCCGGTATAGGGCGTCGCGCTTACCGCAAAGGTGTTGGCGACACTCGTGATGGACACCGTCACCGTCGCGGTCGCGCCTGCGGCGATCGTCCCTGAGGTCGACGACAGGCCGATGAACGTCTGGCTGGCAACGGCCGTGTAGCTGAGCGGGAAGGAGCCCGTGTTCGTCACGACATAGTCCATCGTGCCTGTGAAGGGGCCGCCCACCGCGCCGCTGGTGTTGAAATCACCGGTCGTCACGGTGAACTGCGGCGCGTTGCCGACGGTCAGTGTGTCGGAAGCCGTGCCGACATTGGCCTGGACACCGTTGACCGAGCCGACCAGCGTGCCGGTGGTCATCGTGTATCCGGCGGCCGTCGTGGAGACCGGTACGGTGACATCCGCCACAATCGTGCAGGACGCACCGGGCGTCAGCGTGGCACTGTTCAGCTGGATTGTGCCGGCTGTCGGCGCGCTGATGCTGCCTGAGCAACTGTTGCTCTGGAGTGCAAAGGTCGCGCCGGTAATCCCGGCTGCAAGATCATGCGCGAAAGTGATCCCGGTAACCGACAGGCTCGCATCCGGATTGGTGATCGTGTAGCTCGCGGTCACTGTCCCGCCCGCCGGGATCGGGTCGTTCGTGAACTGAAGCGTGAAGGTCAGATTTTCCGCCGGATTGCTGACATCGAACGTGTCGCTCACGGCGGAGGCGATCACCGCAGTGGTCTCGAACAGGTCGCTCGTAGTGCTGCTGTAGTTGCCCGGCGCAGAGGTGGACGGCACCGCGAGATCGACCGTGAACTGACAGGTTTCGGACGCTGCCAGCGCCCCCCCGGTCAACTGAAGCGTGGACGTGCCGCTCAAGGTGGAACCTGCGCCGCACGGGTTGCTCGGCAGCGTGCCGGTGACGGCAAGGCCCGTGAGGGCGGCGTCGAAGTCGTCGGTAAAGCGGATGTCGCTCAGGGTGCTGCCGGAGGCCGGGCTCAGGATGGTGTAGGTCACCTGGAAGGTGCCGCCGGGGGCGACCGGATCGCCGGAGAAGCTCTTTTGCAGGGTCACCATGGTGGGCGAAACGGTCAGATCGTCGCTGGCCGCCGCCACCGTGCCGGCCGTCATGCCAATGGTCACGGAGACGTCGCTGGTGGTGTTGGTGTGGACCCCGGCAGTTGCCCCGGCCGGGATCGCGACGGCCACCTCGAAGGTGCAGACCGCGCCTGCGGGAAGACTGGAGACGCTTGCGGAAATATTCGTCGTACCGGTCACGGACCAAGTGCCGCCGCCGGTGCAGCTGCCCGAATCCGCGGTCGCGGAGGCAGCAAAGCCCATCTGGGTCAGATCGTCGGTGAAACTCGCGCTGTCTATGGCAACGGGGTTGACGCTGTTGTCGAGCACGAATTGCAGCGTGACCGTGCCGCCCGCCTCGACCGGATCATCGGTAAAGCTCTTGGAAAAGGCGATATTGTCGAAGGGAGGCGACACCGAGAGCGTGTCGCTCATGACAGAGCTCGACGTCTGCCCGACACCGCCCACGGTGGACGTGATCAAAGACGAGTTGCTGTTGTAACTCCCAGCCGTCGCGGATGCGTTGACCGTGAAGCTTATGGAAAAGACACAGGATTGCCCGGCCAGAATGTTGCCGCCGGTCAGCGACAACGTGCCGGTGGTGCCGCCCGACAATGCCAGCGCGGAGCCCGTGCCACAGGGATCGCTCGGCAGGGAGCCGAACACGGTGAGGTCAGGGTTGGGTAACCCCAGAGCGTTCATGTCGGAAATGAAGGCGATATTGGTCGCGTCGTTTGCGGGGTTCGGATTGGTCAGCGTGTATTGCAGCGTCACATTTGCGCCGGGAAAGACCGGATCGTCGGTGAAGCTCTGAACACCGGTGACCGCGATGGCATCGGAGACCACGAGGCTGTCGCTCGCCGCCGAACCGGTGGCCGCCACAACGCCGCTGCCATTGTCGCCGCTCACATCAGAGGTGGTGTTGGGATAGGTCCCCGCCGCCGCTCCGCCGGGAACCGTCACGTCGACCTGAAAGGTACAACTGTCGCCCGCGGCCAGATTGCCGCCCGACAGGCTGATGAGGCTGGTGCCCGTCAGGGTCGAGCCGGAGCCGCAGACATCGCCCGCCGGCAACCCGGCGGCAACCGCGCCGCTCAGCATGGCGTCGAGATCGTCGGTGAAGGAGAGGCTTGAGAGCCCGTTCGCCTCATCGTTGTTCGTCAGGGTGAATTCCAGCGTCACCGTGGAGCCGGGAAGGACCGGATCGTCGAGGAAGGTCTTGACCAGCGAAAGGTCGAGCGCCGGGGCCGAGATCGTCAGCGTGTCGGAAGCAGGAGAACCCGTGCCGCTGTCGCTGGTGACCTGACTGGAGGTCGAGAGATAGTCGCCCGACGGGGAGTTATCCGGGATGGTCAGCGTCAAGGTGATCGTACAGGAGCCGGATGCAGCGAGATTGCCACCACTCAGGACGACGGACGGGGTGCCGCTGATTTCCTGCGTGAACAGGAACGAACCGGAACCGCACAGATTGCTTCCCGTTCCCGAGGTAACCGATGCCGTCGCCATGTCGGCAAGGCTGTCGGTGAAGCCGATGCTCGCCAGCGCCGTCGTCGAACTGGGGTTGGTGATGACATATTCCAGCGTCACCGTATCGCCTGCGGCGACGGGATCGTCGGTGAAGGATTTCGTCATTACCGGAGTGGTGCCGATGACCTCGAAGGACGCGGAGGCCGGGTCGCCGGTGACTCCTGACCCGCCGACGGTGCCGGTAAGGCTGCTCGACGTACTTGTCACGGTGCCGTCCGACGCGCCCGCGGGAACCGTCAGCGTGACGGTGAATTCGCAACTGCTGCGCGCGGCGAGACTGCCGCCCGACAATGTGAGCGTCGAGGTTCCGGTGAGCGTCGAGCCGATGCCGCAGAAGTCGTCTGCGGGCAGCGCCGTCGCGACGAGGCCGCTCAGCGCGGCGTCCAGATCGTCGGTGAAGGCGATCGCGGTCGCGGCCGAGGAACTGTCGGTATTGGAAAGCGTATAGGTCAGCTCGATCTCACCGCCGGGGGCCGCCGAGGTGCGGTTGAACTGCTTAACGAGGGTCAGGGCACCGGTGGGTGCGCTCACGGTCAGGACATCGGCGGCGATGCCGGATGTCCCCTGCGATGAGGTGAGGGTCGCGGAGTTGTAGAAGGTGCCGGCCTGGGTGGCCTTGAGATCCACTTCGACCGTGCATGAAGTTGCAGCAGTGAAGAAGGCGCCCGCAAGACTGACCGTTGAGCCCCCTTCCGTAGCGCTTGCCGTTCCGCCGCCACAGGTCGTCGTGACGCCCGAGGGAGTGGCAACCTCCAGCCCGGTCGGCAGGGAATTGGTAAAGCCCACGGATGTAACGACGGTCGCTGTCGGGTTCGTGATCGTGTAGGTCAGCGCCACCGTCTCGCCGATACCGGCAGAGGTCGGCGAGAACGCCATGTCGAACTGGAGCCGTGCGGCATCGACGGTCAGTGACGCGGCGGCTGTCCCGGAGGATCCCGCCGAAGAACTCAGCGCGCCGGATGTATTGGTGAAAGAGCCCGCCGTTCCGGCCTGAACGACAACCGAAACCGTACAGGAGGACGATGCTCCCAGGCTTGCGCCG
The DNA here is from genome assembly GCA_963678585.2 of Breoghania sp. Taxonomy (GTDB): domain Bacteria; phylum Pseudomonadota; class Alphaproteobacteria; order Rhizobiales; family Stappiaceae; genus Breoghania. The sequence goes on from CAXXGA010000004.1 coordinate 32,417, forward strand.
CCCGCCGATCCGTCCCCTTCGAACGTGAAGCTGTCGGCGGCGGTCACATTGACCACCGCATTGATGCAACCTGTACTTTCCTGCGGATCGGTGGCCAGAGTCAGACCCGCGGGCAACGTGTTGGAGAGCGTCATGTTGGTAACGGGCGTGCCGCTGGCATTCGTAATCGTGAACGTCAGCGTCGACTGCGCGTTCTCCGCCACCGTCGCGGGCGAAAAGGAGGCCGAAAAGGTCGGCTGTGCCGTCGCCGTATTCGCCGTTGCAACCATTGCCCCCAGCATCAGCACGAGAGCGGTCAGGATGCGCTTGACCCCGATCATACACAGTCCTTCCGGTACCAGTCACATGTCACCGCGCCGACGCCTTCCCCGGGGTGTTGCGGCGCCGGATGAGGGAACCTGCAAATTTCTGCCCTGGGAAAAATCGATCTGAACGCTTCCAGTCGTGCGCGTCGCTGGTCCACCAGCCTGATCGCAGGTCTCGTTTTGCCACCGGGGCGAACCGCGCGTGCTGTCTGCAATCGTCCGTTGCGCCTGCCCTTGCGTCAAGCACGCAACGCGAGTTATTGCGACTATTCCGCGCAGGGTTGCGCTTCTGCCACATTTTCGGCGTGTTCCGGACCGGCTTTCGCCGACAGCAGAGGACGCCTACCCGTAAGTCTCTGGGAAATCGAATATATTTGGTATATCAAGAAATTTGGCCGGCAGGTGCCGGTGCCCGTCCGGGGCTACGGCGAATCGCTCCAGGCGGGAGGGGCTGTCCCGGCGAGCCCCGGACGCGCATCGGTCGCGCACCGGTCGAGCGTCGGTCCGCACGCCGGTATCGTGGCTGCGCGCGCCCCCACTGGCGCTGCCGGGCAAAGCTGCAGCCATAAAAAAAGCCCTGCCGGTTTTCCGGCAAGGCTTTCTTGATCGGGTGCAAAGCGACGTCGGAGACGTCGGCATTGCTTTCATGCAGCGCGCTTACTGATTGGCGAGCGCTTCCTGCAGATTCCTGAGGTCGGTCAGCTTGTCGGCTGCGGCCTGACGCTTCACCGGATCCTGCGCGTCAGCGTAATCCTCTTCGGTGTCGCGGATCTTGCCGGCGACGTCCTCGGCGCTGATATCCGCCAGCGGCGTCGCAGCCTCGGCCAGAACCGTGAGGCCCTTGGCGTTGACGTCGGCAAAGCCGCCGATGACATAGAGTTTGCTGACTTTGCCGTCCGTGTGCTTCACCGTGATGAAGCCGGGGCGGATCGTCGACATGAACGGCGCATGATCCTTCAGGACACCGAAGTCGCCTTCCGTGCCCGGCACGATCACCTCATTCACCGCTTCTGAAATAAGCAGGCGTTCCGGCGAGACGAGCTCGAACTGAAACGGTTCCGCCATTGGCTGCCTCGTTCGTTCCTGAATTTCCGCCGGAGCGTCAAGCCGCTCCGGCGCTCAAATCGGTGCCGATCAGATGATCAGGCAGCCTCGGCGGCCAGCTTCTGCGCCTTTTCCATCGCTTCCTCGATGGAGCCGACCATGTAGAAGGCGGCTTCGGGAAGGTGGTCGTAGTCACCGGCGCAAAGGCCCTTGAAGCCCTTGATGGTGTCTTCCAGCGCGACGAGCTTGCCCGGCGAACCGGTGAAGACCTCGGCCACGAAGAAGGGCTGCGACAGGAAACGCTCGATCTTGCGGGCGCGGGCCACAGTCAGCTTGTCGTCTTCCGACAGTTCGTCCATGCCCAGGATCGCGATGATGTCCTGCAGCGCCTTGTAGCGCTGGAGGATTTCCTGCACCTGACGGGCGACCGCGTAGTGCTCGTCGCCGATGATGCGCGGGTCGAGCATGCGCGAGGTGGAGTCCAGCGGATCCACGGCCGGGTAGATGCCCTTTTCGGCGATGGCGCGGTTAAGAACCGTCGTTGCGTCGAGGTGGGCGAAGGTGGAGGCCGGGGCCGGGTCGGTCAGGTCATCGGCGGGCACGTAGACGGCCTGCACGGAGGTGATCGACCCCTTGTTGGTGGTGGTGATGCGTTCCTGCATCGAGCCCATGTCCGTGGCGAGCGTCGGCTGATAGCCCACCGCCGAAGGAATACGGCCCAGAAGCGCCGACACCTCGGAACCGGCCTGGGTGAAGCGGAAGATGTTGTCCACGAAGAACAGCACGTCCTGACCCTGGTCGCGGAAGTGCTCGGCCACCGTCAGACCCGACAGGGCGACGCGGGCGCGCGCTCCCGGGGGCTCGTTCATCTGACCGTAGACGAGGGCTGCCTTGGAGCCTTCCCCGCCGCCTTCCTTGTTCACGCCGGACTCGATCATTTCCCAGTAAAGGTCGTTGCCTTCACGGGTACGCTCGCCGACGCCGGCGAACACCGAGTAACCGCCGTGCGCCTTGGCGACGTTGTTGATCAGCTCCATGATCAGAACGGTCTTGCCCACGCCGGCGCCGCCGAACAGGCCGATCTTGCCGCCCTTGGCGTAAGGTGCCAGCAGGTCGACGACCTTGATGCCGGTGACCAGGATCTCGGCTTCCGTGGACTGCTCCACATATGCCGGAGCCGGCTGGTGGATGCCGCGGGTGGTCTCGGCCGGGATCTCGCCCGCCTCGTCCACCGGCTGGCCGATCACGTTCATGATGCGGCCCAGGGTGCCGTCGCCCACCGGGATCGCGATCGATCCGCCGGTGTCCTTGACTTCCTGGCCACGCACCAGACCTTCGGTGGAGTCCATGGCGATCGTGCGCACGGTGTTCTCGCCGAGGTGCTGCGCAACCTCGAGCACCAGTCGATTGCCCTGGTTATCCGTTTCCAGGGCGTTCAGGATTTCCGGCAGATGGTCGTCGAATCGGACATCGACGACGGCGCCGATGACCTGGGTGACCTTTCCGACCTTGTTGTCAGCCATCACGAGTTCCTCGTCTCAAATCCGGTCAGAGCGCTTCCGCGCCCGCAATGATTTCAATCAGCTCGGTGGTGATCTGGGCCTGACGCTGGCGGTTGTAGCTGAGCGTCAGCTTGTCAATCATTTCACCGGCATTGCGCGTCGCGTTGTCCATGGCGGACATGCGGGCGCCTTGTTCGGAGGCAGCGTTCTCCAGCAGGGCCCGGAAGACCTGCACGGACACGTTGCGCGGGAGAAGCGTCTCGAGAAGCTCCACTTCGCCCGGTTCGTATTCGTAAAGCTCCGCCTTCACACCGTCCGGGTCCGCTTCGTCCTCATCCGCCACAGCGACCGGAATGATCTGCTGGGCAGTCGGGATCTGGGCGATCACGGACTGGAACTCGGCGTAGAACAGGGTGCAGACGTCGACCTCGCCGTCGTCGAACATCTTCATCAGGCGCTGGCCGATTTCGTCGGCGTGGCCGAAGCCGATGCTCTTGACGTTGCGAAGCTCGATCGTGTCGATCACCAGGTGGCCGTAGTCGCGGCGCAGGATGTCGTAACCCTTCTTGCCGATGCAGAGGATCTTGACGTCCTTGCCCTCGGCCTGAAGGCGCATCACGTGCTCCTTGGCGAGCTTCACAATCGAGTTGTTGAAGCCGCCGCACAGGCCGCGATCCGCGGTGGCCAGCACCAGAAGATGGACGTCGTCCTTGCCCGAGCCGGTCATCAGCTTGGGAACATCGTGGCTGCCGTCGAAGGCGGCAGCCAGATTTGCGAGCACGGCGTCCATACGTTCCGCATAGGGCCGCGCGGCTTCCGCCGCCTCCTGCGCACGACGCAGCTTCGCCGCGGCCACCATCTGCATGGCCTTGGTGATCTTCTGCGTCGCCTTGACGGAGGCGATACGGTTTCTAAGGTCCTTGAGTGACGCCATAGGCGTTCCTGCTCCCGGTCCGTGCGGTTACTATGCTGCGAAGTTGTTCGCGAAGCGGTCGATTGCTGCCTTCAGCTTGCCGGTCAGCTCGTCGTTCAGAGCCTTCTTCTCCCAGATCTCGTCCAGAAGGGCCTTCTGCTCGCCGCGCAGGTAGCTGAGAAGCCCCTGCTCGAACGCGCCGACCTGGCTGACTTCGATCTTGTCGAGGTAGCCGTTCACACCCGCATAGATCACCGCGACCTGCTCTTCGGTCTTGAGCGGCGAGAACTGCGGCTGCTTCAGCAGCTCCGTCAGACGCGCACCACGGTTCAGCAGACGCTGGGTCGTGGCGTCGAGATCGGAACCGAACTGCGCAAAGGCCGCCATTTCGCGGTACTGCGCAAGCTCGCCCTTGATCGGACCGGCAACCTGCTTCATCGCCTTGACCTGGGCCGAAGAGCCCACGCGCGACACCGACAGGCCGACGTTCACCGCCGGGCGGATGCCCTGGAAGAACAGATCCGTCTCGAGGAAGATCTGGCCGTCGGTGATCGAGATCACGTTGGTCGGGATGTAGGCCGACACGTCGTTGGCCTGCGTCTCGATGATCGGAAGCGCGGTCAGCGAACCGGATCCGTGGTTCTCGTTGAGCTTGGCGGAGCGCTCCAGCAGACGGGAGTGCAGGTAGAACACGTCGCCCGGGAAAGCTTCACGTCCCGGCGGACGACGGAGCAGCAGGGACATCTGGCGATAGGCCACGGCCTGCTTGGAAAGATCGTCATATCCGATCACGGCGTGCATGCCGTTGTCGCGGAAGAACTCGCCCATGGCGCAGCCGGCGAACGGAGCCAGATACTGCATCGGGGCGGGGTCGGACGCGGTGGCCGCGATGACGACGGAATATTCCAGGGCACCCTGATCTTCCAGCGCCTTCACGAACTGGGCGACGGTGGAGCGCTTCTGGCCGACCGCAACGTAGATGCAGTACAGCTTGGTGTGCTCGTCGTCGGACTGGTTCAGAGGCTTCTGGTTGAGGAAGGTGTCCAGAAGGATGGCGGTCTTGCCGGTCTGGCGGTCGCCGATGATCAGCTCGCGCTGGCCACGACCGACCGGGATGAGTGCATCGACGGCCTTCAAGCCGGTCGACATCGGCTCATGCACCGACTTGCGCGGCAGGATGCCCGGCGCCTTGACGTCCACACGGCGGCGCTCGGTCGCCTCGATCGGGCCCTTGCCGTCGATCGGGTTGCCGAGGCCGTCGACGACGCGGCCGAGAAGGCCCTTGCCGACAGGCACGTCCACAATGGCGCCGGTCCGCTTGACCGTGTCGCCTTCCTTGATCGTGCGGTCATCGCCGAAAATAACGACGCCCACATTATCCGTCTCAAGGTTCAGTGCCATTCCCCGGATACCACCCGGGAATTCGACCATCTCGCCGGCCTGCACGTTGTCCAGACCGTAAACTCGGGCAATGCCGTCACCGACAGACAGCACCTGGCCGACCTCGGAGACTTCGGCTTCCTGACCGAAATTCTTGATCTGGTCCTTGAGGATGGCGGAGATTTCCGCGGCACGAATATCCATCAGCCGACCTCTTTCATCGCAATTTTGAGAGAATTCAAGCGGGTCCGCAGGGACGTATCGATCATCCGGCTGCCGACCTTGACGATAAGACCGCCGATCAGCTCAGGATCGACGGTTGCATTGATCTTGACGTCCTTGCCCATGGCCTTCTTGAGAGCGGCCTTAAGGGCATCGACATTGGCATCGCCAAGCTCGGTGGCGGAGACGACATCGGCCGTCACCTCACCCCGCGCGGCGGCTGCAAGTTCATGGAAACCGCGAAGCATGTCGGGAAGGACAAACAGGCGGCGGTTATGGGCCACCAGCCTGACGAAATTGGCGGTCAGGCCACCGATCTTCGCCTTCTCCAGAACTGCGCCCATGGCGCGGATTTGCTCCTCGGCGGAGAATGCGGGGCTCTTGACCAGCCGCATCAGATCTTCGCTGTCGCTGAGAAGCTTCTCCAGGGCAACAATCTCGGCTTCCGTCGCCTCCACCGCCTTCTGATCCTTGGCCAGATCAAAAAGGGCGAAAGCGTACCGCCTTGCAACACCTGAGACGTGTGATTGGTTGTCTGTCACCGTGTCCGTGCTCTGCTGACGCGCGTCAAGTCCTCATCCAAGTTAAGCCCCCTTGGATAAGAACCTGATTTTGAAGGGTTAATTTTGACGATATCGGTCCATAAAGGACCAACAGCATCAAAGTCGGGGATCACCTAGCATAGTGATGCCGGGTGCGCAACATTACGGGTGGGGTCGAAGGGCCTGTTCCGGGGGGATTCTCGACCAAAGATGTATAAGGGGAGCCTGTTCGCGTCTCAGGATAGGACAGGTTCACCTACGGGTTACAGGAAGCTCTGAGGATCGACGTCGATCTGCACGCGCAGGGAGCCGGTCGCACGCGGTGCGGCGTTGAGCCACGCGCGCAGCCAGGATTGCAGGTCGAATCCGCGTGGCGCGCGCACGAGAATCCGCTGGCGATGGCGTCCGCGGACAAGCGCCAGCGGCGCATCGGCGGGGCCGAGCACGTTCACCACAGGCGCGGATTGCAGGGGGGCCGCACGCACCAGCGCGCGGGCATAACCTTCCGCATCGCTCCTGTGGGGCGAGGAAACGATGATTGCCGCGAGCCGTCCGAACGGCGGAAGTCCGGCGTTTCTGCGCGCTTCGATCTCCTCCCGGTAGAACCGGTCCTGCCCGCCTGACAGCAGCGCCTGAAGCACCGGGTTCTCCGGTGCGTAGGTCTGGAGGAAGCCGAGGCCGCCGCCGCCGATACGCCCCGCGCGCCCCGTCACCTGCGCGAGAAGCTGGAACGTCTTCTCCGCCGCACGCGGGTCTCCGTTGGCCAGCCCCAGATCCGCATCGACCACCCCGACGAGCCGCATCAGGGGGAAGTTGTGGCCCTTGGCGACGAGCTGCGTGCCGATGACGATATCGACCTCCCCGTCTTCCACCAGCTTCAACTCGCGACGCATGGTCTCGGCTGAGGAAAAACTGTCGGAAGACAGGATCAGTCGGCGTGCTTCGGGAAAGATTTCCCCGATTTCCTCAGCTATGCGCTCCACGCCGGGGCCGCAGGCGACCAGCGAATCGGCTGTGCCGCAGGCCGGGCAGACATCGGGCTTCGGCTCCTGATGTCCGCAATGGTGACAGACGAGACGCCCGCGGAAGCGATGTTCCACCAGCCAGGCGGAGCAATCGGGACACTGGAACCGGTGGCCGCAATGACGGCACAGCGTGAGCGGGGCATAGCCGCGCCGGTTCAGGAACAACAGGCTCTGCGCCTTGTCGACCAGCGCCTCGCGGATGGCGGAAACGAGCTTCGGGGCCAGCCATTTGCCCCGCTCCGGGCCCTCGTTGCGCATGTCTATGGCGGTGAGCACCGGCATCTCCGCGCCCGTCGCGCGCTCTTCCAGCACCACCCGGCGATAGCGCCCGGCTTCCGCATTGACCCGGCTTTCCACCGAGGGCGTCGCAGAGGACAGCAGAACCGGAAAGCCTGAAATATTACCGCGCACCACGGACATGTCGCGCGCCGAATAGGGAACGCGGTCGTCCTGCTTGAAGGCCGAATCATGCTCTTCGTCGACCACGATCAGGCCCAGATCGCGAAAGGGGAGAAAGAGCGCGGAGCGCGCGCCGACCACCACACGCGCCTCGCCGGAGGCCACGTCGCGCCATGTGCGCGCCCGCATGCGCGGGGTCAGTTCGGAGTGCCATTCCACCGGGCGCCCCCCGAAACGGGCCTCGAAACGGTCGAGAAACTGGTTGGTGAGCGCGATTTCCGGCAGCAGCACCAGCGCCTGATGGCCGCGCCGCAACACCTCCGCCACGGCCTCGAAATAGACTTCCGTCTTGCCCGATCCGGTGACGCCGTCGATGAGGGTGACGGAAAAGCCGCCCTCCGCGGCCTTGCGCAATTCGCCCGCCGCCTCCGCCTGCGCGGGGGTAAAGTTCGGGCCGGGACGGTCCACATCGAGAGGCGCGCGCGGCGGCCGGGGCAGATCGACGAGGGCCAGCGTGCCCGCCTCCACCAGCCCGTCGATCACGCCAGCACTGACGCCCGCCTCTTCCGCCAGCGCGGATTTGGTCCAGCCGAGCGGCACGCGTTCCAGCGCGGCCAGAACCTTTTGCCGGGCCGGGGTCATGCGCCCCGGCGGATCGCCCGCACGCGCCACGCCGCGCACCGGGGCTTCCGGCTCCAGCGCATCGCGCACCCTCAGCACCATCCGCAGGACCATACCGGGGGCGGCGAGCGTCCAGTTCGCCACCCAGTCGACAAAGCGGCGCATGTCATCCGATATGGGCGGCACGTCGAAAGCGCGGTGGATATTGCGCAGGCGCTTGGGGTCGATTTCGGTGTCCGGCTCGCCGTCCCACACCGCGCCGATGAGCTTGCGCGGGCCGACCGGCACTTCCACCACCGTGCCCGGACGCACGTCCATGCCGTCGGGCACGCGATAGGACCAGGGCCCTTCGACGGCGACGGGAACAAGGACGGGAACGATACGGTCTGGTTCGAAAAGCACTGTTTTCAGCGGTCCGGGCTCTGGATATGGCCGATTCGGGATGCGCATTGCATCCGACTACGTTAAATGAAGCGCGAATGACCGTCAGGTGGGCCGCCAAGGACCGCCGACAGGAGCCGGTCTCCATCCGGCCGGTCCATGTCCCGTTAGCGTAACAGGAGCCCGCGCGCCCATGAAATTCTTTGTCGATACAGCCGATGTTGCTGAAATCCGCGAACTTGCCGAAATCGGCCTGCTCGACGGCGTGACCACCAACCCCTCCCTTATCATGAAGGCCGGGCGGCCCTTCAAGGAAGTGATCGCGGAAATCTGTGAAATGGTGGACGGTCCGGTTTCGGCGGAAGTGACCGCGACCGAAGCCGACAAGATGATCGAGGAAGGCCGCCTGCTGGCCAAGATCGCCGACAATGTCGCGATCAAGCTGCCGCTGACGCTGGACGGCCTGAAGGCCTGCCGGGTGCTGACCGGCGAAGGCCACATGGTCAATGTCACGCTGTGCTTCTCCGCCAATCAGGCGCTGCTGGCCGCCAAGGCCGGGGCGACCTTCGTCTCGCCCTTCATCGGCCGTCTCGATGACCTCGGCGTCGACGGCATGGAGCTGATCCGCGAGATCCGCACCATCTACGACAATTACGAGATGCTCGACACCGAGATCCTCGCCGCCTCGATCCGCAGCGCCGACCACGTGAAGCAGGCCGCCCTCATCGGCGCCGACGTCGCCACGATCCCGCCCGCCGTTCTCAAGGGGCTGGCCAAGCACATGCTGACCGACAAGGGGCTGGAGCAGTTCCTCGCCGACTGGGCCAAGACCGGCGACACCATTCTCTAAGAATTGCGTTCGCGACAAGAGGCGGCGACCGGAAGGATCGGCGTCTCCCGGCGCGCCGCATCATGCGCCAGATCCATGAAAAAGGCCGGTCGGTCCCCCGGGACCGACCGGCCTTTTTTGTTGCTGCCTCGCGGTTGTCGCCGGATCTCTATTGCCGGCGGCAATCCTCGTAGTGCTCCATGCTGAGCGCACCGGCGTTTTCCATCGCCAGCAGAGCCTCGTTGAAGCGGGCGATATAGTCGGCGAAGCGCATGCGCTCCTCCTGCTCCCAATCGCCGAGCATGATGGAGAGACGTTCAAGGCGAATGCGGCGCATGACGGCGCATTGGGCGACACCCAGCTCGGTCGCCTCGAACAGGGCGCTGCGGCCATCGTCGGGATTGGCCAGCCGGCGCACGAAGCCGCGCCGCTCCACGGCGGAGATCTGGCGTGTGACGGTGGAATGATCGAGCACCAGTTCGCCCGCAAGCTCGCCGCTGGTGCGCGGGCTCTCCAGAAGCCGAAGCATCAGGAGATAATGCGCCCGCTCCATGGGATAGCCGCGGCGGCGATAGACAACATCGAGCATACGCACCAGCAGAGCGATATCCGGCTCGATGCTGATGATCCCTTTACAATAGCTCGCGTCGGACTGGACTTGTGCGGGGCCGACATCAATGGTCATCTGGTCAGTCATTGTTCTTTTTCACCTTTTTTGCCGGACCAGTTCCGGAGTTCCTTCCCGATTTCGAGGCTTGTACAGCAAATCGATTGCAGCCAAGGCGCGTCCTGACGCCAGGCGGCTCGCCTTGAGCCGATGAGTGCTGATGTGAGCCTTTCAATCCCGACCACCCGCTGCAGGGTCGTCTGCGGAAGATTAGATATTCGCGGCGGCGAATACTATGTGACACCCTGTCGATCTGGCATGGCGCCATTGCAGTCCCGACGCCTTTCGCGACAAGCCCTGCCGGATCGCACGAGCCTCGTCTTCACCGCTTGCACTGAAGCCCTGGCTTTGCGAGCCTTCCTGCGGACCTGAGTCGCACCACACCGACGCCACCTTGAGCCTGCGCCATGAGCCTGACCGATGCCCCTCTCGTGATTGCGGAACCGGCGCTGATGCGGCTGGTCACGGACTGGCTCGACCATCTGGGTGGAGAAAGACGGCTCGCGGACAAGACGCTGACCGCCTATGAGCGCGATGTCAGCCAGTTTCTCTCCTTCCTGACCCTGCATCTGGGCGGCGCGCCGGGGCCCGACGCCATCAAGGCGCTGAGCCCGGCCGATATCCGCGCCTTTTTCGCACGCAGGCGGCGCGAGGGTGCGGGCGCGCGCACGCTGGCGCGCGGACTTGCGGGCCTGCGCTCGTTTCTCGGCTATCTGGAGAAGAAGGGGCTTGCCAATGCGGCGGCCGTCAGGGCGGTGCGTGCGCCGCGCCAGCCGCGCACCCTGCCCAAACCGCTGACCACGAATGAGGCGGCCCGCGTGGTGGATGCGGATGAATCCTTTTCGCCCGAGCCGTGGATCGCGGCCCGCGATGCCGCCGTGCTGACGCTGCTTTACGGCTGCGGGCTTCGCATTTCCGAAGCGCTGGGCCTGACGCGGGGCGAGGCTCCAACGGTGGAGACCCGCGCCTTGCGCATCGTGGGCAAGGGCGGCAAGGAACGCGTCGTTCCGGTTCTGCCGGTGGTGGGCGAGGCGATTGCGGAATATCTGGCGCTGTGCCCTTATGCGATCGAAGAGGAGATGGCGCTGTTTCGCGGGGCGCGCGGGGGACCGCTCAAGGCGCGTATCATCCAGCTCGCCATGCAACGCCTGCGCGGGGCGCTCGGCTTGCCGGACACCGCCACACCGCATGCGCTGCGCCATTCCTTCGCCACGCATCTTCTGGCGGGCGGGGGTGACCTGCGCACGATCCAGGAATTGCTCGGCCATGCGAGCCTTTCCACGACGCAGGTCTATACCGGCGTCGACATGGAGCGTTTGCTTTCGACCTATCGCAAGGCGCATCCTCGCGCCTGACGCCAGAATTTGCGTGCGTAATCGAGATGAGAGAGCGCGGGAACGAGCCGGAAAAGCCCGGCGGCCGCTGATTCCTGTTCGTAAGGTTTGCGTAAACTTCGTCAGTTTATCCTAATGTGAAACGTTGCCAGTCTGGCGGCGCGCCATGAAGGAGGACACCATGAAAGGGACTCCGATAACGCGATCGGTTCGTGCACTGATGGCCTGTGTTCTGGCAGGTATCGGCATGCTGACGTCCAGTTTCATCCTGTCGCCGGAACCGGCGCAGGCGGAAACCATCGCGTGTTTCATCGAAGCCACCGGCACCTGGGTCAATCCCAAGGCGCGGCCCGGCGACGTCACCACAGTGGAAATCCAGTCGCATTGCGAAGGCGGCGAACTCGTTCACCGCGTGCGGGTGAAAACCAAATGCGCCCCGCGCGACTGCACATGGGGCTGGACTACGGGCTATGTGGAACGGGGCCGCTTCGTCGCCTCCTTCTCCACCTTTTCCGCTCACCGGCTGATCGAGATGCAGGTGGCGGGCGACAACGCCCTCATCTATGTCAGCAACGACTATCACAACGCCCGCAGGCAGGACGAGAACGCAAGCTTCCGCCTGAGACGCGACGACTGATCGGCAAGACAAGGCTGAATGAGCGGCCCCCGGCGATCATTTTTCGCCGGGCGTGCCGTCGAATTTCTTTTCCAGCGTATCCCAGCACTCGATGTAGTTTTCCTGAAGCGGCGCCTCATGGGCGGCAAACGCCGTCAGGTGCTGGGGAAAGCGCGTCTCGAACATGAAGCTCATGGTATTGTCGAGCTTCATCGGTTTCAGCTCCGCGTTGGACGCGCCTTCGAAAGCATCGCGGTCGGGCCCGTGCGGCAGCATCATGTTGTGCAGAGACATGCCGCCCGGCACGAAGCCCTGCGGCTTGGCGTCATAGACGCCGTAGATGTTGCCCATCAGCTCGCTCATGATGTTCTTGTGATACCAGGGCGGGCGGAAGGAATGTTCCGCCACCATCCAGCGTTCGCGAAACAGCACGAAATCGATATTGGCCGTGCCCGGCACGCCCGACGGCGCGGTCAGCACCGTGAAGATGGACGGGTCGGGGTGGTCGAAGAGGATCGCGCCGACGGGCGAATAGGTCGTGAGATCGTATTTGCAGGGCGCGTAGTTGCCGTGCCATGCGACGACGTCCAGCGGCGAGTGCGGGATCGCGGTTTCATGGAAGGACCCGCACCATTTCACCACAACGCGCGACGGCACCTCGCGGTCCTCGAAGGCGGCGACGGGGGTCTTGAAATCGCGCGGGTTGGCCAGACAATTGGCGCCGATGGGCCCGCGGCCGGGAAGATCGAATTTCTGGCCGTAATTCTCGCAGACGAACCCGCGCGCAGGGCCGTCCAGCACTTCCACCCGGTAGACGAGGCCGCGCGGCAGGATGGCGATTTCCTGCGGGGCGAGATCTATCACACCCAGTTCGGTCGCAAAGCGCAGGTGGCCCTGCTGCGGCACGACGAGCAATTCGGAATCGGCGGAAAAGAAATACTCGTCCTCCATGGAGCGGGTGACGAGATAGATATGGGCGGCCATGCCGACCTGCGTGTTGACGTCCCCGGCCGTCGTCATGGTGCGCATGCCGGTGATCCAGGTGGTCGGCTCATCGGCAACCGGCACCGGGTCCCAGCGATACTGGCCGAGGCTGATGATGTCCGGATCCACATTGGGCGCGCTTTTCCAGAAAGGTACGTCGCGCTTCGTGAAGCGGCCCGTATGCTTCACGGAAGGCCGGATGCGATAGCACCATGTGCGCTCGTTCTGGCCGCGCGGAGCGGTGAAGGCGGTGCCGGAAAGCTGTTCCGCATAAAGCCCGTAATTGCATTTCTGCGGACTGTTCTGGCCCTGCGGCAGCGCGCCGGGCAGGGCCTCGGTCTCGAAATCGTTGCCGAAGCCGGGCATGTAGGACGCCCTGGCTGCGCCGCCTTCAAGCGGCCGTGCCGCCGACGACGCCGTGAAAAGCTCGTTCATGACGCTTCCTCCCTCGGGCTCCCTCGGGCCTCATCGATCCCGATTCAAACTTTCGGCGTGCTTGGCAGCGCCCTCAATTTCCGTTACGTAATGATTTATTGGTTGTAAATGTAACTAACAAGACGGGTCCCTCCATGCAGCCACGCACGGCGCGCCGCGCATCCCTTCGCGAGCCCAACGAGAGCACCGAGGGCGAGGCGGCGGAATTCGATCTGAAGGACTTCCTGCCCTATCTGCTCAATCAGGCTGCGGAGCAGGCCGGGCTTTCCTTCCAGCGCATCTACAAGGCGCGCTATGGCATGTTGCGCACGGAATGGCGGGTGCTGTTCCATCTGGGGCGTTACGGGCCGATGACGGCCAAGGCCATCGGCATGCGCACCCGCATGCACAAGACCAAGATCAGCCGCGCCGTCTCCGCCCTTGAGGCGCGACGCTTTCTCACCCGCACGCAGCTTGAAAACGACCGCCGTCTGGAGCGGCTGGACCTGACATCCGCCGGACGGCGCGCCTATGGCGATCTCTCCGCCCTTGCCCGGGCCCACGATGCGGAACTGATGGGACAATTCACGACAGAGGAACAGGCCGTGCTGCGCCGCTGCCTGGGCCGCCTTTCGGGCTTTTGAGAGACAGGCTCAGACCTTGAGCGCGCGATAGAGCGTGCCGTAGCGCGCATAAGCCTCCTCGTAGGACCGGCGCAAATTCGCGACCGGCTCCACGATCCTGTGGACCTTCGGCGGGCGGCAAACGCCCATGGGGTCCGCGCCTGTCGCGGCCAGAAGCCCGAGGCGGGCGGCCCCGAGGGCGGCCCCCGTCTCTCCCTGTTCCGGCACTTCCACCGGAAGACCCAGCACCGTCGCGATGGCCGCAAGCCAGAGATGCGCGCGGGACCCTCCGCCCACCGCCATGACGGAGGAAAGCTCGGTTCCCGCCGCCCGCAAGGCCTCCTGACAATCGCGAAGCGCAAAGACCACGCCGTCGATCACCGCGCGGGTCAGGCTGGCGCGGTCATCCTCGTGGGAAAGCCCTATGAAGGCGGCGCGGATATCGGCGTCGTTATGCGGCGTGCGCTCGCCGGAGAGATAGGGCAGGAAGGTCGCGCGGCCGGGCGGTTCCAGTTGGTCACCCAGTTCCGCCATGAGGTCTGCGGGCGTGCTGTCGGCTATTGTTGCGTACCAGTTGAGCGCGGCGGCCGCCGACAGGATCACCCCCATCTGGTGCCAGCGCCCGGGCAAGGCATGGCAGAAGGCATGGACCGCGCTTTCCGGGTTCGGAAGATAGCTCTCGTTTGCCGCGAAAAGCACGCCGGAGGTTCCCAGCGAAACAAAGGCCTGACCGGCGGAGATCGTGCCCGTGCCGATGGCCGAGGCTGCATTGTCGCCGCCGCCGCCTGCCACCACGACCGGTCCCGTCATGCCCCAGCGCGCGAGCAATTCGGTGCGAAGTTCGCCCGAGACCTCGCTTCCCTCAACGAGCGCCGGCATCTGGTCGAGACGCATTCCGGACGCTTCCAGAAGCTCCTCGGACCAGCTCCGCGCGCCCACATCAAGCCAGCTCGTGCCCGAGGCGTCCGACATGTCGGAGACATGCTCGCCAGTCAGCCAGAGGCGGAGATAGTCCTTGGGCAGCAGAACCTTCGCGGTACGCTCAAAACGCCTGCGCTCGTTGGCACGCACCCACAGGAGCTTCGGTGCGGTGAAGCCGGGAAAGACGATATTGCCGGAAATCTCGCGAAAACGCGGATCGGCATCGAGCTTTGCGGCTTGCGCATGCGCGCGGGTGTCGTTCCACAGGATCGCGGGCCGCAGCGGCTCGTCCGCCTCGTCGATCAGCGTTGCCCCGTGCATCTGGCCGGACAGGCCGATGCCCTTCACCGCGGCAAGCTCATGGGCATGACCGTGCTTCAGCGTATCGACAGCGGCAAAGGCCGCGACCATCCAGTCGGCGGGCTCCTGTTCCGACCAGCCGGGCTGCGGCCTTGAAACGGTAAGCGGTGCGCTGGCCGAGCCGACCGCCTTTCCCTCACCGTCGATCAGCAGCGCCTTGACGCCGGAGGTGCCGAGATCGATGCCGAGATACATGGCCGTTTCCCTGTCTTGAACCCAACGCGCCCTGAACCTAGAGCGTGCCCGCCAGATAGCGTTTCAGGACGGCTTCCGTGCCGTCTGCCCAAAGCGCCTTCAGCGCATGGGCGAAGCGGGCGCGGAAAGCCTCGTTCCTCGCCACCTCGCCATAGACCGCTTCCTGTTCCAGCCAGACGCCGGGATCGTCCTTCGCCTTCAGGGCAATCGGCACCAGCCCATCCCAGTTCGGGTCGTTGGGCTCGATCACCTTGCCGCTTTCGGTGGTGCCTGCGCAATAGCGGCACCACAGCGCGGATTCCAGCGCAAGGCCGGTCACGTCCGCGCCCGCCTTCAGCCGGTCGGCAATCGTTGTGACGATAAATTTCGGCTGCCGGTTGGACCCATCGAGGCAAAGGCGGCGCACCGTGTCGCCGATCTTGGGGTTGGCGAAGCGACGCTTGATCTCGCCGAAATACCAGTCGAGATCCGTATCGGGCACCGGCGGCACCACGGGAATGATTTCCTCGCGCTCGATCTTTTCAAGAAACGCCGCGATCAGCGGATGTTCCATCGCCTCGTGGACGAAATGGATATCGAGCAGGCCCGCCGGATAGGCGATGACCGCGTGCCCTCCGTTGAGGATGCGGATCTTCATGATCTCGAACGGCGTCACGTCCGGCACGAACTGAACGCCCACCGTCTCAAGGGCGGGGCGGCCTGTGGGGAACTTGTCCTCCAGCACCCACTGGCGGAAATCCTCGCAGAAGACCGGCCAGGCATCCTCGATGCCGAAATCGCTTTTCAGGAGCGCGCGTTCGCGCTCGCCGGTTGCCGGGGTGATGCGGTCGACCATGCCATTCGGGAAGGCGACGTTTTCAGCAATCCAGGCGCCAAAGTCCGCATCCCACAGCCTTGCCACGCCGGAAACCGCGTCGCGGGCCACGACGCCGTTATGCGGAATGTTATCGCAGGACATGACCGTGAAGGCGGGGATGCCCGCCGTCTTGCGCTTCTTCAGACCGGCTGCGA
The DNA here is from genome assembly GCA_963678585.2 of Breoghania sp. Taxonomy (GTDB): domain Bacteria; phylum Pseudomonadota; class Alphaproteobacteria; order Rhizobiales; family Stappiaceae; genus Breoghania. The sequence goes on from CAXXGA010000004.1 coordinate 48,705, forward strand.
TGAGGCCGAAGACGGTTTTCGGCGAGGCGGGGCTCTTGCCGTCGGCGGCGATGGCCGGATGGGCGGGATCGAAATGGCCTGCGGCATCGACGAAATAGCCGCCCTCGGTCACCGTCAGCGAAACGATGCGGATCGCCGGATCGGCGAGCTTTTCGATGATGGTTTCGGTATCGGCAATGGGCAGCATGTCGATCATCGCGCCGGTGACATGGGCGTGGCTGACATCGGCGGACTGATCGACCACGGTGGTCAGCCAGTCCTGCGAGGCCAGCGCCTCGCGCATGGCGACATCGCCCGGCATCACGCCCGCCCCGACGATGGCCCAGTCGTGATCGCGCCCCGTGGAGAACAGCGCATCGAGATAGACCGCCTGATGGGCGCGGTGGAAGTTGCCGATCCCGAAATGCAGGATGCCCGCGGAAAGATCGTTGCGGGTGTATCCCGGCACAGGGACGGTTCCCGATATAGCGCCGAGCGTATCGGCGGAAAGCCTGATGGTCATGATCGTTTGTCCTGATCGTCCGAAGTCATCTTGCCTGAGGCGGTTGTGGCTAAGATCTCGTCTGCGGGTGTGGCTTTGCGGGCGTGGCCCATCCTTCGAGACGGCCCTTTCGGGCCTCCTCAGGATGACGTTGTTTTGTGGGGTGTTTCTTCAATCCATCAACACACTCAACGTCATCCTGAGGAGCGGTCGCAGACCGCGTCTCGAAGGATCGGCCGCGAACTCCAAACCGCGCCAAAACTCAAACCCGCCGCACACGCCTCAACTCATCCAGTTGCCGCCATCCACGTTGTAGGTCTGCGCGACGATGTAATCCGCCTCAGCCGAGGCGAGGAAAATCGCCATTCCGGTCAAATCCTCGGCCCGCCCCATCCGGCCATAGGGCACCTCGGCTCCGACCAGCTTCTTCTTTTCGCCGAGCGGACGGTTTTCGTATTTCGCGAAAAGCGCATCGACCCCGTCCCAGTGCGCGCCGTCGACCACACCGGGCGCGATGGCGTTGACGTTGATGCCGTGGCGAATGAGGTTCAGCCCAGCCGACTGGGTCAGGCTGATGACGGCGGCCTTGGTGGCGCAATAGATGGCGACCAGCGCCTCGCCGCGCCGCCCGGCCTGGCTCGCCATGTTGATGATCTTGCCGCCCGTCCCTTGCGCGATCATCTGCCGGGCGACCGCCTGCATGGTGAAAAGCGTGCCGGACACATTCACCGCAAAGAGCCGGTCGTAGCTTTCCCGCGTGATCTCCACGATGGGCGCGAGATCGAAAAGCGCGGCGTTGTTGATCAGGATATCGATGCGGCCATGACGGGCGACGACCTCCGACACCGCGGCATCGATGGAGGCCTGATCGGTGACGTCGAGCCTCACGGCACTGGCCGCAGGGCCGATCTCGCGAGCGGCGGCCTGCGCGCCTTCCTCGTTCAGATCGCCGATGACGACGCTTGCGCCTTCCGCCACATAGCTTTGCGCGAAGGCCCGCCCGATGCCGCGTGCGGCCCCGGTGATCAGCGCGATCTTTCCCTCAAGTCGTTTCATGACGCGCCCCCGTTCTCGCGGATGGCGAGGCCGCTCTCGTCGAAACGGTGGATCTTGTCTTCTTGCGGGCTCAGCCAGACCCGCGCCCCGTGGCGCACCGCGAATTCGCCGTCGACGCGGGCGGTCAGCGTGCCCTGACCCGTCGTCTGCACATGGAGGAAGGTGTCGGAGCCCAGATGCTCGGCGACGCTCACGCGGCCTTCCCAAAGACCGGTATCCTGCGAGACATCGAGATGTTCGGGACGGATGCCGATGGTCGCCGCCCCGTGCGCCTCAGCCTCCGCGCCCTCGATGAAATTCATGCGCGGGGACCCGATGAAGCCGGCCACGAAGAGATTGTTCGGGGCGGTGTAGAGATCGAGCGGCGAGCCCACCTGTTCCACCCGGCCCGCATTCAGCACGACGATCTTGTCGGCCATGGTCATGGCTTCCACCTGATCGTGGGTGACGTAGATCATCGTGGTGCCGAGCGTATTGTGAAGCTCGGAAATCTCCAGCCGCATGTTCACGCGCAGCGCCGCATCCAGGTTCGACAGCGGCTCGTCGAAAAGGAAGGCCGCCGGTTCGCGCACGATGGCGCGCCCAATGGCGACGCGCTGGCGCTGGCCGCCGGAAAGCTGGCCCGGGCGACGGTCGAGATAGTCGGTGAGGTTCAGAACCCGCGCCGCATTCATCACCTTCTCGTCGATCTGATCCTTCGACATGCCCGCCATCTTGAGCGGGAAGGCGATGTTCTTCCTGACCGTCATGTGCGGATAAAGCGCGTAGGACTGGAACACCATGGCGAGCCCGCGTTCGGCGGGCGGGATCTCGGTCGCGACTTCGCCGTCGATGCGGATCTCGCCGGAGGTCACATCCTCCAGCCCTGCGATCAGGCGCAGCAGCGTGGATTTTCCGCAGCCCGAAGGACCGACGAAGACGACGAATTCGCCGTCATCGATTTGCAGATCCAGCGGCGGTATCACCTCCACATGGCCGAATGTCTTGGTAACCCGGTCAAGAACGATCTTGCCCACTTGCCCCTCTCCCTATTTCACCGCGCCGAACGTCAGCCCGCGGACAAGCTGTTTCTGGCTGAACCAGCCCATGATCAGGATGGGCGCAATCGCCATGGTCGAGGCAGCGGAGAGCTTGGCATAGAACAGGCCCTCCGGGCTCGAATAGCTGGCGATGAAGGCCGTCAGCGGTGCCGCCTTCGCCGCCGTCAGGTTCAGCGTCCAGAACGCCTCGTTCCACGCCAGAATGATATTGAGCAGCAGCGTGGAGGCGATGCCTGGCACCGCCATGGGCGTGAGCACATAGAGGATCTCTGCCCTGAGGCCCGCCCCGTCCATGCGGGCCGCTTCCAGGATCTCGCCGGGGATTTCCCGGAAATAGGTGAAGAGCATCCAGATGATGATCGGCAGGTTGATCAGCATCAGCACCACGATGAGCCCGACGAGAGTGTCCAGCAGGCCCAGCGTGCGGAAGATCAGATAGATCGGGATCAGCACGCCGACCGGCGGCAGCATCTTGGTCGACAGCATCCACATCAGCACGTCCTTGGTGCGCTTTGCGGGCACGAAGGCCATGGACCACGCCGCAGGCACCGCGATCACCAGCCCCAGCAGCGTGGAGCCCAGCGAGATCACGACCGAATTGATGAAGTGGCGGAAATAGTTCGAGCGCTCCTGCACCTCGGCGTAGTTCTCAAGCGTCCAGTCGAAGCCGATGAAGGAGGGCGGGGAGGCGATGGCCTCGGCCTCGCTCTTGAAGCTGGTCAGCACCGTCCACAGGATCGGGAAGAAGATGAGGAGCCCCACGGCCCATGCCAGTCCGGTCATGACCGCCTTGCGGCGTTTCGAGATCGCGCGCGCCATGGTCAGATATCCAGGTTCCGCCCGATCATCCGCATCAGGAAGATCGCGACGATATTGGCGAGGATGACGGCCACGATGCCGCCTGCGGAGCCGCCGCCCACGTCGAACTGCAAGAGCGACTGGGCATAGACGAGATAGGTGATGTTGGTGGTCGCATAGCCCGGCCCGCCGTTGGTGGTGACGAGGATCTCGGCAAAGACCGACAGCAGGAAGATCGTCTGGATCAGCACCACCACGGTGATGGCGCGCGCCAGATGCGGCAGCGTTATGTGGAAGAAGGTGGCGAAGGGCCCGGCCCCGTCCATTTCGGCCGCCTCAAGCTGCTCGCGGTCGAGCGACTGGAGCGCCGTCAGCAGGATGAGGGTCGCGAAGGGCAGCCATTGCCAGGCCACCATGCCGATGATGGAGGCAAGCGGGGCCTGACCCAGAAAGTCGAAGGGCTGAAGCCCCAGTCCCTTGGCGATGTTGGCGAAGAGCCCGTTGACCGGGTTCATGAACATGTTCTTCCACACCAGCGCGCTGACGGTCGGCATGACGAAGAAGGGCGCGATCACCAGAATGCGCACGATGCCCTGCCCCCACATGGGCTGGTCGAGCAGGATCGCCAGCAGGACCCCGCCGACGATGGTGATCACCAGCACCCCGCCGACAAGCAACAGCGTGTTGGTGAGCGCCACGAAGAAGGCCGGATCGGTGAGGAAGTAGGTGTAGTTGGCGAGCCCGATGAAATCATGGCTGCCCGGAATGAGCAGGTTGTAATGCAGGAAGGAGAAATAGATCGTCATCGACAGCGGCACGATCATCCAGCCCAACAGCATGAGGACGGCCGGGGAGATCATCAGCCGGGCAGCGGTGCGGGAATGGGTTGTCGCCATGATCGATCGCTCCATCGCTGCAGGGCATGGCCGGGGAGATCGCGCAAAGAGGATCATGCCGGGCAGCGCCTGAGGTCGCGCGGAAAATGCGGGCATCGCCCGGACCCGGCATGACCCGTTGCGTTGCCAGGTCAATGGCAACCGTGGAAAGGCCGGATCCGGGACAATGCCCGCAAAGTCAGGCGGCTACTTGATGTAGCCGGCCTTGGTCATTTCGCGGGTGGCGAGCGCGGTTGCTGCCTGAACGGCCTGATCGGCGTTCATGTTCCCGGCAAGCGCTGCTGAAAAAAGCTGCCCGACCGCCGTGCCGATGCCCTGAAATTCCGGGATGGAGACGAACTGACCGCCGGTATAGGGAACGTCCTGTACCGAAGGATGGGTCGTATCGACGGAATTGATCGTGTCGAGGGTCATCTTCGCGAAGGGCGCGGCCTTCTGGTATTGCGGGTTCTCGTAAAGCGAGGTGCGCGTGCCCGGAGGCGAAGCGGCCCAACCCTCGTTTTTGGCCACCAGTTCGGTGTAGCCGCGCGAGGTCGCCCAGGCGACGAACGCCTTGGCGGCATCCGCCTTTTGCGAAGAGGCCGGAATGGCGAGGTTCCACGACCACAGCCAGTTGCCGTGATTGTTCACGCCCGCCTTGTTGGGGAACTGGGCGAAACCGACGCTGTCGGCGACTTGCGAATCCTTCTTGTTGGTCACGAAGGAGGCGGCGACGGTGGCGTCGATCCACATGCCGCATTTGCCCTGCTGGAAAAGCGCGAGGTTCTCGTTGAAGCCGTTGGAAGACGCACCCGGAGGCCCGTACTTGCCCATCATGTCGAGATAGTCAGCCAGAGCCGCCTTCCATTCGGGGCTGTCGAGCTGCGGCTTCCAGTTCATGTCGAACCAGCGCGCGCCGTAGGAATTGGCCATGGCGGTGAGGAAGGCCATGTTCTCGCCCCAGCCCGCCTTGCCGCGCAGGCAGATGCCGTAGATCTCGCGGTCGCGGTCGGTCATTGCTTCCGCCGCAGCCTTGATGTCGTCCCATGTGGGCTGGGCGGGCATGGAGATCCCGGCCTTTTCCGCCAGATCGGTGCGATACATGAGCATCGCAGATTCACCGTAGAAGGGGGCTGCATAGAGCTTGCCGTCGACCGTCAGACCGCCCGCGATTGCCGGCAGGAGATCGCCCGCGTCATAGCCGTCCGGCATGTTGTCGAGCGCCAGAAGCCAGCCCTGCTTGCCCCAGATCGGCACTTCGTAGTTGCCGATGGTCATGACGTCGTACTGACCGCCATTGGTGGCGATGTCAGTGGTCACGCGCTGGCGCAGGACGTTTTCCTCAAGCGTCACCCATTCCAGCTCGATGCCGGGATTGGCCTTGGTGAAGGCGTCGGTGAGCTTCTGCATGCGGATCATGTCGCCGTTGTTCACGGTGGCGATCGTGATCGTTTCGGCATGTGCGGCGAAAGCGAACGCACATGCGCTGACGGCCCCGAGGAGCCAGGACTTGTAGGTCATCATTTCCTCCCGTTAAGCGGCGTGGGGGCCGCATGGCCGGTTCAATCGTCACGTCGATTGTTGCGACCCTCTGGACTTGGCCTGACGGCCAAATTTCTTCTCTGGCCTTGCGGCCAACCGGGGCCTGACGGCCAAATTTCCTCTCTGGCCTTGCGGCCAACCGGGGCCTGACGGCCAAATTTCCTCTCTGGCCTTGCGGCCAACCGGGGCCTGACGGCCAAATTTCTTCTCTGGCCTTGCGGCCAACCGGGGCCTGACGGCCAAATTTCTTCTCTGGCCTTGCGGCCAACCGGGGCCTGACGGCCCAATCTCTTCTCTGGCCTTGCGGCCAACCGGGGGCCTGACGACCAGATGTCTTCTCTGATCCAGCGACCAACCGGGGCCTCGCGGCCTAAGCTCTTCTCTGGCTTTGCCGCCAGTCATTTCCAACGCCCTGCCATCCTCTGTCGCAGGTCATTGGGCTTCTCATGACTATGAAGAAGCGAGAATCGCTTGTCCATTATTAAATCACATTGATTTTCTATTAGGCAAAAGGCCGTTCCCGTTGCGCCGGACACGGTATTCTATCCGGCGCCCCGCAATCGGGTAGTGCGATCCGTCGTCGCTCGTGCGCAAGCGCCCTTTCAGCGCTTGCCTGCCGCCTTGCCGCGTAAGCGCGATGCAAAATGCCTCAAGCGCAACGCCTTGCAGGGCAGCGAAATCCGGCCACGAAAAAGGCCATGGAACAAGTGTCATTCCCGACGAGGCGGAACTTCCCTGATGGCCGCAAAGCGCCGTCAGACGACGACCGCCGCCCCCGTCTCCGCCGTTCCCACCGCCTCGCGGAAAGCTGCGAAAAGCTCCCGCCCCAAGCCATGTGCATTGGCTGACAGATCCGGGCACGCAGGTTCACGGGCGGCGAACTCCGCCGCATCGACCAGCACCTCAAGCGTTCCGTCCTCAGCGTCGAGGCGCACGATATCGCCGTCCCTCAGCCGTGCGATGGGGCCGCCGTCCGCGGCTTCCGGGCTCACGTGAATGGCGGCAGGCACCTTGCCGGACGCGCCCGACATGCGCCCATCGGTCACAAGCGCCACCTTGTGACCGCGGTCCAGCGTAACGCCGAGGGCGGGCGTCAGGGAATGAAGCTCCGGCATGCCGTTGGCCTTGGGCCCCTGAAAGCGCACGACCACCACCATGTCGCGGTCGAACTCGCCCGCCTTGAAGGCGGCCTTGGCCTCTTCCTGATCGTGGAAGATCCGCACCGGAGCCTCCACGACGTGATTTGCCGGTTTCACGGCCGACGTCTTGATGACCGCGCGGCCGAGGTTGCCGGAAAGCTGACGCAAGCCGCCGTTGAGCTGGAAGGGATTGGACGCGGGCCGCAGGATCGCCTCGTTGCCGCTCGAAGACGCCCCGTCCTCCCAGACGATCTCGCCGTCTCGCAGCTTCGGCTCGCGCGTATAGAGCGACAGCCCGTCGCCCGCCACGGTGCGCACGTCTTCGTGCAGAAGCCCCGCCTCCAGCAATTCCCCGATCATGTAGCCGAGCCCGCCCGCGGCGTGGAAATGGTTCACATCCGCCAGCCCGTTCGGGTAGACACGCGCCATCAGCGGGGTGACGGCGGAGACATCCGCCATGTCCTGCCAGTCGAGATGAATGCCCGCCGCACGCGCCATGGCGACCAGATGCAGCACAAGGTTTGTGGAGCCGCCCGTGGCGTTGAGCCCGACGAGGCCGTTGACGAAGGCGCGTTCGTCCAGCACGTCGCAAACGGGGGTGAAGGCATTGCCGCGCCCCGTGATCGCCAGCGCCCGGCGGGCGGCGGCGGCGGTCAGCGCATCGCGCAAGGGGGTGCCGGGATTGACGAAGCTTGCCCCCGGCAGGTGCAGCCCCATGAATTCCATCAGCATCTGGTTGGAATTGGCGGTGCCGTAGAAGGTGCAGGTGCCGGGCCCGTGATAGCTCGCCATCTCCGCCCTCAAGAGGGCGTCGCGCCCGATCTCGCCCGCCGCATAGCGTTGGCGGACCCTCGCCTTCTCGTCATTTGGCAGACCGCTGGTCATGGGGCCTGCGGGGGCAAAGATCGCCGGGATATGGCCGAAGGTCGCCGCCGCCATGACGAGGCCCGGCACGATCTTGTCGCAAACACCCAGATAGATCGCAGCATCGAAGCAATTGTGCGAGAGCGCGACGCCGGCTGCGAGCGCGATCACGTCGCGCGAGAAGAGCGACAGTTCCATGCCGGGCTGGCCTTGCGTGACGCCGTCGCACATGGCGGGCACCCCGCCTGCGACCTGCGCCGTGCCGCCTTCCGCGCGCGCGGCTTCCTTGATGAGAGCGGGAAACCGCCCGAAGGGCTGGTGCGCCGACAGCATATCGTTATAGGCCGTGATGATGCCGATATTGCCGCTTGAGCCTTCCGCGATGGCCTGCTTGTCGGGCCCGGAGGCCGCGGTCACATGGGCGAGATTTCCGCAAGTGAGATGGGCGCGCGCAGGGCCCGCATCGGCGGCGCGGCGGCAACGCTCCAGATAGGCGGCGCGGCTCTCTCTCGATCGCTCGCGAATGCGGTTCGTGACGGCGGTAATCGTGGAATCCATCGGATCTCTCCGCGTCTGTCAGGTTTGCTTCTGCGTCTTTGCTTCTGCGCCGGGCCCCGTTCGAGCCCTATTCGGCGTAGTGAACCGTCGCCCCCTCCAGCACCGCTGAAACGGGCGCAACAAGCGGATCGCCGACAGCCAGCGCTTCTTGAAGCGCCGCCATCTTTTCCTTGCCCGCAATCAGGATATGGCGCTCGCCCGCACCGCGCAGAACCCGGGCCGACAGCGTGACGCGCGCCTCCGGCTGATCCTTGGCGCGGATTGCGAGGATCGGCGGCGCATCGGGCGCAAGAGCGGCTTCAAGCCCCTCGGCTTCTGGAAAAAGCGAGGCGGTGTGCATGTCCGCGCCCATGCCGAGAACCGCAATATCCAGCGGCAGGACGGAGGCAAACAGCCTTTCGCCGACCTCGGAAAGTCCCTCTTCCGGCTCCGGGGTCCCGCCATAAAGCGGCTCGAACCGGGCTTCCGCCGCCGGGCCGCTCAACAGCGTCTCCTTCAAAAGCCTTGCATTGGAGCGCGGGCTGTCGTCGGGCACCCAGCGCTCATCGCTCAGCGTGACGACGACCTTTTCCCAATCGAGACGGGCGGCACCGAGACGTTCCAGCATGGGGCCGGGGGTCGTGCCGCCGGGGACCGCGATGCGGGCGCGGCCGCGTTCATCGATCAGGCCGCGCATGCGGGCCGCCAGTTGCACGGCGAGCCCTTCGGCCAGCGCCTCGCGGGAGACATAATGGAGGATCTTCGGGGTCATTGCTGCACAAGCTCCCTCCAGCGACGGCCGTCGCGATGCATCAGCATAAGCGCATCGTCGGGGCCTGCGGAACCCGGCTCGTAAAGCGCGGGCGGTTCATCATCGACGCGCGCGGTGATCGCATCGACCCACGCCCAGGCCGCCTCCACCTCGTCGCCGCGCATGAAGAGCGTCTGGTCGCCCCGGATCACGTCCATCACCAGCCGTTCATAGGCATCCGGCATGCGCATGTTGGAGGCCCCCAGCTTGTCGGCGAAGGTCATGTCGAGGATGGCGGGCGCAAGGCGCATGCCGCCGGGGCCGGGTTCCTTGATGGTCATGCCAAGCTTGATCGCCTCGTCGGGCTGAAGGCGGAGCGAGAGCACGTTTTGCGCCGCGCGCCCGCTGGCGGCCGGGAAGATCGAATGCGGCGCGCATTTGAAGACCACCGCCACTTCGGACACCCGCGATTTCATGCGCTTTCCGGTGCGCAGATAGAAGGGCACGCCCGACCAGCGCCAGTTCGCAACCTCCGCCTTCAGGGCGATGAAGGTTTCGGTGTTGCTGGCCCCGCGCTCCGCGTCTTCCAGATAGGAGGGGCAACCGGGGCCGTTGGCGTATTGACCGCGCACCAGCGCGTCCGGGTCGGTGAGCGGGGCAAGCGCGCGCAGCACTTTCAGCTTTTCGTCGCGCACCGCATCGGGCTCGAAATGCGAGGGCGGTTCCATCGCCACGAGGCACAGCAACTGGAGCAGGTGGTTCTGCACCATGTCGCGCATGGCCCCGATGCCGTCGTAATAGGGCCCGCGGCCTTCCACGCCAACCTTCTCCGCCACCGTGATCTGGACATGGTCGATATGGCGGCCGTTCCACAACGGTTCGAAAAGGGCGTTGGCGAAGCGCAACGCCATCAGGTTCTGCACCGTCTCCTTGCCGAGGTAATGATCGATGCGGAAGATCTGGTGTTCCTCGAAATGACCGGCAAAGACGCCGTTCAGTTCGCGCGCGGAGGCGAGGTCGTGACCGAGCGGCTTTTCGATGACGATGCGCGAATGCGCGTCCGTCAGCCCGGCCTCGTGGACCCCTTGCGCGATATCGCCGAAGAACCGCGGCGCGACCGAGAGATAGAAAGCGCGCACCCGGCCCTCGCCATCGGGAAGCGCCGCCTTCAGCGCATCCCAGCCCTCATGAGAGGTCACATCCAGCGGCACGTAATCGATGGTCCGGAGGAAGCGGTCGCGGATCTCCGTGTCCTTGGCGACCTCGCCGCCGAATTCATCCAGCGCCTCGGCAGCCATCCGGCGGAAGGCGTCGCGATCCATCTTCGCCCGCGCGACCCCGACGATCCGGGCCCCTTCCGGCATCTGGCCGTCATGCATGCGATGGTAAAGCGCCGGGATCAGCTTGCGCCGGGCAAGGTCGCCCGTGGCCCCGAAGACCACCAGATCGAACGGATCAACCGGGACAATACGCGCCACCATCAAGTACCCTCCATGCCGCCATAGCCGGCCAGTTCGCTGCGCCGGGGCAGGTCGGCCCCCCGGCGCGTACAGGTGATCGCCGCCGCTTCCACGGCAAAGGCGACGATGTCTGCGAGCCTGTCGCGATCGATCGCATCCAGACCCGCCCGATCCCTCACGCCGCGCTCCGCCAGACCGGCAATCAGCGCTGACTGGAAACTGTCGCCCGCGCCGACAGTGTCAATGACCGTCACGGGCCGGATGTCCACATCCACCATCATGCCACAGCCGTGCGCCTGGACGCCCTTGCCGCCACGGGTGACGATCACGATGCCCGCGCCCATCTCACGCCACCGGGAAACCGTCGTCGCCACCGGCTCGCCGGGATAGAGAAGGTCGAGATCTTCCTCGCTCACCTTGACGACATCGGCGTGACGCACGAAGGCCTCGATGCGCGAACGCCAGATGGCGGCGTCGGGCTCCACGTTGAGGCGCACATTGGGATCGAGCGTGATCAGCCTGCGTCCGGCTTCGCGCGCGGCTAGCGCCGTCAACGCGGAGGCGACCGGCTCCACGACCAGCGAATAGGAACCGAAATGGATGCCCCAGACGGCCGCGCCGGGCCCGCTCTCCAGATCGGGCAGACCGCCCGCCTCCAACGCGCGGTCGGCGGCGCCTTCGCCGTAGAACGTATAGGCGGGGCTTCCGTCGGGGCCGAGATCCACAAGGCTCAGCGTCGTCGGTTTCGAGGTTCGCAGCAGAAAATCCGTCGCCACGCCCTCGCGGGTGAGCGCGTCATGCAGGCGCGCGCCGAGCGGGTCGGTGGAAAGCCCCGTCAATAGCGCTGCCGGCAAGCCAAGCCGCGCCAGCCCCACCGCCACGTTGAAGGGCGAGCCGCCGATGCGCGCGTCGAAGGAGAGGCCGTCGCCGTCCTCTTTCGCAAACAGATCCCAAAGGGCCTCGCCGCAAACCAGAAACAATCCGTTCTCCATTGCGCCTTCTCCGGCGCCACGTTGCCTCGTCATCTCCGGACGGCCCATTGGAGCATGAAACGGAAGGCGCGTGCCTCCTCGTTTTCAGTCAGTTCGGGTGAAAGATGGATATTTTCGGTGCAGGCGGGCATAGTAACGCGACTCCTTCCCGAGGGCGCAGACGAGACCTGCCTTTGCGACATCGCCATCCTGTTCTCCCGGCCTCCACTTGGCGAATGCTTGGAACGCCGTCCACCCGAAGGCCTTCCGGTAGCGCAGCTGCGCCACATTGCGGGGCTCTTGTCAATAAATAACTCACTTTGATTTTGGTATTAATTGGCGTCTAACATGGCCGCCAAGGCACGTCCGGTGGAAGACCGGCTATACGGAGGGCGTCATGCGGGGCGGAGATACGGCGGGCTTACGCGCCTATAACGAGCGGCTGATCATGGCGGCCCTGCGCCGTCACGGGGCCTTGTCGCGCGCCGAGATCGCGCGCGAGACCGGGCTCTCCGGTCAGGCGTCTTCCGTCATCGTCAGCCGTCTGATCGAGGACGGGCTGGTGGTCAAGCGCGACAAGATCCGCGGACAGGTCGGCCAGCCTTCCACCCCCATCGCGCCCAATCCGGACGGGGCCTATTCGCTGGGCGTGAAGATCGGGCGGCATTCCACCGAAGCCATTCTGGTCAATCTCACCGGCGAGATCATCGCCACCCGCAGGAAGGGGTTCCCCGCTCCCGTGCCGGAGCCCACGCAAGCCATGGTGCTCGACCAGATCGGCGAGTTACTCGCCCTTCTCGACACGCAGGCCCGCGAGCGTGTCGTCGGAATCGGCATCGCCATGCCCGGCGAAATCGAGGCCTGGGCGGTGGAACTGGGGCTGGAGCCGGGCGCGCTCGACGGCTGGCGCAGCCTCGATATCCGCGGCGCTCTGGCCAAGGCGACGGACCTGCCGATCAGCCTTTACAACGACGCCACCGCGGCCTGCGCGGCGGAGATGATCGCAGGGACCGGGATCACCACGCGCAGCGCGCTCTATGTCTATCTCGGCACGTTCATCGGCGGCGGCGTGGTTCTGGACGGCAAGCTCTATGCGGGCGAGCAGGCCAATGCCGGGGCCATCGGCTCCATGCCCACGAGCGCCCCGACTGGGCAGGGCGGGGCCGACCAGCTCATTCATCGCGCTTCGGGGCTGTACCTGGAACGCGCCCTTACGGCCGCCGGTTTCGATGCGCAGGATGTTCTCAGGCTCGGCAAGCGCGTTGAAGAGAGCACGCCGATTTTCGAGGACTGGCTGGAGGCGGCCATGCCGGAATTCGCCCGCGCGGTCGTCGCCGGGCTGTCCATCATCGATTTTCAGGCTGTGGTGGTGGACGGGTTGATCCCGGCCGCCTGGCGGGACCGGATTGCCGAGGCGCTGGAGACGGGTCTCAGCCGGTTCAACCGCTCCGGCCTTTCGCCCGCCGAGGTGGTGGCGGGCAGCATCGGCCCCATGGCACGCGTCATGGGCGCGGCCCTGTTGCCGATGGAGGCGCGTTTTTCGCCCGATACCGACCTGCTGGTGCGCTCAGGCGCGCGTGGAGCCTGAAGCGGGCTCAGCTCTGGCTTTCAGAGCCTATCATGAAGACCCGGCGCGGCTTCAGTTCGCCGCGTTCCGCGGTGCAAATGGCGACCAGACGGCCCTGACAGGTGACATAGACCTCACCGCCCAGAACCGGCGCATCGCGACCACGCATGAGAATGCCCTGCCCGCGACGCAGGCGCGCCTCGTCGTTGCGGTTGACCGCGACTTCCGTCAGAGCCTCAAGCGCGGTTTCCACCGGCATCAGCTCTTCCATGGCGGCTGCGACCGGCGTTTCCGCCTCTTCCACCGCTTGCCCCAGCTCTTCCAGCGTGACCATGTCCTCTTCGCCGAAAGGACCGACCAGCAGGCGGCGCAGCTCCACCACGTGACCGCAGGTGCCAAGGCGGCGGCCCATGTCCCGCGCCAGCGCGCGCACATAGGTACCCTTGCCGCATTCGGTCTCGAAAACGGCGGTATCGGCATCCGGCGTCTCGACGAGGTCGAGGCGGTGCACGTCGATCTCGCGGGCCTGCAGTTCCACCTCGGCCCCCTCGCGGGCAAGATCGTAGGCACGTTCTCCGCCGATCTTGATGGCGGAGAATTTCGGCGGGATCTGCTCTATGGTGCCGGTGAATTCCGGAAGGATCTCGCGGATCTCGTCCACCGCGGGACGCACGTCGGAGGTGTCGATCACCGTGCCTTCGGTGTCGTCGGTATCCGTCTCCTCGCCCCAGCGCACGGCGAAGCGATAGACCTTGCGGCCGTCCATGACATAGGGAACCGTCTTGGTCGCCTCGCCGAAAGCAATCGGCAGGCAACCGGAGGCGGCGGGGTCGAGCGTGCCCGCATGGCCGACCTTCTTGGGATGGAACAGCCGTTTCAGCCGCGAAAGCGCGTCGTTGGAGGTGAGGCCGATGGGCTTGTCGAGGACGAGCCAGCCATCGATATCGAACTTGGGACGCTTCTTCTGCTGCTGCCGCTTCATGGATGCCGCTTGTTGTCTGGGGCGGACGGACCGCCGGAATCTGATCGTGGGACTTCAGGAAAAATGGGCCGGACCCTGCCCGTCCGCTGGGGGCGGGGACGCAAAGCTCCTTGTCGGGGTGCGCGGAACGCGCAACCGCGATAGCGGTGACCGCAGGACCGTTTCAGCCCCGCGGCCCTGCCGTCATGCTTCGTTTTCGGTGTCGGTTTCGTCGCCGTCCGCCGCGTCCTCATCCAGATCCCGCGCCACTTCGGGGCGGTGAAGAAGCTGGGTGATGCGGTCGTCGTCGTCGAAGCGCGTATCGAGGCGGAAATGAAGTTCGGGCATGAACTTCATGGTCATGCGGCGGGCGACCTGGCCGCGCAGATACTTGCGGTGACGGCCCAGCGCATCGACCACCGCCTTGGCGTCGAGACCGCCCA